>NZ_JBCLVB010000011.1:0-650114 GCF_039548455.1 Luteimonas sp. MJ250 | reverse complement strand
AGCCGGCCGTTCTCGGTCTCAAGCTCCTTCAGGCGCTTGGCATCGGGCACGCTCATGCCGCCGAACTTGCTCCGCCACAGGTAGTACGACGCCTCGCTGAAGCCGTGCTTGCGGCACAGCTCCTTGACCGGCAGTCCGGCCTCGGCCTCGCGCAGGAAGCCGATGATCTGCTCTTCGGAAAAGCGCTTCTTCACGTCCAATCTCCTCGCTTTGGGGAATTGGACTCCAGATCGCCGCGCTACTCAAAACCGGGGGGACGTCGACGCTACCACCAGTCTCTGCATTGGCCAGGTCTACCCGCAGCTTGCGCACCTCGACATCTCCCAGCCACTTCACGGCCAGGATAATCCCGCGCTCGTCGAGCACTGGACGCGCCTCGGGCCAGAAATCGCGTATAGCCAGAGCAATCGCACCGTTTCCGTTGCGCGAGCAATCGCAAGAGGCGTGACATCGCTCTCCGCACTCTTGGAAGTATCTGTACAGGAGGTAGGCGAAGAAGATATGCGCTCGAACTGGGACCAGGAAGAGTGGGTAGAAGTAGACGGAGATCCGACTGCGTTTCTGAACTCTTGTCTCGTGCTGCACAAGGCGCTTGGCGAAGCTTGGGTCATCAAGGCTTACAAGTTGTGGGGCGTTCTTGTGGCCAACTGGGAGCATGAGGACGAACAGTACGTGTACGAGTGGACCAAGAAGTGCGATCGCTTCGATGAGCGCCGCGCATACGAAGCATCGGTAGTGGAGCGGTACCTGGCGGCTCAGGCGGCTTAGGTTCCCGAGGCAGAGACTGGGGGCGGCTTGATTCGATCGAGCCGCCTCCTTCTAGTCGCCGGGGCCGTCGCCTCTTCGACGTTTTGTGACTAAACCGTGTTTAGGCGGTTCCAGAAAGACAAAGGCCGACTGCGAAGTCGGCCTAAGTGCTTGATCTGACTGGTGGGCCGTGATGGATTCGAACCATCGACCAGCGGATTAAAAGTCCGATGCTCTACCGGCTGAGCTAACGGCCCCACGAACCGCGAATTATGTCACGCCAAGCCTCCAGCCGCAGGCGTGACCTGGGTCAAGGCTGCATGCAGCGACGCCGGCGGATACTGGGGCCATGGCCTTTTCCGACCCCCGTCCCGCGGCGGCCGCTGACTCCGCGCACCTGCCCGACGAAGCCGGCATCACCCGGCTGGTCCACGCCTTCTATGCCCGTGCCCGCGTCGACTGGCTGCTGGGCCCGGTATTCGAGGCCACGGTGGAGGACTGGGACGCGCACCTCGACACCCTGGTCCGCTTCTGGTGCTCGGTGCTGCTGCGCGCGGGGAGCTATCGCGGCAACCCGATGGCCGCGCACCGCCCGTTGGGCGTGGACGACCAGCATTTCGCGCGCTGGCTGGCGCTCTGGGACGTAACCGCGCGCGAGGTGCTGCCGAAGGCGCAGGCCCGGCACGTGTTCGAAACCGCGCAGCGCATCGGCAGCTCGCTGCGCATCGGCCTGGAAATCGATCCGCTGCGCCGTCTGCGGCGCGCCAGTGATGAGCCCGGTTGCCTGCACCGTCGTGGCGACGGCGCGGGCGGGAGTTCCGACCCCGGACCTCAGCCGACGTAGCGCGTCGTGTCCGGGGCACCGGCGGCCGTGAACCCTTCAGCGCGCAGCACGCAGGCATCGCAATGCCCGCAGGCGCGTCCATCAGCATCTGCGCGGTAGCACGACACCGTCTTCGAGAAGTCCACGCCCAGGCGCAGCCCCTCGCGCACGATGTCACCCTTGGACATGTGCTGCAGCGGCGCGTGCACGCGGATGCCGGCACCGTCCACGCCGGCCTGGGTCGCGAGGTTGGCCAGGCGCTCGAAAGCGTCGATGAACTCGGGCCGGCAGTCGGGATAGCCCGAGTAATCGACGGCGTTGACCCCGCAGAAGATGTCCGCCGCGCCAACCACTTCGGCCCAGCCGAGCGCGATGGACAGCATGATCGTATTGCGCGCCGGCACGTAGGTGACCGGGATGCCGGCACTGCCGGCCTCGGGCACTTCGATGTCGGCAGTCAGGGCCGAGCCGCCGATCGCGCGCAGGTCCACGCTGACCACCTTGTGCGCCACGGCACCCTGGCTCGCGGCCAGGGCGGCGGCGGCTTCGAGTTCCGAGGTGTGGCGTTGGCCATAGGCCACGCTCAGCGCGTGCACCGCGAAGCCCTGCTCGCGGGCCAGGGCGAGGACGACGGCGGAATCCATGCCGCCGGAAACCAGTACCACTGCGTTGTTCAAGATGCGGACTCCGATGATCCGGTGATAAGACCCTGGGCTGGTGCGTGGTGAGGCCTCGGCACGCGCCTCACCGCCCCGGCTCGTCGTTCCAGAGGATCTTGTGCAGCTGCATCTGGAAGCGCACCGGCAGGCGATCGGCGACGATCCAGTCGGCGAGCTGGCGCGCCTCCAGCTCGGATTTGCTTGGCGAGAACAGCACGTCGCAGCGCGCGTCCAGCGCATGGCGCGCCATTGCCTCCCGCGCCCACTCGTAGTCGGCGCGGCTGCAGATCACGAACTTGACCTGGTCGTGCGGCGTCAGCAGGTCGACGTTCGACCAGAGGTTGCGTGCGTCCTCGCCGGAACCGGGCGTCTTGATGTCGAGCACGCGGGAAACGCGGGGATCGACCTCGCCGATGTCCAGCGCGCCGGAGGTTTCCAGCGACACGACGTAGCCGGCATCGCACAGCCGCCGCAGCAGGCCGATGCAGCGTTTTTGCGCCAGCGGCTCGCCGCCGGTCACGCAGACATGGCGCACGCCGTGGCCGGCGACTTCGGCAAGGATCGCGTCCACGTCGTGCCACTGGCCACCATGGAAGGCATAGGCGGTGTCGCAGTAGGTGCAGCGCAGCGGACAGCCGGTCAGGCGCACGAACACGGTCGGCCAGCCGGCGTCGCGCGCTTCGCCCTGCAGCGACAGGAAAATCTCGGTGATGCGGAGCCGGTCCGGGGTCGCGACGCTGGCCGCGCCGGTCTCGGCGAGAGGGATATTCATGGCCTTCATTGTAACGCGCGGCCCGGCGGCGCCCGGCCTGCGGGCGTCGCGCCGCGCCGCGTTCAGCGCAGGCTGTTGAGCTGGATCGAGCGCAGCCGGTCGTCGGCGGTGCGGGCGGCGTCGGTGCCCGGGTATTGCTCGACGACGCGGGCCAGGGTGGCCTCGGCGGCAACCAGGTCCCGCTGTCCGTACTGCGACAGGCCGATCTTCAGCAGCGAGCCGGGCGCCTTGTCGTGGGTCGGCCAGCGCTGGAGGATGGTTTCGAACTGCGCCTGCGCGCGCGCGTAGTCCTGGGTGACGTAGTAGCTCTCGCCCAGCCAGTAGGTCGCGTTGGGCGCGTAGGAGCCGGTCGGGTACACGCGCAGGAACTCGTTGAAGAGGCCCGCCGACTGTTCGTAGTCGCCTGCACGCAGCGCAGCGAAGGCGGTTTCGTAGGCGCTGCGCTCGTCGGCGGCATTGGCCAGCAGGCCGGCATCGCCGAACACCACCGGGGCGCGCTCCGCCGGCGCCGTGGTGGGCGTGCGCGCAGCGGCCGCACCCGAGGCAGCGGATGCGCTGGCCGCCGGGGTGGCCGCCGCTGGTGCAGCGGCGCCGGCGTCCGCGGGCGCCCCGCCTTCGATCCGGTTCAGGCGGTCGTCAACGTCGAGATACTGGTTGCGCATCGCGGTCTCGAGCGCCTGGTTCTGCTGCTGCAGCTCCTCGACCTGTCCACGCAGCGCGCGCAGTTCGCTGCGCATCGCGGTGAGCTGGTTGAGAAGGTCGATGTTGCCCTGGTTGTTGGCGGCCTGCGATTCGAGCGCGGCCACGCGTTCACCCAGGCTGGCGCGCTGCGCGGCGGCGGGTGGCGCCACCAGTGCCGCCGACACGGCGGCAACGAGGGCGAAGCTGGTCAGGAAGTGGCTGCGGGTCATGGTCTTGGCATCTGATTTTCGGACTTCATAAAGACAATCGGCAGCTGGCGGGGTTCCCGCCAGCTGCCGACGTGTTGCTGCCGTGCCGCCGATCAACGGGCGGTGTAGGTGATCTCCACCCGACGGTTCTGCGCCCAGCAATCCTCGCTCGAGGCGGTGCAGGTCGGGCGCTCTTCGCCGTAGCTGGTCACGGTCTGCTGGCCGGCGGAACCGCCATTGGCCTGCAGTGCGGACGACACACCGTTGCCGCGGCGCTCGCCGAGGCCGAGGTTGTAGTCACGGCTGCCGCGCTCGTCGGCATGGCCTTCAAGCGTGATGCGGGCCGAAGGACGGTCGCGCAGGTACTTGGCGTGGCAGGCCATTGCAGCCTGGAACTCCGGACGCACCGACTCCTGGTCGAAATCGAAATAGATGGTGCGCTGGCGCAGGCACGCGTCGGTGTCCAGGTCCTCGGGACCGTAGGCACCCGGCGTGGTGGACGGCTGGGTGGTGGTGGGGGTGGTCGGGGTGGCGGTCGGGACTTCTTCCTTGACCTTCTTGGTGCAGGCAACGGCTGCCGTGCAGAGCAGGGCTGTGAGCAGAACGCGGGTTGTGGTCTTCATCTCTCGTCGATCCTTCAGATGGGCAGTACTTCACATTGCTGTATCGGCCGTGCACGCGATGTCAGCGCTCGCGGTACGGTCCCCACGCCGGCTCGCGGACGTTACCGTCGGCAAGTACCAGCCGCTGGCGGACGCGTCCGTCGGCGGAAACGGCATACAGGACTCCCCTGCTGCCTTCCCTGCCCGCGTACAGCACCATGCTGGCGTTCGGGGCGAAGCTCGGCGATTCGTCGAGCGACCCTGGCGACAGCGTGGACCAGCGCGGCGTGCCGAGGCTGCGGTCCAGCAACGCAATACGGTATACGTTTCCTGAACCCTGCGCCACGGCGATCTTTTTATCGTCGAACGAAACCGTCGGGCTGGCGTTGTAATTGCCCTGGAACGTCGCCCTGGTCGCGCTGCCGCCGGAGGCCGGCACCTGGTAGACCTGCGGCCTGCCGCCGCGGTCGGACGTGAAGTAGATGCTCCGCCCGTCGGCGCTCCAGGTCGGTTCGGTATCGATGCCGATCTGGGTGGTGAGCTGGGTCAGGGCCTTGCTGCCGAGGTCCATCACGTAGATCTCGGGGCTGCCGCTGCGCGACAGGGTCAGCGCCAACCTGCTGCCATCCGGGGAAAACGCCGGCGAACTGTTGATGCCGCGGAAGCTCGCCACCCGCTCGCGGGCGCCGGTGCCCAGGTCCTGGATGTAGATGGCCGAATTGTTGTTGTGTTCGAAGGAAACGTAGGCCAGCTTGCGGCCGTCGGGACTCCAGTCGGGCGACATCAGCGGCTCGGTCGAGCGCACCACCACCTGCGGGTTGTAACCGTCGGCGTCGGCAACCATCAGCGCGTAGTTGATGTTCGCGCCGGTGCCGGTGGAAGTCACGTACGCGATGCGGGTCCAGAAGGCGCCGCGCACGCCCAGGATCTTCTCGTAGATGGCGTCGGCGATCTGGTGGCCGACATCGCGCATGGCGTTGGCGCGGCCGGTCATGGCCACGCCGAGCAGGCGCTCCTGCTTGGCCACGTCGAACAGTTCGTACTCGACCCGGAATGCGCCGCCGCCGGCATCGACCACGCGCCCGACCACGAGGAAGTCCTGCTTGAGCGTGCGCCAGGTGGCGTAATCCACCTCGCCGCCGCGGGTCGGCCGGTCGACCATGTCCTGCTCGGGCAGGCCGCGGAACTGGCCGGAGCGCGCCAGGTCCTCGCGCACCACGCGCGCGACGTCGGTGTCCGGAGCCGCGCCGGCACCGAGGTAGGGCATGGGCACCACGGCGATAGGCAGTGCCTGCGCGTTGCCACCGACGATATCGATCTCGAGGCCGCCCTGCTGCGCGAAGGCGGCGAACGGCAGGAGGAGTGCAAGGCAGACGATAAACCACGCGTGCGTGGTCGCCAGCCGGCGTTGGATTCGGGTCATACCGGGCTCCGGATGTGGACTTTCAGAGAGTGACAGGATGGGCGTGAAGGCGCTCACAAGGATGAACGGATCCCGGCTCCTGTGGGAGCCGTCATGCCGACGATGCGGCTTGCTGGTGTGGGAGCCGCTGTAGCGGCGATGCCTTTCCCCGCGGCAATCGCGGCCATGGCCGCACCCACAGTGCGGTCGGCGCCCGGGGTCAGCGGTCCCGGGCTTCGAAGTTCAGTCTCAGGGTGCGGTCGAATACGCTCTCAAAGCCGGCGTAAGGCAAGGGTTGGGCCTTGAGGACTGCAGCCTCGACCGATCGGCGGCCCAGGTCGTCGAAGGGACAGGACGGTGACACCTCGGCCCGGACGACCGTGCCACCGCGCACCTGGGTAATGGTGATCCGGCACCGCTGCCCCAGGGGCACGTTGTCGGGCCGCGTCCAGTTGCGGAGGATCGCCTCCATGATCGCGGCCTGGTACTGCGCCTGCAGGCCGGCATCGACGCCCTCATTGCCGGGCGGCGGCGTGCCGACCGACGACGCCTGCTCCGACGCCTGCTCCGCCCTGCTCTGCGCGATCCGCTCCTGGTTGCGCTCGAGCTGCTCACGCTCGCGCCGCACCTGGTCCTGCTGGCGACGCAGCTCGGCGAGCTTCTGCTGCTGGGCCAGGCGGCGCTTCTGCTCGGCCTCTTCCTCGCGCTTGCGCTCGGTCAGGTCGATCTGCTCCTGGCGGCGCTTCGCCTCGGCTTCGCGCTCGGCGGTCTCGCGCGCGATCGCGTCGCGGCGCACCTCTTCCTGGTCCACGGGCGAAGGCTCGGGCACCTGCACCTGCGGGGTCGGCTGCGGCTCCACGGGTGCGTCTTCGGGCAGCGGCACCGGGATCGGCTGCGGCTCGGGCGCCGCATCTTCGACCACGACCGGATCCGGTTCGGGAACCGGCTCACGCTCGGGCGGCACCGGCTCGGGCGGCGCCGGTTCGGGGCGGTTGCGCAGGGTCTGCTGCATCGCCGCCGACAGGTCGCTGCCGTCGATCAGCTCGGCGCTGATCGGCGAGCCCGCGGCCGACGGCGGTGCAGCGTCCCGCGTCCACCACACGCCCGCCAACATCAGCGTGAACAGGGCGACGTGGAGCAGCACGGCCAGCACCACCGCGCGCGTGGTATCGGCGCGTTCCTCCCGCATCAGGGTGCGCCGCCCTGCCTGGGATCGCTCATCAGGCCGACGCGCTCGACGCCTGCGTTCTGCAGCAGCGCCATCGCATCCATCACGTTCTGGTAGCTGCCGGCGCCGTCGGCGGCGACGAACACCGCGACGTCGGCGTTGTTGGCCACCAGCGCGCGCACCTTGGCGCTGAGCGTGGTCGGGTCGACGGCCTCGTTGCTGCCGGCTTCAACGGCGAGGAAATAGTTGCCGCCCGCATCCACGCTCACCACCACCGGATCCTTCTGCTCGGTGATCGACTTGGCATTGGACTCGGGCAGCTGCACGTCGACGCCGAGGTTCATCAGCGGCGCGGTGACCATGAAGATGATCAACAGCACCAGCATCACGTCGATGTAGGGGACGACGTTGATTTCGTTCTTGAGCTGGCGGCGCTTGCCGCGGCGGGACCGGACGGCCATGGATCAAGCCTCGCCGGCCGAGGACTGGCGCTCCAGGATCGAGGAGAACTCCTCGGAGAACGCGTCGTAGCGCCCGGCGACGCGCTCGACCTTGGTCGCGAAGCGGTTGTAGGCCCAGACTGCCGGGATGGCCGCGAACAGGCCCATGGCCGTCGCGATCAGCGCCTCGGAGATACCCGGGGCGACGCTTGCGATGGTCGCTTCCTTGACGTTCACCAGGCCCTGGAACGCGATCATGATTCCCCACACGGTGCCCAGCAGGCCGACGTAGGGCGCGATCGAACCGACGTTGGCAAGGAACTCCAGGTTGTGCTCGAGGCCGTCGAGCTCGCGCGAGCTGGCCACGCGCATGCCGCGCTGCGCGCCTTCCAGCTTCGCCCGGCTGTCGCCACCGCGGCGTTGGCCGCTGCGGCTGTACTCGCGGAAGCCGGCTTCGAAGATCGCTTCCAGGCCCTCGACCTCGCGGTTGCGCTCGCTGGCGGCGCTGTAGAGCTTGCCGAGGTCGGCGCCGGACCAGAAGCGCTCCTCGAAGCGGTCGGCCTCCTTCTCGGCGCGGTCGATCAGGCGCTTCTTGCGGAAGATGATCACCCACGAGGCGATCGAGGCGAACAGCAGCACCAGCATGACCAGCTGCACCGGCAGCGATGCGTGCAGGACCAGGTGCAGCAGGTCGAGCTCGCCGCCGGTGGTCGGCAGGGCCGCGGCCTGGGTGGCGGCGTCCGCGGCCAGCGCCACGGTATCCGCCGGCGCGTCCTCCGGCAGGGGTTCGACGCTGCTCACCTGCATCAGGATGGCCGTTGCACTCATCAATCTTGCTCCGCGTTGGATTCGAGGGATTTGAACTGTTCGTATAACTGGTCCGGCAGCGCCCGCGGCCGGAAGCTGCGCGCGTCGATCGCCGCGACCCGCACCCGCGCCGACGCCAGCCGCTCGCCATCGCGCCGCACTTCCTGTGCGAACTCCACGCTGGCCCGGCGCACCCGTGCCAGCGCCACGGTGACCTCGAGCGCGTCGTCCAGGCGTGCAGGCCAACGGAAATCGAGCTGCATGTCACGCACCGCGAACACCAGGTCCTGGCCATCGATCATGGCCTGCTGCCCGTAGCCCAGGCTGCGCATCCATTCGCTGCGCGCGCGCTCGAGAAAGGCCACGTACCGGGCGTGGTAGACCACGCCACCGGCATCGGTATCTTCCCAGTAGACGCGGGTCGGAAGGCTGAACAGAGGCATTACGACGGTCCCCATGGCGGTGGAATCACGGCTGGTCGCCGCTCAAAACAGGGTTTCGGCGGCCGGCCCCCGCGGCTGCAGGCCGAGGTGGCGCCAGGCCTTGTGGGTGGCCATGCGGCCGCGGGCGGTGCGCACCAGGAAGCCCTGCTGGATCAGGTAGGGCTCGATCACGTCCTCGAGCGTGCCGCGCTCTTCACTCAGCGCCGCGGCCAGCGACTCGACGCCCACCGGACCGCCGTCAAAGTTCTCGATGATCAGGTTGAGCAGTCGTCGGTCCAGGTTGTCGAAACCCTCGGGATCGACCTTGAGCATTTCCATGGCCGCATCCGCGACCTCCTTGTCGATGTGGCCGGCGGCGCGCACCTGGGCGTAGTCGCGCACCCGGCGCAGCAGGCGATTGGCGATGCGCGGGGTGCCGCGCGAACGCCGCGCGATCTCGTCGGCGCCTTCGGGCGCGCAGTCGATGCCGAGGATCTGCGCCGAGCGGCGCACGATCCGGGTCAGCTCGGCGGCGCTGTAGAACTCCAGGCGCTGGACGATGCCGAAGCGGTCGCGCAGCGGCGCGGTCAGCAGCCCCGCGCGCGTGGTGGCGCCGATCAGCGTGAAGGGCGGCAGGTCGAGCTTGATCGAGCGCGCGGCCGGGCCCTCGCCGATCATGATGTCGATCTGGAAATCCTCCATCGCCGGGTACAGCACCTCCTCGACCACGGGCGAGAGGCGGTGGATTTCGTCGATGAACAGCACGTCGTGCGGCTGGAGGTTGGTCAGCAGCGCCGCCAGGTCGCCGGCTTTCTCGATCACAGGACCCGAGGTCGTACGCAGGCTGACGCCGAGTTCGTTGGCGATCACGTGGCTGAGGGTGGTCTTGCCGAGCCCGGGAGGGCCGAAGATCAGGACGTGGTCCATGGCCTCGCCGCGGCGCTTCGCGGCCTCGATGTAGATCGACATCTGCTCGCGCACGGGCTGCTGGCCGAGGTAGTCGTCCAGTCGCTGCGGCCTGATCGAGGCCTCGATGGCGGCGTCTTCGCGGGTGGCCCCGCCGCCGATGATCCGCTCTTCACTCATGCCGCCATGTTCGCACGCCGACCGACACAGGCCCATGCCCAACGACACTCCTGCAGGAGCAGGCTAAAGCTGCTCCTACGGAGGGGGGCGCGCTGTCAGTGGGGAGATGGCAGGGACGGAAGCGATTGCACGCCCTGGGGGATGCCGGTCATGTCGGGCAGCTTGTGGGCGATGCCCTTGTGGCAGTCGATGCAGGTCGCCTCGCCGGTGGCCAGGTAGCTGCGGTGGACGAAGGCGGCGCGGCTGGCCTGGCGGGTGAGGTCCATCGAGTCGTAGTCGTGGCAGTTGCGGCATTCAAGCGAGTCGTTGGCCTTGAGCCGGTCCCATTCGTGCTGGGCCAGCTTCAGCCGGTTGTCCAGAAACTTCTCGCGGGTGTCGATGGTGCCGAAGATGTTGCCCCAGACCTCCTTGGACGCCTGCATCTTGCGGGCCATCTTGTCGGTCCAGTCATGCGGCACATGGCAGTCGGGACAGGTCGCGCGCACGCCGGAGCGGTTGGTGTAGTGGATGGTGCTCTTCAGCTCCTCGAAGACGTTGGCTTCCATCTCGTGGCAGCTGGTGCAGAAGACCTCGGTATTGGTGGCCTCCAGCGCGGTGTTGAAGCCGCCCCAGAACACGATGCCGGCGATGAAGCCGCCCATCGTCAGGAAGCCCAGGCTCAGGTACCTGGCCGGCCGGTTGAACTGGGCCCAGAGCGACACCAGCCCGTCGCGGCCACGGCGCAGCAGCCTCATTGCATGCGCTCCGACCGCAGCACCTCGTCGATGTCGCGGAAGCCGTTGGCCACCAGCGGCCGGGCGTTGGTCTGGGTGACATGGCACTGCACGCAGAAGTAGCGGCGCGGCGAGACTTCGGCCAGGAACTGGTCGTCACGGTCCATGTAGTGGGTGACGCTGACCGGCGGCGCCTGGAACTGGGCCGCGTTGCTGCGCGCATGGCAGAGCATGCAGCGGTTGGAGTTCAGGTCCACCTGGTAGCCGTCGATGCTGTGCGGGATGGTCGGCGGCTGCATCGGGTAGGCGCGGCCGCGGGTCATGTCGAAGTTCTCCACGGTCGCCATCGGCAGCGGCGTGATTTCGCTGAGGATGGGGACGTTGCGACGCAGGTTGTCGATGTCCTGTGCCGGGTTGCCGCGGGCGCTGATCGGCGGCGCGGGGGGGCGGATTTCAGGTGCGGGATCGCGGTCGCCGCAGGCTGCGAGCAGCAGCGGCAGCACGGCCGCGGCCAGCACGGGGAGGAAGGCGTGGATCGGTATCCGGCGCATGTCAGGCTCCCACCGCGACGACCTTCGCCGCGCACTTCTTGAAATCGGTCTGCTTGGAGATCGGATCGGTCGCGTCCAGCGTGACCTTGTTGATCAGCTGCGCGGCGTCGAACCAGGGCACGAACACCACGCCCCGCGGCATGCGGTTGCGGCCACGCGTCTCCACGCGCGTGCGCATCGCACCGCGGCGCGAGGCCACTTCCACCTCGTCGCCACGCTTCAGCCCGCGCTCGCGCGCATCATCGGGATGCATGAACACCACGGCCGACGGCACGGCCTTGTACAGCTCCGGGATGCGCATGGTCATCGAGCCCGAATGCCAGTGCTCCAGCACGCGGCCGGTCACCAGCCACAGGTTGTATTCCTCGTCCGGCGATTCCGCGGGCGGCTCGTACGGCAGCGCCCAGATCACCGCGCGGCCGTCCGGATTGCCGTAGAACTCGAAGCCGGTGCCCGGCGTCACGTAGGGGTCGGCGCCCTCGCGGTAGCGCCAGCGCGTCTCCTTGCCGTCCACCACCGGCCAGCGCAGCCCGCGCTCCTGGTGGTAGCGGTCGAAGGGTGCGAGGTCGTGCGCGTGGCCGCGGCCGAACTCGGCGTATTCCTCGAACAGGCCCTTCTGCACGTAGAAGCCAAAGGCATCGGCCTCATGGTTGGCGTAGCCGTCTTCGATCTCGTCCACGCCGAAGGCATCGACCTTGCCGTTGCGGTACAGCACTTCGTAAAGCGTCTTGCCGCGGAACTCCGGATTGGCCGCCAGGATGTCTTCCGGCCAGCACTCGTCGGTGGTGAAGCGCTTGGAGAATTCCATCAGCTGCCACAGGTCGGACTTCGCCTCGCCGGGCGCATCGACCAGCTGGTGCCAGAAGTGGGTGCGGCGCTCGGCGTTGCCGTAGGCACCCTCCTTTTCCACCCACATCGCCGTGGGCAGGATCAGATCGGCGGCCTGGCAGGTGACCGTGGGATAGGCATCGGAGACCACGATGAAATTGTCCGGGTTGCGATAGCCCGGATAGCCCTCTTCGAGGATGTTCGCGCCCGCCTGCAGGTTGTTGTTGACCTGCACCCAGTAGGCGTTGAGCTTGCCGTCCTTGAGCGCGCGGTTCTGCTCGACCGCGTGGTAGCCGGGCTTGTCCTTGATGATCCCGCGCGGGATCTTCCAGATGTCCTCGGCCATGGCGCGATGGTCGGGATTGGTCACCACCATGTCCGCCGGCAGCCGGTGGCTGAACGTACCGACCTCGCGCGCGGTGCCGCAGGCCGAGGGCTGGCCGGTCAGCGAGAACGGGCTGTTGCCCGGAGTCGCGATCTTCCCGGTCAGGAGGTGGATGTTGTAGACCATGTTGTTGGCCCACGTGCCGCGCGTGTGCTGGTTGAAGCCCATGGTCCAGAAGGACATGACCTTGATGTCCGGGTCGGCGTACAGCTCGGCCAGCTTTTCCAGCCAGCCGCGCTCGACGCCGCTCATCTCGACGGCCTTCTCCAGCGTATAGGGCGCCACGAAGCGCGCGAATTCGTCGAAGTCGATCGGCGTGCCGCCGTTGGCGTCGCCGGCGTTCTTCGCCGCCATCTCCAGCGGATGCTCGGGGCGCAGGCCGTAACCGATGTCGTCGTTACCGCGCTTGAACGTGGTGTGCTTGTCGACGAAGTCCTTGTTGACCCGGCCCGACCGGATGATGTGGTTGGCGATGTAGTTCAGGATCACGAGATCCGTCTGCGGCGTGAACACCATCGGGATGTCGGCCAGGTCGAAGCTGCGGTGCTCGTAGGTCGACAGCACCGCGACCTTGACGTGCGGGTTCGACAGCCGGCGGTCGGTGACCCGCGTCCAGAGGATCGGGTGCATCTCGGCCATGTTCGAGCCCCAGAGCACGAAGGCGTCGGCGGCCTCGATGTCGTCGTAGCAGCCCATCGGCTCGTCCATGCCGAAGGTGCGCATGAAGCCCGTGACCGCCGACGCCATGCAGTGGCGCGCATTGGGATCGATGTGGTTGCTGCGGAAGCCTGCCTTCATCAGCTTGTTGGCGGCATAGCCCTCCCAGACCGTCCACTGTCCGGAGCCGAACATGCCGATGGCGTCGCTGCCCTTGGCCTTCAGCGTCGCCCTGAACTTCTCCTCCATCACGTCGAAGGCCTCGTCCCAGCCCACCGGGGTGAAGTCGCCTTCCTTGTCGTAGACGCCATTCGTCTTGCGCAGCAGCGGCGTGGTCAGGCGATCGGTGCCATACATCACCTTGGACAGGAAGTAGCCCTTGACGCAGTTGAGCCCGCGGTTGACCTCGGCCTTGACGTCGCCGTGGGTGGCAACCACGCGGCCGTTGCGCACGGCGACGTTGATGCCGCAGCCGGTGCCGCAGTAGCGGCAGGGCGCCTTGCTCCACTTCAGGCCCTTGTCATCCTCGACCACCGCCTCGGCGGCGCCGCCGGGCACCGGCAGTCCGGCGGCGACGGCGGCGCTGGCAATGGCACTGGTGCGGATGAATTCGCGGCGGCTGGTGGTCATCCGGTGGACTCCTGAGTGGCAGATGCGGGGACATCGCCGGGCAGCGGCGACCGCTCGACGTGGTGATAGACAAGGTTGACGGTGACCACGCCAGGCAGCGCCTGCAGCATGTCGATGTTGGCCATCAGGCCTGCGGTGCCGTCGCTTTCCTGCACCAGCACGCTGCGCGTGTCGTCCTGGATGGCGAGCTCGAGTCCCTCGGCCAGGCCGATGGCCTTGGCAAGCCCGGGGATCGCTTCCGGATGGTGGCGTACCACCAGGCTGGCGAGGTGCCATTCGCGCGCGGCATCAGAGTTCATCAGCTGCTTCCTGCCGGCCGGGCGCCAGCGTGATGGCCGCCGTCGGGCAGCCGGCGACACAGGCACCGCAGCCGGTGCAGCGATCGGCAGCCACGTGCGGCACCGGGACCGTGCGCGTGGGCGGGAACATGATCGCCGCCTCGCCGCAGGCGTCGCGGCAGCTTGAGCAGACGATGCCGCGCGCGGCCAGGCAGGTTTCGCCCACCTGGGCACGCAGCGTCCAGGAAAGTCCGGTCACCGGACCGAAGGCCGAGCGGGTGCATGCCGTTGCGCAGTCACCGCAGAACGTGCATTCCCCGCGCGCCGGGTCGAACTCCGGAAGCCGCCCACCCGCGGGCACCAGCACCTGCTCCGGGCACGCGGCGACGCAATCCCCACAGCCTGTGCAGGCATCCACGAAGCGGGATTCATCCAGCGCCCACGGCGGGCGCAGCGGCGGCGGCGCATGCAGCCGTCCGCGCAGCAGCGCCCTGCGGCCCAGATCGGGGGGCTTATTCATGACGGCGTCGGCGAAGGCTGCACCCATGCCTCAACCCGTGGGCGGGCCGGCGACGAACATCTGCCAGAACCACACGGCGAAGCCATAACCACCCACCACCATCACCGACAGCACCGGGAACAGCACCACGGTGATGAACAGGAACATGTACAACTCGCGGCGCTTGCTCGACTGGCCTGTTTCCAAGGCGCGTCACTCCCTTGCGAAGGGTTGGCTGGCTGGTCCCTAGGTTAGCCCGCTGCCATGAATAGGCCAAGCGGGATATCTCAGATCTCGACCTGTGCCCCCAGCTCCACCAGGCGATTGCCAGGGATGCGGAAGTACGCGTTGGCGGGGGCCGCGTTGCGATGCATGACCGCGAACAGCTTGTCGCGCCACACCGGCATGCCCACGCGCCGGCTGGCAACCACGGTCTCGCGGCTGACGAAGTAGGTGGTGTCCATCGGATCGATGTCGAGCCCTTCCATATCGCAGCCCCGCATCAGCGCCAGCGGCACGTCCGGGATCTCCATGAAACCGAAGCGCACCGTCACCCGGTAGAAGTCGTCGCCGATGCCGTGCAGCGCCAGCCGCCGTTCGCGCGACGCGAAAGGCATCGACAGCGTCTCCGCCGTCAGGAACAGGTTGCGCTCGTGCAGCACCTTGTTGTGTTTGAGGTTGTGCATGAAGGCGTGCGGCACCACGCCGGGATCGCTGGTCATGAAGATCGCCGTGCCCGGCACCCGCGCCGGCGGCGCCAGCATCAGGCTGGAGATGAAGGTGTCCAGGCGCAGGCCGCCCGCCTGGACGCCTTCGCGCAGCAGCTCCTTTCCGCGCCGCCAGGTCCGCAGCATGGTGAACAGCACGATGCCCAGCACCAGCGGGAACCAGGCGCCCTGCAGGACCTTGGCGCCGTTGGCGACCACGAAAGCCAGGTCGATCAGCACGAAGCCCACGCAGCTGGGCAAAATCCAGCGCCGCGCCTTCGGCCACAGCGCGCGCGCCACGATCGCCAGCAGCAGCGTGTCGATCAGCATCGTCATCGACACCGAGATGCCGTAGGCGGCCGCGAGCGAGGACGAGGTGCGGAAACTCAGCACCAGCGCGATCACGATCACCGCCATCGACCAGTTGATGGCCGGGATGTAGATCTGGCCGATGGTCTCGCTGGAGGTGTGCTTGATGCGCATGCGCGGGATGTAGCCCAGCTGCATGGCCTGGCGCGCGACCGAGAAGCCGCCGGTGATCACCGCCTGCGAGGCGATCACGGTGGCCGCGGTGGCCAGTACCACCATCGGCCAGCGCCCCCATTCGGGCACGCCGATGAAGAACGGGTTGCGGATCGCCGACGGGTCCTCGAGCACCAGCGCGCCCTGCCCCAGGTAGTTCAGCATCAGCGACGGCAGCACGAACCAGTACCAGCCCAGGCGGATCGGGCGCGCGCCGAAGTGGCCCATGTCGGTGTAGATCGCCTCGCCACCGGTCACGGCCAGCACCACGGCGCCGAGGATAAACACCCCGCCCCAGCTGTGGTCGACAAAGAAGCGCGCCGCCCACCAGGGATTGATGGCGTGCAGCACCTCGGGTTCGTGCAGGATGTTGAGCACGCCAAGCGCCGCCAGCACCAGGAACCAGAGGATGGTGATCGGCCCGAACACGCGCCCCACGATCCCGGAGCCGAAGCGCTGGGTGGCGAACAGCGCGCCCAGCACCAGCACCGTGATCGGCACGATCCAGTCGTCGAGTCCCGGGGCCACCACCTCCAGGCCCTCCACCGCCGACAGCACCGAGATCGCGGGCGTGATCACGCCGTCGCCGAAGAACAGCGACGCGCCGAACACCCCGAAGATGCCCACCAAGTACACCGACCGCGAACCCGGCTTCAGGCTGCGCTGGGCCAGCGCCATCAGCGCCATGATGCCGCCCTCGCCCTCGTTGTCGGCGCGCATGATGATGGTGACGTACTTGAAAGTCACCACCACCGTCAGCGCCCAGAAGATCAGCGACAGGATGCCGAGCACGGTGTCGTGGTTGGCGGTCAGGCCGTAGTTCTCGCTGAAGGCCATGCGCAGCGTGTACAGCGGGCTGGTGCCGATGTCACCGAAGACCACGCCGATGGCGCCGACCACCAGCCCGGCCAGGCCGATCCTGCCGCGGCCCTGGCCCGTGCCGTCGCCATGGGCCTGGCCGCGTCCGTCCTGTACCGGAGCGACCGGCTGGGATGTACCTGTTGACATGCGATTGGAGGCGCCGTGCCGGTTCAGCGAAGCGCGGACTGTAGCGCCTTTCGGATGATGGCTTCGGCAGTGTCACCCTCGGCATGCGCCGTGCGCGCCATGCGCTGGGCTTCCGCCGGTTTGTAGCCGAGCTGCTGCAGGGCCACGGTGGCCTCGGTCAGCGGATCGGCCGGCACGCCCGCAGCCGGCATGGCGATCGCACCGCCCATGATCGCCTCCGCGCGGTCGCGCAGTTCGACCACGATGCGCTCGCCGGTCTTCTTGCCGATGCCCGGGATGCGGGTCAGCGCGCTCACGTCGCCAGCCTGCACCAGGCGCGCGAACTCTTCGACGCTGGCACCCGACAGGATCGCCAGCGCGATCTTCGCGCCGATGCCGGTCACCCGCTGCACGTCGCGGAACAGGCGCCGCTCGGCTTCACTGGCAAAGCCGTACAGCGACACCGAGTCCTCCTTCTGCGCGTAGTGCGTGAACAGCGAGACTTCCTTGCCCAGCACAGGCAGCTCGTAGAAGGTGCTCATCGGCGCTTCGAGTTCATAGCCGACGCCATTGACGTCCAGCACCAGCCACGGCGGCGACTTGTGCGCAAGCACCCCCCTGAGACGACCGATCATCTGCGGCTCCAGGCCAGTTTTGCATCGATGCCCATCCGCTGCGCGCTGGCGCGGACGTGGGCGTGGGTGATGGCGATGGCCAGGGCATCGGCGGCATCGGCCTGCAGTCGCCCCTTGAGGCCCAGCATGGCGCCGACCATGTGCTGCACCTGGGCCTTGTCGGCGGCGCCGCTGCCAACCAGGGCCAGCTTCACCTGGCGTGCGCCGTACTCGCTCACCGGCAGGTCGTGCATGACCACGGCGCAGATCGCGGCGCCGCGCGCCTGGCCGAGCTTGAGCGCGGAGTCCGCGTTCTTCGACACGAACACCTGCTCGATCGCCACTTCGTCCGGGCGGTGCTCCTCGATGACGGCGCGCAGCCCGTCCAGCAGCCTGCGCAGCCGCAGCGGCAGGTCGCCGGGCGCGGCCGCGGCGCGGGCGAGCAGGTCCAGCGGCGCGTGGAACACGTGGGTGCAGCGGCCGGCGGCGTCGACGTCGATGATGCCGACGCCGGTGCGCTGCGAGCCCGGGTCGATGCCGAGGATCCTGGTCACGGGTGACAGCTTACGCGTACGCGTCGTCGCCGAGCTCGGCGTTGGAGTACACGGCCTGCACGTCGTCGATGTCCTCGAGCCAGGCCAGCAGCTTGACCACCTGCTGCGCGGTCTCGCCTTCCACCGCCACGTCGTTGTCGGCGCGCATCGTGACCTCGGCATGCCCCGCCGCGACCCCGGCGGCGGCCATGGCGTCGCGTACCGCGCTGAAATCCTCGGGACTGGTGAGCACGTCGATGGCGCCGTCGTCGGGATAGACCACGACGTCATCGGCACCGGCCTCGATCGCGGCGTTGGTGACCGCCTCCTCGTCCGCGCCGGCGTCGTAGCGGAGGATGCCCTGCTTGCGGAACATGAAGGCCACCGAGCCGTCGGTGCCGAGGTTGCCGCCGAACTTGCCGAAGGCATGGCGCACGTCGGCGACGGTGCGGACCTTGTTGTCGGTCAGGCAGTCGACGATCACGGCGACGCCGCCCGGGGCATAGCCCTCGTAGCGGATTTCTTCGTAGTCGACGCCTTCGAGCTCACCGGTGGCCTTCTTGACGGCGCGTTCGATGACTTCCTTGGTCATGTTGGCGGCAAGCGCCTTGTCGATGCCGCTGCGCAGGCGCGGATTTCCCCCGGGGTCCCCACCGCCGGCGCGCGCGGCGACCGAGATCTCGCGGATCAGCTTGGTGAAAACCTTCCCGCGACGCGCGTCTTCCGCGTTCTTGCGGGTTTCGATGGAGGGACCCCTGCCCATGCGTATTACCCATCCCGGAAGTGATTGCAGCGCCCGATTTTACCCCTTTCCCAACTCGCCGAAGGCGCGCGGCACGGCCCGCCGGAAAAATCAAAAGCACGGCGCCTTGCTCTTCCCACACCCCCCGCGCTGATGGCAGCGGAGGGTGGGCGGGTACTCCGCCGGCAATAAGGAGCAGCCCCACCGCGACGCCGGCGGAGTACCCGCCCATCCTCCGCCCCGCCAGCCCCCCATCAGCCCGGGAAACGACCACCCCGGAGGAAGCCGACCGCCTGGCGAGCTGCTTCCGCAGAGAACAGCAGCCCGCTGTGCGAGGCATCGACGATGACATGGTCGGCAAGTCCCGGCACGCGGGTCTCGTCCATCGCCACGGTGCCGTCGTGGGCGCCCTCGAAGCGCGCAACAAGCGCGCCGAGCCCGCGCGGCCGGTTGCCCGCGATCATGCCGACCTCAACGCCGGCGGGCAGGGTCGTGCAGCCGCTGCGCAGGAGCGCCGCGCTGCGGCCGAGATAGAGCGTGGTCAGGGCATGGCGCGAGAGTTGTTTGGCCACGCCACTGCCGCAAAGCGGCGTGCCCAGGCAGACCACGCGCGCGACCGGCAGCGATGGTTCCGCGCGCACTGCTTCCAGCGCCATCAGGCCGCCGAGGCTGTGGGCCACGATGTGGGTCGGTGGTCCGTCGCGGAGGAGTTCGCGCACGCTCCCGACCGCGGCCTCGGTGCTGCCGACGATGCTGCGGTAGCCGAGGATCGCAGTCGTCCAGCCCGCGGACCGCAGCTGCGAAGCGAAGCGCCGCATGGCCAAGGGCGGCATCCACAGGCCGTGGAGCAGGAGGACATGACGGACGGCCGGTGTTCCCGTGGATTTCGCCGCGGATGATTCAGGCGCCATCGGAACGGCCATCGCGGCCATGGCCGCTCACACCAGGGGCCGGGCGCGACGCGACGCGGCGCAGGATGAACTCGCGGTCCAGGACGCGGCCGACGGGAAACAGGTATTCACCCACGGCTTCGAAACCCCTGCGGGCGTAAAAGCGCTGGGCGCCGAAGTTCTCCGACCACACGCCGATCCACAGCGTGCAGGGGCCGTTGCGCTGCAGCCAGGCCATGGCGGTCTCGAACATGCGCGCGCCCCAGCCGCCGTTCTGGTGCGTGGCCATCAGGTACAGGCGCTTGAGTTCGCCGTCGCCGGGCGCGACGTCCGGGTGCGGCAGGCCGCAGGGCCCGGCGGCGGCGTGGCCGACGGCTTCGCCGGAATCTTCAAGCAGCCAGACCGCGTAGTCGGGGTGCGAGAGGATCACGCGCTGGCGCTCGACCGCATAGGCCTCGTCGATGAAGGCCTGCAGGTCCTCGGGCGGGTACAGGTGGCCGAAGGTTTCGGTGAAGCTGCGCGCCGCCAGGCTGGACAGCGTCGCGGCATCTTCGGGTGTGGCTCGGCGGATGGTCGGGGCCATGTCGTGTTCCTCCCTGGTGCAGGAGCGGCTATCGCGACCCGCGCCTGGCGGGCTCCGGGATGGGCAGATCGCAGCTGTCGCTGCTCGCACAGGAGTGCCGGATGCGGCTGCTTCTACCGGGAGGGGCGCACGGAGATGTGGAGTTCGCGCAGTTGGGGGTCGTCGATCGGCGACGGCGCGCCGGTCATCGGGCACTGCGCGCCGGTGGTCTTGGGGAAGGCGATGACGTCGCGGATCGACTCGGTGCCGGCCATCAGCGCGGCGATGCGGTCGATGCCGAAGGCGATGCCGCCGTGCGGCGGCGCGCCGTACTTCAGCGCGTCGAGCAGGAAGCCGAACTTCGCCTCCGCCTCGTCCGCGCCGATGCCCAGCAGCTCGAACACCGCCGACTGCATCTGCGGCCGATGGATGCGGATCGAGCCGCCGCCGATCTCGTTGCCGTTGAGCACCATGTCGTAGCCGCGGCTGGTGGCAGTGCGGGCGTTGGCGCGCAGGTCATCGACGTCGTCCACCGCGGGCGCGGTGAAGGGGTGGTGCAGCGCCACGTAGCGCTGCGCCTCGTCGTCGAACTCGAACATCGGGAAGTCGGTGACCCACAGCGGCTTCCAGCCGGCCTCGACCAGGCTGAAGTCCTTGCCGGCCTTCAGGCGCACCGCGCCCATGAAGTCGCTGACGGTGTTGTACGCGCCGGCGCCGAAGAACACGATGTCGCCCTTGCCTGCGCCGACGTGTGCCAGCAGCGCTGCAAATGCCGCTTCATCGAAGAACTTCGCCACCGGCGAATTCACCGCCCCGTCCTCGCCCAGCTTGGCGTAGGCCAGGCCCTTGGCGCCGTATTTCGCGGCGTGCGCGGCGTACTCGTCGATCTGCTTGCGCGACAGCGCCGCACCGCCTGGAATGCGCAGCGCACACACGCGCATGCCGTCGCCGCCGGCCACGTCGGTGAAGACCTTGAACTGCGAATCCTTCACCAGGTCATCGACGTCCACCAGCTCCAGCGCGATGCGCAGGTCCGGCTTGTCGGAGCCGTAGCGGCGCATGGCCTCGTGCCAGGTCATGCGCGGGAAGGCGCCGAGCTCGACGTCCATCACCTCGCGGAACACGTCCTGCACCATCTGCTCGACCGTGTCCTGCACGATCTTCTCGTCCACCCACGCGAACTCGATGTCGAGCTGGGTGAATTCCAGCTGGCGGTCGGCGCGCAGGGCCTCGTCGCGGAAACAGCGCGCGATCTGGTAGTAGCGGTCGAAGCCGGCCACCATCAGGATCTGCTTGAACAGCTGCGGGCTCTGCGGCAGCGCGTAGAACTCGCCGGGGTGCATGCGCGCGGGCACCAGGAAGTCGCGCGCGCCCTCGGGCGTGGCCCTGGTCAGGATCGGCGTTTCGATGTCCTGGAAGTCGCGCGCGTCCAGCCAGCGGCGCAGCGCGGCCACGAGCTTCGTGCGCGTGCGCATCCGGCGCTGCATTTCCGGCGTGCGCAGGTCCAGGTAGCGATACTTCAGGCGGATGTCCTCGCCCGGGTTCTCGTGCGCGTGGAAGGGCAGCGGCTCGGCCTTGTTCAGCACTTCGATCGCGGTCGCCACCACTTCCACCTGGCCGGTGGGGATTTTCGGGTTCACCGACTGGCGGCGGCGCACGGTGCCGGTCACGCGCAGGCAGTCCTCGTAACCGACCTTCGCCGCGGTCGCGACCACGCCGGCATTGCCCTCGGCGTCCGACGGCTCGGCCACCACCTGCACGATGCCCTGGTGGTCGCGCAGGTCGATGAAGCACAGGCCGCCGAGGTCGCGGGCGACATCGGCCCAGCCGCAGAGGGTGACGGTCTGGCCGACCATCGACTCGTCGATCAGGCCGCAGAAATGGGTGCGCATGTGGACTCCGGACGCGGGAAACGGGCCGCCGGAAGGCGGAGCCGCCTAGTTTAACTGTGGGAGCGGCCTGTTGACCGTGGGAGCGGCCATGGCCGCGATTGGCTGCGGAGGGCCCTTCGCCGCCATAGCGGCTCCCACAAAGGCAGGAGTCATGCCGGACCGGCTAAGCTTCGAGGTCCGCTTCCACCCCACGCCTCTCCCGCATCGATACTTCGCGTGCCCCCGCCCCTGCGGTCCGCTCCGACATGATCGCCACCGTCCGCCCTCTGGCTGCCCTGCTCGCAGGCGCGGCGCTGCTGCTGATGGGCGCCGGGCTGCTGAGCACGCTGCTGGCCGTGCGCGGGCGGATCGAGGGCTACGACGACCAGGTCCTGGGACTGGTGATGTCGGCCTATTTCGCCGGCTTCTTCCTGGGCACGTATGCCGCGCCCGGGCTGATCCAGCGGATCGGCCACATCCGCGCGTTCGCGTTCTATTCCGCGCTGTGCGCCGCCACCGTGCTGCTGCATCCGGTCCTGGTCTCGCCCTGGGCCTGGGGCCTGCTGCGGCTGGTGACCGGCGTCGCTCTGGTCGGGCTGTACACCGTGATCGAGAGCTGGCTCAACGTGCAGGCGCCGCCCGGGCAGCGCAGCCAGGTGTTCGCGATCTACATGGCGGTGAACCTGTTCGCGCTGGCGGCGGGCCAGTGGTTCATCGGCGTCGCGCCGGCGGAAGGCTTCATGCTCTTCAGCCTGGTCGCGATCCTGATCTGCCTGGGCGCGCTGCCGGTCACGGCCAGCAGGATGGTCCAGCCCGAATTGCCGCCGATGCCGCGGCTGGCACTGAAGGCGCTGTTCCGCGCGGCGCCCGCGGCGACTTTCGGCGCCCTGCTGGCGGGCATGACGGTGGGAGCCTTCTGGGGCCTGGCGGCGGTGTTCGCGACCCGGATCGGACTGGATGTCACCGGCGTGGCGCTGCTGATGAGCATCACCATCGTCGGCGGCGCGGCGCTGCAGTGGCCGATCGGCCGATTCTCCGATGGCGGCGACCGGCGCACGACGCTGGTCGTGGTCTGCGTGCTGGCCGCAGGCGCGGCGCTGGCGATGATGCTGCCGATCGGCCAGTCCGGCCTGGCGCTGTACGCGCTGTGCTTCTGCTTCGGCGGCCTGGCGTTCGCGATCTATCCGATCTGCATGGCCCACCTGCTCGACCACCTGCCGCCGGAAAGCACCCTGGCCGCGGGAAGCAGCCTGCTGCTGCTCAACGGCGTGGGCTCGGCGATC
Organism: Luteimonas sp. MJ250; assembly: GCF_039548455.1. Taxonomy (NCBI): domain Bacteria; kingdom Pseudomonadati; phylum Pseudomonadota; class Gammaproteobacteria; order Lysobacterales; family Lysobacteraceae; genus Luteimonas; species Luteimonas sp. MJ250. Next base: position 627,044 of record NZ_JBCLVB010000011.1, on the reverse strand, counting down.
GGCCCCGCGGTTGCGGGCGTGGCGATGACCCGCTTCGGCCCCGAGGCGCTGCCGGCGTTCTATGCCGCCACGCTGGCCCTGGTCGCACTGATGGCGGGCGGCAGGCGCCTGCTGCGCCATCGCGACAACGACCACCCGTCCGCGTTCCACGTCATGCTGCGGACCACGCCGACCGCGTTCGAACTGCTGCCGGAGGCCGAGACACCGGCCGCGGACAGCGAGGGCGATCGCGACGACGCCGACCGCGCCAAGGCGCCCTCCGTCAGGACGGATGCCTGAGCGGAGCGCCACTCGGGTCGCCGAGACCTTCACCGGGCGCGATTTGGCCGTCGGCGATCCGGCCACCGGACCGTTCGCCAGCCGCCCCACCCGCGATCGCCACCTGCACCGTCGCGCCGGCAGCCGGAGGCGTCCCGGGCAACGCGCTTCCGCCCTCGCCCTGGGCATCGGCCAAGGCCTCGCCGCGCGCCAGTGCCAGCGCCTCATCCGCCGGATCGACGTCGAACGGCGCCTTCAGCAGCAGCGACGGCAGCAGCGTGTTGATCGCGGTGTAGAGAAGCAGCGCGCCGTACATCACCGGCGGCAGGTCGAAGCGCTGGTACAGGATCCCCGCCAGCACCAGGGTGAACACCAGCGTGGGTGCCAGCGCCACCGAGACCTTGAGCGTCCCGGCCTGCGCCTCGCGGAACATCACCCGTCGCTGCAGCCAGACCACGCCGATGCGCAGCGGCAGCACCACCATCGTCAGCACCACGCCCAGCAGCACCGCCTCCCAGGACAGCGCCTCGCGCGGGATCCCGGTACCGGCGTGGAAGAAGTAGAACGGCACGAAGAAGCTCGCGAACAGGCGCAGTGCATGGATGTTGTCGTCAGAGGCCAGCCGCGGCATCCGCACGCGCAGCAGCCGCGCCACCAGGCCGGCGATGAAGGCGCCGACCAGGTAGTACACGCCCATCGAATAGGTGATGTAGGCGGCGACCATGCCCACCATCACCAGCAGCGAAAACTCCGAACCGGGCGCGTGCGGAACCACCCAGCGCCCGAGCGCGATGAACAGCAGCGGCAGGCCCACCAGCATCGCCAGCAGCACGCCGGTGTTGATCGCCATGGCGGACGTATCGCCAGCCTGCAGCACCACGAACAGCGCCGCCAGCGCCAGCAACTCGCCGGCGATGGCCTTGCTGGTCACCCAGAAGCGCTCGGCCTCGTCCAGCCCCAGGCGTTCGAGGGTGTCGAGGATGAAGCCGGTGGACGGGGTCAGCACCGCCAGCGCCAGCAGGGTCGCCGCCTGCCAGTTGAGGTCGAGGTAGCGCCAGGCCAGCCATGCCGCTCCGGCCAGGGTGGCGCAGCGGATGACAAGGTGGACGATGAGGGGGCCGGCGCCCTTGCGCAGCTCGCGCGGGTCGACTTCCAGGCCGGCGAAAAGAAACAGCGAAGAAATGCCCAGCGTGGACAGCAGCACCAGCACCGGGTCGTGCACGCGATCGCCAAAGACCAGCATCGCCAGCAGGCCGAACAGCAGGCAGGTCAGCGGCGCCGGCAGCTTCCAGCGCTGCAGCACCCGGGGCACCACCAGCAGGCCGAAGATCAGGATGAGATACAGCAGTTCCCGGGTCATGGCCGGTTACGGCGTTGCCGGCGGAGGAGTGGTGCCTGAAGACGGGGTGGCGGGGGCCTTCGCGGGCACGTCCTTCGCGGGCGTCGCGGCGGCGTCGGGCTTGGCGGCGGGCGTGGCATCCGCCTTGCCCGCACCTTCCCCGCCTTCGGCCAGGTTGCGCTTCCTGTCGCCGTCCTTCTTGAAGTCGGTCTCGTACCAGCCGCTGCCCGCCAGCCGGAACGACGGCGCGGTCAGCTGGCGGCCGACTTCGCCCACCGCGCCGCACTCGGGGCAGGTGTCCGGATCGGCATCCGAGAGCTTCTGCAGGCGGTCGAAAGCGTGGCCGCAGGCGGCGCAGCGAAAGGCATAGATGGGCATGGTCGGTGACTGGCAAGGGCGGGAACTGCGCGCAGTTTGAGGCCAGCCCCCGACAAATCAAGTTATACGTCCACTGGCGACACCCGTGGAAGAGGCCTTGAGCGACGGATCGACGCGCTGATTGCGGGAGTCCCGCCGCGGCCAATCGCGGCCACGGCCGGCTTCCACGGCTGGTCGCGCCGCAACAGCGGCGCGACGCGGTCAGTCGGTCGCGCCCCAGGGCGCAGGCGGCTCGGCCACCGGGGTCGTCAGGTCGAACTCGACCTGGAACATGCGCCCGCCCGGGCGCGAGAGCTCGTACAGGAAGCGGCTGTCGGGTTCGATCTCCATCGCCCAGGTATTGGTGGTGGAGACATCGGCGCCGGTGCGGCCGAACAGTTCGATCGACTCGGCGTCCACCGGGAATTCCTGGCGCACGGCGGTGCCGGCGGTCGCGGTCTCGCCGCCGTACATGGTCTGTTCGTCGGGGCTGCCGTCTTCGTGGCGGTGGTCGTGCTTCAGGCGCAGGCCGTCATCGGTACGCGTCAGCACCCAGGTTCGGGAATGGTCGTCGCCGACGTGGAAGGGCACGCGCAGGCCGCGGGTCGGGTCGTCGCAGCCGCGCACGTGCATCACCAGGTCCTTGCCTTCAAAGGCGTCGGGTTCGGGCGAAGCCGGTTCGTTGGCGACGATGCGGCCGGCGAAAGCCTGCCCGCAGTGGCTTGCGAGCGCAGCCAGGAAGGCGTCGGCGGGGGCGGCGTCGGGCACCGGGGCGTCGAGCGCCTCGGCGGGCGCATCGGCGGGGGCAGCGGCGGCATCGGCCGCAGGCGCCTGGTCGACGGAAGGGGAGCAGGCGGCCAGGGCCACGAGCGCGGCGGACAGCGCGGAGATTCGGATGATGGTCATCCGGACACCCTAACCGCCGCCCACGCGGCGGCGCAAACCGCCAGCCGGCCGCCGGCTGCCTCAGCCACCCGCCGGCGCTTGACGGGCCGCGCCATGGACGCGGCCCTCAGGCGGCGCCTTCATCCTGGGCGTAGAGCTCGAGCACCAGCTCTTCCGCCTGCGCCAGCTCGGCCGCCAGGCCGGCCTGCTGCCGCGCCAGGTCCTGGGCACGGTCACCGCCCCCGCCCGTATACAGCGCCGGGTCGGCGAGTTCGGCCTCGATCGCAGCGCGCGCGGCCTCCAGCTCGGCCACCCGCTGCTCGGCTCGCGCCAGGCGGTGCGGGTTGGTCTTCCTTGCCGGTCTGGATGGCGCCGGCGCCGGTGCCGGAACCGGTGCCACGACCGGGTCCGCCGTCGCGTTCGCACCGAGGGCCTCGGGCGCGGCGGTCGCCGCCCTGGCGTCCTGCGGCCGCGAGCGCAGCCACGCCGCATAGTCGTCAAGGTCGCCATCGAATGGACGCACCACGCCCTCGGACACGCGCCAATAGGTATCGGCCACCAGGCCAATCAGGTGGCGGTCGTGCGAGACCAGCACGATCGCACCCGGGAAATCGGCCAGCGCCTCGGCCAGGGCCTCGCGCATTTCAAGATCGAGATGGTTGGTGGGTTCGTCCAGCAGCAGCACGTTGGGCTGGCGCCACGCGATCAGCGCCAGCGCCAGGCGCGCGCGCTCGCCGCCGCTGAAGCCGTCGATGGATTCGAAGGCGCGGTCGCCGGGGAAGCTCCACTTGCCCATGAAATTGCGGAAGTCCTGGGTCGAGGCATTCGGCGAAAGCTCGCGCAGGTGATCGATCGGCGAGGTGCCGGCGACCAGCGCCTCCACCGTGTGCTGGGCGAAGTAGCCGATGCGCAGGTCGGGGTGGGCATAGCGCTCGCCGGTCAGCAGCGGAAGGTCTCCGACCAGCGATTTAACCAGCGTCGATTTGCCTGCGCCGTTGGGGCCGAGCAGTCCGATGCGGTCGCCGGCCTCGAGTCCGAAGTTGGCGTCACGGAGGATCACCGTGGCCGCCCCCCCAGTACTGGCGGCTTTAGCGGCGCCCGGGTAGCCGCAGTCGGCGTGGTTCAGGCGCAGCAGCGCGTGCGGCAGCCGCGCCGGCGCGGGGAAATCGATGCGCACGTCGCGCTCGGCGCGCACGGCTTCGGTATCGGCCATCTTCGCCAGGCGCTTGACCCGCGACTGCGCCTGCTTGGCCTTGGCGGCGCTGGCGCTGAAGCGGTCGATGAAGCTCTGCAGGTGGGCGCGTTCGGCCTGGCTCTTCTCGTGGGTGATCTGCTGCAGGCGCAGCTGCTCGGAGCGCTGCCGTTCAAAGGAGGTGTAGTTGCCGATGTACAGCTTCGCCTTGCCGCCGTGCAGATGCAGGGTGTGGGTGTTGACGTTGTCGAGGAACTCGCGGTCGTGCGAGATCAGCAACAGCGTGCCCTGGTACTTCATCAGCCACTGCTCGAGCCACAGCACGGCGTCCAGGTCCAGGTGGTTGGTGGGCTCGTCCAGCAGCAGCACGTCGGACGGCGTCATCAGCGCGCGCGCCAGATTCAGGCGCACCCGCCAGCCGCCGGAGAAGCTCGCCACCGGGCGTTGCTGGGCCTCGCCCGGGAAGCCCAGGCCGTGCAGCAGCTTGCCGGCGCGCGCGGCGCCGTCGTAGCCGCCGACCTCTTCCAGCGTCTGGTGCGCCTCGGCAACGGCCTCCCAGTCCTCGGCGGCGAAGGCGTTGGCCTCGGCCTGCAGCGCGGCGTGCACGGCCTGGTCGCCGGCCAGCACGAAGTCGATGGCCGGGTCCGGCAGCGAGGGCATTTCCTGGGCGATCGAGGCGATGCGCAGGCGCGAGGGCAGGTCGAGGTCGCCGCGGTCGGCCTCGACCTCGCCGCGCACGGCGGCGAACAGCGAAGACTTGCCGGTGCCGTTGCGGCCGACCACGCCGACCCGCCAGCCGGCGTGCAATGACAGGTCGACATCGGACAGGAGCAGGCGTTCGCCGCGGCGGAGGGCGAAATTGCGGAAAGAGATCATTCGCACAGTTTACCGGGCTGCACGCCCGGGCCCGCGTGCGGTAACGTCGGGACTGCGCCTCATGGCGCGTCGGGGAGGGTACCGGGAATGGCGATCCAGCTCAGCACCCAGGTGGCGGCATGGCTGCACTCGCAGGTGGTGGCGGGTGCGCCCTTTGCAGCCGTGCAGGGCGCGCTGGCGCGGCAGGGCTTCAGCGAAGTCCAGGTGCGCAAGCTCTACAACGCGGTATTGACCGACCCCGACGGCTTCAAGGCCGGGTTCTCGCGGGTGCACGCCGGCCAGCCCCAGGTGGAGCACAAGCTGCCCGCAGGCCTCGTGGAAGCGCCGGTCGCGGCCCCTGGCGCGGCAAAAAAGCAGCCGCCCTTCCTGCCCGTGGCGGCCATCGCCGACGACATCGGCCACGGCATCGCCTGCGACCACGGCGAAGTCCGGATCGCCTTCCGCTGCCGGCGCCCGCACGTGGTGTTGTTCGAAAACGTGCTCACCCACGAGGAATGCGACGCGCTGGTGGCCGAAGCCCGGCCGCGGCTGGCGCGCGCCGCGGTGGTCGATTCCGAGCGCGGCGGCGCGCACATCGACAGCCGCCGCACCAGCGAGCTCACCTCGCTTGCCCGCGGCGCGTCGCCGCTGGTGTCGCGCATCGACGCCCGCATCGAACAGATCACCGGCGTGCCGGTGGCCAACGGCGAGCCGCTCCAGGTCATGCGCTACGGGGTGGGCGCCGAATACCAGCCGCACTTCGACTACTTCGACCTCGGGCAGCCAGGCCAGGCCTCCTACCTGGCGGTGGGCGGGCAGCGCGTCTCGAGCCTGGTCGTCTACCTCAACGACGTCGAGGCTGGCGGCGAGACCACCTTCCCCGACAGCGGCCTGTCGATCACGCCGCGCAAGGGCAGCGCCGTCTATTTCGCCTATACCGACGCGCAGTCGCGCACCGACCCGCTGTCCTTCCACGCCGGCGCCCCCGTCGCCCGCGGCGAGAAATGGATCGCCACGCGCTGGATGCGCGAGCGCCCCTATCCCTGAGCCCTTCCCTGCCACTGTCACAAGGATCCGACCATGAAGCCCGCCCCCCTCGCCCTCGCCCTGCTTGCCGCCCTCGCCCCCGCACTTGCCGCCCACGCGCAGGAGCCGGCCCAGCCGCGGCGCGACGCCACCAATCTCGACAACATCATCGTCACCGGCACCCGCGTGACCGACCGCACCGTGGCCGAATCGCAGTCGCCGATCGACATCATCGGCAGCGATGCGCTGCAGGCCACCGGCACCACCGAGCTCGCCACCGCGCTTGCGCGCGCCCTGCCTTCGCTCAACTTTCCGCGTCCGGCGCTGACCGACGGCACCAGCGCCATCCGCCCGGCGCAGCTGCGCGGACTGGCCCCGGACCAGGTCCTGGTGCTGGTCAACGGCAAACGCCGCCACGCCTCCTCGCTGCTCAACCTCAACGGCACCATCGGCCGCGGCTCGGCACCGGTGGACCTCAACACCATCCCGATCTCGGCGATCGAGCGCGTGGAAGTGCTGCGCGACGGCGCGTCCGCGCAGTACGGCTCCGACGCCATCGCCGGCGTGGTCAACGTGGTGCTGAAGGGCGCATCGGAAGGCGGCAGCCTGTCGCTCAGCCACGGCCAGTACTCCGCCGGCGACGGCGACCAGACCCAGCTTGCCGGCGATGCCGGCCTGGCCCTGGGCGCGGGCCGCGGCTTCCTGCACCTCTCCGGCCAGGTCAACCGGCAGGACCGCACCAACCGCGCGCGACCCTTCGCGGGCACGCCGGCACCGAACCAGCCCGAGCCGGGGCAGAAGGCCTTCGTGATCGGTGACCCGGAAGTCGATGCCGCCGCGGCGTCGTTCAACGCCGGCTTCGACATCAGCGAGACGCTCTCGCTGTACGCCTTCGGCACCATCAGCAACCGCGACATCACCTCGTTCGCGTTCTTCCGCGCGCCGGGCAATCCGAGCCAGAACATCCCGTCCATCTATCCCGATGGCTTCCTGCCCGAGATCAACAACGTCTCGCGCGACCGCGCCATGGTCGCCGGCCTGAAGGGCATGTTCGGCGAGGCCTGGAACTGGGACCTGGGCTTCAACCACGGCTACAACAACCTCGAGTTCTTCACCCGCAACACGCTCAACGCCAGCATCGGCGCCGACTCGCCGACCTCGTTCTACGACGGCGCGCTGGAGACCACGCAGAACATCGCCAACTTCGACCTCAGCCGGCAGCTGGACTGGGGCCTGGCGTATCCGGTCGCGCTGGCGATGGGCGTCGAGTTCCGCAACGAGAAGTGGAACCAGTCGCCGGGCGAGTACGGTTCGTACGCGCAGCCCGACCTGAGCCGGCCGGGCGGCGCGCAGGGCTTCGGCGGCTTCGCGCCCGGTGTGTCCGGCGCCTACTCGCGCGACAGCCACGCGGTCTATGCCAGCCTCGAGGCCGACCTCACGGAAAAGTTCTCCGGCGGCATCGCCGGGCGCTACGAGGACTATGACGACTTCGGCAGCCAGGCCTCGGGCAAGCTGTCGGGGCGCTATGCCTTCACCGACGCGGTCGCGCTGCGCGGCACGATATCCAGCGGTTTCCGCGCGCCGTCGCTGGCGCAGCAGTACTTCCAGACCGTCAGCACCCTGTTCCTGGCCGGGATTCCGGATCCGTTCGAGGTCCGCACCTTCCCCGCGTCCAGCGCCGTGGCGCAGGCCTTCGGCGCCGAAGCGCTGCAGCCGGAGGAATCGCTGTCGTACAGCCTGGGCCTGGTGCTGCAGCCCGTGGACAGGCTCTACGTCACCGTCGACGCGTACCACATCGAGGTCGACGACCGCATCGCGCTGTCGTCCAACCTCACCGGCGACGCGGTCCGCGCGCTGCTGGAATCACGGGGCATCTTCGGCGTCAACGGCGGCCGCTATTTCACCAATGCGATCGACACCCGCACGCAGGGCATCGACGTGGTCGCCAGCTACGGCATCGAACTCGGCGCCGGCATGCTCGACCTGACCGCCGGCTACAACTACACCGACACCGAAATCACCCGCATCGCGCCCAATCCCGACGAACTGGAGCAGGCCGGGCTGAACCTCGAGCGCATCGACCGCACCGAGATCGGGCGCATCGAGGACGGCTTCCCGAACACCAAGCTGCTGCTGGCGGGCACCTGGGCGCTGGAGGCATGGGATTTCACCCTGGCGGCCACCCGCTACGGCAGCGTCACCAGCCGCTCGGCCAACAGCGCCAACGACCAGACCTATGACGCCAAATGGCTGCTCGACGCGTCGGCGGCCTACCGGATGAACGCCTGGACCTTCACCCTCGGCGCCGACAACCTGCTCAACGAGTACCCGGACCAGAACATCTTCGCCAACTCGACCAACGGCCAGTTCCCGTACAGCAACCTGTCGCCGTTCGGGTTCAACGGCGCCTACGTGTACGGCAAGATCGGCTACGCCTGGTAGCCGATGAAGGACCCCCACAAGGACGGTTCCCCGTCCTTGTGGGAGCGGCGACAGCCGCGATTGGATCTGCCGGACAGCGGCTGTAGCCGCTCCCCATATTGGCTCTATCCTGTCGCGACCCCCAGCGGACACGCGAATGCCGCACCACACCGAACTCATCGCGATCCTGACCGTCGGATTCGTGCTGGCCTATGTCCTGGGCATGGCCGCGCATCGGCTGCGCCTGTCGCCGCTGGTGGGCTACCTGGTCGCGGGCATCATCGCCGGGCCGTTCACGCCGGGCTTCGTCGGCGACCAGGAATTGGCGCCGCAGCTGGCCGAGGTCGGCGTGATCCTCTTGATGTTCGGCGTCGGCCTGCACTTCTCCATCCGCGACCTGATGGCGGTGAAGCACATCGCCATCCCCGGCGCGGTGGTGCAGATCAGCGTGGCCACCCTGCTCGGCTGGGGCCTGGCCGCGCTGATGGGCTGGCCGACGCTGCAGGGCATCGTGTTCGGGTTCTCGCTGGCAACCGCGAGCACGGTGGTGCTGCTGCGGGCCATGGAGCAGCGCCGGCTGCTGGAAACCACGCGCGGCCGGATCGCGGTGGGCTGGCTGATCGTCGAGGACCTGGCCTGCGTCATCGCCCTGGTGCTGATGCCGGTGATCGCGAGCGTCTACGGCAGTGCCGGCGGCGAACCGGTGGGCACCACCACCCTGCTGGTCGCCATCGGCAAGACCCTGATGCAGGTGGCGCTGTTCGTGGCGGTAATGCTGGTGGTCGGGCGGCGGGTGATCCCGTGGATGCTCGAGCGCACCGCGGGCACCGGCTCGCGCGAACTGTTCACGCTGGCGGTGCTGTCGATCGCGCTCGGCATCGCGCTGGGCTCGGCGGAGCTGTTCGGAGTGTCGTTCGCGCTCGGTGCGTTCTTCGCCGGCATGCTGCTCAACGAGTCCGAACTCAGCCACAAGGCGGCGCAGGATTCACTGCCGATGCGCGACGCGTTCGCGGTGCTGTTCTTCGTGTCGGTGGGCATGTTGTTCGACCCGATGATCCTGGTGCGCGAACCGCTGCTGGTGCTGGCCGCGACCTTCATCGTGATGTTCGGCAAGTCGGCGGCGGCGTACCTTATCGTGCGCGCCTTCGGGCATCCGAAATCCACCGCGCTGACCATTTCGGCGAGCCTGGCGCAGATCGGCGAGTTCGCCTTCATCATCGCGGCCCTGGGCGTCATCCTCGGAATCCTGCCGGAAGAAGGCCAGGACCTGGTCCTGGCCGCCGCGCTGATCTCGATCATGCTCAACCCGCTGTCGTTCGCCGTGGTCGACCGCTGGCTGGCACGGCACGACGCGACGGCGGACGCCGCGGCTGCGACCGCCACCGCGCGCGCCGTGGCCGCCGACGCCGCCAGCCATCACCTTCCGGAGTCGCTGTCGGGGCACGCCATCGTCGTCGGCTACGGCCGCGTCGGCCGGCAGCTGGCCGCCCTGCTGCACGCCCGCGGGGTGCCGCTGGTGGTGATCGAGGACGATGCCGACCTGGTCGACAAGGCCCGCGAGGAAGGACTGCACGCGGTCCGCGGCAACGTCGCATCGGAGGCGGTGATGCTGGAGTCGGCGCCCGGTCGCGCTGCGCTGGCGGTGTTCGCGATTCCGAACGCGCTGGAGGCCGGCGAGACGATCGCGCGGCTGAAAGCGGTGAACCCGGCGATCACGGTGCTGGCGCGCGCGCACAGCGACGCCGAGGTGAAGCATCTGCTGGCACACGGCGCCGATGGCGCGGTGCTCGCGGAGCGCGAGCTCGCCTATTCGCTGGCGGAGATGGTGATGGCCACGCCGCCATACCGGCCGGTCCGCGCATGATCCCGGCCGTCGCACCGCTTTTGCGGGAGCGGCTCGGCTGAGGGCCGGCTCAGCTGAAGGCGAGCTTCCCGCCTTCGGCATCCACCCGCACCGTATCGCCCTGTCCGAACTCGCCCGCCAGGATCTTCTGCGCCAGCGGGTTCTCCAGCTGCTGCTGGATCGCGCGCTTCAGCGGCCGTGCGCCGTACACCGGGTCGAAGCCGGCCGCACCCAGCAGCTCGAAGGCCGCATCGCTGACCTCGAGCCGGATGCCGCGCTCGCCCAGGCGTTTCTCCAGCCCGCGCATCTGGATGCGCGCGATCGCCTTGATCTGCACCTTGTCCAGCGAGTGGAAAACCACGATGTCGTCCAGCCGGTTGATGAACTCCGGCCGGAAGTGCGACTGCACCACCGCCATCACGCCCGCCTTCATCTGCATGTAGGCCTCGGGCGAATCGTCGCCGTCGAGCTCCTGGATCATCTGGCTGCCGAGGTTGGAGGTCATCACGATCACGGTGTTGCGGAAGTCCACCGTCCGTCCCTGGCCGTCGGTCAGGCGGCCGTCGTCGAGCACCTGCAGCAGGATGTTGAACACGTCCGGATGCGCCTTCTCGACCTCGTCGAGCAGGATCACGCTATACGGCCGCCGGCGCACGGCCTCGGTCAGATAGCCGCCTTCCTCGTAGCCCACGTAGCCCGGGGGTGCACCCACCAGGCGCGACACCGAGTGCTTCTCCATGAACTCGCTCATGTCGATGCGCACCATCGCCTCGCTGGAGTCGAACAGGAACTCGGCCAGCGCCTTGCACAGCTCGGTCTTGCCGACGCCGGTGGGACCCAGGAACAGGAACGACCCGCTGGGCCGGTCGGGATCGCTCAGGCCGGCGCGGGAACGGCGCACGGCGTCGGACACCACCTTCACCGCCTCATGCTGGCCGACCACGCGCGAGTGCAGCACCTCTTCCATGCGCAGCAGCTTGTCGCGCTCGCCTTCCAGCATCTTGCTGACCGGGATCCCGGTCCAGCGTGCGACCACCTCGGCGATCTCCTCCGCGGTCACCCTGTCCTGCAGCAGCGTGAAACCCTTGGTCTCGGCCTCCTGCGCGGCGCGCGCCTGCTTTTCAAGCTCCGGCAGCCGGCCGTACTGGATCTCGCTCATTTTCGCGAAGTCCTGGCGGCGCTGCGCGGCCTCGAGCTCGAGCTTGGCGGCCTCGATCTGCTCCTTGATCTTCGTCGCGCCCTGCAGCGTCGCCTTCTCGGCCTTCCAGACTTCCTCAAGGTCGTTGTAGTCCCGCTCCAGCACGGCGATCTCGCTTTCCAGATCCGCCAGGCGCTGCTTCGACTCGGCGTCCTTCTCCTTCTTCAACGCCTCGCGCTGGATCTTGAGCTGGATCAGGCGGCGCTCCTTGCGGTCCAGCTCCTCCGGCTTGGAATCGATCTCCATGCGGATGCGGCTCGCGGCCTCGTCCATCAGGTCGATGGCCTTGTCCGGCAGTTTGCGGTCGGCGATGTAGCGGTGCGACAGCGTCGCCGCGGCCACGATCGCCGGATCGGTGATCTCCACGCCGTGGTGCACCGCGTACTTCTCCTTCAGCCCGCGCAGGATCGCGATCGTGTCCTCGACCGACGGCTCGCCCACGAACACCTTCTGGAAGCGCCGCTCCAGCGCCGCGTCCTTTTCCACGTACTTGCGGTACTCGTCCAGCGTGGTGGCGCCGATGCAGTGCAGCTCGCCGCGCGCGAGCGCGGGCTTCAGCATGTTGCCCGCGTCCATCGAACCTTCCGCCTTGCCGGCGCCGACCATCGTGTGCAGCTCGTCGATGAACAGGATCACCTGCCCTTCCTGCTTGGACAGGTCGCTCAGCACCGCCTTCAGCCGCTCCTCGAACTCGCCGCGGTACTTGGCGCCGGCAATCAGCGCGCCCATGTCCAGCGACAGCACGCGCTTGCCGCGCAGGCCCTCGGGCACTTCGTTGTTGACGATGCGCTGCGCCAGGCCTTCGACGATGGCGGTCTTGCCGACGCCGGGTTCGCCGATCAGCACCGGGTTGTTCTTGGTGCGCCGCTGCAGCACCTGGATGGTGCGGCGGATCTCCTCGTCGCGCCCGATCACAGGATCGAGCTTGCCAATCTCGCTGCGCGCGGTCAGGTCGATGGTGTACTTCTCCAGCGCCTGCCGCGCCTCTTCGGCGCTGGCATCGTTGACGCTGTCGCCGCCGCGCATGGCGTCGATGGCGGCCTCCAGGCGCGCCTTGTCGGCGCCCGCCGCCTTGAGCGCGCGACCGGCGTCACCGCTGTCATCGAGCGCGGCCAGCAGGAACAGCTCGGAGGCGATGAAACCGTCACCGCGCTGCTGCGCCAGCTTGTCGGTGACGTTCAGCAGCCGCCCCAGATCGTTGCCCAGCGAAACCTGTCCCGCCTGGCCGGACACCCTGGGCAGCTTCTCCAGGATCTCGCCCAGGCGTTCGCGCAGCAGCGGCACGTTCACTCCCGACTGCGCCAGCAGTGGCCCGCTGCCGCCGCCGGACTCGTCAAGCAGCGCCACCAGCACGTGGGCGGGTTCGATCAGGTTGTGGTCGCGGCCCACGGCCAGCGACTGCGCGTCGGCCAGCGCCTGCTGGAAACGCGAGGTGAGTTTGTCCATGCGCATGGTGATGCCTCGGCTGTCGATGGCCGGCCACGCCGGCATTGCCCCGGAAATGCGGGCCCCGCACGAGCAATTCAAGCCGCAACCGACCGCCGCGCACCTGCAGTGGCAGCTACAGCTGCGACCCGACCTGTGCACAGCATGAGCAGCATGGTTGCATGAGCAGCATGGCTGCCCCTGCACACGGGCTGCGGTCCTCCTAGCGAAAATCTCACATGCTCCGGGACACAATGCCCGGCATGGCCGCAGAGACCTCCGCGCTCCCGCCACCGCCCGCCATCGACGACGGCTGCGCGCTGTTCCTCGATGTGGATGGCACCCTGCTCGATTTCGCGCCGCATCCGGACGCGGTCGAGGTGCCCACGCCGCTGCGCGAAGCGCTGGTCGCGCTGCACCGGCGCCTTGAAGGCGCCCTGGCCCTGGTCAGCGGACGCTCCATCGCCACGCTCGACGCGTTGCTGGCGCCGCCGGCCATGCCGGCCGCCGGCCTGCATGGCCTGGAACGCCGCCACGGCCGCCGCGGGCATCGCGCACCCGCCACGCCCGCCGCCCTGGCCCTGGTCCGCACCGAGGCCACCCGGGTCGCCGCCCGCTTCCCCGGTGCCGTGGTGGAAGACAAGGGCGCGGCGCTGGCCCTGCACTGGCGCGCGGCACCCGCGGCCAGCGGCGAACTGCTCGCCTTCGCCAGCGCCGCCCTGCCCCGCCTTCCCGGTTACCGCCTGCAGCCCGGCAACGACGTGGTTGAACTGCGACCCGCCGAACACCGGGGCGGTCGTGCAGACAAGGGCGCGGCCATCCTCGCCTTCCTCGGTGAGCCTCCCTTCGCCGGGCGCCGACCGGTGTTTGCCGGCGACGACATCACCGATGAAGCAGGCTTTGCCGCCGTCAACGCGCGCGACGGCGTCAGCGTGCTGGTGGGCCGACCGCGGGAAAGCGCGGCGCACTTCGGGTTGGCGGGGCCGGCAGAGGTGCATGCCTGGATTGGAGTGCGCACGGATCGGAACGCCGCAGTGAGCGGAGCGCGGCTTTGAGCAGGGCATCGCCATAAACAGGGCATCGCAGTGAACCGGGGGGAGGTCGCGGCTATAGCCGCTCCCACAACAGCAGGACACGCCAGTCTCGATCTCGGCCTGATCGGCAACGGCAGCGTCGCGGCCCTGGTCGATGCCCGTGCGCGCGTGACCTGGGGCTGCATCCCCGCCTTCGACGGCGACCCCGCCTTCTGCGCGCTGCTCTCGCCCAGGGCCGGCGGCGGCGATTACGCCATCGAACTCGAAGACTTCGAAAGCGCCGAACAGGCCTACATCAAGAACACCGCCGTGCTGCGCACCGTGCTGCGCGACCGCCACGGCGGCGCGGTCGAGATCACCGACTTCATGCCGCGCTGGCACCAGCACGACCGTTTCTACCGGCCGGTGATGCTGGTGCGGCGCCTGCGTCCGCTGTCCGGCCGGCCGCGCATCCGCGTCGTGCTGCGTCCACTGGCGGACTACGGCGCCGAGGTGCCGGAACAGACCTGGGGCAGCAACCACATCCGCTACCTGCTGCCCGGCTTCACCCTGCGCCTGACCAGCGACGTGCCGGTGCGGCAGGTGCGCGAATCGCTGCCCTTCGAACTCGACGGCGAACGCCACCTGGTGCTTGGCCCGGACGAAACCCTCACCGAATCGGTGCAGGGCTTTGCGCGCAGGGCCGAGCGCATGACTGTCGATTACTGGCGCGAGTGGGTGCGCTACCTGTCGATCCCGCTGGAGTGGCAGGAGGCGGTGATCCGCAGCGCGATCACGCTGAAACTCTGCCAGTACGAGGAAACCGGCGCGATCGTCGCCGCCATCACCACCTCGATTCCCGAAGCGCCGCACAGCGAGCGCAACTGGGACTACCGCTACTGCTGGCTGCGCGACTCGGCCTTCGTGGTGCGCGCGCTCAACCGCCTTGGCGCCACCCGCACCATGGAAGGTTATTTGCGCTACGTACTCAACCTCGCCACCGGCGACGACGGCACTCTGCAGCCGCTGTACGGCATCGCCTATGAGGACCGCCTGGAAGAGCACGCCATGCCCGCGCTTGCCGGCTACCGCGGCATGGGCCCGGTGCGCCGCGGCAACCTGGCCTGGATCCAGAAGCAGCACGATGTCTACGGCAGCGTGGTGCTGGCCGCCACCCAGCTGTTCTTCGACCAGCGCCTGGAGCGTCCCGGCGACGTCGCCGCCTTCGCCCGGCTCGAGCCACTGGGCGAACACGCCTGGGCGCTGCACGACCAGCCCGACGCCGGCATCTGGGAGTTCCGCGGCCGCGCCGAGGTGCACACCTATTCCAGCGTGATGTGCTGGGCCGCCTGCGACCGCCTGGCGCGCATCGCCGCGCACCTCGGCCTGGCCCAGCGCGCGGTGCACTGGCGCGAACGTGCCGACGCCATGCGCGAAGCCACGCTCGAACGCGCCTGGGACGAGGAACTCGGGCACTTCGTCGAATCCGCCGAGGGCCGGCGCCTGGACGCGAGCCTGCTGCTGCTCGCCGAACTCGGCTTCATCGACCCGCGCGACCCGCGCTTCGTGGCCACGGTCGAGGCCATCGGCACCCAGCTGCGCCGCGGCACCTCGCTGTTCCGCTACATCGCCGCCGACGACTTCGGCGAGCCCGAGACCAGCTTCACCATCTGCAGCTTCTGGTACATCGACGCGCTGGCCGCCATCGGCCGCGTGGACGAGGCGCGGCAGCAGTTCGAAAGCCTGCTCGCCCGCCGCAACCACCTCGGCCTGCTGTCCGAGGACCTCGCCTTCGACGACGGCGAGGCCTGGGGCAATTTCCCGCAGACGTATTCCCACGTCGGCGTGGTGATGACCGCGATGCGACTGTCGCGCCCGTGGTCGGACGCTGCCTGAGAAGCCGCCTTTGTGGACGCTACAGCGGCGTGGGCTGGATGATCTCGACCCAATAGCCGTCCGGATCCTTGATGAAGGCGATGTCCTTCATGCGTCCGTCGGTCAGGCGCTTCTGGAACGGCACGCCCAGGGCTTCGAAGCGTTCGCAGGCCGCGCGCACGTCCGGCACGCTCAGGCAGATGTGCCCGAAGCCGCGCGGCTCGCTGTTGCCGTCGTGGTACACCGCGCCGTCCTGCGCCTCGGTGCCGTGGTTGTGGGTCAGCTCAAGCACGCCCTGCAGGCCGGCGACCCAGGCCTTGCGCTCGCTTTCGTCGCCGGGAATGTCCGCCGGGTCGACGATGGCGAGGAAGTAGAGCGAGAACTCCGCTTCGGGGAAGTCGTTGTGCCGCACCAGGCTGAAGCCCAGCACGCGGGTATAGAAGTCGAGCGACGCCCGCGGATCCTTGATCCGCAGCATGGTGTGGTTGAACACGAAGCCGGTGGTGGCGGCGTCGCGCGCGGCGACGCCGGGAACGTTGGCCAAGGCGGCGATGGGATGGCTCATGGTCGGCATCCTTGTGGGGAGGGCGGCCATTATCGCTGGCGAATCGCGGCTGTAGCCGCTCCCACGAGGGCGAAGCGCAGCGCCGGGAAAACTCAGTCCAGCCAGGCCAGCGTCGCGATGCGCCCGCTGCGGCCGTCGCGCCGGTGGGAGAAGAAGCGCCGATCGGAGATCGTGCACAGGCCTCCGCCGTGGATGTCGGCGCTGGACAGGCCAGCGGCAAGCAAGCGGCGGCGGGCCAGGGCGTACAGATCGACATGCCAGTGCCCGGGCCGCGTGGAAGCGAACGCGGCCGCCGCGCCGGCGTCATCAGCCACGAACGCTTCGCGCACCTCTGCGCCGACTTCATACGCGGCCGGCCCCGCGGCGGGACCCAGCCAGGCCACGAGCTCCCCGGCCGCGGCATGCATCGCGGCCACCGTCTGCTCCAGCACGCCCGCGGCCAGGCCGCGCCAGCCCGCGTGCGCAACCGCGACCTCGCTGCCGTCACGGGCGGCGAACACCACCGGCAGGCAGTCGGCGGTGAGGATGGCCAGCACCGCGCCGGGAACGTCGGTGACCGCGGCATCGGCTTCCGCCTCGGCCGCCATGCGCCCGCGCTCGCTGGTCGCGTTGCCGTAGGGAAGCAGATGATCGACCCGCAGCACGCCGGTGCCGTGCACCTGGCGCAGCCAGTGCGGCGCCGAAGGCAGGTCCGCGCGGTCCACCAGCTCGGCGCGGTTCGCCGCCACGATGACCGGGTCGTCGCCGCCCACGCCGTGCACATTGCCCAGGTTGAAGCGGTCGAAGGGCACCATCGAGGCACCGGCGCCGTGGCGCAGCGTCACCAGTGCGTGCACGCGGTCCGGCGCCGGCCAGTCGGCCTCCAGCCACGCCCGGCGGCGCGATGCAGGTCCGGCATCACCCTCGCCCCGTCCCGCAGCGCCAGCGTTCACCGGCGCACGCCCGCCCCGGTGACCGCGTGCGCGGCGGCATCGGCGCGCAGTTCACGGATCAGCGCCTGCATGTCTTCCGGGACCGGCGCTTCGCAGCGCACGGACTCGCCGCTGGCCGGGTGCACGAACTCCAGCACCTGCGCGTGCAGGGCCTGGCGGCGGAAGCCGCGCAGCGCGGCGATCAGCTCATCCGAGGCCGCGCGCGGCAGCTTCACCGGGCCGCCGTACAGCTGGTCGCCCACGATCGGCGACTTCAGATGGGTCATGTGCACGCGGATCTGGTGGGTGCGCCCGGTTTCCAGCCGGCACTCCAGCGCGGTGTGGGCGCGAAAGCGCTCCTGCAGGCGGTAATGGGTGGTGGCCTCGCGGCCGTCCTCGCGCACGGCCATGCGCAGGCGGTCGCGCGGATGGCGGTCGATGGCCGCGTTCACGGTGCCACCGGACACCAGCGCGCCCACCACCACCGCCAGGTATTGCCGGTGCACGTCGCGCGCGGACAGCTGCGCCACCAGCGCCGCGTGCGCCTGCAGGGTGCGGGCGACCACCATCACCCCGGAGGTGTCCTTGTCCAGGCGATGGACGATGCCCGCCCGCGGCACCGCGGCGAATGCCGGGTCGCGGAACAGCAGGGCATTGACCAGGGTGCCGCTGTGGTTGCCGGCACCGGGGTGCACCACCAGGCCCGCGGGCTTGTCGATCACCAGGACCTCGGAGTCCTCGTACAGCACCGACAGCGGAATGTCCTCGGGCTCGGCGCTGACCTGGATCTCCAGGGTGGCGGTGAGCAGCACCTCCTGGCCGCCGCGGACCGCCTCGCGCGGGCGCACGGTGGCACCGTCGAGCAGCACATCGCCCGATTTCACCCAGCCCGCCAGGCGCGACCGCGAGAACTCCGGGAACAGCTCGGCCAGCACCGCGTCGAAGCGCCGCCCGGCCATGGCGTCGGGCACGCGGGCGGTCCGGGGGGCTTCGGAAGCGGCTTCCGGGATCTCAGCGTCGTGGTCGTCGGTCATGGGTGTCGGCTCGGGTTCAGTCGTGGCGGCTGGCGGGCCGGTGGTGGCTGCTATTATCCCCCGTTCAAGCCCTCGCCGCCCCGGACGTCCCATGACCCGACGCACCACCCTTATCCGCAGCGCCCTGCTGCTCCTGCTGCTGGCCATGTTCACCGTGTCGGGCTGCGCGCGGATGAAGGGCATGTTCAAGGACAAGGAGGTCGACGAGGGCGCGGCCGTCGAAACCCTGTACGACAAGGGCCATGGGCTGATGCGCCGCGGCAACTGGAACGCCGCCACCACCACCTATCGCCGCCTGGTCGCGCAGTACCCCTACGGCACGTACACCGAGCAGGCGCTGATGGAAATCGCCTATGCGCAGTACAAGATGGGCCGCCACGACGAGGCCGTGTCGTCGGTCGACCGCTTCATCCGCACCTATCCCACGCACCGCAACGTGGCCTATATGTACTACCTGCGCGGCCTGGTGAACTCCAGCCGCGACACCGTGTTCCTGCAGCGCGCCTGGAACCTCGATACCAGCCGCCGCGACCTGGCCACGCCCATGCAGGGCTACAACGACCTGCGCATCGTGTCCGAGCGCTATCCCAACAGCCGCTATGCCGCCGATGCCCGCAACCGCATGGCCGCGCTGCGCAATACCTTCGCCCGCCACGAGATCGAGACCGCGCTGTACTACATGCGCCGCGAGGCCTGGGTCGCCGCCACCGAGCGCGCCCGCTACCTGCTCGAGACCTACCCGCAGAGCGAATACCAGAACGACGCCGTGGCCGTGCTCGCCGCCGCCTATGCCGAACTGGGCAACGACACCCTGGCCACCGACGCCCGCCGCGTGCTCGAGCTGAACGAGCCCGACCACCCGTACCTGAGCGGCAAGTGGCCGGACTACCCGTGGACGATCCGCAAGCTCAACCCCTTCGCCACCGAAAAATCCGCCATCCAGTAGCCCAAGGCGCTGTAGGAGCAGCCATGGCTGCGATCCCGTCAGTGGGGGTAACGATTGGTGATCGGGTAGCGGCGCTCGCGACCGAAGGCGCGTCGCGAGATCTTCGGGCCCGGCGCGGCCTGCTGGCGCTTCCACTCGCCGCGGCGCACCAGGCCCACCACGCGGTCCACCACCGCGGCATCGAAGCCGGCCGCGCAGACCTCGTCGCGCGACTGCTCCTGGTCGACGAAGCGCAGCAGGATCGCGTCCAGAACGTCATAGGGCGGCAGTGAATCCTGGTCCAGCTGGTTCTCGCGCAGCTCCGCCGAAGGCGGCCTGGCGATCACCCCCGGCGGGATGACCGGCGCCCCGCCCACCGTATTGCGCCACTTCGAAAGCCCGTAGACCTCCGTCTTGTACAGGTCCTTGATCGGCGCGTAGGCACCGGCCATGTCGCCGTAGATGGTGGCGTAGCCCACGGCGTACTCGCTCTTGTTGCCGGTGGTCAGCACCAGGCCTCCGAGCTTGTTCGACAGCGCCATCAGGATCACGCCGCGCGCGCGCGACTGCAGGTTCTCCTCGGTCACGTCCACCTCGTGGCCTTCGAAGGCATCGCCCAGGCTGCCCAGCAGGCCGTCGAACGCCGGCCCGATCGGCACCGTCATCATCTCCACGCCCAGCGCGCGGCACTGCTCGGCGGCCAGGTCGTTGCTGAGGTCGGCGGTGTAGCGCGACGGCATGCGCACCGCGGTCACGTTCTCCGCGCCCAGCGCCTCCACCGCCATCGCCAGCACGATCGACGAATCCAGGCCGCCCGACAGCCCCAGCCATGCGCGGCGGAAACCGTTCTTGCCGAAATAGTCGCGGATGCCGCGCACCACCGCGCGCCAGGCCAGCGCGTCCATGCTCTCGTCGCCGTCGTCCATCCACACGATGGGCGTGAACGCGCGACGCGCGACGTCGTAGTCCACCACCAGCCACTGGTCGGTGAACGCGGCCGCGGCCGGATGCACCGTACCGTCGCCGTCGGCGACCACCGATGAGCCGTCGAACACCAGCGCATCCTGCCCGCCAACCACGTTGAGATACGCCAGCGCCGAGCCGGTATCGCGCGTGTGGGCCGCGATCATCGCGTCGCGCTGCGCGTGCTTGCCGCGCTCGAAGGGCGAGGCATTGGGCACCAGCACCAGCTGCGCGCCCTGTGCCACGGTGTCGGCGATGGGCTCGACGAACCACAGGTCCTCGCAGACCAGCAGGCCCACCGGCACGCCCTTGACCTCGAACACGCAGCTGCCGCCGTCGGGATCGACGTGGAAGTAGCGGCGCTCGTCGAACACGTTGTAGTTGGGCAGCTCGCGCTTGCGATAGGTGCGCTCGACCTTGCCCTCGCGCAGCACGCTGGCCGAGTTGAAGAGGATGCTGCCGGCCGACTCCGGCCAGCCGACGATGGCGACGATGCCGGTCGCCGCGTCCGCGATGGTGCGCAGCGCCTGCTCGCAGTCGGCCAGGAACTGCGGCCGCATCAGCAGGTCTTCCGGCGGGTAGCCGCTGACCGCGAGCTCCGGGAACACCACGATGTCGGCGCCGTACTCGTCGCGGGCCTCGCCGATCATGGCGGCGATGCGCGTCGTGTTGCCGGCGACGTCGCCCACCGGGAAGTCGAACTGGGCGAGTGCGATGCGGAGCGTTTCGGTCATGTCGGATCCCGGAAATCGGCAGGTCTGGAGTGGCCACGATGGTCGCATGCCGCCTTCGGAAGCGCGCGATCGGCTGCAGGCCACGGGGCGTCCGTGCCAGCGCCCGGCTCGAGGAGCAGCAGCTGCTTCGGCCCCTCGGACACCTGCCAGAACAGCCCGGCCCCCGTCCGCTTCTCGAGGATGCACGCATCGAACGAGGCCGTCACCCGATCATCGACGGCGCTCTGGCTGGCAAAGAATCCCGCCAGCAGATCCAGGTGATGGCGCTGGAATTCGGCAGCATCCGGATAGAAGAACGACGGCCGGAGACTGCTGTTGAATGCTTCGTACGCGGACGCCTGCGGCGCATCTTTGTGCATCGCGAAGCGCGTGCTGATGGGCTCGATGACCTCGTACTCGATGCTGTGCGCGCGTACGGACACCCCGTACAGCTCGAAGCCTTCGCGGCCCGGCAGCGTGAAGAAGATGCTCCCCACGGACCGGTCGGACGGAACCCCGCTGCGGGTGCGCGCCTGTTTCGCCTCCCTCGCGACCCGCAGCAGGTCCACGGGCCGTCCCGTTTGCTCGTGCTGCACGAACAGGCGGCAGAAAAGCACCATCAGGAACACATCGCCCGAAGCGGCCACCACGCCGTACTTCCACGGATAGACCTTGCGGTAACTGTCGAGCACCAGCTCGGGTACGCCCCGGTTTGACTCCCCGGAAAGGACCGCGCAATGATCACCGGCCAGATCAGGTGGTCCTGCACATCGGCGGCGATGATCAGCGACATTGCTGGCCAGGCTCCATGAATTCGCACCGAAGATAAAGGAGCTATCTACGTGCCTGGCAACTTCATCGTCAAGGCAAGCCAGTCGCCCTTCCTCGCCGGAGAGGCGAAGGCCGCCGGTCTTCCGACGCTGCCCGACTCCCGTGTGGAGCTGTTCGACGAAGGCTTCGTGCTCAAGGACAGGAACACCGGCAAGCCGCTTCCCAACGTCCCCTACCGCATCCTGCTCAAGGATGGCAGCTACCTGCATGGGGTGACCGACGCAGCCGGGCGCACACAGGTGGTGGCGGCGGCGGAGCCCGAAGGCCTGGTCCTGGAAGTAGGGGAGCAGACGCGATGACCGGCGCCGACTCCGGCCTGCTCTACAGGCGCATTGCCGACTCCGTCATGTCCACCACGAACAACCTGGTCCGCAGGGACGTGCTGCTCGAGACCCCGGACGAAGTGCTGCATGTCGAGGCCATCGAGCTTGCACCCGCCATCACCGACGAAGACGGGGACGAGGTCGACGGTTCGACCGAGCCGCAGGCGGCGCCCCACAAGCACCCGATGGTCAAGATCCAGCCTGCGACCAACCGGATCGCGCATCGCGAACTGAGGATCCGCGTGTGGAGCGAAGGCCGCCCCGATGGCCACCACGCGGGGAAAACCGTCACTTGGTCGATGGCCCCGCTGTTCGTGGCTCCCGTCGAAGAAGGCCAGCAGGAAGGCGATCCCGATTTCCGGGGCGACTGGGCCCGTGCCGCGGCCGGGCACCGCGACCGTTTCGAAGCGCCGGCGGACTTCACCGCGGAAGGCTTCACGCGCAGCAGCCAGCAGCAGGCCACCACCGTCGTAGACGACACCGGCCACACCGCCATCCGCATCAACCTGGCGCCCATCGCCTTCAACGCGGCGCGCATCAGTGCCCAGCTGGAAGGTGAAGACAGCGCGGTGGAGCTGATCGACCTGGAAGTCCCCGGCATCATCGTGATCGACCCGGGGCACGGAGGCGACAGGAACGAAACCAGCTCCACCGCCAACAACGCGACATCGCACACCAGCCGCATCCTTGAAAAAGAGCTGACGCTGGATTTCGGACTGCGCACCAGGACCGCACTGCGCACGCTGCGGGTCGATGACAACACCAACCTCCGGATCCACATGACGCGCGACGAGGACGTCAACCCGCCCGGCGCGAGCCGGGCGCACGTCGGGCGCGACAACGGCGCGGACATCCTGCTGAGCATTCACTTCAACGGCTTCAACGGCACCGCGCGCGGCACCGAAACCCTGGTCAGGCGAAGCAGCGACAACGTGAACCATGGCGAGGATGTCGCGCTGGCGGAGCGCGTCAACGAAGCCGTGTACCAGACCGTTCTTGCGCACGATCCCGGCGCCCTCGACCGCGGCGTCAAGGACCAGCAACTCGCCGTGCTGAGCGATACGTCGCTGGGCAATTCCGCCAACTACCATCCGCTGCGCGCGGCGCTTGTGGAAATCGAGTTCATCGACAACCTGGCAGTGGACGAACTGCTCAACACCCGCGATAACTACGAGCAGGTGCGGCAGGACATTGCCGATGCCATCGCCGACGCACTGATCGAAGATCTGAGGCGGAATCCATGAAGCACGCGCGCCCGCTCCCAACCATGCGATCGGGCCTGGCGGTACTGTTCGCGGCCGGGCTGCTACTTGCGTCCGGATGTTCCGCGGGCGCCCCGGGCCCCGCAACCGTGCAGGCGGCGACCACTGCCACCGTCACGGAGCCGGGCCACGTTGGCCAGGACCGGATGGAATACCAGTTGGTCCCCGGCGCCCCCGCTGAAGACACCGCCTCCCGTCCGGACACCGCACCGATCAGGCTGCTTGGACGCGGAACAAGCTCGCGGATCGTGGACCGCGACGGCACCGTCGTCCGCGACGGACGCAGCGGCGCATCCATCTACGGACTGGAGCTGAACCCCAGCCAGAACATGGCGCTCATCTACTTCGGGGATGCGGAGTACGCGATCGCGTCCGTCGGCACGCCCGACGATGCCTCCGCGCTGCCGACGATACCCCCGGGCCTGGAAGACGCCACCGGATTCACCTGGCATTGGCTGGATGATGCCCACCTGCTGGGCGAAGCACACCTGCCTCCGGCCGACGTGGCAGGACGCACCGCGTCCGAAATCGATGCACTGCCGCCCGCTGCCGTCCTGCTGTACGTCTACAGCGTCGAAGACAGACACCTGGCAAGCGTCGAGACCAGCGACGACCTGCCACGGCTGTTCCAGATCCATGCAACGTCAGGCTGGAACCTCACCCTGCTGACGCTGGGAGAAGACGCCGAGCGCAGCCTCGGAGCGACCATCGAGCGTACGCCGCGGCCCGCCCCGCCCCTTCCACATCACTGATGCGTTCGCGCAATGAAAAAGGCCGCCCGAAGGCGGCCTTTTTCTCTCGCTCCTGCACGACCGCTGGCGATCAGCCCGCCAGGCGCTTGGCGATGGCCGCACCCAGGTCACCCGGCGAACGCACGGTGGTGACACCGGCCTTCTCCATCGCGGCGAACTTGCCTTCCGCCGTGCCCGAGTCGCCCGAGGCGATCGCGCCAGCGTGGCCCATGCGCTTGCCCTTCGGGGCCGACGCACCGGCGATGAAGCCCACCACCGGCTTGGTCACGTACTCGGCGATGAACTCGGCCGCTTCTTCCTCGCCCGAACCGCCGATCTCGCCGACCATGATGATGCCCTCGGTCTGCGCATCGTCCTGGAACAGCTTCAGGCAGTCGATGAAGTTCAGGCCGTTGATCGGGTCGCCGCCGATGCCGATGACCGTCGACTGGCCGAGGCCGGCATCGGTGGTCTGTTTGACCGCTTCATAGGTCAGCGTGCCCGAGCGCGAGACGATCGCGATCTTGCCCGGCATGTGGATGTGGCCCGGCATGATGCCGATCTTGCACTCGCCGGGGGTGATCACGCCGGGGCAGTTCGGGCCCACCAGCACGGTGTCCGGATAGGTGGTGACCAGGGTCTTCTTGACGCGCAGCATGTCCAGCACCGGGATGCCCTCGGTGATGCACACGATGACCTTGATGCCGGCATCGGCGGCCTCGAGGATCGCGTCGGCCGCGAACGGTGGCGGCACGTAGATCACCGACGCATTGGCGCCGGTCTCGCCCACGGCATCGGCCACGGTGTTGAACACCGGCAGGCCCAGGTGCTCGGTGCCGCCCTTGCCGGGGGTCACGCCGCCGACGACCTTGGTGCCGTACTCGAGCATCTGCTCGGCGTGGAAGGTGCCCTGCGTGCCGGTGAAGCCCTGCACGATCACCTTGGTGTTCTTGTTGATCAGAACGCTCATTTCTTCAGGATCCTTGGAATGGGGCTCAGGCGGCCTTGGCGGCTTCAACGGCCTTGCGGGCGCCGTCGTTGATGTTGTCGGCGGCGGTGATGGCCAGGCCGGAGTTCTTCAGGAGCTCCTTGCCCGCGTCCACGTTCGTGCCCTCGAGGCGCACGATCACCGGCACCTTGACGTCGACTTCCTTGACCGCGGCGATGATGCCTTCGGCAATCATGTCGCAGCGCACGATGCCGCCGAAGATGTTGACGAAGATCGCCTTCACGTCGTCCGACGACAGGATCAGCTTGAACGCCTCGGTCACGCGCTCCTTGGTGGCGCCGCCGCCGACGTCGAGGAAGTTCGCGGGCGACCCGCCTTCCAGCTGGATCACGTCCATCGTCGCCATCGCCAGGCCCGCGCCGTTGACCATGCAGCCGATATTGCCGTCCATGGTCACGTAGTTCAGGTCGTGCTGGCTGGCCTTGACCTCGGTCTCGTCTTCCTGGCGGATGTCGCGCATGGCGACCAGCTCCGGGTGGCGGAAGCCGGCGTTGTCGTCGGAGTCGACCTTGCCGTCGAGCACCGCCAGGTTGCCGTCGGTGAGGATGGCCAGCGGGTTGAGCTCGACCAGCGCCAGGTCCTTCTCGTTGAACAGCTTGTACAGGCCCAGCATGATCTTCGACAGCTGGTTGACCTGCTTGCCGGTCAGACCCAGCGCGAAGCCCATGTCGCGGCACTGGTAGGGCTGCAGGCCCTGGATGAAGTTGACGTTGAGCGACTGGATCTTCTCCGGCGTCTCGGCGGCCACCTGTTCGATGTCCATGCCGCCTTCGCTGGAGGCGATGAAGGTCACGGTCTGGGTCGAACGGTCCACCAGCACCGACAGGTACAGCTCCTTGTCGATGTCGGTGGCCATGGTGACCAGCACCGAGTCGATCGGCAGTTCGATGCCGGCGGTCTGGTAGGTCGCCATCTTCTTGCCGAGCATGCCCTTGGCGTGCTCGCGCACCTCGTCGAGCGAGCGGCAGAGCTTGACGCCGCCGGCCTTGCCGCGGCCGCCGGCGTGGATCTGGGCCTTGACCACCCAGAAATCGCCGCCGATGGCCTTGGCGGCATCAACCGCCTCTTCAGGGGTCCGGGCGACGCGCCCGGCCGGGACGGCAATGCCGTAATCGGCGAAGAGCTGCTTCGCCTGGTACTCGTGGAAGTTCATGTGGGGTCCGTCGTGGGAAAGTGGGACACAGCGCCGACCATTATAGTGCGCCAACGCCCACGGAGCCCGCCCGAGTGCCCATGACCCCCACCGATCGCGCCATGAGGCGCGAGCTGTACCTCCTGGCCCTGTACCGGACGCTTGAGGCCGCGCTGCTGGCGCTGGCCGTTTTCGGCCCGCTGCAGGGCGTATTCGGCGGCGAAGCGCGGGACCCCGCCCTGGCCGTGGCGGTGGCCGCCACCTATCTGGTGGCCGCGGCCGTACTGCTGCTGCTGTCGGGCCGCGAATCGGTCCCGCTGCCGGCGCAGGTGATTTTCGGCGTGATCATCGACATCGCAGCCGCCACCCTGGCCACCCACGCCCTGCCCCATGCCGGCCCGGGCATCGCGATGATGCTGCTGTTCAACGTCGGCGCGGCCGCCCTGCTGCTGCCGCTGCACCTGGGCCTGGCCGCCGCCGCGCTGGCCTCGGGCGCCCTGGTGGCGCAGTACATGGTGGTGGTGATCGCCGGCAGCCCGATCCGCGAGCGCCCGCTGGCCGAAGTGCTGATGTTCTCGGTCAGCTACCTGGCGATGGCCTCGCTGACCAACTTCCTCGGCCGCGACATGCGCGAAACCCGCACCCTGGCCGACAAGCGCGGGGCCGAGGCCGCCAACCTCGCCGAAATCAACGAGCTGATCATCCGCCGCATGCGCGTGGGCGTGCTGATGGTCGACGGCAGTGGCCGCATCCGCATGGCCAACGAGGCCGCGCGCATCCTGCTGGGCGAATCCGGGCCCGAGCCGGAGGGCCCCGCGCGCACCCTGCCGAAGATCTCCCCTGCGCTTGCCATGCGCGTGGCCGAATGGCGCCGCAGCGGCGAGGCCGACGACACCCCGCTGACCATCGGCGAGGACGGCAACGAAGTGCTGCCGCGCTTCGCCCGCCTGCTGGCCACCGACGACACCACCCTGATCTTCCTCGACGACACCTCGCTGGTCTCGCGCCGCGCCGAGTCGCTCACCCTGGCCGCCATGGGCCGCTTCTCCGCGAGCCTCGCGCATGAGATCCGCAACCCGCTGGCCGCGATCAGCTACGCCACCCAGCTGCTGGAGGAATCGCGCGACATCGGCGACAGCGACCGCCGCCTGCTGCAGATCGTCCACCAGCAGTGCATGCGCACCAACGCCATCGTCGAAAGCGTGCTGAGCCTGGCCCGGCGCGAACGCGCCCAGCCCGAGCAGGTGGACCTGGTGGGCCAGGTGCGCGCCTTCATCGACGACTACCGCCAGACCTGCCCGGAAGAGAACGCCAGCCTGCGCCAGGCCGGCCAGCGCCCGGAGGTGCCGGCCATGGTCGACCCGCGCCACCTGCAGCAGGCGCTGACGTCGCTGACCAACAACGCCGTGCGTCACGGCCACCAGCCCGGCGAGGCCGCCCGCATCACCATCAACGCCGACATCCTCGATGGCAGCCCGGTGATCGAGATCACCGACCGCGGCCCCGGCATCCCCGACGCCGTGGCCCACCAGCTGTTCCGGCCCTTCTTCACCACCTCCGAGCACGGCACCGGCCTGGGCCTGTACATCGCCCACGAGCTCTGCCGCGCCAACGACGGCCGCCTGGAATACGTGTCCCTCCCCGGGGGCGGCGCCTGCTTCCGGATCACCCTGCGCAACGGCTCCGCCATGCTGGGCTGAGCCTTGTACCTTTGACACTCGTCACACTATGGTGAAAAGTGCCAAAATTGGTCACCACGGACAGGCACGCAAGAATTCCCATGACAGACGCCCGCAGCGCCCTCATCGTCGACGACGAGCACGACATCCGTGAACTCCTTGTCCTGACCCTGGGCCGCATGGGCCTGCGCACCGATACCGCCGCCACCCTTGCCGCCGCGCAGGAACTGCTGTCCCGCGGCAAGTACGACCTCTGCCTGACCGACATGCGCCTGCCCGACGGCTCCGGCCTGGAGCTGATCAGCGACATCACCACCCGCTTCCCCGAAACCCCCGTGGCCATGATCACCGCCTACGGCAACGTCGAGGCCGCAGTGGAAGCGCTGAAGGCCGGCGCCTTCGACTTCGTCTCCAAGCCGGTGGACATCAACGTGCTCCGCGGCCTGGTGCGCCAGGCGCTTGAGCTCAACGCCCGCCGCGCCGCCCAGCCCGAAGAGGCCGGTCGCCTGCTCGGCGGCTCGCCGGCAATGGTCGCCCTGCGCGAAACCATCGCCAAGGTCTCGCGCAGCCAGGCGCCGGTGCACATCAGCGGCGAGTCCGGCACCGGCAAGGAGCTGGTGGCGCGCACCATCCACGCCCAGGGCGCCCGCGCCGGCGGCCCCTTCGTGCCGGTCAACTGCGGCGCCATCCCCACCGAGCTGATGGAAAGCGAGTTCTTCGGCCACAGGAAGGGCAGCTTCACCGGCGCGCATGCCGACAAGCCCGGCCTGTTCCAGAGCGCCGACGGCGGCACCCTGTTCCTGGACGAAGTGGCCGAACTGCCGCTGGCGATGCAGGTCAAACTGCTGCGCGCGATCCAGGAGAAGAAGGTGCGCCCGGTCGGCGCCCAGACCGAAATCGACGTTGACGTGCGCATCCTCTCGGCCACGCACAAGGACCTCAACGCCCTGGTGAATGCCGGCAGCTTCCGCCACGACCTGTACTACCGCATCAACGTGATCGAACTGCACGTGCCCGCCCTGCGCGACCGCGACGGCGATCTGCCGCTGCTGTCCGACGCGATCTTCGCGCGCCTGGCGCAGGCCATGCACCGCAGCGCGCCGAAGCTTGGCCCCGAGGCGCTGGCCGCGCTGGACGGCTATGCCTTCCCCGGCAACGTGCGCGAGCTCGAGAACGTGCTCGAACGCGCCATGGCCCTGGCCGACAGCGACCACATCACCGCTGCCGACCTGCGGCTGCCGGGCGGCCACAACAACGTCCACTCGCCCGGCCGGCTGCCGCCGATGGCGGGCAGCGCCCAATCGCCGGGTGCGATGAACCCGCGCGAGACGGCCTCCAGCGCCCTGCCTTCATATATAGAAGAGATCGAACGCGCCGCCATCCAGCAGGCGCTGCAGGAAAGCCGTTACAACAAGACCAAGGCGGCGGCGGCGCTGGGGATCACGTTCCGGGCGTTGCGGTACAAGCTCAAGAAGCTCGGGATCGACTGACCCGAAACGCTGCAGGAACGGCTATGGCACCTGCGTCGGTGGGTATCTCAAAGCATCCAGCCACTGGCGCAGCATGCCATTGACAACATATGTCTTTGACAGCATAATCGCTGCATGACATGGACAGTCGAATTCATCAGCGAGTTTGAATTGGAGTTTGATCAGCTCACCGAAGCCGTCCAGGACGAACTCTTGGCCCAGGCAGCGGTGATCGAGCAATTCGGCCCAGCAGCCAGACGTCCGCGCGTTGACACTCTCAATGGCTCCCGTCACACCAACATGAAGGAGCTGCGCTTTGATGCCCATGACGGCACATGGCGCGTCGCATTCGCCTTCGACCCGCGCCGCCGAGCCATTTTGCTGGTTGCAGGTGACAAGTCCGGCGGAAGCGAAAAGCGCTTCTACAAGCAGCTCATTGCAACCGCGGACAAGCGCTTCGACGCCCACCTTGAACGAATAAAAGACAAGTAGACATGAAAAACCCGGTCACGACCCTGAATCAGAAACTGGCACAACTTCCGGCAGACAGGCGCGCGCGCGTGAATGCACGCGCAGCCGAACTCATCGCCGAAGAGTTGTCCCTGCAGGATCTCCGCAAGGCCATGAACTGCACCCAGAGCCAACTCGCCAAGACGCTCAACGTCGGCCAGGACACCGTTTCACGCTACGAGCGGCGCACCGACATGCTGCTGTCCACCTTGCAGGGCTACGTTCGCGCCATGGGTGGCGAACTGGATCTGGTCGCGAAGTTTCCGGATCGCCGCCCCGTGCGGATCAAGACGTTGCGCGACCTGGCTGGTTCAGCGAAGTAGGACCGACTGGCCCAGGCCGGCGCAGTAGCCAGCCCAACCCCATAGCCCGCTCGCGCCCGGCCTGCACGGTGGCCAGGACGTCGCCATCATGCGCATCCCCTTGCATACACTGCCGCGAGAAGGCGGTGGCTCGGGACGGAGGGGCGCATGGAAAACAACTGGGTGTGGCTGGTCGCCGGTGCCGTGATCGGCTGGGTGGGCACCCAGTTCGGGACGCTGGTCAAGGATGTACTCCGGCGCTACCTGCTGAAGCGGGCGATCGTGAGCGAGCTGCGGCAACTGCATGAGGAATCCAGGCGTGTCTGGACAAGCCTTGCCAGGACCCTGCAGATCCACTCGCTGGGCGGAGTGGACCCCTCGCTGCCGCTGCCGCTGTCGAACCGGGCGTATGCGGGCCACTATGACGACGCGCTGCTGGTGTTCACCCGCGTGCAGCGGACCGCGATGGCACTGGTCCACAAGTATGTGGACGAGGTCAACCTCGGTATCGAAGACCTGCGGGCTTCCATCAAGCAGTTGAACGACAGCCATCACCGGCAGGAGTACGACGGGCCGGGATTCGAGCGCTTCGGGCTCAGGCTGCAGGCGGTGATGGGCAATGCCGCCGAGGTCTTGTGGCTGACGAACTACTACATGACCAGGCCGGAGTTCCCCGTACTCGAGGCCGACAGCCCCGAGCTGGAGGCGTACCAGAAGTACGTCGACTCCTACCGTGACGAGTGCAAGAGCATCATTGCCTCCGTGACCGGCCTGACGCGCGAGGACTTCGAGCATGCGTACCGGCCGGCTCGGCCGCCGGGGCCGGGCTCCGGGTGACACACTGTGATCGCACTGCACGGGCCCGCGCGCTTGTAGGAGCAGCCACGGCTGCGACCTCCCGCGCCACAAATGCCCCGACTGCAGCCAACTTAGCCACCCGACATCTGCGCACCCCGAAAACCCCCTCCAGACACGAGCCGCAACGCGCGTCACAAATCAGGCCCGAAAGCTGACAACCAACGTCACTTTCCGGGGCAGCAAGTGACGCATCGCGTCGCGTAGTTACCGGCAACGGCAGCCCGGACCGTGAATTCGGTTGCACATCCATTCATCCACAGCCCGAAGCCCACACTTGGCACGGGTTCTGCATACACTCCTACCGCACGTGCAACGTTGCACGGCAAAGCGGTTCCGGAACCCAAGCCGGCATCGCGGCACGTGAAGTTCAATCCACTCCTAGGGGATACACCATGAAGATGCAGAAGGGCTTTACCCTCATCGAACTGATGATCGTTGTTGCGATCATCGCTATCCTGGCGGCGATTGCGATCCCGCAGTACCAGAACTACGTGACAAAATCGCAGTTCTCGGAATCGCAGACCATTGCCAGCGGTATCAAGATTGCCGTCGCTGAACATTACACGCAGGCTGGCGCTTGCCCGATTCTGGGCACCACCGCCGGCTTTCCTGCTGATCCCGACGAGTACGAGGGAAAGTACGTGGCTTCCGCCGCGATCGGCGACGGCACCGCTGCCGACAACCCGACTTGTGATATCACCCTGACGTTCAAGGATGCGGATGTCTCTGCTGGGCTTCAGGGTGAGGAAGTCCTGATTCAGGGCTCCGAAACCGGCGACGGCAACTTCAACTGGACCTGCACCGCGGCCACGATTGACGACAAGTACCTGCCGAATACGTGCCAGTAATCCCTTTGCACTGATCAATAAGAGGCCGCCGCAAGGCGGCCTCTTTGTTCCTCCGACGCCAATGCTCGCAGACTCGTGGGCTAACAAGTGGCGAGCATTGAAATCGTTGCCCATAACGGTTCATATGGGCTGACTATCCGTCGAGATCAATCATGAGCGCTATGTCCACTTCAAGTTTAGTTGGCATTACCGGTATTGCTCGTCGCTTGGTCATGGATGGGGCTCTGGACGAGTCCATCGCGCGTGAAGCTTTGGGCAAGGCCACCGACGAGCGCAAGCCGGTCGCCGTGTACCTGCGCGAACACAAGTTGATTACCTCGGCCCAGATGGCTGCTGCGAACTCGATGGAGTTCGGTGTACCTGTATTCGACCCCCTGACAATGGATGGCACCTTGAGTGCCATCAAGCTCGTCAGTGAGGAGCTTCTGGCGAAGCACACAGTGCTGCCGCTATTCAAACGTGGTGGCCGCTTGTTTGTAGGCACGTCGGACCCTACAAACACCCATGCACTAGATGAGGTCAAGTTCCACACTAATCTGACGGTTGAGCCCATCCTGATGGACGAGGACAAGCTCCGCCGATGCGTGGAGCTGTGGCAGGACGCCGGGGATACGTTTGGCGACGCACTGGGTGACAGCGATGGTCTGGAAAACCTCGACATCTCCGGCGGCGAGGACGAGGGTACCGACTCTGGCGTCGACGCCAAGGGCGACGACACCCCGGTAGTGAAGTTCATCAACAAGATCCTGATCGACGCGATCAAGAAGGGCGCTTCGGATATTCACTTCGAGCCGTACGAAGACGATTACCGGGTTCGCCTGCGCATCGACGGCATCCTCAAGCAGGCCGCTAAAATGCCGGTCAAGCTGAACCAGCGCGTCACGGCCCGACTGAAGGTCATGGCCCAGCTGGACATCGCCGAGAAGCGGGTGCCGCAGGACGGCCGCATCAAACTCAATCTCAGCAAGAGCAAGCAGATCGACTTCCGTGTCAGCACCCTGCCAACGCTGTTCGGCGAAAAGGTGGTGCTGCGTATCCTGGACGGCAGCGCCGCCAAGCTTGGTATCGAAAAGCTGGGCTACGAGCCGGACCAACAAAAGCTGTTCCTGGAGGCAATTCACAAGCCCTACGGGATGGTACTGGTCACAGGACCTACCGGCTCGGGCAAGACCGTGAGCCTGTATACGGCGTTGGGCATTCTGAACGACGAGACCCGGAACATCTCGACGGCAGAGGACCCCGTGGAAATCCGCCTGCCGGGCGTCAATCAGGTCCAGCAGAACGTGAAGCGGGGCATGACCTTTGCTGCGGCCCTGCGCAGCTTCCTGCGCCAAGACCCGGACATCATCATGGTTGGCGAGATCCGCGACCTGGAGACCGCTGAAATCGCCATCAAGGCAGCCCAGACGGGCCACATGGTGCTCTCCACCCTGCACACCAACGATGCTCCCCAGACCATCGCCCGCCTGATGAACATGGGCATTGCGCCCTACAACATCACCAGCTCCGTGACCCTGGTCATCGCCCAGCGCCTGGCCCGCCGGCTCTGCCCCAAGTGCAAGAAACAGCATGACCTGCCCGACAACGCCCTGTTGGCCGAAGGCTTCACCACCGAGGAGATCAATCAGGGCTTCACCGTCTACGAGCCCGTTGGTTGCGACGAATGCACTGGCGGCTACAAGGGCCGCGTGGGCGTTTATCAGGTGATGCCCATGAGCGAAGCGATCCAGGAAATCATCTTGGAGGGCGGCAACGCGCTCCAGATCGCCGAGGTCGCGGAGAAGTCCGGGGTCCAAGATTTGAGGCAGTCGGCGCTGCGAAAGGTCAAAAACGGGTGGACGAGTCTGGCTGAAATGAACCGCATCACGGTGGACTGACCGGCGGGACCCTCGGAACTTGCCCGAACCCTGAGCCACGTCACAAACGTAAATTTCACTTTTCCGCGCAAGGGTTTAGGATGCAGTCCTGCGTCCCGGTCGGGGTTCCGGGTCTTTTGGGGAGTCTGAAGATGGCTGTTACCGGTTCTGCTGCGCGTACGTCCGCGAAGGGCAAGGCTGCCGCACCTGTTCGCGCGGGCGTCGACTTGGCGCCATTTGTCTGGCAAGGCACCGACAAGCGCGGCAAGAAGATGAAGGGCGAGCAGTCGGCTAAGAACGCCAACCTGCTGCGCGCCGAGCTTCGGCGCCAGGGCATCACTCCAACCGTGGTCAAGCTCAAGCCCAAGCCGCTGTTCGGGAGCGCGGGAAAGACCATCTCCGCCAAGGAGATCGCGGTGTTCAGCCGTCAACTGGCCACGATGATCAAATCCGGCGTGCCAATTGTTCAGTCGCTGGAGATCATCGGCAACGGCAACAAGAACCCGCGCATGACGAAGATGGTCGACAGTCTGCGCCTTGATCTTGAAGGCGGCTCGTCGATCTACGAGGCCATGAGCAAGCACCCCGTGCAGTTCGACGCGCTGTACCGCAATTTGGTAAAGGCCGGAGAAGGCGCGGGAGTGTTGGAGACCGTGCTCGAGACGATCGCCACCTACAAGGAAAACATTGAATCGCTAAAAGGCAAGATCAAAAAAGCTCTCTTCTATCCCACTACGGTAGTGGCAGTGGCAATAATGGTCAGCGCCATTCTGCTAGTGTTTGTCGTGCCACAATTTGAAGCGGTGTTCCAAGGTTTCGGTGCGGATCTACCTGCATTCACAATGCTCATTGTGGCTGCCTCCGACTTCATGGTGGCCTACTGGTGGCTGATCCTCCTGGTCGTCAGCGCTGCGATCTTTGCGGCTATATTCTTCTTCAAGCGCTCGCCGGCGTTCCAGCACTTGTGCGATCGCCTGATCCTCAAAGTGCCGGTGATTGGGCAGCTCATGCACAACTCCTCAATCGCTCGCTTCGCTCGCACGCTCGCTACAACTTTCAAGGCCGGCGTACCGCTGGTTGAGGCGCTGGATATCGTGGCCGGCGCCACAGGCAACACCGTCTACGAGAAAGCCACTCACGATATCAAGGACGATGTTGCCGTCGGCTACCCCCTCAACATGTCGATGAAACAGGTCAACCTGTTCCCGCATATGGTTGTGCAGATGACCGCAATCGGCGAAGAGGCCGGTGCGCTCGATACTATGCTGTTCAAGGTCGCCGAGTTCTATGAGGAAGAGGTGAACAACGCGGTGGACGCGCTGTCGAGTCTGCTGGAGCCGATGATCATGATCTTCATCGGCGTCGTCGTCGGTGGCATGGTGATCGGCATGTACCTGCCGATCTTCAAGCTCGCCGCTGTCGTCTGACGGATGGCCTTCCTCGACCAGAACCCGGAGATCGGCTACCCGCTGGTCGCAGGCCTCGGCCTGCTCGTCGGCAGCTTCCTCAACGTGGTCATTCTGCGCCTGCCCAGGCGCATGGAGTGGCAGTGGAAGCGCGACAGCCGCGAGATGCTTGGCGAGCCGGAGCTCTACGATCCGCCGCCGCCGGGCATCGTGGTGGAGCGCTCGCACTGCCCGCACTGCGGCCACCAGCTGAGCTGGTACGAGAACATCCCGGTGCTGAGCTGGCTGGCGCTGCGCGGCAAGTGCCGCAGCTGCAAGGCGCCGATCTCGGCGCAGTATCCGGCCATCGAGCTGCTGACCATGCTGCTGCTGCTGGCCTGCGTGTGGACCTTCGGCTTCGGTTGGCAGGGCTTTGGCGCCTGCCTGCTGACCTGCTTCCTGATCGCGCTGTCGGGCATCGATCTGCGCACCCAGCTGCTGCCGGACTCGCTCACCTTGCCGCTGATGTGGCTGGGGCTGATCGCGGCGGTGGAGAACCTCTATCACGGGCCCAAGGAGGCCCTGCTGGGCGCGATCGCGGGCTATGTGAGCCTGTGGAGCGTGTGGTGGGTGTTCAAGCAGCTGACCGGCAAGGACGGCATGGGCCACGGCGACTTCAAGCTGCTGGCCGCGCTGGGCGCCTGGTGCGGGCTGGCGGGCGTGCTGCCGATCATCCTGGTGTCGTCGCTGGTGGGCGCGGTGGTGGGCGGCGCCTGGCTTGCAATCAAGGGCCGCGACAAGGCCACGCCTATCCCCTTCGGCCCGTTCCTGGCCATCGCCGGCTGGATCGTCTTCATGTGGGGCGATCACATCATCGGCGCGTACAAAGCCTACGCCGGCTTCTGACACTTGTAGGAGCGGCTATAGCCGCGATCAGCCGGAGCCGTAATCCTGACGGCCCTGCGCGCACCCATGACTGTGGTCGCAGCTA
Source organism: Luteimonas sp. MJ250 (assembly GCF_039548455.1). Lineage (NCBI taxonomy): Bacteria > Pseudomonadati > Pseudomonadota > Gammaproteobacteria > Lysobacterales > Lysobacteraceae > Luteimonas > Luteimonas sp. MJ250. The sequence continues at coordinate 591,060 of NZ_JBCLVB010000011.1, read as the reverse complement.
TAGCTGCTTCTACAACACAGGATGCCGGCGTGCGAATGGCCCCTATCTGCCAAACTCCTTGAATGGCCCACTACACCATCGCCCTCACCGGCGGCATCGCCTCCGGAAAGTCCGAAGTCGAACGCCGCTTCCGCGCGCTCGGGGTCGCCGTGGCGGATGCCGACGTCGCGGCGCGCGAGGTGGTGGAACCCGGCACGCCCGGGCTGGCCGAGATCGTGGCGGCGTTTGGCCCCGAGGTGCTGGCGGCCGACGGCGCCATGGACCGCGCGGCCATGCGCCGGCGGGTCTTCGCCGACAGCGGCGCGCGCCTGCAGCTGGAAGCCATCATCCATCCCCGGGTGCGCAGCGCGCTGCGCTCAGCCTGTGAAGCCGCGCCTGGCCCCTACGCGATAGCCGCCATCCCCCTGTTCGCTGAAGCCGGCCGCGACGCCTACGCGGAGTGGATCGAACGCGTGCTGGTGGTGGACGTGCCGGTGGAGCTCCAGTTGCAGCGCCTGCTGCGGCGCGACGGCATCGACGAGGCACTGGCCTGGAACATGATCCGCGCCCAGGCCACCCGCGAGCAGCGGCTGGCGGTGGCGGACGACGTCATCGCCAACGACGGGCCGCTTGAGGCGCTGGATGCCGCCGTGGCGGCGCTGCATGAGCGCTACCTCACCCTGGCAGGCCCCGCCCCACCGCTGTGGAAGCCGCTATAGCGGCGAGTCCCACCACTCGCCGCATCCCCCCGCCATGTCCGCAATGCGCCTCCTCGCCGCCCTCGCCAGCCTCGCCGTCCTCGCCGGCTACCCGCTGCTGATGACCCGCTACCCGGGATTCACCCTTCTGTCGCCGCGCGGCGGAGTCGTGATGCAGGGCATTTCGCTGCTGATCGCGAACGCCGGCATTTGGCTGGCTGAATACAAAGGTCTCAGTCCGGCCATGCGCTTTCAGTGTGCGGCCGCCGGCTGGATCTGGATCCTGGTGCAGGCAGGAGGAGGGATCTATATGTACGTGGCGGCCGGGTAACGCACCGGGAAGCCCAGCCGCCGAGACCAGGGCCGAGCGGCCGCTATCGCCGTGTGCCACCCCAGAGGCTGCGGATGGCGGCGATGCCCTGTGCGCCGTGGCGACGGGCGTCTTCGAGGTCGGTGGGGGCCAAGCCACCGAGGGCGTAGATCGGGAGGCTGACGTCCTCACGCAGGCGGGCGAAGGCATTCCAGCCGATGCCCGGATCCCCGGGATGCGTTGCGGTGGGCTTCAACGCCCCGACAATTGCGAAGTCGCAGCCCAAGCGGGTGGCATGGGAGAGGTCGGTGGCGTTGTGGCATGAGGCGGCCAGCAGCGCGCCGTCCGCGAGCGCAGGCCGCGCGTCCAGGCCGGCAAGCTGGGCGGCGCGAAGGTGGAGGCCGATGCCGAGTTCGCGGGCGAGATCAGCGTCACCGTTGACCAGGATGTCTGCGCCGGCCGCGCGGCAGCGCTCGGTGGCGGCGATGCTGAGTTCGCGCTGCAGGCCGGGACCGAGGCCGGGAAGGCGGATCTGGATGCGGGCGATGCCGCTGTCGAGGGCCGCATCGAGGGCGGAAAGCCACTGCGCCACAGCGGCCTGTGTGGGAACGGCGCTGATGGCGTAAAGCGCCGGCTGCAGGAGTGCTGCGACGACGGGGATGTCCGCCGGCGGCATGGCGTAGCTGGGCAGCTTGTGCGGCGGCACCCAGGCCAGGGCCTGGCCTTCGCGGCCGCGGGGGATGCCGGTCCAGCGGGTCACGTGGCGCACGTCCAGGCGCAGGCGCTTGCCGGGATAGGCCTGGGGGACGGTGATCAGGTGCGCGCCGACCTGGGCCTGGATGCCGAGCTCTTCGTGCAGCTCGCGCACCAGGGCGGCCTCGGGCGTTTCGCCCGGCTCGCGCTTGCCGCCGGGAAATTCCCAGAGGCCGGCGAGGTCGCGGTTGGCGGTGCGGCGTGCCAGCAGGATGCGGCCGCTGGCGTCGGTGATGACGGCGGCGAGGACTTCGACCGGGTTCAACTTCGGCCCCGGCCTTCGTGGGGCCCGCTTTTGAGGGAGCTGCCTCTGTGGCAACTGCTTTTGTGGGAGCCGCTATAGCGGCGATTCGCGGCCATGGCTGAAGATTCCATCGCGGCTATAGCCGCTCCCACACAAGCGGCTGCTCCTGCAGCGCGGTCGCGGCTGTAGCCGCTCCCACAGGGGGGATCCCGGGGTCAGGTGATCTGCCCATGGCAGTGCTTGTACTTCTTGCCGCTGCCGCAGGGGCAAGGGTCGTTGCGGCCGACCTTGGGCATGCGCTCGGCGGGGTCGCCGTCAAGCTGGTAGTCGGGCTGGGCGGCCTCTTCGTCGGCGCTGTAGCCGCCGCTGTCGGCATGCTGGAACTGCATCTGGCCGGCCTGGGCGGCGGCCTGGGCGCGCTCCTGGGCTTCCATCGCGGCAACCTCTTCCTCGGTGCGCACGCGCACGCGGGCCAGCATCATCACCACTTCGCGCTTGACCTTCTCCAAGAGCTCGGAGAACAGCTCGTAGGCTTCCTTCTTGTATTCCTGCTTGGGCTGCTTCTGGGCATAGCCGCGCAGGTGGATGCCCTGGCGCAGGTAGTCCATGCGCGCGAGGTGCTGCTTCCAGTTGTCGTCAAGCACGCTGAGCATGATGTGCTTTTCGAGCATGCGCATGGTCTCGGGGCCGGTGCTGGCCTCCTTCTCGGCATAGCTCTGCTCGACCAGCTCCTGCACGTGGCGCAGGATGCCTTCGGCGTCCAGCTCGGGCTGGGCGGCGGCCCACTCCACCAGCCCGCTCTGCAGGCTGAAGTCGGCCTCGAGCGTGGCCTGCAGGCCCGGGAGGTCCCACTGGTCGTCGACCGAATCCGGCGGCACGAAGCGGTCCACCGTCTCGGCCACGACGTCGCCGCGGATGCCGGCGATGTTGTCGGCGATGTCGTCGGACTCGAGCAGTTCGTTGCGCTGGCCGTAGATCACCTTGCGCTGGTCGTTGTTGACGTCGTCGAAGTCGAGCAGGTTCTTGCGGATGTCGAAGTTGTGCGATTCGACCTTGCGCTGCGCGTTGGCGATCTGCTTGGAGACCAGCGGCGACTCGATGATGTCGTCTTCCTTCAGCCCCATGCGCGCCATCACCTTCTGCACCCAGTCGGCGGCGAAGATGCGCATCAGGTTGTCTTCAAGCGACAGGTAGAAGCGGCTGGAACCCGGGTCGCCCTGGCGGCCGGAGCGGCCGCGGAGCTGGTTGTCGATGCGGCGCGATTCGTGGCGTTCGGTGCCGACGATATGCAGGCCGCCGGCGGCCTTGACCGCGTCGTGGCGCTGCTGCCATTCGGCCTTGACGCGTTCGCGGGTGGCGTCGTCGACTTCGCCCGCGGCCTCGAGTGCGGCCATCTCGACCTCGAGCGAACCGCCAAGCACGATGTCGGTGCCGCGGCCGGCCATGTTGGTGGCGATGGTGACCGCGCCGGGCGTGCCGGCGTTGGCCACGATCTGCGCCTCGCGCTCGTGCTGCTTGGCGTTGAGCACTTCGTGGTGGATGCCGGCTTCGCGCAGCTGCTCGCTGAGCAGCTCCGAGACCTCGATCGAGGTGGTGCCGACCAGCACCGGCTGCTTGCGCGCGTGCGCTTCCTTCAGTTCGTTGACCACGGCGCGGTACTTGCCGGCGCGGTTGAGGAACACCGCATCCGGGTGGTCGACGCGGACCATCTCGCGGTTGGTGGGAATCACCACCACTTCCAGGCTGTAGATCGACTGGAACTCGAAGGCTTCGGTGTCGGCGGTGCCGGTCATGCCCGCAAGCTTGTTGTACATGCGGAACAGGTTCTGGAAGGTGATGCTGGCCAGCGTCTGGTTCTCGCGCTGCACCGGCACGCCTTCCTTGGCCTCGACCGCCTGGTGCAGGCCGTCGGACCAGCGGCGCCCGGTCAGGGTGCGGCCGGTGAACTCGTCGACAATGATCACTTCGCCGTCGCGGACGATGTAATCGACGTCGCGCTGGTAGATCGCGTGCGCGCGCATGGCGGCGTTGAGGTGGTGCACGACGTGGATGTTCTGCGGGTCGTACAGGCCGTCGTCTTCCTCGAGGATGCCGGCGCGGCGCAGCAGGGTCTCGGCAAGTTCCTGGCCGGACTCCGACAGGTGCACCTGCTTGCCCTTCTCGTCCACCCAGTAGTCGCCCTCGGCCTCTTCGTTGGCCTGGCGGGTGAACTCGGGGACGATGCGGTTGACCTTGATGTAGAGGTCGGGGGTTTCGTCGGCGGGGCCGGAGATGATCAGCGGCGTGCGCGCCTCGTCGATCAGGATCGAGTCGACCTCGTCGATGATCGCGTAGTTCAGGCCGCGCTGGTAGCGCTGCTCCTTCGACAGCGCCATGTTGTCGCGCAGGTAGTCGAAGCCGAACTCGTTGTTGGTGCCGTAGGTGATGTCGGCGTTGTAGGCGGCGTTCTTGTCGCCGTGCGGCATGCCCGGATAGACCACGCCCACCGACAGGCCCAGCCAGTTGTAGAGCTTGCCCATCCACGCCGAGTCGCGCCGGGCCAGGTAGTCGTTGACGGTGACCACGTGCACGCCCTTGCCGTCGAGCGCGTTGAGGTAGGTGGGCAGCGTGCCGACCAGGGTCTTGCCCTCGCCGGTGCGCATCTCGGCGATCTTGCCGGTGTGCAGCACCATGCCGCCGACCAGCTGCACGTCGTAGTGGCGCATGCCGAGCACGCGCACCGAGGCCTCGCGGCAGACGGCGAAGGCTTCGGGCAGGAGCTTGTCGAGCGATTCGCCGTTGGCGATGCGCTGCCTGAATTCGGGGGTCTTGGCCTGGAGTTCGGCGTCGGAAAGCGCCTGCATCTGCGGTTCGAACGCGTTGACCTTGGCGACGATCTTCGTGTACTGACCGACGATGCGTTCGTTGCGGCTGCCGAAGACGCTGGTGAGCAGGCGATTGAGCATTGGATGACCGGTTGGTGGAAGGGGGGCAAAAACGGGAAAAGGGCGCAAGGCGCCCTTTCCAGCTGGCTGCGACATTGTAGCGTGGGGTCCGGGACCCCGCCTATCAAGCGGTCAGGCCTTCTTCTGCTCGCCCAGGAACTTGCGCGGGTTGGCGACGCGGCCGTTCTCCCACACTTCGAAGTGCACGTGGGCGCCGGTGCTGCGGCCGGTGCTGCCGGCGCGGGCGATCTGCTGGCCCACGCGCACCAGGTCGCCGACCTGCACCACGTTGGCCGAGTTGTGGGCGTAACGGGTGACGTAGCCGTTGCCGTGGTCGATCTCGACCACCTTGCCGTAGCCGGAGCGCACGCCTGAGTAGCTCACCACGCCGTCGGCCACGGCCATGACCGTGTCGCCGGTGCGGGCGTCGAAATCGATGCCCTTGTGGTACGCGGAGCCGCCGCCGAAGGGGTCGGCGCGGCGGCCGAAGCCGGAGGTGATGTAGCTGGCGGCCACCGGCGAGCGCGAAGGAACCGAGTTGCGGTCGATTTCGCGGTTGAACAGCAGCATTTCGAGCACCGAGAGCTGGTCGCCGGCGATGCCGAACTCGCCGTCGACGCCGGCGATGCCTTCGCGCAGCTCGCCGGCCGGCATGTCGCGGACCGGACCGTGGCCACCGACGCCCACCGGGCTGTTGAAGTCGAATTCGCCGTCGCCAAGCTGGGCGACGCGGGTCAGCCGGTCGCCGAGGGCGTTGAGGCGGTTGGCCTGGGCCTGCAGCTCGCCCAGGCGGGCGGCCAGTGCGTTGACCTCGCGCTGCGCGGCGCGGCGGGTGTCATCGAGCTGCGCGTCCTGGCTGGCGATCTCGGCGCGCAGGGCGTTGACTTCGCCCGACTGCACGGCGGCGCCGATCGCGGCGCCCAGCACCAGGGTCGCGCCCAGCAGGGCCATCGGCTGCTTGCCGCCGGCCTGCGCCAGGCGGCGCCCGCCCCGGCGGACGTAATGCATGAGCCAGTCGTGTGAGTGTTGAAGCGTACGGTGTAGAGTCATCTGGATGTCTTCTGGCAATGCCAATTCGGTCTCCCCAAAAGGTCCGCGCGCCGTCTTCGACGCGCTGGCGGCCGATGTCTCCGGCCGTTCCCCGATCCAGCGCGCCATGTGGCTCGATGCACTGGACCGCACCCTGCGTCCCCACCTCCCACCTTCACTGTCCGCGCACGCGCGACTTGCAAATGTGGATGGCGCAAGGTTGGTGTACCTGGTGGATTCGCCGCTGTGGAACGCCAGCCTGAGGCTTGCCGCTCCAGCGCTCCTGGATGCCGCCCGTTCGCACGGGCTGAAGGTCCGGGAGCTCAGGGTCAAGACGACCACCCAACCGCTCTTCCCGCCTGCGCGGGTCGAAGCGACTGCACGTCCGTTGTCGGCGTCCGCACCGGAAGGGCTGCGGGCCGCCTTGGCGTCCCTGCGCGAAGCCATTGGCAACGGCAAGGACGCGTCCTGAAATCAGACCGCGCTTCTGGCGCGGACGGGGCATCCTAACGGCCATTGCCCGCCGAAACGTTAACCGAACGCGGTGTTCTGGTCCCGATTTCGTTAAATTTCCGTAAATATGTGACCTGAGCGGCAAGAACGCGTGAACGACCGACAGCCCCAGACAGGTCCGGACCCGGTTGTTGCAGGAGCCGCGATAGCGGCGATCGCTGGCCTGCGGAGCTCGGGCGGTCGCGCTGCAACCCCTCAGGCGACCGGCTGCAGTTCGCCGTAGGCGACCGGTCCGACCTCGGCCTCGGGGAAGGTCACTTCTTCCCAGGCATCCACGTCCGCAAGCAGGGCGCGCACCAGCGTGTTGTTCAGCGCATGCCCCGATTTGTAGCCCTCGAAGGCGCCGATGATCGGCCGGCCGGCCAGGTACAGGTCGCCCACGGCGTCGAGGATCTTGTGGCGCACGAATTCGTCGGCGTAGCGCAGGCCGTCGTCGTTGAGCACTCTGAAGTCGTCGAGCACGATGGCATTGTCCATCGAGCCGCCGAGGCCGAGGTTGCGGTCGCGCATGTACTCCAGGTCGCGCATGAAGCCGAAGGTGCGGGCGCGGCTGACTTCGCGGATGTAGTTCTCGGTGGTGAATTCCACCTCGGCCCGCGACCTTGCGGTCGGGATGGCGGGGTGGTTGAAGTCGATGGTGAAGCCCAGGCGGAAGCCGTCGAAGGGCTCGAAGCGGGCGATCTTGTCGCCATCGCGGACCTCGACCGGGCGCTTGATGCGGATGAAGCGCTTGGGCGCGTCCTGCTCGACGACGCCCGCGGACTGCAGCAGGAACACGAACGGGCCGGACGAGCCGTCCATGATCGGCACTTCGGCGGCCGACAGCTCGACCATGATGTTGTCGATGCCCAGGCCTGCCAGCGCCGACATCAGGTGTTCGACGGTCTGCACGTTGGCGCCATCCACGGACAGGCCGGTGCACAGCGTGGTCTCGGTCACCAGCGTCGCCGCGGCCGGGATCTCGACCGCAGGCTCGACGTCGACGCGCCGGAAGACGATGCCCGAGTCCGGCGGTGCCGGGCGCAGGGTCATATAGACCTTCTCACCGCTGTGCAGCCCCACGCCGGTGGCGCGGGTGATGTTCTTGATGGTGCGCTGCTGGACCATTCACGGACTCTGGGGGAAGCGCCGGCGGCAGACAAGGCGGCCGGCAAACGGAAGCGGTTCGCAATTTAGCACGCGAGCCGCTGAACCTGAACGGAGCGCAGGCGCCCTCATGCTGTGGGAGCAGCTCCAGCTGCTCCCACAGGTAATCCGGCGTCCCTGACGGTCTGAATCGCAGCTATAGCTGCTCCCACAAGGGCTCAGTCGGCCTGGCGGCGGAGGAAGGCGGGAATGTCGAGGTAGCCGCCGTCGCTGCTGCTGCCGAAATCGGCCACGGCGGGGGTGCTCGGGGCGGCGGGTTCGGCGGAGCCGCGGCGCAGGCCCATGCCCATGCCACCGCTGGCGGCCATCGGCTGTGCCACCTCTTCTTCGTCGATCAGCATGCCGGTGGTGCCGTCGCGGCGGCCGCCGGTGTTGATCAGCTGCACGTGCGGGCGGCGCGGGGCTTCGTTGAAGCCGGCGTCGCGGCCGTAGCCGCTGTCGCGCACCACGCCGCGCGCCTGGGCGCGGTTGAGGCCGGTGGCGACCACGGTCACGCGCACGTCGTCCTGCATGTCGGGGTCGAGCACGGTGCCGATCACGATGGTCGCGTCTTCGCTGGCGAAGTTCTCCACGGTGCGGCCCACCTCGTCGAACTCGGCCATGGTGAAGTCCGGGCCGGCGGTGATGTTGACCAGGATGCCGTTGGCGCCGGCCAGGTTGACGTCGTCGAGCAGCGGGTTCTGGATCGCGGACTCGGCGGCGGCCTGGGCGCGGTCGTCGCCGCGGGCATGCCCGGTGCCCATCATCGCCAGGCCCATTTCGGACATGACGGTGCGGACGTCGGCGAAGTCGACGTTGATCAGGCCCGGGCGCACGATCAGGTCGGCGATGCCCTGCACGGCCCCGAGCAGCACGTCATTGGCCGCGCGGAATGCCTGCACCATGGTGGCGTTGCGGCCCAGCACGGTGATCAGCTTCTCGTTGGGGATGGTGATCAGCGAGTCGCAGTGCGCCGACAGCTCTTCGATGCCCTTCAGCGCCACCTGCATGCGGCGGCGGCCTTCGAACGGGAACGGCTTGGTGACCACGGCGACGGTCAGGATGCCCATCTCCTTGGCCAGCTGCGCGACCACGGGTGCGGCGCCGGTGCCGGTGCCGCCGCCCATGCCGGCGGTGATGAACACCATGTCCGCGCCCTGCAGCGCTTCCATGATCTGGTCGCGGTCCTCGAGCGCGGCCTGGCGGCCGACTTCCGGGTTCGCGCCCGCGCCCAGGCCCTTGGTGACGCCGGTGCCGAGCTGCAGCTGCAGCTTGGAACCGCAGTTCTTGATTGCCTGCGAGTCGGTGTTGGCGGTGATGAACTCCACGCCGTCCACGCTGCTGCTGACCATGTGGTTGACCGCGTTGCCGCCGCCGCCACCCACGCCGATGACCTTGATGATGGCGTTGGGGGCCATCTTTTCAACCAGTTCGAAATGCGCCATGTCCGTAGTCCTTTTGATGTCGTTATGTAGTGCTGGTGTTTTCTAGTTGTTGTTTGTTGCTGTCGCGTGCGGTTTTCGTCGTCGCCTTGCCTTTCGCGGCCATGGCCGCTCCCACAAATGCGGTCGGGGTCGATCCAGCTGCGGCATGGATGCGTGCATGGTCAGAACTCCCCGTTGAACCAGGTCTTGAGCTTCTTCAGCAGGCTGCCGGCGCGCCCGGTGGGCAGCACCGGGCGGCGCGGGTTCTCGATCTGGCTGCCCATCAGCAGCAGGCCGACGCCGGTGGCATGCACCGGGTTGTTGACCACTTCGCCCAGGCCGGTGACGTGCTGGGGAATGCCCACGCGCACCGGCATCTGCAGCATCTCTTCGGCCAGCTCGACCACGCCTTCCATCTTCGCGGCGCCGCCGGTGAGCACCATGCCGGCGCGCACGTGCTGTTCGAAGCCGGAGCGGCGCAGTTCGGCCTGCACCATCTCGAAGATCTCCTCGTAGCGCGCCTGCACCGCCTGCGCCAGCGACTGCCGCGGCAGGCGCCGCGGCGGGCGGTCGCCGACGCTCGGCACTTGGATCGACTCCTCGCTGGTGGCCAGCTGCGCCAGCGCGCAGGCGTAGCGGACCTTGATCTGCTCGGCCTCGGGCGTGGGCGTGCGCAGCATGTGCGCGATGTCCTCGGTGACCTTGTCGCCGGCGATCGGCAGTGACGAGGTGTGGCAGATCGCGCCCTGCACGAACACCGCCAGATCCGTGGTGCCGGCGCCGATGTCGACCATCACCACGCCCAGCTCGCGCTCGTCGCTGGTCAGCACCGCGGTGCTGGACGCCAGCGACGACAGCACCAGGTCATCGATCTGCAGGTCGCAGCGCTGCACGCACTTGGAGATGTTGGCCGCGGCCGACTGCGCGCACACCACCAGGTGCGCATGCACCTCGAGGCGCACGCCGGTCATGCCGACCGGATTGCGGATGCCTTCCTGCGAATCGTCCAGCACGTACTCGCGCGGGATCGCGTGCAGGATCTTCTGGTCGGCCGGGATCGCGACCGCCTTGGCGGCGTCGAGCACGCGGTCGAGGTCGGACCAGGTCACTTCGCCATCGCGGATCGGGACGATGCCCGGCGAGTTCTTGCACTGCACATGGCTGCCCGAGATCGAGGCGTAGACCGAGCGGATGTCGCAGCCGGCCATGAGCTCGGCCTCTTCGATCGCACGCTGGATCGACTGCACGGTGGATTCGATGTCGACCACCACGCCGCGCTTCAGCCCGCGTGACTCGTGGCTGCCGATGCCGATCACCTCGATGGGGTTGCCCGGCGAGTACTCGCCGACCAGGGCCACCACCTTGGAGGTGCCGATGTCGAGGCCGACGATCAGGGCCTTGTCGCCTTTGCGGTTCATGCGGTGTGTTCCTCGGCCCATGTCAGGGCGAATCCATTGGTGTAGCGGAGATCGGCGCGTTCCAGCGGCTGGTGCCGCTGCGTCAAAAGCTGCGGAAGCAGGCGGGCGAAGCGGGCCAGGCGGGTGCGCACCTGGTGGCTGCCGATGGCCACCCGGGTGCCGTTGGACAGGACCATGGTCCAGCTGCCGCGGCTGTCGAGCAGCAGCGCGCGGACGCCATAGCCCGCCGGCGCGAACAGTTCGCGCGCGGCGTGATAGAGCTCGACGACGTCCTCGGCGCGGGCGTCCGGACCGTGCAGCAGCGGCAGGCCCTGCGGCATGTCGATGCCTTCGGCCGGGAACAGCTTGCCCTGCAGTGAAAGCAGGCGGTCATCGCCCCAGCGCGCGAACGGGCGGTGCTCCTGCACGCGCACTTCAAGCACGTCCGGCCAGCGTTTGCCGACGTCGGCCTGCTCCACCCACGGCAGGCGGGCGACCGACTCGCGGGCCTCGTCCAGGCGCACGGCGAAGAAGCCCTGCTGCGCATAGGGCAGCACCACTTCGCGCACCCGCGCGGGATCGACCTGCTGCAGGTTGTCGTTGATGCGCAGGGTGCGCAGCGGCCAGCGCTCGGCGCCGATCCAGCCCTGGACCACGGCCACCACCGGCAGCGCGATCAGCGCCACCGCGAGCGTCCAGGCCAGGATGCGGGCGAGCGCGTTCACAGCGTCTGCTCCAGCACGCGCCAGCACAGCCCGGCGTAGTCGCAGCCCAGCTGCGCGGCGGCCTTGGGCACCAGCGAATGGCTGGTCATGCCCGGCGCGGTATTGATTTCGATCAGCTGCATGCCGCGCTCGCGGTCGCGCATGATGTCCACCCGGCCCCAGCCGCTGCAGCCGGCGGCGCGGAACGCGCGCAGGGCGAGGTCGCGGATGGCGGCCTCGTCATCGCCTTCAAGCCCGGGGCACAGGTACTGCGTGTCTTCGGCGACGTACTTGGCGTGGTAGTCGTACCATTCGCCGGCGGGCACGATCCGGATCGATGGCAGGGCGACGTCGCCAAGGATGCCGACGGTGAGCTCGTCGCCGCGCACCATCTGCTCCATCAGCAGCTCGCCGTCGTAGCCGGCGGCGAATTCGATCGCGGGCGCGAGGTCGGCCTCGGCAAGCACGCGGAACACGCCGACGCTGGAGCCTTCCGACGACGGCTTCACGAACACCGGATAGCCCAGGCGTGCGGCGGCGGCGCGCAGGTCGGAGCCCTGCGCCAGGCGCTCGTAGCGCGGCGTGGGCAGGCCTTCGGACTGCCACACCTGCTTGGTGCGGATCTTGTCGAGGGTCAGCGCGCAGCCGAGCACGTCGGAGCCGGTGAACGGCACGCCGAGCGCCTGCAGCAGCCCCTGCAGCACGCCGTTCTCGCCGACGCCGCCGTGGAGGATGTTGAACACGCGGTCGAAGCGACCGCCCTGCAGCGCGGCGAGGAGCGCCGGCACGCCATCGACCGCCTCGGCATCGACGCCGCGCGCGCGCAGCGCAGCAAGCACGCTGCTGCCGGAATCCAGCGACACCTCGCGCTCGCTGGTGTCGCCACCCATGAGCACCGCGACGCGGCCGAAGGCGGCCGGGTCGGTCACGCTCATCGGCGGCAGGCGCGGCGGCGGCAGACGCTCGCTCATGCGCCCTCCCCCGCCTTGGGGAATCCTTCGGCCACCAGGTGCTGTGCCACCTGGCCGATGTCGCCGGCGCCCATCACCAGCAGCAGGTCGCCGTCTTCAAGGATGTCGGGCAGCACGTCGCGCAGCTCGCCGGGGCCGTTGACCACCACCGGGTCGATGCGGCCGCGGGCGCGGATCGCACGCGCGAGCGCACGCGCGTCGGCGTTGGCCAGCGGCTGTTCGCCCGCGGGATAGACCTCGGTCAACACCAGCGCGTCGACCTCGGACAGCACGCCGGCGAAATCGTCGAGCAGGTCGCGGGTGCGGCTGTAGCGGTGCGGCTGGAATGCCACCACCAGGCGGTGATCCGGCCAGCCGCCGCGGGCGGCCTCGAACACCGCAGCGAGTTCGCGCGGATGATGGCCGTAGTCGTCGACCAGCTGCACCCTGGCGCCGCGCGCGGTGGTCAGTTCGGCCAGGCGGTTGAAGCGGCGGCCGATGCCCTCGAACTTCGCCAGCGCGTCGCGGATGGCCTCGGGCTGCACGCCCAGCTGCCAGGCCACTGCCGCCGCGGCCAGCGCGTTCTGCACGTTGTGGCGGCCGGGCAGCGCAAGCTCCATGGGCGTTGCCGAAGCGTCGGGCAGGACCAGGTCGAAGTACATGGTCGGGCCTTCCTGGCGCACGTTTTCGGCGCGGACGTCGGCATCGGCATGGAAGCCGTAGGTCATGACGTGGCGCGACACGGCGCCGGCCAGGGCGGCGACTTCCGGATCGTCGATGCACAGCACGGCCAGGCCGTAGAACGGCAGCCGGTGCAGGAACTCGGAGAACGCCTGCTGCACGCGCGCGAAGTCGCCGCCGTAGTTCTCGAGATGATCGACGTCGATGTTGGTGACGATCGCCACCAGCGGGTTCAGGCGCAGGAAGCTGCCGTCGCTCTCGTCGGCTTCGGCCACCAGCCAGTCACCGCCGCCGAGGCGCGCGTTGGCGTCGGCGGCCAGCAGCTTGCCGCCGATCACGAAGGTCGGGTCGAGCCCGCCTTCGGCGAGCACGCTGGCAAGCAGCGAGGTGGTGGTGGTCTTGCCGTGGGTGCCGGCCACGGCCACGCCGCGGCGGAAGCGCATCAGTTCGGCCAGCATTTCCGCGCGTGGCACCACCGGGATGCGCTGGGCGCGCGCCTCCATCAGCTCCGGGTTGTCCGGCTTGATTGCGCTGGACACCACCACGCAGTCGCTGGCGAGCACATTGGCCGCGGCATGCCCGCGATGCACGGTGGCGCCGAGGCTGGCGAGGCGCCGGGTGACCGCGCTGTCGGCGGTATCGGATCCCGACACCTGGTAGCCGAGCGTGCACAGCACCTCGGCGATGCCGCTCATGCCGGTGCCGCCGATGCCGATGAAATGCACGCGCGAATGCCGCCGCGCGAAGTCGGCCATGGCCACGCCGTGGGTGTCGTGGAGGCGGCGGGTCATGCGTTCACTCCGGGGGCGATCCTGGGTTCGATGCGCTGGCGCAGGCGGCTGGTGCCGCGCGCGGCCAGCGACGGTACCGGCTGTGCGGTGGGCGGCGGCGCCGTGGTGGGCGCTGCGGCAGCCTCGCCGCGCAGGCGCGCGACCTGGCGCTGGGTGCGGTCGAGCTCATAGGACACGCGCAGCAGCAGGCCCACCGCGACGCAGGTCATCATCACGCTGGAGCCGCCCGACGACACCAGCGGCAGGGTCAGGCCCTTGGTCGGCAGCAGGCCGAGGTTGACGCCGATCGAAACCAGCGCCTGCAGGCTCATCCACAGCGCGATGCCGAAGGCGACGTAGCCGGCGAAGTGGCGGCGGGTCTCCACGCAGCGCAGGCCGATCAGGAACGCGCGGCCGACCAGCAGCGCGTAAAGGCCGATCACCAGGCACACGCCGACAAAGCCCAGCTCTTCCGCGATCACCGCCAGGATGAAGTCGGTATGCGCCTCGGGCAGGTAGTTGAGCTTCTGGATCGACGCGCCCAGGCCCACGCCCCAGAACTCGCCGCGGCCGACCGCCATCAGCGCGTTGGCCAGCTGGTAGCCGCTGTTGAAGGGGTCTGCGAAGGGATCCATGAACGAGGTCAGGCGCCGCATGCGGTAGGGCTCGGCGATCGCCACGATCGCCAGGATCGGCAGCAGCAGCAGCACCGGCGCGGCCATGCGCGGCAGGTGCACACCGCCCAGGACCAGCATGCCGGCGGTGATCGCCAGCAGCAGCGCAAGCGAACCGAAGTCGGGCTGCAGTGCCAGCAGGATCATCAGCACGATGGCGACGCCGATGGGCTTGAGCATCGCGCCCCAGGTGGCGTTGACCTCGTCGCGAAAACGCACCAGGTAGCTGGCGAGCCAGACGATGTACATCACCTTGACCGCCTCGACCGCCTGGAACTTCGACACGCCGAGGTTGATCCAGCGCTGCGCGCCGTTGACGCTGCTGCCGATGCCGGGCACGAACACCAGCAGCAGCGCCAGGAAGCAGCCGACCAGCAGCAGGCGGTCGAAGCGCTCGATGGTCTTGAGCTCGGTGCGCATCGCCCAGAACGCGAGCGCCGCGCCGAGGCCCATGAAGACCACGTGCCGGATCAGGAAGTAGTACGGGCCGACGCCGAGCTCTTCGCCCACGGCGATCGAGCTCGACCCCACCATCACGATGCCCAGCGCGCCCAGGCCAAGCACGGCGCCGAGCATCCACGGGTCGAAGCGGCCGCCGATCGATTCGAGGCGGACGGCCTGGCTGCCGCGGTCGTGGGTCCTGTCCATCAGCGCACCTTCAACGTGGCCAGGCCGACCAGCACCAGGATCACCGAGATGATCCAGAAGCGCACGATCACGCGCGGCTCCGGCCAGCCCTTGAGTTCGAAGTGGTGGTGGATCGGCGCCATCCGGAACACGCGCTTGCCGGTGAGCTTGAACGACGCCACCTGGATGATCACCGACAGCGTCTCGATCACGAAGATGCCGCCCATCACCACCAGCACCAGCTCCTGGCGCACGATCACGGCGATGCTGCCGAGCACCGCGCCCAGGGCAAGCGCGCCGATGTCGCCCATGAACACCATTGCCGGATAGGTGTTGAACCAGAGGAAGCCCAAGCCTGCCCCGGCGATGGCCGCGCAGATGATCACCAGCTCGCCGGCGCCGGGCACGCGCGGGATCTGCAGGTATTCGGCGAACTGCGCGTGTCCCGAGGCGTAGGCGAACACGCCCAGCGCGCAGGCCACCAGCACGGTCGGCATGATCGCAAGGCCGTCGAGGCCATCGGTGAGGTTGACGGCATTGGAGAAGCCGACGATCCAGAAGTAGGCGATGGTCACGAACGAGACGCCGGCAAGCGGCAGCGCCACCGCCTTGAAGAAGGGGATGTAGAAGGTGGTCGCGACCGGGGTATCGGCGCTGAACCACAGGAACAGGCCCGCCGCCAGGCCGAAGATCGACTGCAGCAGGTACTTGGTGCGCGAGCGCATGCCGTTGGGATCGCGCCTGACGATCTTGATCCAGTCGTCCCACCAGCCGATGGCACCGAAGGCGACCATGATCAGCAACACCAGCCACACATACTTGTTGCGCAGGTCGCCCCAGAGCAGCACCGAAGCCAGCACGGTGAGCAGGATCAGCCCGCCGCCCATGGTTGGCGTGCCGGCCTTGGAGAAGTGCGTCTTCGGGCCGTCCTGGCGGATCGGCTGGCCGCCCTTGTACTGGGCAAGCTTGCGGATCACCGCCGGGCCCCACCACAGCGACAGGAAGAGCGCGGTCAGCGCGGCGAGGATGCCGCGGAAGGTCAGGTAGCCGAAGAGGCCGAACAGGCCCTCGAGCTGCTCGAGCCAGCGGGTGAGTTCAAGCAGCATCGGTATCGACTCCTTCCAGCAGCGCGCGGACCACGCGATCCATCGCGCTGCCGCGCGAGCCCTTGACGAGAATGGTGGGAGCGGTACCGGCTGTTCTAGGAGCGGCTATAGCCGCGAACAGGCCGGCGACCAGTGCCTCGTGCGAAGCGAACACCTCGCCGCCCTCACCAAACGCCTCGGCGGCAGTCGCCGCCAGCTCGCCAAGCGCGAACACCCGCTCGACGCCGGCCTCGCGCGCGCGGCGCCCGGCGGCCTCGTGCAGCGCCACCGCGTCGACGCCCAGTTCGCGCATGTCGCCCAACACCAGCCAACCGCCGCCACTGGCCACGGCCAGGGTGTCGATGGCCGCGGCAAGCGAGCCGGGGTTGGCGTTGTAGCTGTCGTCCACCAGCCACGCGCCGCCCGGCAGCTGCCGGCGCACTTGCCGCCCTGCGACCGGCTGCGCATGCGTCAGGCCTTCTGCGATTGCCGGCAGCGGCGCGCCGCAGGCCAGCGCCAGCGACGCCGCCGCCATCGCGTTGGCAACGCTGTGCCGGCCGGGCAGCGACAGCGACACGGCGGCCTCGCCTTGCGGCGTCACCAGCACGAAATCACTGCCGCCTTCGTGCAGCAGCACGTCGCGCACGTGCACGTCCGCGCGCGCGCCGAAACCGAAGCGCAGCACGCGGCGGCCATGGGCACGCTCGGCGAAGAACGATTCGAAGGCATCGTCGGCATTGATCACCGCGGTGCCGTCGGTCGGCAGCGCGTCGTAGATCGCGGCCTTGGTATCGGCCACGCCCTGCAGGCTGCCCATGCGCTCGAGGTGCGCGGGCGCGATGTTGTTCACCAGCGCGACGCGCGGGCGCGCGATCGCCGCCAGGTAGGCGATGTCGCCTGGCTTGCCGGCACCCATTTCGTACACGGCGAAGGCGGCGTCGCCGTCGGCGTCGATGATCGCCAGCGGCAGGCCGATCTCGTTGTTGCGGTTGCCTGGACTTGCGGTGACGCTGCCGCAGCGGCCAAGAATCGACAGCAGCAGCTCCTTGACGCTGGTCTTGCCGTTGCTGCCGGTGATCGCGACCACGGCCTGCGCCGGGCGCGTGGCCTGCAGCGCGGCGGCAAGCGAACCCAGGGCTTCGACGGTGTCGCCCACCACGACCTGCGGCAGGGCCACGTCCAGCGGGCGCGACACCAGCGCGGCCGTGGCGCCGGCAGCGGCGATCGCGGCCACATGCTCGTGGCCGTCGAAGTTCTCGCCGGCGATGGCGACGAACAGTGTGCTTGTCGCATGCGCAACGAAGGTGCGGCTGTCGGTCGCGACCGCATCGACGGTGGCGTCCTCGCCCTGCAGGCGGCCGTTGCACGCCCGGGCGATGCGCGAGAGCGCGATCGGAATCATGTCCGGGCCTCCAGCGCGCGGCGCGCGACATCGCGGTCGTCAAAGGGATGGCGCACGCCGTTGATTTCCTGGCAGGGCTCGTGGCCCTTGCCGGCGACGAGCACGATGTCGCCGGGGCCGGCGACGCCGATCGCGCGGGTGATGGCGGCGGCGCGATCGCGCTCGACCACTACCACCGCGGTATCGGGGATGCCGGCCATGATGTCGACGACGATGGCGTTGCCGTCCTCGCCGCGCGGATTGTCGTCGGTGACCACCACGAAATCGGCGCCGGCAACGGCAGCCGCGGCCATCTCCGGACGCTTGCCGCGATCACGCTCTCCGCCGCAGCCGAAGACGCAGGTGATGCGCCCGGCGGCGTGGGCGCGCACCGCGGCCAGGGCCTGCTCGAGCGCGTCGGGCGTGTGCGCATAGTCGACCACCACCAGCGGCAGGCCGCCGTGGCCACCGAAGCGGTTCATGCGCCCGGCGATGGGCTCGAGCCGGCCAAGCACGCGCGCTATGTCCGCCGCGGCCACACCCTGCGCGTGCAGCACGCCGGCCACCGCCAGCAGGTTCTCGACGTTGAAGCGCCCGAGCAGCGGCGAGCGCACCGGCAGCAGTTGTCTGTCGATGCGCAGCTGGAAGGCGATGCCCGCGACATCGAGCACGATGTCGGTGGCGGCCACCAGCGCTTCGGCATCACCGCGCGCGCTGGTGCCGATCCGGCGCAGCGCCGAGGGCAGCCGGGCAAACAGGCCGCGGCCGAAGCCGTCATCGATGTTCACCACCGCGGCCGACAGTCCGGCCACGCCGAACAGGCGCTCCTTGGCCGCGCCATAGGTGGCCATGTCGCCGTGGTAGTCGAGGTGGTCGCGGGTGAGGTTGGTGAACACGCCGACTTCGAAATGCACCGCGTCCACGCGGCCCTGGTCGAGCGCGTGCGAGCTGGTTTCCATCGCCACCGCCTGCGCACCGGCGTCGCGCAGCCCGGCCAGCAGCTCGTGCACCTGCAGCACCAGCGGCGTGGTGAAACCTGTCGGCTGCACGTTGCCGTGCAGGCCCGCGCCCAGCGTGCCGATGGTGGCCGCGCGGCGGCCGAGCAGTTCCCAGGCCTGGGCCAACAGCTGCACGGTGGAGGTCTTGCCGTTGGTTCCGGTGACCGCGACGGTCGACATCGCCGCCGACGGCCGGCCGTGGAATTGATCGGCCATCGCGCCCATGCGCGCGCGCAGGCCGGGCACCGCGATCGCATTCGCGGGCGGCGCAGGCACGTCGGCCGGCACCGGCGGTTCGTACATCACCACCGCGGCGCCGTCGGCCAGCGCCTGTCCGGCAAAGTGCAGGCCATGGGTGCCGAAGCCGCCGATGGCGACAAAGCCGTCGCCGGCGCGCAGCGAACGGCTATCCAGCACCAGGCCGGACACCTCCAGCGTCGCAGGGATACCGGCCACGTCGGGCAGCAGTTCGCGCAGGGCCATGCGGCGGCTCACTGGCCACCTCCGGACGCGGGCGGCGCGGCGGCGGCGCGCGCGGTCGCGGCCGCGGCGACGCGCGGCGCATTGCGCGCGCGCTCCTTGGCCTGCTGCTTGGCCTGCTCCGCCAGCCAGGTCTCGATGTCATCCGGCGGCACGTCCATCAGCCGCAGCGCGCCATCCATGACGCTCTGGAACACCGGCGCCGAAACCTGGCCGCCGTAGATGCCCTTGGCCGGATCGGGATCGTCGATCACCACCACCATCGAGAAGCGCGGGTTCTCCACCGGCACCACGCCGGCGAAGAAGGACACGTAGCGGCGCGAGTAGCCGCCACCGGAGGCCTTGCGCGCGGTGCCGGTCTTGCCCGCGACGTGGTAGCCCGGGATCGCCGCCTGGATGGCGGTGCCGCCGGGCTCGGTGACCGTCTGCATCATCGCCAGCACGGTGTCGGCGACCGCGGCGTCCATCACCTGCTCGGACACGCCGTGCTGGCCCTTGACCAGGGTCGGCTGCACCGCGCGCCCGTGGTTGGCGATGGTCGCGTAGGCGCGCGCGATCTGCAGCGGCGTGGCCGACAGTCCGTAGCCGTAGCTCATGGTCTGCTTGCTGGTGCCGCTCCAGCTGGCCGCGGGCGGCAGCACGCCGGACGCCTCGCCCGGGAAGCCCGATCCGGTGCTGTGGCCGAAGCCCAGGCGCGCGATGTAGTCGTGGTAGTAGTTGTCGTCCAGGCGCTGCACGATGCGCGCGACGCCGATGTTGGAGCTCTTGGTGATCACGCCCGTGGTGTCGAGCACGCCCAGGTTGCGATGGTCGGTGGTGCGGTAGCGGCCGTTCGGCATCCAGCCCGGGTTGGTGTCGAAGACGGTCTCCGGCGTGATCACGCCCGCGGTCAGGCCCGCGGCCACGGTGATCGGCTTGATGGTGGAGCCGGGCTCGATCAGGTCGGTGACCGAGCGGTTGCGGCGCGCATCGCGGTGCTCGCCGGTGACCGCGTTCGGGTTGTAGGTCGGCAGGTTGGCCATGGCGAGGATCTCGCCGGTGGCGATGTCGAGCACCACCGCCGACCCCGCGACCGCACCGGTGCGTTCAAGCGTCGAGCGCAGCTCGCGGTGCACCAGGTACTGGATGCGGCGGTCGATGCTGAGGGTGAGGTCCTTGCCCGGCTGCGCGGCGCGCACCAGGTCGACGTTCTCGACGGTGCGGCCGCGGCGGTCGCGGATCACCTTCTGCGCGCCCGGTTCGCCGCTGAGCCATTCGTCGAAGGCAAGCTCCACGCCTTCCTGCCCGGCATCGTCGATATTGGTGAAGCCGAGCACGTGGGCCAGCGCCTCGCCCTGCGGGTAGAAGCGGCGGAACTCGCGCTGCGAGAACACGCCCGGCACCTTGTGCGCCAGGATCTGCTGCGCCTCGGCCGGGTTGATGCGGCGCTTGAGGTAGACGAATTCCTTGTCGGCGCGCTGCGCCACGCGACGCTCGAGGTGATCGAGGGGCACGCCCAGGGCCTCGGCCAGCTCCGGCAGGCGCTCGGGATGCTTGAGCATCTCCTGCGGATTGCCCCACACGCTGTCCACCGGCGACGACACCGCCAGCGGCTCACCGTTGCGGTCGGTGATCATGCCGCGCGAGGTCGGGATCGGGATCTCGCGCAGGAAGCGCGAATCGGCCTTCTGCTGGTAGTAGGCGTTGTCGACCAGCTGCAGGTCGACCGCGCGCGCCACCAGCACCACGCCGCACAGGCCGAGCGCGCCCACCACCAGCTTCAGCCGCCCGCGCAGGTCGAACTGCGCGCGGCCGCGGGGGCGGACGGTGCCATTGCGGTCGCGGCGGAACTTCATGGCCGCACCACCACGATGTCGCCGGCTTCCGGGAACTTCATGCCCAGCCGGGTGCGCGCGACATGGTCGATGCGGTTGGCCTCGGCCCAGGTGGCCTGCTCCAGCTGCAAGCGGCCGAAATCGATATTGAGCTCGTCGCGCTCGTCCACCAGCCGCGTCAGCTCCACGAACAGCTGGCGGTGCTCGTGGCGCGCATGCACCACACCGATGGCCGCGACCACGTTGGCCGCCAGCAGCACGATGACCAGGAAGCGGGTCACGCCGCCACCTCCAGCTTTTCAGCCACGCGCAGCACCGCGCTGCGCGCGCGCGGGTTGCCGGCGAGTTCGGCGCCATCGGCCTTCTGCGCGCCGCCGATCGCGCGCAGGCTCGGCGCGAAATCCGTGGCTTCCGGCAGGCGGCGGTTGCCCGGAGGCGCCTTCGACTGCGCGGCGATGAAGCGCTTGGCGATGCGATCCTCGAGCGAGTGGAAGCTGATCACGGCCAGCCGGCCGCCGGGCTTCAGCGCCGCCAGCGCGGCGTCGAGGCCGGCTTCAAGGTCGGCCAGCTCGCGGTTGATGTGGATGCGGATGGCCTGGAAGGAGCGCGTGGCCGGATGGATCTCGTGGCGGCCGGGCTTCGGCCGCGGCATCACCGAGGCGATCAGCGCGGCGAGCTGCGCGGTGCGGGTCAGCGGTGCTTCGGCGCGGCGCTCGACGATCGTGCGCGCGATGCGCCGGCTCATGCGCTCCTCGCCATAGGTCCAGAGCACGTCGGCGATGTCGTCCGCGCTGGCGCGCGCAAGCCACTGCGCAGCGCTCTCGCCGGCATCGGGATCCATGCGCATGTCCAGCGGGCCGTCACGGCCGAAGCTGAAGCCGCGCTCGGCGACATCGAGCTGCGGCGAAGACACGCCGAGATCGAACAGCACGCCGTCGAGTCCGCCGGCGGTGGCGTCCCAGCGGGCCAGGTCGGCGAAGCTGCCGCGGAAGATCGAGACGCGCGGATCCGCGCCGAACTCGCGTTCTGCCACGGTGATCGCGTCGGGATCCTTGTCCATCAGCAGCAGCCGGCCTCCAGCCCCGAGCGCCTGCAGCACGCCGCGGGCATGTCCGCCGCGGCCGAAGGTGCCATCCAGGTACGTTCCGTCCTCGCGCACGCGCAGCCCTTCCATGACCTGCACAAACAAGACCGGAAGGTGCGCGGAGCGGGTATCCGCGGCACCCGCGGTCACAACTGCAGCCCGACCAGGTCGTCGCCGAAATCGTCGTCGCCCAGGGGCGTCTCGATCTGCGTGCGATGCGCCTGCTCGCTCCAGAGCTCGAACTTGTCGCCCATGCCCAGCAGGACGGCCTTTTTTTCGATGCCGAGCGCGTTGCGCATGCTGGCCGGAATCGGGATCCGGCCGTTGCCGTCGGGCTCGACGATCGCCGCCGCGCCCACCAGCTTCAGCTGCAGGCGGCGGTTGGCTTCCTTCACCCGGGGCAGCGCGTTGACGCCGTCGCGGACCTGGCCCCAGGCCGCATAGGGATAGATGTAGAGCGAACCCTTCTCGAACGG
Source organism: Luteimonas sp. MJ250 (assembly GCF_039548455.1). Taxonomy (NCBI): domain Bacteria; kingdom Pseudomonadati; phylum Pseudomonadota; class Gammaproteobacteria; order Lysobacterales; family Lysobacteraceae; genus Luteimonas; species Luteimonas sp. MJ250. Next base: position 568,940 of record NZ_JBCLVB010000011.1, on the reverse strand, counting down.
GTTGTAGGTGATGACCAGGCGATTGCCGAATTCGGACGCGACGATCTCCCGGTAGCCGGTCGGAATCGCCAGCCGTCCCTTGTCGTCGATCGTGATGGCGGTTTCGCCCTGCAACACCTTCTGCCACTCCGGTACCCGTCTGCGGCGGGTTTCATGCCTGGGAAAACCACGATATTCCCGGTCTCCCCACACATGGCCACATTAGGAGCGCTCCCCACCCTTGTCAACAGCTGGGGGATGAATTTTCATCAGGCAGGTCAATGACTTGCAGCGAACTTCAGAGACTTGTTCAAGCTTTATCCACAAGCTGCTGTTTAGTCTCAGATTCCGAGAATATGTGATGATCTTCACATGTTTTTCACATCTTGGCTTGGCGATGCCGGCCGTGGCTGCCCGTGGGTACGAATGTCCTCCGGCGGCATGATTGCCGTGGCACATACCATCACCCTGCCCGCCTCCTCCTTTACTACGCCCCCAAGGGCAGCCACGCCCGGCCCCGACGCCGGGTTGGGCGGCGGAGCACCTGACGCCTGCTGCGCAATGGCATGAAGTGGCGGCGTGGAGAGCTTGGACCGCGGGGAGAAGCAGCCCCGGCGTGGGTGGGAGCCCCTTGTGGCGGAATTCAAGGAGGAGGCGGCCCGCCAGCCCCGGAAGTGCGACGACAACCGTGCCGCCAGAGGACATTCGCCACAAGGGCCTCCCGCCCACGCCGGGGCGGCCGGAAAAGAAGAAAGTGGCGGAGTCGGCCGATAAGCCGGGTTCTGTCGTGGACAGTCATTCCTCTAGGCGCATCGTCGCCGATACGCTCGAGCAGCCTACCCGGACCCGACGCGGGCAGCGCCATTAGGTCCCTATTTGGCCTTGCTCCCGGTGGGGTTTGCCATGCCGGTCTGTTGCCAGACTCGCGGTGCGCTCTTACCGCACCGTTTCACCCTTGCCACGCATTCCGAAGAACCGTTCGGCGGTCTGCTCTCTGTTGCACTTTCCGTCGGCTCGCGCCGCCCAGGCGTTACCTGGCACCGTGCCCTGTGGAGCCCGGACTTTCCTCGGCACCGATCCCGTCGAAACAGGATCGATGACGCGACTGTCTGGCCGACTCCGCCGCGTGCATTCTCGCATGCATGACGGCGGTTCTGTGGGGCGGCCATGGCCGCGACCGGGTTCGCCTCAGCCCCCGTACAACTCTTTCCTCGGCGCCCCGCTGATTTCCGCGGCCAGCTTCGCCGCGGTCGACGGCGGCAGGTGCGCGGCAAGCTTCGAGTACAGCAGACGGCCCTGCACCACCTTCGCTTCCGCGTCGTCACCGACGCCGCCCACCAGCAGCACGAACTCGCCCTTGCGCTGGTTGGCATCGGCTTCGACGGCGGCCTGCAGTTCGCCCAGGCGGCCGTCGAGCACGGTTTCGAACAGCTTGGTCAGCTCGCGCGCGAGCACCGCGGGGCGTTCGGCGCCGAAGGCCGCGACGCAGTCGACCAGGGCGTCGGCGATGCGGTGCGAGGACTCGTAGAACACCAGGGTGCGCGTTTCTCCGGCCAGCGATGCCAGCCGCTCGCGGCGCGCGGAGGCCTTCGCCGGCAGGAAGCCTTCGAAGGTGAAGCGGTCGCTCGGCAGCCCGGCCACGCTCAGCGCGGCGATGATCGCGCTCGGGCCGGGCACGGGGCTGACGCGGATGCCGGCCTCGCGCGCGGCGCTCACCAGGCGGAAGCCGGGGTCGCTGACCAGCGGGGTACCGGCATCGGAGACCAAGGCCAGCGATTCGCCGGCGGCCAGCCGCGCGACCAGTCGCGCCGCGACCTCGGCTTCGTTGTGCTCGTGCAGGGCCAGCAGCGGGCGGTCGACGCCGAAATGCGCGAGCAGGCGGCGGGTATGGCGCGTGTCTTCGGCGCAGATCGCGTCCACCGCGCGCAGCGTGTCCAGCGCGCGCGGCGACAGGTCGGCGAGGTTTCCGATCGGCGTGGCGACGACGTGGAGGGTTCCGGCGGCGGGCTGCATCGTGTCCCTGCTGGGGTGGCGGTAGAATCCGGGCATTCTCGCAGCCGGAACGCCTTGATGCGCCATCCCTGGAAGCAGGCCCTCGCCGCCACCTTCGCCGCGCTCGTGGTCGCGGGCTGTTCGACCGTGCAGGTCACGCGCCCCACCGATGCCCCTGACGCCGCGCCGGCACCGGTGGCAACGGGCCACTGGCAGTTCGATGCCGGCGACCGCCCGCCGGCCGAGCGCGACGGCTACCGCCCGCCGCGCAGGCTCGCGGTGCTGCTGCCGCTGACCGGCAGCCTGGCCACCGCCGCGGGCCCCGTACGCGACGGCCTGCTGGCCGGCTATTACGGCGAGCACCGGCGGCGCCCGGACCTGGAGTTCTACGACACCATGGGCACGGCTTATGGTGCCGTCTCCGCCTACCAGCGTGCGGTCGCTGAGGGCGCCGACCAGGTGGTCGGGCCGCTGGGCCGCGACGAGGTCGATGCGGTCTTCGCCCAGACCACGGCCACCGTGCCGGTGCTGGCGCTGAACCGCGCCGGCGCACCGCCGCTCAACAGCGCCAGCTATGCACTCGCGCCGGAAGACGAGGGCGTGGCCGCGGCCAATTTCCTTGCCGCGCGCAATGCGCTGCGGGTGCTGGTGCTGAGCTCCGGCGATGACAACGCGCGCCGCAGCATCGATGCGCTCAACGCGCGCCTGCAGGAACTGGGCGGTGGCATGGTGCAGCTGCTGACCGTGGTCGGCGACTCGCCGCCCGAGCTGATCGGCCCGATGCAGGCAGCGCTGCAGCGCGAGGGCGGCGTGGACGCGATCTTCCTCGCCCTGCGCGGGCCGCAGGCGCGGCTGGCCGCAGCCCAGGTGTCGGCCGCCGGTCTCGCCGGGCGCCCGCGCGTGGCGACCTCGCAGCTGCTGTCGGGCACCGGCAAGCCCGACGAGGACGCGGCGCTGGACGGCATCGCCTTCCCGAGCGATGCCTGGAGCGTGTCGGGGGTCCCTGGCCTGCCGCCGGCGCGCACCGTGGCCGACGCCCTGCCAACGGCGCGTGGCCCGGCCGCGCGCCTGTTCGCATTCGGCTACGACGCCTGGCTGCTGTCGGCCTACCTGGGCCACCTGGCAACCGGCTCCGAGGCCTCGGTTTCCAGCGCCAGCGGCGTGCTGCGGATGAGCGCCGAAGGCCACGTGCAGCGCGTGCCTGCCTGGTCGACCTTCAACGGCGGTCATGTGGTGCCGCTGGCGGGCGCTTCGAATTGAGCGAGACCCGGCGCCGCGGCGCCGGAGTCGAGGCCGCCGCGCGCACGCATCTGCTGCGCGCCGGCCTGCACGCGATCGCGGCCAATGCCGGCTACCGGCTGGGCGAGCTCGACCTGGTGATGCGCGACGGCGACACCGTGGTCTTCGTGGAGGTGCGCTATCGCGCCAGCGCCGACTACGGCGGCGGCGCGGAATCGGTTGACCGCGGCAAGCGCCGGCGCATCGCGCGCGCGGCGCAGCTGTTCCTGCTGCAGCACCCGGCGCTGGCCGAGGACTTTTGTCGCTTCGACGTGATGGATGCCAGCGGCGATCCGGAAGCGCCGGACTTCACCTGGCACCGCGACGCGTTCCGCCTGGACGACGCCTGACGTCGCACGCCGCCCGCAATCTGTGGGGGCGCCCTACAGTGGCCGGGCGGCGGGGGGCGCCGGGGTGGAGAAGTGTTCGTGGCCGGCCTGTGCGGGCTGCCAGATGCGGCCTTCACTGTCGAAGGCCTGCACGCCCTGCCCGGCCACCCCCGTGCCGATGCGGGTGACCGTGACGCCGGTGGCTGCGGCGGCTGCGGCTACGGTCGCGTCCTTTGTCGCAGGGACGGTGAAGCAGAGTTCGTAGTCGTCGCCGCCCGAAGCCTGCAGCGCGCGCAGCGCGTCGCCATCGAAATGCGGACGCAGCAGGTCAGCGCCCGGCAATGCATCAAGCTCCAGCCGCGCGCCGACGCCGCTGGCGGCGCAGACGTGGCCAAGGTCGGCCAGCACGCCGTCGGAGACATCGATGCACGCACTGGCCACGCCGGCAAGCGCACGCCCCAGCGCGATCCGGGGCAGCGGCCGCTCCAGGCGCTCGCGCAGCGCGGGGCTGATCGCCCGGCCCTCGCGCCACTGCGCCAGCGCACCGGCTGCGCCGCCAAGGGTGCCGCTCACCCACACCGAATCCCCGACGCGCGCGCCGTCGCGGCACAGCGCGCGGCCCGGGTCGGCGAATCCGTGCACGGTGACCGACACCGACAGGGGCCCGCGCGTGGTGTCGCCGCCGACCAGCGCGACGCGATGCAGTGCCGCCAGCGCCAGGAAACCGTCCAGGAAGCCGGCGACCCACGCCGGATCGCCATCCGGAAGCGACAGCGACAGCGTGCACCAGGCGGGCTCGGCGCCCATCGCCGCAAGGTCGGACAGGTTCACCGCCAGCGCCTTCCAGCCGACCTGCGCGGCCTCCGTGCCAGGCGGGAAATGCACTCCGTCGTTGAGCGTATCCATCGCCACCACCAGCTGCATGCCCGGTGGCGGCTGCAGCAGGGCGGCGTCGTCGCCGATGCCCAGGACCACGTCGTCGCGCCCATGCGTGGCGCGCGCGCGGATGAGGTCGATCAGCGTGAACTCGGCCATCGCGGTGGCCGCGGGCTCAGCCGCGGCTCGCCTTGACCTCGGCCGCGCGCCATTCGGCCGCGGCGTGGTCGAGCACGCCGTTGACATAGGTGTGGCCGTGCTCGGAGCCGAAGCGCTTGACCGTCTTCAGGGCCTCGTCGATCACCACCCGGTAGGGCACGTCGATGCGGTGGCGCAGCTCGTAGGCGGAAATCCGCAGCATCGCGCGCTCGATCGGATCGACTTCGCCGATGGCACGGTCGAGGAAGGGTTCCAGGGCCGCGTCAAGGTCGCGGCGATGGGTCTCCACCCCGCGCACCAGGTCTTCGAAATACTCGAGGTCGGCGACTTCGTGCGCCTGCTCGTGCGCGAACTGGGCGATCGCGTTGCGCGCGTCCACGCCCGACAGCTGCATCGCGTACACCGCCTGCAGGGCGCGCCGGCGCGAGCGCGAACGCCCGACCGTGTCGATGCCGGCGTTGCGGCCACCCGCACCAGCGCCACGCTGCGGCCTCATGGCAGCACCTCCAGCAGGCTGGCCATTTCCAGCGCGACCAGGGCGCATTCCTCGCCCTTGTTGCCGTGGCTGCCGCCGGCGCGGTTCTCGGCGTCGACCATGTCGTCGACGGCCAGCACGCCGTTGGCCACCGGAACGCCGTGGTCGAGCTGGACGCGCGCCAGGCCCTCGGCGCAGGTGTCGGCGACGTGCTCGAAGTGGCGGGTGTCGCCGCGCACCACGCAGCCCAGGGCGACCACCGCGGCGTGGCGACCGTCGCGCGCGAGCCGCGCGGCGAGCATCGGGATTTCCCAGGCGCCGGGCACGCGGATGACATCGACCGCGTCGGCGGCCACGCCGTTGCCCTCGAAGGTGGCGCGCGCGGCGGTCACCAGCGCGTCGACGATGCGCGGGTTCCAGCGGCTGGCGATGATCGCGAAGCGCGCGCCTTCGGGCGCGTGCAGGTCGCCTTCGTGATGGGTCATGGCGTGTTCCTTGGACGGATGCGCATTCTAAGGCCTGCGCCGCGGCGCTGCCGGGAGTGGCACCAGATCGCCGCGTAAGCGTAGCTGTAGGAGCAGCTATCGCTGCTCCTACTGGAGTCAGGCGGGATCGAGGTATTCGACAACTTCGAGACCGAAGCCGGCCAGGCCGACCTGCTTGCGGGCGGTGCCCAGCACGCGCAGCTTGCCCAGGCCAAGATCGGCCAGGATCTGGCTGCCGGCGCCGTTGCGGCGCCATTCGACCAGGGCGCCGCCGCGCGGCGGCGTGGGCGCTGCCTGCGCACCGCCAGCCGGGGCGTTCATGGCATTGGCATCGCCACCGCCACCAGCGCCGACCTCACTATCGGCGGCCGCGGACGCGTCATCCGCAGCCCGAAGGCGCTCCAGCAGCGCATCCGGCGTCTGGCCGCCGTCCAGCAGCACCAGCGCGCCGCGGCCCTCGTCGGCGATCATCGCCAGCACCTCGCCCACCGCGGGACCGAAGTCCGGCCGGCACCAGCGCAGCACGTCGGCCAGGGCGTTGCGCACCTGCACGCGCACCAGGGTCGGGATGTCCGCGTCGGGCTCGCCGCGGACCAGGGCGAAGTGCAGCGCGTGGCCGAGGCGGTCGTGATAGGTGTGCAGCCGGAACGGCCCGTGCTCGGTCTCGATGTCACGGCTGTCCACGCGCTCGACCGTGTGCTCGGTCTCGAGCCGGTGGCGGATCAGCGCCTCGATCGAGCCCATCTTCAGGCCGTGCTCGCGCGCGAACACTTCAAGCTCGGGCCGGCGCGCCATGGTGCCGTCGGGATTGAGGATCTCGACCAGCACGCCCGCGGGCTCCAGGCCGGCCAGCAGCGCCAGGTCGGCAGCCGCTTCGGTATGCCCCGCGCGCGCAAGCACGCCGCCGGGCTGCGCGGTGAGCGGGAAGATGTGGCCCGGCTGCGCCAGGTCGGACGGCGCCGCGTTCGGCCGCACCGCGGTGCGCACGGTGTGTGCGCGGTCGTAGGCCGAGATGCCCGTGGTGACGCCCTCGGCGGCCTCGATCGAGACGGTGAAGTTGGTGTGGTGCGACGAGGTGTTGGACTGCACCATCGGCGGCAGGCCCAGCTGCGCGCAGCGCTCGCGGGTCAGCGACAGGCAGACCAGGCCGCGCGCGTGGGTGACCATGAAATTGATGTCGGCGGGCCGCACGAGCTCGGCGGCCATGATCAGGTCGCCTTCGTTCTCGCGGTCCTCGTCGTCGACGATGACGACCATGCGGCCGGCGCGGAGTTCTTCAAGCAGTTCGGGGATGGGGGCGAAAGGCATGGGACTGCGACCTGGGTTGGAATTTTGCGGGGGACTGCGGGAACTGCGGGATGCGGGAATTGCGGGACTTGCAGGGGTTGCGCGGCCTCGGGGACCGGAGCGTGCCGCGAACCGGCGCCTGCAGGCGTTTCAGGGGACGCTGCGCAGACGCTCCAGATAGCGCGCGACCAGGTCGACCTCAAGGTTGACCGGGTCGCCGGGCTTCGCCGACGCGAAGGCCGTGTTGGCGACGGTGTGCGGCACCAGGGCGACTTCGAAGTCATCGGCGCCGGCGGTATTGACGGTGAGGCTGACGCCATCGACGCAGATCGATCCCTTCTGGGCGACGTATTTCGCCAGCGCCTGCGGCATGGCGAAGCGCCAGCGCTGGGCCCGCCCATCCTCGCGCACCTCGAGCACGCGGCCGACGCCGTCGACGTGGCCGCTGACCAGGTGGCCACCCAGGCGGTCGGTCGGGCGCATCGCGCGTTCGAGGTTCAGCGGCGCACCCTCGCCAAGCCCGCCAAGCGTGGTCAGCGCGAGGGTTTCGTTGCTGGCGTCGGCCTCGAAATGGCCGGCGTCGAAGGCGACCACGGTCAGGCAGACGCCGTTGACGGCGACGCTTTCGCCCAGCTTCGCATCGGCGAACGGCAGCGCGCCGACGGCGATCCGCAGGCGGGCGTCGCCGCCGCGTGCTTCGCGCGCGGCCAGGCTGCCGACGGCTTCGATGATTCCTGTAAACACGGCGCTCTCCTCAGCCCGCCGCGCCGGCGTCGACCATCGCGCGCCCGGGGACCAGCCGCAGCCGCAGGTCATCGCCCACGCTGACGTTGTCGACGATCCGCAGCGCCATTCGCTGCGCCATGTCCTGGATCTGCAGGCCGGCGAACAACGGCCGCGCCTGCGTGCCCAGCAGCACCGGCGCCACGTACAGCAGCACCTCGTCGACCAGGCCCGCGCGCATGAAGGCGCCGGCCAGCGTCGCGCCCGCCTCCACCTGCACCTCGTTGATGCCGCGGTCGGCGAGGACCCGCAGCACCGCTGCCAGATCCAGGGCATTGCCGGCCGCCGGCACCGCGACGCGCTCGCTGCCGAGTTCGCGCGGCGGCTTGGCGTTGGCGGCGTGCACGTACAGCGTGGGCGCGTCGCCCTCGCGGATGCGGCCGCGGGCGATGGTGGCCAGTCCCGGATCGAGCACCACGCGCAGCGGCGGCGCAAATTCGGCGTCGTCGTCCAGGCGCACGGTCAGCTGCGGATCGTCGGCCATCACCGTGCCCGAGCCGGTCAGCAGGGCGCCACTGCGTGCGCGCCAGCGCATCACGTCGCGACGCGAGGCCTCGCCGCTGATCCACTTGGACTCGCCGCTTTCAAGCGCGGTATGGCCATCAAGGCTCATGGCCAGCTTCACGCGCAGCCAGGGCCGGCCGCGCACCAGGCGCGATACGTAGCCTCGGTTGAGCTCCTGCGCCGCCGCCTCCATCAGCCCGTGTTCGACCTCGATGCCGGCCTGGCGCAGGCGCTCGAAGCCGCTGCCGTCGACCTGCGGGAACGGGTCGCGCATTGCCGCGACCACGCGCGACACGCCGGCCGCGACCAGCGCGTCGGCACAGGGGCCGGTGCGGCCGGTGTGCGCGCAGGGTTCCAGGCTGACGTAGGCGGTGGCACCGCGGGCACGCTCGCCGGCGGCCTCGATCGCGAAGACCTCGGCGTGCGGGCCGCCCGGCCGCTGGTGCCAGCCCTCGCCCACCACTTCGTCGCCCTGCGCCAGCACGCAGCCGACCATGGGGTTGGGGCGCGTGGTCCACGCGCCGCGCTCGGCCAGGCGCAGCGCGCGCGCCATCATCAGATGGTCGATGTCGGAATGGCCCTGCATCAGGTGATGTTCTCCACGCTGGAATAGATGGAATCCGCGCCTGCCAGCCAGTTGGCCGCGCGGTGGCGCTCGGCGGCGATGCTGGTGCAGCGCGCCAGCTGGGCATCGTCGGCACGGTCGATGCGGACGCCGTCGATGGCAAGGTCGTCGTCAATCAGGTCGGCATCGTCGATGTCCAGGCGCGCCCAGCCGCCGTTGGCGACCACGGCGGCGAAGTCCATCGGCCCCGGGCGCAGCGAGTACTCGCGCAGCCGCCAGTGCAGCGCGAGCTGGCGGGCGAGGAAGGTGTCGATTTCGCGATCGCCGCGCAACGCCGCGTCATGCAGCCGTTCCGGCGCGGCGTTATCGAGGAAGCCCAGCGTCCAGGCGACGTCGTCGGGATCGACCATGCGGTCGTGCGGCACCGGCGCATGCCGGTCCAGCGCCCAGGCCAGCACGTGGATGCCTTCGGCACGCCAGCTGGCGTCGACCATCGCGACATCGGACAGGCTGCCCAGCGGCAGACCCACCAGCGCCGCCTCGGCGGGCTCAAGCGCCGCCTGCAGCCCGGTGACGCGCAGCCAGTCGAGCATGCGCCGGTGCATGGCCGCGGCCTCGGGTTCGTCGGCGCGGGGCTCGAGCCCCGCGCGGGCGACGACGCTGGCCAGGGCCAATGCACGGCGCAGCACGTCGGTCGCCCGAGGCCTCGGGTAGCGCCCTGGCTCGCCGGGAACGGGCACCGTGCTCAGCGCTTCCGGCCCTTGCCGGATCGGGCGTCGAAGGCCGCGGGTTCGCCGTCGAGGAGCGGCAGCTGGCCCTCGCCGGGCAGGTCGCGCTCCAGGCGGTCAAGCTCGTCGCGGAAATCGGCCACGTCCTGGAACGAGCGGTAGACCGACGCGAAGCGCACGTAGGCGACGTGGTCGATCTTGCGGAGCTCGGCCATCACGAACTCGCCCACGCGGCGGGACGCGAGTTCGCGCTCGGTGGTCATGCGCAACTGGTGGATCACCGCGCGTACCGCCGATTCGATCTGTTCTTCGGTCACCGCGCGCTTGTGCACGGCGCGGTCGAAGCTCTGCCGCAGCTTGCGCGCATCGAAGTGTTCGCGGCGGCCGTCGGTCTTGATGATCGCCGGCAGCTTGAGTTCGATCGTCTCCATGGTGGAGAACCGCTCGCCGCAGGCCTCGCATTCGCGCCTGCGGCGGATGGTCGCGCCATCGTCGCTCACCCGCGAATCGATGACCCGGGTATCCACGTGCTGGCAGAAGGGGCAATGCATCGCTTCGCGGCGGCGTCAGGCGGCGTGACCGACGCCGGCCGCGGCCGCCGGCATCGCGAGTTCCGCCTGCGCGGCCATCAGCCGTACACCGGCAGCCGACGGCACTGTGCTTGCACCTTGGCACGCACGGCCTCGATCACCGCGTCGTCGCCGGGCGCGTCAAGCACGTCGCAGATCCAGCCGGCGAGCTCGGTGCAGTCTGCTTCGGTGTAGCCGCGCGTGGTCACCGCCGGGGTGCCCAGGCGCAGGCCCGATGTCACGAAGGGCTTCTGCGGGTCGTTGGGAACGGCGTTCTTGTTGACGGTGATGTGGGCGCGGCCCAGCGCCTCTTCCGCGGCCTTGCCGGTCACGCCCTTGCCGATCATGTCGACCAGCATCAGGTGGTTCATCGTGCCGCCGGAGACGATCTTGTAGCCGCGGTCGATGATCACCTTCGCCATCGCCTGCGCGTTCTTCACCACCTGCTGCTGGTAGGCCTTGAACTCCGGCTCCAGCGCTTCCTTGAAGGCCACGGCCTTGGCCGCGATCACGTGCATCAACGGGCCGCCCTGGATGCCGGGGAACACGATCGACTGCAGCTTCTTGATGGTGTCGTCGGCGCCCTCGCCCATGGCCTTGCGGCTGGCGACGATGATGCCGCCGCGCGGGCCGCGCAGGGTCTTGTGGGTGGTGGAGGTCACCACGTGCGCGTGCGGCACCGGGTTCGGATACACGCCTGCCGCGACCAGGCCGGCGACGTGCGCCATGTCGACGAACAGGATCGCGCCGACCCTGTCGGCGATGGCGCGGAAGCGCGCCCAGTCGATTTCCTGCGAATAGGCGCTGAAACCACCCACCAGCATCTTCGGCCGGTGCTCGACGGCCAGGCGCTCGACTTCGTCGTAATCGATCAGGCCCTTGTCGTCGACGCCGTACTGCACGGCGTTGAACAGCTTGCCGCTGATGTTGACCTTGGCGCCGTGGGTCAGGTGGCCGCCGTGGGCGAGCGACATGCCGAGGATGGTGTCACCGGGCTTGAGCAGGGCCAGGTAAACGGCCTGGTTGGCCTGCGAGCCGGAATGCGGCTGCACGTTGGCGTAGTCGGCGCCGAAGAGCGCTTTCACACGGTCGATGGCCAGCTGCTCGGCGACGTCGACATGCTCGCAGCCGCCGTAATAGCGCTTGCCCGGATAGCCTTCCGCGTACTTGTTGGTGAGCTGGCTGCCCTGGGCCTCCATGACCCGGGGGCTGGCGTAGTTTTCGCTGGCGATCAGCTCGACGTGGTCTTCCTGGCGCTGGTTTTCGGCGGCGATGGCCGCGGCCAGTTCGGGGTCGTAACCTTCGATACGTGCGTCGCGAGGGAACATCGTGCGCTCCAATGGCCGGAAAGGCCGCCATTGTAGCTCCCCCACCCCCCGGGAAAGGTCCCGGGGCCGGCGCGGGAGCGGCCATGGCCGTGACGCTCTGTTGCAGGCCCGGCCGCTCCCTGGAGCCTCAGCGCCCGGTGATCACGTCGGCGATGATCCCGGTGGCGATCGCCACGAGCAGGAAGTCACCGGCATCGCTGCGGCGCCAATGGTGGCCCCGCGGCGGCTGGCGCAGGCCGTAGTGGCCGTACTGGTTGACGACGTAGGTCGGCGCATAGCCGGAGTGGCCGTAATGGCGGCCGCGCGCCCACGGCGGCGGTCCGCGATAGCCCCGCGGGTGGTGCACGACGAGCGGCCGCGGCACATAGACGACGCGGGTATCACGACGGTCATGGCGGCGGTCGTGCCCGCGGGCATGGCGGCGGTCGCGGCGGTCGTGCCGGTCATTGCCGCGCGAGCGGCTGTCGCCGCGCCAGTCACGCTGGACATGGCCACGGTCGTTTCCACGATCGTGGCCGCGGCGATGGTTGTCGCGGGCCTCGGCGGGCAGTGCGAACGCGAAGGCCATCGCCAGGGTGGCGGCGGCGAGTGCAAGGCGGCTGGCGGACATCATGGTGCGGGCTCCCGGCGGTGGACTGGCCCGACTATTGCCCGCAGCGGCTGAACAGACGCCCTATCCGGCCGCCGCACCGCGGTGGTGGCCGTATAATCGCCCCATCCCAATCCACCGTTCCCGTCCGCTGCTTCCGCGCGGGCGGCGGTCACGTTGCACCGGAGTCCCCCATGTCGCAATACATCTACACCATGAACGGCGTCTCCAAGACCGTTCCGCCCAAGCGCCAGATCATCAAGGACATCTCGCTGTCGTTCTTCCCGGGCGCGAAGATCGGCCTGCTGGGCCTGAACGGTTCCGGCAAGTCCACCGTGCTGCGGATCATGGCCGGCGTCGACACCGATTTCAGCGGTGAGGCGCGCCCGCAGGCGGGCATCAAGGTCGGCTACCTGGCGCAGGAGCCGGAGCTGGATCCCGCGCACACCGTGCGCGAGGCCGTCGAGGAAGGCGTGGGCGAAGTGCTGCAGGCGCAGAAGCGCCTGGACGAGGTCTACAACGCCTATGCCGAGGAAGGCGCGGACTTCGACGCCCTGGCCAAGGAGCAGGAGCGCCTGGAGGCGATCCTCGCCGCCGGCGACGCGCACACGCTGGAAAACCAGCTGGAAGTGGCCGCCGACGCGCTGCGCCTGCCGCCGTGGGACGCGGTGATCGGCAACCTGTCCGGCGGCGAGAAGCGCCGCGTCGCGCTGTGCCGCCTGCTGCTGCAGAAGCCGGACATGCTGCTGCTCGACGAACCCACCAACCACCTGGACGCCGAATCGGTCGAGTGGCTGGAGCAGTTCCTTGCCCGCTACACCGGCACCGTGGTGGCGGTCACCCATGACCGCTACTTCCTCGACAACGCCGCCGAGTGGATCCTCGAGCTCGACCGCGGCCGTGGCATCCCGTGGAAGGGCAACTACACCCAGTGGCTGGAGCAGAAGGAAGACCGCCTCAAGCGTGAGGAGTCGTCCGAGAAGGCCCGCCAGAAGGCGATCCAGAAGGAGCTCGAGTGGGCCCGCAGCAATGCCAAGGGCGGCCGCTCCAAGGGCAAGGCGCGCCTGGCACGCATCGACGAGCTGCAGTCGGTCGACTACCAGCGGCGGCAGGAGACCAACGAGATCTTCATCCCGCCGGGCGAGCGCCTGGGCAGCAAGGTGATGGAATTCAGGAACGTCTCCAAGCGCTTCGGCGACCGCCTGCTGATCGACGACCTGAGCTTCATCGTGCCGCCGGGCGCGATCATCGGCATCATCGGTCCCAACGGCGCCGGCAAGTCGACGCTGTTCAAGATGATCACCGGCCAGGAGAAGCCGGACTCGGGTTCGATCGAAATGGGTCCGACGGTCGACATCGCCTACGTCGACCAGAGCCGCGATGCGCTGACGGGCGACCACAACGTGTTCCAGGAAATCTCCGGCGGCGCCGACATCCTCAACATCAAGGGCATCGAGATCCAGTCGCGCGCCTATATCGGCCGCTTCAACTTCAAGGGCCAGGACCAGCAGAAGATGGTCGGCACGCTGTCGGGCGGCGAGCGCGGCCGGCTGCACATGGCCAAGACCCTGCTGCAGGGCGGCAACGTGCTGCTGCTCGACGAACCGTCCAATGACCTCGACATCGAGACCCTGCGGGCGCTTGAAGACGCGCTGCTGGAGTTCCCGGGCAACACCTTCGTGATCAGCCATGACCGCTGGTTCCTGGACCGCATCGCGACCCACATCCTGGCGTTCGAGGGTGATTCGCACGTGGAGTTCTTCCAGGGCAACTATCGCGAATACGAGGAAGACAAGAAGCGCCGCATGGGTGACGACGCCGGTCCGAAGCGGCTTCGGTTCAAGGCGTTGAAGTAAGAAAACGCTCTTCGCCGTGGCAAAAAAGGAATTCCCGATGACCTTCATGCAGCAGCTGCGACACCGCTGGGACACGTCCGGGTCGCTGGTCTGTGTCGGCCTGGATCCGGAGCCGGGGAGGTTTCCGGCGCGGTTCGCGGGGGATGCGGATTCGGTATTCGGGTTCTGCCGGGACATCGTGGATGCCACGGCGGAGTACGCCTGCGCGTTCAAGCCGCAGATCGCGCACTTCGCGGCGCCCGGTGCCGAGGATGCACTGGAGCGGCTGATCGCCCATGTGCATGCCGCGCATCCAGGCATCCCGGTGATCCTGGATGCCAAGCGGGGCGATATCGGGTCCACGGCGCAGCACTATGCGTCGGAAGCGTTTGATCGCTACGCGGCCGATGCGGTGACGGTGAACCCCTACCTCGGCGGTGATTCGCTGCAACCGTTCCTCGAGCGTGCCGACCGCGGCGTGATCATTCTCTGCCGCACGTCCAACCCGGGCGCGGCGGACCTGCAGGACCTCCTGGTGGAGGGCCGTGCCGGTGGCCCCTCGCGGCCGCTGTATCAGTCCGTCGCCGAGCGTGCGGCGCGCGAGTGGAATGGCAACGGCAACGTGTCGCTGGTGGTGGGTGCGACCTGGCCGGAGCAACTGCGCGAGGTGCGCGCTGTCGTTGGCGACATGCCGCTGCTGGTGCCGGGCGTCGGCGCGCAGGGAGGCGATGCGGGCGCGGTGGTGCGCAACGCGCGCACCGGGGACGGCACCGGGCTGATGGTGAGTTCGTCGCGCGCGATCCTGTATGCATCCTCTGGCGACGACTACGCCGCCGCGGCCGCCCGCGCCGCGCGTGAGTTGCGCGACACGCTCAACCGCCATCGCGTCGCGGACTGAGCCCGGCCGCGTAGATCCGTGGCAGAAGGGATTGCCGCCGGCCTCACGCCGCATGGATATCCTGCTGGCCAACGGGGCTGCCGCCCTGAAGCCGGAAGGACGCCAATGACACGCCTGCCCCTGACCGTCGCCCTCGCCCTGGTGCTCAGCGCCTGCGGCCAGTCCAACGCACCTGCCACGTCCATGGACACCGCCTCACCCGAGGCCCTTGCCGCCGCGCCGGAGCCATCGGCGAGGGTGACCGGCACCGCGCTCATCGCAGGTACCGGTGACGCTACGCCGGCCGCCGCGCCCGCGACCGACGAAGTCGTGGCGACCGCCGGCAGCGACGCCGAAGACACGCAGTATTTCGACTTCAGCGGCCCGGCCCTGGAAAAGGTGCGCAACGAAGGGCGCGCGGCCACGCCGGAACTGCGTGATGCCGCCCGGCGCCTCGTCGACGCGACCGGCGAGGAGCGCGAATGCGGCACCTACCCCGAGGGCGAACGCTTGTTCATGCTCGACCTCGATGGCCAGCCAGGCGATGAGTCGCTTCTGCTGTACACGATGGAAGGTTGCGGCGGCGGCGGGAACTACTACGACCGCAGCGGCTACGTCCTGCGCGAGGTCGATGGCGCATGGAAGGCGGTGGCGGACTTTCCCCTGGGCACGAAGCTCGTCGGCAACGCCACGATCAGTGCGCTCGAGCCGGGCGTGGTGGTGGTGAGCCCCGAAGGCGACAGCATGGTCGAGCAGCAGCGGGTCGAGATTCCCCCGCGCTGAATCCCGCCCCTGTGGGAGCTGAACCCATAGGGCAGGCTCGGGGTGCTCCCACAGTGGATCGGGATGGCCTCAGGTCGGGGATTGCGGGACTTCGAACACCTGCCGCAGGTAGCGCAGGTAAGCCTCGTCGTCGACCATGGTCTTGCCCGGCGAATCGCTCAGCTTGGCTACCGGCTGGCCGTTGCAGGCGACCATCTTCAGCACGATCTGCAGCGCCTTCGGGCCGGTGTCGTTGCTGAGGTTGGTGCCGATGCCGAACGACATCCGGCAGCGGCCGCGGAAATGCGCGTACAGGCGCATCACCTGTTCCATGTCCAGGCCGTCGCTGAAGACCAGTGTCTTGGTGCGGGGATCGATCCGCAGCGCTTCGAGGTGGGCGAGCATGCGCTCGCCCCACTCCACCGGATCGCCGGAGTCGTGGCGCATGCCGTCGAAGAGCTTGCAGAAGAAGAGGTCGAAATCGCGCAGGAACGCGTCCATTCCGATCACGTCGGTCAGCGCGATGCCGAGGTCGCCGCGGTACTCCTGCGCCCAGGCCTCGAACGCGGCGGTCTGCGAATCACGCAGGCGCGCGCCCAGCGCCTGGTGCGCCTGCAGCCATTCGTGCGCCATCGTGCCCTGCGGCACCAGGCCGTGGCGGCGGGCGATGTCGACGTTGCTGGTGCCGGCGAACTTCGGCCCGAGCAGGCCGGCCACGCGCGGCACCAGCAGGCCCTGCCAGCTCCGCGAATAGCGGCGGCGGGTGCCGAAATCGGTGATCCGGCAGTCTTCGTATCCCACTGCGGCGTCGAGACTGTCGACCTTGGCCTGCAGCCGGCGCAGGCCTTCGCCTTCGTCGGCCGGTCCGTGCTCGCCGACCATCCAGGCCTCGCTGACGATCGCCAGCAGCGGCACTTCGAACAGGATGGTGTGCAGCCAGGGTCCCGACAGCGTCAGCGAGATCCCGCCGGGCTCGTCATCCGAACGCTCCAGGCGCACATGCTTGCGGTCGAGCTGGAACAGGCCGAGGAAGTCGACGAAGTCGGGCTTGATGAAGCGCAGGCCGCGCAGGTAATCGAGCTCGTCGTTGGACAGGCGCAGCGCGCACAGGGCGTCGATGGCGTCCGAGATCACGTCGATATGCCGCGCCAAGTCGACGCCGGGCGTGCGGCAGCGGAAGCGGTATCTGGCGTGCGCCGCCGGATAGCGGTGCAGCACCGCCTGCATCATCGTGAACTTGTAGAGATCGGTATCGAGCAGCGACGTGATCATGCGGCATCTTCCCGCATCGACTCGCGCAGCGTGCGCGGAAGGCCCGCCAGCCAGTGCATCCAGACCGCCGCCCACACGCCTGCGCGCAGCAGCGGGCTGCGCGCGGGCGCCTCGAAGCGGCTGAAGTAACGCCACAGTCCGCGATGCTTGTGCCACTCGACGAAGAACGGCCGCGAGCGCGCGGACACGCCGCGCAGGTGCAGCACGCGCACGTCGTTGGCCACCGCGATCCCGGCGCCGGCCTCGCGGGCGCGGCGGCACAGGTCAAGGTCCTCGGCGTGCAGCCGGTAGCCGGCATCGAAACCGCCGATGCGATCGAACAGCGCCCGCGGCAGCAGCATCAGCGCACCGGAGACCGCCTGCACAGGCTGCAGCGCGCGGTCGTCATCGGCCTCCACGTCCAGCGGCCGGCCGCGACCTGCGCGCAGCGGCCCGCGGAGCATGGCGGCGAAATCGGGGTCGTTGCGCCGCGCCGCGCCGTCGCGCACACCGGCCTCGTCGACGAGATCCGCACCCAGCAGCAACTCGCCATCGGCCGCGCCCGCGTGGCGCAGCATCCGCTCGAATGTGTCGGCCTCGACCATGCAGTCGGGATTGACGAAGGCCAGCCACGGCGCCGTGCCGTCGGCCGCGCCCTGGTTGCAGGCGGCGGCGAAGCCGGGGTTGTCGGGGTTGGCGATGAAGCGCAGGCGGGCGTCGGCCAGGGCGTGGCGCTGCACCACCGCCAGCGTGCCGTCGGTGGACGCGTTGTCGACCACGCGGATCTCGGCGATATTCCCAGCGGCGCGCAGTCGTGACAGGCAGGCGTCGATGCTGCTTGCACTCTGGTGGCTGACGACGACGGCGGCGACCGACGGCGCACCCACGGCCGCAACAGGCGCGCTCACGGCGCGAACAGCTCGTGCTGCGACGGCGGCTCAAGACCATCGAGGCGGTGCGCAAGCTCCCGGCGGCAGTCGCCGACTGGATCGTGCATCAGGAACTCCGCCAGCCGCGGCCGCCAACCCGGCCAGCGCGCGGCCAGCGCATCCAGGTCGCCTTCGCCCGGGCCGCCCTCGCCGCCGCGGGCGACGAAGGCGGTTTCGCAGAGCACGTTGCGCCAGCCCAGCCCGGCCATGCGCAGCGACAGGTCGATCAGGGCCGCATACCAGGAGGCGTAGCTGGCGGCGTCCAGGCCACCGGCCTTCGCACGCGCACGACCGCGGATGAAAACCGCATGGTCGATCGCGGAGGGCAGTTCCGGGCAGGTCGACGGCATGCGTTCCGCGGCCCGCGCCAGGCGCGCGAGTTCGACCTCGTCCGGCCGTGCGGAGACCTCGCCGCAGTCCGGCCAGGCCGCGGTCTCGCCGGCGTTGCACCAGGGCGTGGCGGTGGCGATGGCGCCGTCGCGCGCGGCGCATGCTGCCAGCCGCGCTGCCCAGCCGGGACCCGGCAGCGCATCGGTGGCCAGCACGATCACGTCGGCGTCGCCGCAGGCGGCAAGGGCTTCGTCCAGGTGCGCGACTTCGCCCAGGCGCCGCTGGCGCCGGGTGTACTCGGCGCGCAGCGGCGTGCGTTGCAGCCAGCGCTCGATGATCGCGAGCCCCCGGGGACCGGCCTGGGCATCGTCGGCCAACCAGACCCGCGTGCCCGCTGGCGTGCCGGCGTCGAGCGCCGCCAGGCAGGCATCGAGCACGTGGTCATCAACCGCGACCGGGAGCAGCACGATGGGAAGCTCGCCCGCGGCTTCGCTCCGCGGTCCGGGCACGCCGGCGCCCCGCCCGCCGGCCATGCTCAGTCGGTGGTCCGGTGCAGCGGCTCCAGCGCGCGGAAGCGGCGGCCGTATTCGTCGGTCAGGTTGCGGGCGTCGTTGCCGTCGCGAACCAGGGTCGGCGTCAGCAGCACCACGATCTCGCTGCGCTCGGTACGCGAATTCTGCGACCCGAACAGTCCGCCGATCACCGGGATCCGGCTCAGGCCCGGAATGCCGGAGGCGCCCCGGGTCACGCCGTCGGTGATCAGGCCGGCCAGGAACACCGTATCGCCGCTCTGCACCACCGCATTGGTCTTGAGCCGGTTGGTGTTGATGGTGCGGTTGCCGTTGGCATCGGTGTCGGTCGGCGCGCTGACTTCCTGCACGATGTCCAGGAACACGGTGCCGTCGCGGGTCACGCGCGGCCGCACCTTGAGGATGGTGCCGGTGTCGAGGTACTGCACCTGCCCTACGGTGTCGCCACCGCCAAAGCCGGGGTTGTAGGACACCGACGTGATCGGAATCCTGTCGCCGACGTTGAGCGTCGCCTCGTAGTTGTTGCGCACCAGCACCGACGGGGTCTGCAGCATCTGCACGTCCGAGACCTGGTCCAGCGCGCGGATGACCGCGGCGGCATCGTTCTTGACCAGGGTCCAGACCGCGCCCGGGTTCGCCACGGTACCGAGCGCGGCACCGAGCGTGCTCCAGCCGCTGGGGCCGCCCGCGGCCGGGGCCGGGAAGGGACCGATGCCGTTGTCGGTCATGCCTTTTTCAAGGAACCAGCTCACGCCGTATTCCAGGCCGCCGGACAGGGTCACCTTGACCACCTGCGCCTCGATATGGACCTGCAGCGGCATCACGTCCAGACGGTCGATGACCTCGCGGATCGAGCGCCAGGCCTGGCCGGTGGAGCGCACCAGCAGCGTGTTGCTCTCGTCGACCGCGGACACGCCCACTTCGCTGCCGTCGACCTCGAGGGTGACCGAGGCATTGCCGCCCTGGCGTTCACCCAGCGACAGCGTGCCGCCGCCGAGACCGCCGCCGCCACTGCTACTACCATCGCGGCCAAGGCTTGCGCTGGACACCCCACCGTCCATGCCACCGTCGTCGATTTCCGTGGACTCAAGGCCCGGCATCAGCGATGCGCCGCCGCGGCCACCGCCGCCGGAGCGCCCGCCGCCGCCGCTGCCGTAGACCTCCGACAGACGGTCTGCCAGGTCCTTGGCGGTCACGTACTTCAGCTCGTAGGAAAACAGCTGCACGCCGCCGCCGGCGCCGTCGATGCGGTTGATCCACTGTTCGATCTGGTCGAGGTAGGCCGGCTGCGAGGTGATCACCAGCACGGCATTGGCGCCTTCCAGCGGCATGAAGCGGAACATCCCCGCCACCGGCGAACTGCTTTCCGCGCCGAAGACCTTTTCAAGGTCCGCGACCACCTGCGGCGCACGTCCGGCAACCAGTGGAAACACGCCCACCGACATGCCCGACAGCCAGTCGACGTCGAAGATCTGGATCGTGCGCAGGTAATTTTCCAGCTCCTGGCGCGAGCCGGCGACGGTGATGACGTTGCGGCCGGCATCGACGCCGACGATGGCGTTGGCGCGCGCATACGGCTGCAGCACCTTCTCCATTTCCACCGCGGAGATGTACTGCAGCGGCACCACGCGGGTTTCGAAGCCGCGCGCGCCGGTGGCGGTGCCGGTGCGCGCCGCGACCGCGCCGCTGGCGACCGCGCCTTCGGCGGGCACGATGTTGTAGCGGCCGTCGGCATAGATCATGCGGGCGTTGTTCCAGCCCAGCACCATCTCCAGCAGGCTGAGCGCCTGCGCCGGGCTGACGGTCTTCGGCGTGGCCAGGGTCACGGTGCCCTGCACGCCCGGTGCGATCACGTAGTTCTGGCCGAGCATGTCGCCCAGGATCACCTTGACCACGGCGTGCAGCGACTCGCCTTCGAAGTTGAAGGTGGCATCGCCGGAGGTGCCGGCGAGGTTGGGCGGCGGCGAGGCGGCCAGCGATTCATTGATGACCCGGCCGTCGCCGCGGTGCTTCTGCGCCCGCGGGCCGTCGGGGAGCGCCTGCTCGGCGATGCCGTCGCCGCCAAGGGCTGCACCCGCGTCACGCGGGACCCCGTCGACCTGGATCACCGGGGCCGGCATGCGCGCCTCGCGGCGCACGTCGGGCACCGGCGCCGAAGCGCAGGCGGCCAGCAGGGTGGCAAGGAGTGCGGCAAGCGCCGGCTTGAGGGTCTTGGTCAGGGTCATCTTGGGCATTCTAGGGATTCGGGCCGGTCACTGGCTTTCTGCTTCCTGCTGGGCCTGCTCGCGCTGGCGCGCGCGGCGCGCCTCGATGCGCTGGCGGATGGCATTGACCTGGTCTTCCGGAGAGGTCTCGGCGGCGACTTCGGCGTCCGGCGCCGGCTGGCCGGGTGCCGGCACTTCGACTTCGGTTGGCGCAGGCGAGCTCGAGGTCGTCACCACCACCGGGCGGTTGCCGGCCCCGCCATTGCCACCCTCGTCGCTGGCCGTGCGTCCACGGGCCGGAGCATCGCCGGCGGCGGGCGGGGTCGACATCGCCGTCGGGGCCTCGCCGCCAACGCCGTCGAACACCCGCAGCTCCAGCGTGCGCTGGCCCTCGGGGCCATCGAAGACGGCACTGCGCGGCGTCAGCGAGGCCAGCTGCCAGCCCGGCGCCCCCGCCGCGCTTTCGCCCACCTTGAGCCGCAGCGATTCGCCGCCCTCGGCGGGCTGCACGATCGCCACCCCGAGCCCCGGTGTGAGCAGGATGCTGGTCAGCACGTACTCGAACTCCGCCGGCGCTTCCTCCCCCTGCGGATTGATGAAGAAAGGCTGCGGCCGGCGGTCGGTGGTGAACATCGGCCGGTCACCCAGCTCGGCGTACTGCGCCAGCGGACCCAGGCGCTCATCGCCGGGCTGGACGGCCGCGGGCAGGGCCTGCACCAGTTCGGGATCCGGCGGCAGGCGGTCGACGCGCCCGCCGAGCCCGAACAGGCCCAGCGTCCAGGTCGCGAGCGCCCACAGCGCCACGGCGCCGAGCACCCAGGTGCGCGCGCCCGGGACCTCAGCGCGCATCATTGCCTCCCTGGCCCGGGGCGACGGGCGCCGGCCGCAGGTAGCCATACAGGTCGAAGGTGATGTCCAGCCCTGCGCCCTGGGCGCCGTTGCCGGTGCGCCCGAAGACCTGGCGCGGAGCCAGCACGTTGAGGTTGTCGACGAACAGCCGCGGCGAGCCGCCCTCCAGCGAGTGCAGCACCGCCGCGAGCTCGGGATTGCCGCAGTGCAGGCGCACCTGGACCACCGCGCGCGGGAAGCGGCCCTGGCGCGGCTCGGTCATCGGCGAGCGGTTGCGGATGGCGCAGCTGCGGTTGCCCGGGCTGGCCTCGAGCACGGCGGTTTCCAGGCGCGCGATCAGCGCGGCGGTGGCGAGCTCCGTGCTGCCTTCGGCCATGAATCCGGGCACGCGCGCGGCGATCTCCTGCACTTCGGCCATCCGCTCCTGCACGTGCGGGGCCTGTGCGAGCTCCATGCGCACGCGCAGGTCCCGCTGCTGCAGGCTTTCGATGCGCTCGCCGACGTCGAGCATCGGCGCCGTCCACCACGGGTGCACCAGCACCAGGTAGGCCACGGCAAGCACGCCGGCAAGGACTGCCAGCGCCAGCCAGCGGTCGCGGTCAGGGATTGCTTCGCGCACGCGCGGGCTCCGGGTTCTGCGCGGCCGCGGCCGGGGCCACCACCAGTTCGGCGGTCAGGGTGAAGCGGTCGCGGCCGCTGCGTGGATCCGGCTGCAGCGCCCCGGCCAGCGCCGGCGAACGCCACAGCGGCGAACCTTCCAGCCGCTGCACCAGCGAGGGCGCCTCGTTGCTCAGGCCGATCAGCAGGATCCGCGTGTCCTCGATGGACAGCTTTTCAAGATAGGTGGAGTCCGGCAGGCGCCGCGACAGTTCGTCCATCACTTCCACCGTGGTCGGGCGCGCGGCGCGGGTGGCCTGCAGGAAGGCCATGCCTTCGACCAGGTCGACCAGGGCCTGTCGCTGGGTGGAGGCGCCGCGGGCCCGGGTCGCGGCCTGCGCGACTTCGGCTTCGAGGGCGTCGGCCGCGGCGCGGCGGTTGTCCAGGACCTGCCACAGCGCGGCGGCGGTGGCGACCACGGCCACCAGGCCCAAGGCCAGGTTCCAGCTCATCCACGGGTCTGTGCGGCGGTGGCGGCGCGCGCCGGGCAAGAGGTTCACGCCCAGGCCCGAGCCGTCGCCGGCATCCACGTCGACGCCGGTCAGGGTGGTGGCCAGCGGCCCGAGCGCGGCCAGCCGCGCCTCGAGCGCCTGCCGCGGGACCACCACGAGTTCGGCTTCGACCTGGCCGTCGGCACGATGGCCCACCAGGCGCGCGTCGTACTCGACCTCGGCGGCGGGGAATGGCGTCTGGCGCTCGATCTCGAAGCCGAGGACCTCGTGCAGGCGCGCACTGGCCGCCGCCGGCAGCGGCATGCGCCGGCGCAGCGCGGCGGCTTCGGGCAGCAGCAGCCAGCGCGGCAGCTTGGCCACGCGCTGTGCCAGCAGCGAGGCCAGCGGGTCGTCGACGCCTTCCGGCAGCGGCGGCAGGTCGCCCAGCGTTCGCGCCCCGGCGCCGCCGTCGATGGCTACGCGCAGGCCGTCGGCAGTCACATGCAGCAGCAGGCGCTCGCGCGCGAGCCCGAACAGCTCGCGCAGGCGCAGCGGCAGCCAGGTGGCGAGCGCCTGCGTCCACCAGCGCCAGAAACCGGCAGCGCGCGGGCGCAGCGAGCCACCCAGGCGTCCGAGCGCCCGGCGACGCGGTGTTACAGCAGCGGTGTCGTTTGCGACGGCCATCAGCGCGGCGTGGCTCCCTCTTCCCATTGCAGCGGGACGTACGCCGAACCCGGCAATCCGCCCCCTCCTGCGCGAACCACGGCGCGCAGCACGGCCTGGCGACCATCGGCGAGCCGGGCGCGGCTGTCGATACTATACGTGCCGCTGCCGCCGCCCACGAGATCGGGCGCTGATGCATCGTCCGCGTCGCGCTGCATCAGGATCGCCTGCGGGTCGACGCCAATCGCCTGCAGCACGGCGCCGCCGGCAAAGCGCTGGTCGGGCTGCGGCAGGCCGCTGAACACGGTGAGGTGCGGTGCGACGGCTTCGAACAGGCCGCGGTCCATGCCGAGCACCTGCTCGAGCTCGGGCACGGTTTCGAAGGGCGCGTTCTTGGCACCGTAAGGCCGCTCGGCCTGTGCGTATTGCGGAGCCTCGGCGCCGCCCATCGGCTGGGTGAGATCGTCGGCGTCGCGCCAGTCGACGATCGCGGCCGCGACCGCATCGGCCCGATCCTGCCCGGCGCCGACCGCACGGAGCAGCGCCGACAGCAGGCCCACGTCCGCGGCGTTGAGATCGACCTTGCCCGACTCGTCCACGATCCGGACCTCGACCGTCGCCGCGCCGAAGTTCCAGCGATACGGGCGGCCGTCGGGCATCCAGGCATAGTCGGGCTCCTGCGCCTGCACCCGGACAAGCGCGTACTCCAGGCCAGCGCGCGCAGCGGATTCGGCGGCAACCGCGCCGTGCAGGCCGCGCCCCTGCATGTACTCGATGCGCGCGGTCGCCGCATAGGCGCCGATCAGCGCGGTCAAGAGCGCCACCAGCCACATCACCAGGATCAGGGCCGCACCCCGCTGCGTCGACATCAGCGCCTCCCCGGGAACCGGTCGCGCACGCGGGACCGGCCGTTGCCATCGCCCCGTCCGGGCCGCGGGCCAGGTCGTTGTAGGGGCCGCTGGGCAGGCCGTTGCGCGGGCCCCAGGCGCGAGCGCCCGCTGCCCATGTGCGGTGTGGTTCCGGCCTGCGGCAGCGCGACCACCAGCGGCGGCCAGGCACCGCCGCCCGCGCTCTCGATCTCGATCGACACCTGCAGCGGCAGCGTTTCGCTGGATTCCCAAGCATCCAGCCAGTCGGTCAGGCCGTTCTCGTCATCAAGCCCGCGGTAGAGGATGCGCAGCCCGGTCAGGCCCTCGACCAGCGGCTCCGGCTCGCGCGGCCGGTCCTCTTCGATGGTTTCACCGGCCAGCACCATGGCGAAGGACACGGCCAGGGCGGTGTCATCGCCCTGGCCGTACACGGCGATGTCATGCAGGTGCGGACCGCCGCGGCCGAGGTAGCTGGGCAGGTCGGCGACGAAGCGGATGCGGTCAGGTTCGCCGATGAAGCGCAGCGCGCCACCGTTGTCGGGATCCTGGCCGAAGGCGATGGCCTGCGCCGCGGCAAGGCGCCGGCGCAGGAAACCTTCAACCGCACGCATGCGCTCGCTGCGGGCGGCCATGGCTTCGCCACGTTCGACGGTGGCCGTGGCCGCGCGCAGGGTCGCGAAGCCCAGCGCCAGGCCGCTGGCCAGCAGCGCCGTGGCCAGCAGGACCTCGATCAGGGTGAAGCCGGCGGCCCGGGTGCGGCTCATGGCTCCGTCCCCGGCTCTGGCTGCACCAGGCGCAAGGAGTCGACCACCAGCCGCTGCGCGCGCGTGCCGTCGCCCCATGCAAGCTCCAGGCGCAGCTGCATGAGCTGTGCGGCGAACGGATCCCGGGGCGCACCGCCCGGACGCAGCGGATCGACCCAGGGCGCGACCTCGAGCTGCCAGCGGTAGCGGCCGTCCTCGAGATCACCTTCATCGCGCCCGGGCCGCAGCGCCTCGCCAACGCCGATATCGGCCAGCAGGGATTGCGCGTGCAGCGCCGCCCGCCCTGCGTCCGCCGACCAGCGCACCTGGCGCGTGCCGCCGGACAGCGTGCCCAGCAGGAAGGTCAGCGCCAGCGCCAGCACCACGAAGGCCACCAGCACTTCCAGCAGCGTGTATCCGCGTTGCCGCTGCCGGATCATCGCGGCTCGGCCCGGTGCACGGTCACTTCACCGGTCAGCCAGGCCACGTCGATGTCGAACGCGGCCTCGTCGCGGCTCAGCTGCACGCGCCCGCCGGTGGACGCGCCGTCGCCGAAGAACATGATCGCGCCGACGCCGTCCGCCGGCTGCAGCTCGCGGGCACCAGTGAAGTGGATGCCAAGCGACGCCGGCACCTCGCCGCTGCGTCCATCCGCGGCCTGCCACAGATGCCCGCCGGGATCGATGCTGAAGGTCTGGGGCACGCCGGTATCGAGCGCGCGGGCGCGGGTGAAGCGCAGCTGGGTGGCGACCTCGCGGGTCTGGCTGCGCAGCTCCATGCGCGCGAAGCCGCCGCCGACCACGCCCGCGGCCAGCACGCCGGTGGCGGCAATCAGCACCATGACCAGCAGCAGTTCGAGCAGTGAGAAGCCGCCGCAGCCGCCCGCACCGCCGCACCCGGCGTTCATTGCCGCGACTCCCTATTCGTAGCGGATGTCCGCGTCCACGCTTTCGCCACCCGGCTTGCGGTCGGCGCCATAGCTGACGATGTCGAAGGCGCCGGCATCGCCGGGCACGCGGTATTCGAAGGGCGTGTTCCAGGGATCGTTGAGCTCCGAGGCCTTGGCATAGGGCCCAAGCCAGCCCGCCGTGCCGCCGGGCGAATTGACCAGCTCCGACAGGGCGTTGGGCAGGCTGCCGGTGTCCATCTCGAACTGGTTGATCTTCTCGGCCATGGTCTGCACCTGCGCTTCGGCCAGGCGGACCTTGGCCCGATCGCCACCGCCCATGATGCGCGAGGCCGCGAACGCGACGATGCCGCCCATGAGCATCACCACGACGATGATCTCGATGAGGCTGAAGCCGCCCTGGGACCGGCGGGGGGAAACGGTGAAGGGTCGCTTGTGCATGGAACCTGCCTGTATTGATGAAGGGAGTCGGGTGCCCGCGGCCGGGCAGGCGGCTAGCCTATGACATTGGTGAGGTCGTAGATCGGTACCAGGACCGCCAGGATCACCACCATGACCACCACCGCCAGCAGCAGGGTGATCACCGGGACCAGCGCGGCGAGCATGCGGTCCAGCGCCTGGCCGGTTTCGGCCTCGAAGGTGTCAGCGGTCTTGAGCAGCATCGTGTCCAGCGCGCCCGATTCCTCGCCAACCTGCACCATCTGCAGCGCCAGCCGCGGGAAACGCTTGCCCCGGGCCAGCGCCGTGGACAGCGCGACGCCGTTCTTGACCTCCTCGCCCGCTGCTTCGACGTCGGCTGCGAGCGCGCGGTTGCCGAGGACATTGCGGCCGATGCCCAGGGCCGCTATCAGCGGCACGCCGTTCTTCAGCAGGGTGCCCAGGGTGCGCATCAGCCGCGCGGTCTCGATCCGGGCCACCAGGCCGCCGACGAACTTGAGTCCAAGCAGCCATTCATCGAAGCGGGCGCGGAACGCCGGGTCGCGCAGGCGGCGGTCGAACCACAGCGCTGCCAGCGCCGGCACCGCCAGCAGCACGATCCACCAGTCGCGCACCAGTTCGCCCAGGCCGAGGACGATTTTCGTGAAGAACGGGAGCTCCGCATCCAGGCTTTCGTACATCACGCCGAACTGGGGCACCACGTAGCCAAGCAGGAACAGCAGCGCCAGGCCAACCATCAGGATCAGGATCGCCGGGTAGATCAGCGCGTTCATCACCCGGCCGCGCAGCGAACGCGAGCGCTCCAGATAGTCCGCCAGGCGCTGCAGCGTGTCCTGCAGGGTGCCGCCGGCCTCGCCGGCGCGGACCATGTTGATGTACAGGCGCGAGAAGCTGCCGTGCTGGCGCTCGAGCGCGGTCGACAGCGCCGTGCCGCCGCGCACCTGGTCGCGGACGTCGCTGATGGTGCGCTTGGCGCCTTCGTCCTCGGGCAGGTCGAGCAGGATGGTCAGCGCGCGATCCAGCGGCTGGCCGGCGCCGAGCAGCGTCGCCAGCTGCTGGGTGAACTGCACCAGGCGTTCGCCCGAGAACGGCTTGGGCTTGAACAGCGACCTGAGCGAACCCTCGCCGCCGCCTTCACTGGCCAGCCGGGCTTCGACCGGCAGGTGGCCCTGCTCCTGCAGGCGCAGCACCACCTCGGCGTCGCTGGCGGCCTCCATCTGGCCGTCCAGGGTCTCGCCGCGGGTGTTCAGTGCTTTGTAGCGGTAGAGCGGCATCGGCGGGGCGGACATTCGGACACGGGGCCGACACGTTACCGCAGGTCGCGGCGGTGCTGGGCGCGGCGGAAGGGCAAGGCGTCGCGTGACGCGCCGCCGCCGGATGGGCAGCGGCGCGGCGGCAGCCGGGTTCAGCCGACGGTTTCGGAGTAATGAAGCCAGAAATCGTTGAGGCCAGTGCCCGGTGCAAGCTTGCATGACATCGCGAGGAAGCTGGTCGGGAACTCGGTGGCCCCTTCGACGAAGTCCGACGCATTCCAGAAGAACCCGCCATAGCCGTAGGCGGTATCGGTGACCTTCGTCGCGTAGTAGTTGGTCCCGCCGTGCCAGCCAGTCACCGCCGTGCAGGCAACCGGTGCGTCACTGCCGTCCTGGCTCGAGACATAGACCTCGAGACCTTGGACCTGGCCCTGGGTGGGGATCGCGCAGGTCACGAAGACACTGGTCGTGCCCTCGTTCTGCACCGCAAGCGGGCGCTTGCGCAGTGCGTCATCGAATTTCGACAGCGACGCCTGGCAATGCGCCGCGGCGTTGAAATACTGGGTGCGCTCGACCGCCGGCACTCCGGCCTGGGCGACGCCCGCGGCCAGGACGGCCGAACACAGCAACGACTTCGTCAAGAACTTCATCCAATTCCCCCTGTTGCCGGCGAGAAGAATGGCGCGCCGGCTCCGCCGCATCCTGTCTATCATGGATTCATCCCGGCATGGGCGGCGGCTCAGGCGTCCTCGGTCACCCGCAGCACTTCCTCGATGGTGGTCATGCCGGCCATCGCCTTGATGATGCCGTCCTCGTACATCGTGCGCATGCCCGCTTCGCGGGCGAGCTGCTCGATCTCGCCCATGCCGGCATGGCGCATCACCGCGCGGCGCAGCGCGTCGTTCATCACCAGGAACTCCATGATCGTGGTGCGGCCGAGATAGCCGGTGGGCGCGATGGCCGAGCCGCGCGGGCGGTACAGGAAGATGTCGCCCTCGGGCTGGTACTTGCGCAGCGCGAACTTCTCGATCTCCTCGGGCGATGCCGGGTAGCGCTCCGCGTGCGTCGGCTCCAGGCGGCGCACCAGGCGCTGGGCGAGGATGCCGTTGATGGTCGAGGTGAGCAGGTAGTCCTCCACCCCCATGTCGAGCATGCGGGTGATGCCGCCGGCGGCGTTGTTGGTATGCAGCGTGCTGAGCACCAGGTGGCCGGTCAGCGCCGACTGGATGGCGATGCGCGCGGTCTCGAGGTCGCGCATCTCGCCGATCATGATGATGTCGGGATCCTGGCGCACGATCGAGCGCAGCGCGTGCGAGAAATCCAGGCCGATCTGCGGCTTGGCCTGGATCTGGTTGATGCCCTCGATCTGGTACTCGACCGGATCCTCGACGGTGATGATCTTGACGTCGGCGGTGTTGAGCTTCGACAGCGCGGTGTACAGCGTGGTGGTCTTGCCGGAGCCGGTGGGGCCGGTGACCAGCAGGATGCCGTGCGGCTGCTGCAGCACGGCCTCGAACTGCGGCAGGAAGTTGTCGGTGAAGCCGAGCTTGTGGAAGTCGAACACCACCGTCTCGCGGTCGAGCAGGCGCATCACCACGCTTTCGCCGTGCGCGGTGGGCACGGTGCTGACGCGCAGGTCGAGCTCCTTGCCCTGCACGCGCAGCATGATGCGGCCATCCTGCGGCAGGCGGCGCTCGGCGATGTTGAGCTTGGCCATGATCTTGATGCGGCTGATCACCGCCGCGGTGAGGTTGGTCGGCGGGCTTTCGCCCTCCTCCAGCACGCCGTCGACGCGGTAGCGGACCTTCAGCCGGTTCTCGAACGGTTCGACGTGGATATCGGAGGCGCGCAGCTCGACCGCGCGCTGGATCACCAGGTTCACCAGCCGGATCACCGGGGCTTCCGAGGCGAGGTCGCGCAGGTGCTCGACGTCGTCCATGTCGCCGCCGTCGCCTTCCGCGCTTTCGACGATCGCACCCATCGCGCTGCGGCCCTGGCCGTGCCAGCGCTCGACCAGCCCCGCTATTTCCGAACGCAGCGCCACGCTGACGCGCACCGCCTTGCCCGTGGCCAGGCGCACGGCGTCGAGTGCATAGGGGTCCTGCGGATCGGCGGCAAGCACATCGATGACCCCATCGCCCTCGCCCACCGGCACGACGTGGAACTGGGTCATGAAGCGCGCGGTCAGCGGCGTGCCCTCGGGCGGCATCTCCGGCAGGTCCTTGACGCTGGCAAGCGGCAGGTCCATGACCTGGGCGCAGGCCTCGGCGTGGTCGCGCTCGGACACCAGGCCCAGGCGCCCGAGCAGCGACAGCAGGCTGCCGCCGGTTTCCTCCTGCAGGCGCCGCGCGCGGCCGAGGTCGGCGTCTTTCACCCGGCCCTTCTCGAGCAGGGCAGCGACGATGCGTTCGTCGGCCGTGGTTTCCAGGGTGGCGTGGGCGCTCACGGTATTCATGCTGCGTCTGCAGGGCCTGTGTGGGTGGCGGGACTTTAGCAGGCGGGAGGCGGCGCGACAGGCCACCACCGGTGTCCGGCAGCAGGCCATGCCATGCCATGCGCATGTGGCGGTTCACCAACGCCTCCTGCGATCTACCTCCGTCAACCACGGAGGCAATCACCAATGAAGTTCCAGGCCATCGCATCTCTTGCATTGATCACCAGCGTCGCCTTTCCACTGGATTCCCATGCGGCAGATGTCACCCGCGACGAGCAACGTCCGGCCGCCGACATCTGTCGGCCCGCCCTGCCCGCCTACGACGGGAGGATCCGCGTCAGGCCGCTGGGCCTTGTCAACGAGTCGTCCGGCACCGCTTTTGTCACCTGCGCACTGACCGGGCACAGCGCCGGAAGGACCAATGTGATCGAACTCGTGTTCATGAACCCCAGCGCCGTGACGAGGAGCTGCACGCTGGTGTCGTGGCGGGCCAGCACCAACGGCGGAATCTCGGCGCTCGGGTACCAGGCGGGATCCACGTCGATGTTGGAGGGTTATGAAAACCACATCAGGTGGACCAGTGCCATCCATAACGGCGGAGCGGCGTACGCATCGGCCGCGATCAGCTGTGCGCTGTCTCCAGGAGATGGAATCCGGCACGTCCGGCAGATGTTCGTCGAGAACATCGGGCAGTAAGCCTGCAAGCAGCGCATCTCCGCAGCTGGAATATGCCGCGGCCGTGGCCGGGGGCGGGGCGGGGCGGCCGGTTGCAATCGCTTCGGATACCATCGACCAAGGGGAGTACCGGCGCCGGCTGTGAATATCCGGCGCCGGTCGCACAGGCGAGGAGCGGGAGCACATGGATGCAGCACGCTGGAAGCGGACGTGGAAGCTGTTCGACGAGGTCGTCGATGCATCGGCCGGGGAGCAGCCGGCGCTGCTGGCGTCGCTTGAAGCGGATGCCGGCATCCGCGCCGAAGTAGAGCGCCTGCTGCAGGCGAGCCAGACCCGCGACGTCACCGCGCCGGGCCCGGCCCCGGCCTTGCAGCCGCGCCTGCAGCCCGGGACCCTGGTCGACAACTGGCGCGTGGAACGCCTGATTGGCCGCGGCGGAATGGGCGAGGTCTACCTCGCGCAGCGGGTGGACGCGGATTTCGAGCAGCGCGCTGCGCTGAAGCTCCTGCTGCGCATGGAGTCGGAGGAGGACCGCACCCGGTTCGCCGCCGAGCGTCGCATCCTCGCCCGCCTCGAGCATCCTTCGATCGCGCGCCTTCTGGACGGCAGCGAGTACCAGGGCACGCCGTATGCCGTCATGGAATACGTCGACGGCCAGCCGGTGACCGACTACGCACGCCACCTGCCGCTGCGCGAGCGCCTGGGGCTGGTGCTGCAGGCCTGCGATGCGGTCGGGCATGCGCACCGGCACCTGGTGGTGCATCGCGACCTGAAGCCCGGGAACATGCTGGTGTCGGCCGACGGACGCCTGCGCCTGCTCGATTTCGGCATCGCGAAGCACTTGTCCGGCGTCGACGACGACGCCACCCAGGTGATCCGCGCCTCGCCGGACTACTGCGCGCCGGAGCAACTCGACGGCGGCACGATCTCCACCGCCACCGACGTGTTCGCACTCGGCGTGATCATGTTCGAACTGCTGACCGGCGAGCGGCCGTGGCAGCTCGGGGGCCTGCCCTTGATGCGCGCGCTGGAGCGGCTGTGGGTGCAGGACACCCCGCGGCCGAGCAGCCGGCTGCGCGGAGCGGCCGCGCGCGCGGTGCGCGGGGACCTGGACACCATCGTGCTGAAGGCGCTGCAGCCCGAGCCCGGCAAGCGCTACCGCAACACCGACGAGCTCGCGTACGACCTGAAGGCGCATCTTCAGCAACGCCCGATCAGGGCGCGCAAACCGACGCTTGCCTACGTCGTGGTGCGCACCGTGCGTCGCCACAGGCTGGCCACCGCACTGGCCGGCGTTGCCGCCGCCAGCCTGCTCCTGGGCCTTGGCGGCGTGATCGTGCAGGGGCGCGAAGCCGCCATGGAGCGAGACCATGCCCGGCGCGAGGTGGTCCGCAACGACGCCGTGCGCCAGTACCTGATGCTGATGTTCCGGTCCGCCGGCGAGCTGCAGGGCAACGACGACATGACCGCGCGCGACGTGCTTGCCCGTGCCGCGGACGAGGTCGACGAACAGTTCGCCAACGACCCCGAAGCCCACGCCGACATCTCCATCGCGCTTTCCGAACTGTTCTTCCAGCTCAACGACTATACCGGCGCCCGGCCACTGCTCGAGCGACTGGTCCAGCGGGGCAACCGGATCCCCGCGGACGTGCGGGCGATGGCGCAGCACGACCTGGCGCAGGTGAACTATCGCGAAAGCCGGATCGAGGAAGCCTGGGACCTCCTGCGCCAGGCGCAGGCATTCTGGTCCGGCGAACCCCGGCGCTATCAGTCCGAGTTGCTCGACAGCCGCCTGATCCAGTCACAGCTGGAACGCGCGGACGGCGACTTCCCGCGCGCGCTGGCAACGCTTGAACAGGCGCTCGAGCAGCGGATCGCGCTCTCCGGGCGAACGCATCGCGACACCGCAGTGCTGATCAACAACCTCGGCATCACGTATTTCCAGGCCGGCCAGCTGGAACAGGCCAGCGACCGGTTCCAGCAGGCGAACTCACTGTGGACCGCTCTGGGCCAGGAGCGCAGCGCCGATGCGCTGAACACGCTCAACAACCTGGCTGCGGTCGAGGCGCGCCTGCTGCGCTCCGAGCAGGCAGCGGCCAGCATGCGCGCGGCCCTGCAGCTGCGACGGGAGCTCTACGGGCCATCCACCGCGACTGCGGCCCTGTTGAACAACCTGGGCAAGACCCTCAGCCAGCTCGGTCGCCACCAGGAGGCGATCCCGCTCCTGCGCGAGGCGATCGAGATGGGCCAGGCCCACGCCGGCGGGCCGGCGGCACCGGTGTCGCTGGCCGCGGGACTCGGCCTAGCCGAGGCGCTCGCAGGTATCGGCAGCCCCCTCGAAGGCCACGGCGTGCTGGACGAACTCCTGCCCCTGATCCGCGATGCCCACGGCGAGCAGCACCTGCTGGCGGCGATGCTGGGCATCTCGCGGGCGCGAATCCACTATTCGACAGGTGCGCGCGACAGCGCCACGCAAGCCGCCTCGGATGCCCGTCGGATACTGGCGTCCCTGGGTCCCGGGGGCAGCGGCGCGCTGGAGCAGCTGGATCGGCTCGAGGCAGGTTGGCGCGATGGCGAGCCGCCCGGAGTCAATCCGTCGCCGGCTCCGCATGCGCAGGCTGCTCCCCGAAGTCACGCAGCTGGTGCTGCAGCCAGTCCCGGGCTTTGACCCAGTCACGCCGCACCGTGCGTTCGGTGACGCCGAGGATCTCGGCTGTCTCCGCCTCGGTATAGCCGGCGAAATAGCGGCACTCGACCACCCGCGCCAGGCGCGGGCTGATCCGCTCCAGGTCACGGATGGCATCGCCGATCGCGATGCTGGCGTCGTCGTCCGGCCCCGCGATGTCCGTTGCCACCTCGAACGAGTGGAAGGCTTCGTCCAGGCTGACCGCCGCCACGCCACCGCCCCGGCGCTGGCGTGAGCGCGCACGCGCCTGGTCGACCAGCACGTGGCGCATGGCCACGGCCGCCGCCGCGAGGAAATGCCTGCGGCTTTCCCAGGGTCCCCCGCGCAGCACCTTGAGCCAGGCCTCGTGGATCAGCGCCGTGGTCTGCAGGGTTCCCCCTCCGCGATAGCCGGCGCGGATGCCGCGCGCCGCCCGCCGCAGGTCCGGATACAGCAGTGGCGCGAGCTCGACCGCGCTGGCGCAGATCTCTTCCGTGCAATCGTCTGGCAAATCCGTACCCCGTTCCATCGCAGTGGGTGTCGCGGCATCCGTGCCCGCCAGCCAATCGTATATGGAGGGGCGGCCGCGCAGCCTCGGATACTAGCAAGTGATGCCTGGACAAATCGGTGCGCGGCGAACGCAGCGGCCGCCGCGAGCGGCTCCACGATGTCCGCAATCGCCTTCCTGCGTCGTTCATTGGAGATGCGTGCGTTGTGCACGCACCACCATCACAACGAGACACGACATGGCAAAAACAGCGCTCATCCTCGCCCTCACGCTGGCCCTCCCCGCCGCGGCCAACGCCGGCACGCCCTCCGATTCGCGCGTGACCCTGGCTGCAGGCGCGTGCCAGACCGCGCTCCCGGTCTTTGATGGCGTGGTACGCAAGCGCCCGTTGGCGGTGCAGAACGAAGGCACCAGCATCACGTTTGTCACCTGCGGCCTGGAAGGGAGGTTCAACGCGGAGCAGGTCACCACCCGTGTGTTCATCGGCTTCGTCAACAATTCCAGCAGCGAGGCCACGGTGAACTGCACCCTCGTCGACGGCCGCGACAGCATTTCGAATCCGGTCTACATGCCGAAAACGGTGCTGCTGGGCGCCAACACGCCGATGACGGAA
The DNA here is from genome assembly GCF_039548455.1 of Luteimonas sp. MJ250. Taxonomy (NCBI): domain Bacteria; kingdom Pseudomonadati; phylum Pseudomonadota; class Gammaproteobacteria; order Lysobacterales; family Lysobacteraceae; genus Luteimonas; species Luteimonas sp. MJ250. Next base: position 534,591 of record NZ_JBCLVB010000011.1, on the reverse strand, counting down.
GCGGCGTGGACGAGCGTCGACAACGAGGGCGACAACTTCATCTACCCGGCGATCAGCTGCTCGCTGCCCCCGGGCACCGGCATCAAGGCGGTGGGCCAAAGGCTCGTGACCGCGACGCCCTGATAGCGTGGCCCGGCCGTCGTCGCTGGTCAGGCCGGCGGCGGCGTCGGCGCCGAGATCGGGCTGCAGGCCCGGCGCATCGAAGTGCAGCGCGGTGTCGCGCTCGGCATCGGCGCAGTCGGGGTTGTCGCGCAATCACATGTTGAAAAATGTCACCCTGGCCGCTCTGGCCACGCTCGTAGCGACGACTGCGGGCACCGCATCCGCCGACACCATCGACCGCAGCCGGGTGGTGATGGCGGCTGCGGCCTGCCAGAGTGCGTTGCCGGTGTTCGACGCGGTCGTGCGCAAGCGTCCGTTGGCAGTGCAGAACGAAGGCGACACGAGAACGTTCATCACCTGCGGTCTCGAAGGGGTGGGGCTTGCTGCGCCCCACTTTTCGTCCCTCAGGGTGACCCTGATCAATAACTCCGCCGTCGCAGCGCCCGTCTCATGCACCCTTGTAGATGGCGGCCGCTACTTGCTGTATCCAATTTATCTGACAAGGTCGGTGAGCATGCCCGCCAACATTGACCACGTAACCTTGACATGGTCGGCGAGCGAACGCGGCATTGACTTCGCTAATCCTGCTTTCAGCTGCAGCCTGCCCCCGGGTGTCGGCATCAAGACCGTGGAGCAGGACTACAAGGAAGACATCGGCAACTGATCAGAAACGGCCGCGCCACCGCGCAGGCAGTCATGCGATTGCGACGAGCCTGTTGTGCGCGAGTTCCCCCTGCACACAACACGCCCGATTGCCCTGGCTCTCAGCCCACGGAAACCCGCGCGTTCCGGAACATCCTGAGCCAGGGCGAAGCCTCCGGCCAACCGGCCGGCGCCCAGCTGAAGTTGGCCGTGGCCAGGGTGCGCTCCGGGTGCGGCATCAGCAGCGTCACCCGTCCGTCGTCGCTGGTCAGGCCGGCGATGGCGGAATCCGAGCCGTTGGGATTGGCGGGATAGGCCGTTGCCGGGCGACCGTCGCCGTCGACATAGCGCAGCGCCACGCGGGCAGCGGCGCGGGCGGTTTCGTCGCTGAATTCCGCCCGGCCCTCGCCGTGCGACACCACCACCGGGATCCGCGAGCCGGCCATGCCGCGCAGGAACAGCGAGGGCGATTCCACCACCTCCAGCATCGACAGGCGTGCCTCGAACTGCTCGCTCAGGTTGCGCTGGAAGCCGGGCCAGTGGGCGGCGCCGGGCACGATGTCCTTGAGCTGCGACAGCATCTGGCAGCCGTTGCAGACGCCCAGGGCGAAGCTGTCGCCACGGACGAAAAAGCGCGTGAACATCTCGCGCAGCATGTCGCGCTCGAGGATCGAGGTCGCCCAGCCGCGGCCGGCGCCCAGCACGTCGCCGTAGCTGAAGCCACCGCAGGCGGCGAGGCCGGCGAAACCGTCCAGCCGCGCGCGGCCTTCGATCAGGTCGCTCATGTGCACGTCGACGGCCTCGAAGCCGGCCAGCGTGAACGCTGCGCCCATCTCCACCTGGCCGTTGACGCCCTGCTCGCGCAGGATCGCGACCCGCGGCGCCGCACCGGTGGCGACATAGGGCGCGGCGATGTCATCGCCGGGGTCGAAGCCGAGATCGGGCTGCAGGCCCGGCGCATCGAAGCGCAGCGCGGTGTCGCGCTCGGCGTCGGCGCAGTCGGGGTTGTCGCGCTGGCGCTGCATGGCGTGGCTGACCGACCACCATGCAGCCATCAGGTCCTGCCAGGCCCATTCCGCCACCACTTCGCCGTCGTCGAGCACGCGCACCGAGGAGGCGGTGGTGGGACGGGCGATGCGCTGCGCGCATTCGACCAGGCCGTGGCGCTCGATGAGATCGACGAACTCGACGCGGTCGCCGGCGGCGATCTGCACCACCGCGCCCAGCTCTTCGTTGAACAGGGTGCGGAACACGTTCTCGGTGCGGTCGTCGCCCCAGGTGTCGAGGTCGATGTCCATGCCGACGCGCGAGCAGAACGCCATTTCGCACAGGGTGGCGAAGACGCCGCCGTCGGAACGGTCGTGGTAGGCCAGCAGCAGGCCGGCCTCGCGTGCGTCGCGGATCAGCTCGAAGAACGCCCGCAGGCGCTGCGCATCGTCGAGATCCGGGCAGGCGCCGCCAAAGGCGCCGTGCACCTGCGACAGGATCGAGCCGCCCAGGCGCTGCTTGCCGGCGCCCAGGCCGATCAGCCAGAGCTCGGTGCCCGGCTCGCGCGCAAGCAGCGGCGTGAGCTGGGCGCGCACGTCGGCCACCGGCGCGAAGGCGGTGACCACCAGCGAGACCGGCGACACCGAGGCCTGCGCGGTGCCGTCGGCCTGCCACTGCGCCTGCATCGACAGCGAATCCTTGCCGACCGGGATCGACAGCTCGATCTCCGGGCACAGCTCCATGCCGACCGCGTGCACGGCGTCGAACAGGCGCGCGTCCTCGCCGGGGTGGCCGGCGGCGGCCATCCAGTTGGCGGACAGCTTGGTGCGCGCAAGCGATTCCACCGGCGCCGCGCAGAGGTTGGTGATCGCCTCTCCCACCGCCATGCGCGCGCTGGCGGCGGCGTCGATCAGGGCCAGCGGGCTGCGTTCGCCGATCGCCATCGCTTCGCCGGACTGGCCGTGGAAGCCGGCCAGGGTGATGGCGCAGTCGGCCACCGGCAGCTGCCACGGCCCGACCATCTGGTCGCGCGCGGTCAGGCCGCCTACGCTGCGGTCGCCGATGGTGACCAGGAACTGCTTGGCGGCCACCGTCGGATGCGCGAGCACGCGCAGGCCGGCTTCGTGCAGGGCCTCGCCCGGGCGGCCGGCGGCGGCCAGGGCGACGGCGTTGAGCTGGGGCCAGCGGTGCGGCGTGGTGCGCGCGGTATCGCGGTGCATCTTCGGCGGCTTGCCGAAGATCAGGTCCATCGGCAGGTCGATCGGCAGCACGCCGCTCGACAGCAGGGGTCGCGTGGCGACATCGCCTGCGCCCTGCCCCGGGCCCTCGATAGCCGCAGCGGCCGTCACGGTTTCGAGGTGCTCCGTCGCGGACGGCGTCGGCAGCACGTCGTAACCGACCACCAGCCGCTCCTCGGCGGTGGCGTAGCCCACCACCGCAAACGGGCAGCGCTCGCGCCTGCAGAGTGCCGCGAATTCCTCGACGCGCTCCGGCGCGATGCCGAGCACGTAGCGCTCCTGTGACTCGTTGCACCACAGCTGCATCGGCGACAGCGATGGATCGTCGCTGGGCACGCGGCCAAGGTCGACCACCCCACCCACGCCGGAGTCGTGCAGCAGCTCCGGGATCGCGTTGGACAGGCCGCCGGCGCCGACGTCGTGGCACCACTTGATCGGATTACCGGCTTCGCCCAGCGCCGTGCAGCGGTCAAGGACCTCCTGGCAGCGGCGCTCCATTTCCGGGTTGTCGCGCTGGACGCTGGCGAAGTCGAGCGCTTCGGCGCTTTCGCCCGAGGCCACCGAGCTTGCCGCACCGCCGCCCAGGCCGATCAGCATCGCCGGGCCGCCCAGCACCACCACCGCGTCGCCCGGCGACAGCCGGAGCTTCGTGACCTGGTCGCGATCGATCGCGCCAAGGCCACCGGCAAGCATGATCGGCTTGTCGTAGGCACGCACCAGGCGCTCGCTCTCGGCGAGTTCGAAGCTGCGGAAATAACCGGTCAGGCTCGGCCGGCCGAACTCGTTGTTGAACGCCGCCGCGCCCAGCGGGCCCTCGGTCATGATCTCCAGCGCCGGCGCCATGCGCGGGTTCAGCGCGCGCGGCGCCTCCCAGGGCTGCGGCAGCGAAGGAATGCGCAGGTGCGAGACGCTGAAGCCGACCAGGCCGGCCTTGGGCTTGCCGCCGCGGCCGGTGGCGCCCTCGTCGCGGATCTCGCCGCCGGCGCCGGTGGAGGCGCCCGCGAAGGGCGAGATCGCGGTCGGGTGGTTGTGGGTCTCGACCTTGATGCAGAACGCGCCGTCGCGCTCGGGCCCGGCGCGGTACACGGCACTTTCCGGGTCGGGCTGGAAGCGCCGTGCCGGATAGCCTTCGACCACCGCGGCGTTGTCGCTGTAGGCCGAAAGCGTGTGTTCCGGGGTCTGCGCGTGGGTGTGGCGGATCATCCCGAACAGCGACTGCGGACTGCTGGCGGCCCCGCCCCGGGCCAGCATGTCCTCGCCGTCGATGGTCCAGGAGGCGTTGAAGATCTTGTGCCGGCAGTGCTCGGAGTTGGCCTGCGCGAACATCATCAGCTCGACGTCGTGCGGGTCGCGGCCCAGCGCGCCGTAGCGCTCGCGCAGGTAGGCGATCTCGTCGTCGGCCAGCGCCAGGCCCAGGCGCTGGTTGGCGGCTTCCAGGCCGGCCAGCGGGATCACTTCGACGGAGCCGCGCGGCGGCACGGTGAACAGCGCCCCGGCGTCCCCGTGCGAGGCCAGCAGCGACTGGGTCATCGGGTCGTGCAGCGCCTGTGCCAGCACGGCGGCGACGGCGGGATCGGCCGGCCAGCCGACGATGTCGAGCCGGGTTCCGCGCTCCACGCGCGCTACCGGCAGGCGGGCCCCGCGCAGCAGCTCGGCGGCCTTGCTCGCCCACGGCGACAGCGTGCCCAGGCGCGGCGAGACATAGCGCGTGGTGGCGCCCGGCTCCACCGGCGCAGCGGCGTCGGAGGCCTTGAGGATGCGGTGCAGGGCCGGCCGGTCGATCGCCGCGCCGGCGTCGGCGAGCACCCAGTACACTTGCCAGGCGCCGCTGATGCGGATGCCGGGATCGATGGATTGCAGGCGGGCCTGGAGGCGTTCGCGCCGGAACGGCGGCAGCGCGGGAGCGCCTTCGAGGACGATCATGACCGGATTGGACCGTGATGGAACGGGCCGGCCATTGTAGCGAAGCCGCGGCGCTGCCGGCGTGCGGCCCGGCGGCTCAGCGGCTGCCGGCGACGCCCGGGGCGGCCGACTCGACGGCGGCGGCGGGCACCGTGGCGCCGGCGTCCGCGGCCAGCCGGTCCAGCGCGGCGCGAAGATCCGCCGGCGGCATGTAGCCCGGCATCTGCGTGCCGTCGGCGGTGACAATCATCGGCGTGCCGGTCAGGCCCACGCGGCGGCCGATGTCGTAGTGCCTGGCGACCGGGTTGGTGCAATCGCTCGCGGGCACCTTGCGGCCCTGCTTGGCGGCCGACAGCGCCGCGGGACGGTCGGCCGCGCACCACACCGACACCATCTTGCCGAAGTCCTCGCTGGCGGGTCCCATGCGCGGGAAGGCCAGGTATTCGATGGCGATGCCGAGGCGGTTGTATTCCTCGATGTCCTCATGGAGCTTCTGGCAGTAGCCGCACTCGACGTCGGTGAACACGCTGACCGTGTACTCGGGATTGGCCGGCGCGAACACGATGCGCTCCGAGGCCGGGATGGTCGCCAGCAGCTCCCGGCGCACCTCGGCCATGCCGGCCTGGCTCAGGTCCTTCTTTTCGCGGACGTCGAACAGCGCGCCCTGCAGCAGGTAGCGGCCGTCGTCGCTGATGTAGACCATCTGCCCGCCCACCACCGCCTCGCGGAAGCCGGGCAGCGGCGCGGCGCCGACGTGGTCGACCTCGATCCGCGGATTGATCGACTGCAGCGCCTGGATCGCGCGCTCCTCGGCCGACCCGGCCGCGGCGCTGGCCAGGCCCTGTCCGCCGGCCGTGGCCGCGCCCGGCGACGCTTCGCCTGCCGGGGCATCGCCGGGCGACTGGGCGCAGGCGGTGAGGCTGGCGGCACACAGGAGGAGGGGCAGCAAGGACTTCATTCGCGGTCTCGACTCGACGGCGCCGCCCGGGGTCCGGCGGCTGGCCGGTCATTCTCGCACGCGTCCCCGCGCCGATGGCCCGGCGGCGGCTTCGCGTTGCGCCGGCTTTCAGGCAGGCCGACAGGCGCGCGTCGGCCAGGCTTCGCGGGCCTCAGGCGCGCGGATGGTGCTTCGCGTGCAGCCGCTTGAGCTGCTCGCGCGCGACCAGGGTGTAGATCTGGGTGGTGGAGAGCGAACTGTGGCCCAGCAGCATCTGCAGCGAGCGCAGGTCGGCGCCGTGGTTGAGCAGGTGGGTGGCGAAGCTGTGGCGCAGGCCATGCGGGCTCACGCGAGCCGGGTCGATGCCGGCGGCTGCCGCGTGGCGTTTCACCGTGGCCCAGAACGCCTGGCGGCTGGGCGGCGCCAGGCGGCGGCCGATGAACAGGGGTGCCTCGCCGCTGTCGTCGACCGGGATCGCGCGGCCGCCGGCGAGCACCGGGCGCGCATCGGCCAGGTAGCGCTCCAGCCAGTGCCGCGCCTCCTCGCCCAGGGGCACTACCCGGTCCCTGCCGCCCTTGCCCGACACCCGCAGCACGCCCTGGCGCAGGTTGACGCCGTTGGCCGCGATCCCCACCAGTTCGCTCACCCGCAGGCCGCAGGCGTACATCAGCTCGAGCATGGCGCGGTCGCGCAGGCCGTCGGCACCGCCCACGTCCGGCGCGGCCAGCAAGCGGTCGATCTCGCCCTCGGCCAAGGCCTTTGGCAGCAGCCGCGGCAGCTTCGGCGGCTCCAGCAACGCGGTGGGATCGTCCGCGCGCAGGCCCTGACGCAGGCGCCAGCGATAGAAGGCGCGCAGGGCCGAAAGCAGGCGTGCGTTGCTGCGCGGCGACCAGCCGCCATGGCTGCGCCACGCCAGGTAGTCGAAGAGATCGCCGCGGCCGGCATCGGCGATGTCGCCGCGGTCGCGCCAGCGCGCGAAACCGCCAAGGTCGCGGCGATAGCTGTCCAGGGTCTGCCGGGCGGCGCCGGATTCGGCCCACCAGGCATCGATGAAGGCATCGATGGCGCGCGCATCCGCATCGCGCAGCGGCGGCAGCCGCATCGCGCGCGTTCGGCGCTCGGCGGGCGTGGACGCGGACATCAACGCCAGCTTAGCGGTGCGGGCATGGCGGCGGCTATCCTGTGGCGATGACCCAGGCCGCCCCGCACGATCCCGTCCCGAAGGCCGACGCCGGCCCTGCGCGAGCCGGCGCGCACATCGGCAAGCGCCTGCTGGCGATGCTGTACGACCTGCTTCCGGTGCTGTCGCTGTGGTTCCTGCTCGGTTTCCTGTTTGCGCTCGGTTACACCCTGGCCGGGCACGGAACCCGCGAGAACATCGCGCCCTGGAGCCTGCTGCAGTGGCTGCTGTGGCTGTGCTGCTGGGCGGTGACCGGTGCCTACGCCACGGCCAGCTGGCGCCGCGGCGGCCAGACCCTGGGCATGCGGCCCTGGCGGCTGCGCGTGGTCGCCGCCGACGGCTCCGCACCCTCGTGGCCGATGCTCCGGCGCCGCTACGCCGTGGCCACGCTGTCGGTGGCGGCGGCGGGCCTGGGCTTCTGGTGGGCCTGGTTCGACCGCGACCGCCTGACCTGGCACGACCGCGCCGCCGGCACCCGCGTGGTCCACGAACGCAAACCGCAGAGGTGAACCCCATGCGCATCGACATCTGGTCCGATCTGGTCTGTCCCTGGTGCTGGATCGGCAAGCACCGCCTGCGGCGCGCGCTCGCGCTGCTGGGCGACGAGGTGCCCGCCGTCGAGGTGCACTGGCATCCGTTCCTGCTTGAACCGGAAGCCGACGCGACGCCGGTTCCGCTGCGCGAAGCCTATGCGGCCAAGTTCGGCGGCGAGGCCCGGGCCACGGAGCTGCTGGCGCAGACCGAGGCCACCGCGCGCGCAGAAGGCCTGCCGATGGACTTCGACCGCGGCCAGGTGCGCGTCACCACCCTGCCCGGCCACCGCCTCATGTGGCTGGCCGCGCGCGAGGGCGATGCCGACGCCGTCGGCGAGGCCCTGTTCCGCGCGCACTTCGCCGAAGGCCGCAACCTGGCCGATCCCGAGGTGCTGGTCGCGGTCGGCGCCGAAGGCGGCCTGGCGGAAGCACGCGTGCGCGCGATGCTGGCTTCCGACGAGGGTGTGGCCGAGGTCAGGGCCGCGCTGGGTCGCGCGCAGGCGATGGGCATCCGCGCGGTGCCGACCTTCGTGATCGATGGCGAACACGGCATCCAGGGCGCGCATCCTCCGGAAGCACTTGCGGAAGCGCTGCGGAAGCTGGCGCCGACGCCCGCCGCCGGCAGCGGTGCCGACGGCGGCGCATGCGGCCCGGAAGACTGCGACGCCTGAGCGCCCGTCCCGCGGCGGAACCCACGACGCTGGGTGTCCCTGCCCGGGTTGCTCAGACGCCTGCCGGAGCCTCCGCCGCGGCAGCGTCCGGGTCGGCGCCTGCGCGCGGCGGCGCCGGCGCGAACCAGCCGACCAGCGTGCACAGCAGGCCGTAAGCCATGAACGAGCCGATGCCCAGCAGGTTGCCCAGGTGCTGGCGATCGACCAGCACCAGCTTGGCCAGCACCAGCGCCATCAGCACCGCGCCCGCCAGCCACAGCGTGCGCTGGCCGCGCCGCGATCCCGCGATCCAGCCGCCGACCCCGAGCACGCTCCAGACCACGGTGAGCGCGGTGTGCGCCAGGCTGCTTGACCACAGCCCCTCGCCCCAGGGCGCACCGCCCCAGTGATGCACCGCGCGCAGGGTCACGCAGGTCGCCAGCACGAAGCCGGCCGCCGACACTGCGGCGATTCGCCGCCGCGCGAACTCCACCGGCGCCAGCGCCGACCAAAGCCAGCATGCGAACAGCCCCAGCGCCACGAGCTGGGCAAGATCGAGCGGGTTGAGCAGTGGCAGCCAGGGCAGCGGCGCACTGTCGCCGGCATCGCGCAGGGCGCGCAGCCAGCCCAGGCCCACCACGGCCAGGGACACGCCGATCAGCGCGCCGCGCGATGCATCGAAACCCGCACCCAGCGGCTGCCGCAGCCAGCGCCAGCGGAACTGCAGCAGCGCCGCCAGCACCAGCCATGGCAGGGCGGGCAGCGCCAGCTGCCAGCCGCCGCCCAAGGCCTGCGCACGCGCCCACTCACCCGCCGCCAGCGAAAGCACCAGCGGCCACAGCAGCCACCAGGCGAACTGCGCCCAGATTGCAAAGCGTCCGCCATCTCCACGCAGGCTCACCAGACTCTGCACCCCGCAGGCGGCAAAGAGCAGCCAGGCCGCCGCGCCCCAGCCTGCAAGCGGTTGGCCACGAATCCCGAGCTGGGCGAGTGCCAGCGGGGCCGCCAGCACGAAGGTGCCGAGCACGGTCAGCGCCAGCGCCGTCGCAGGACGACGACGATGCACCAGCGCCGCCAGTACGGCGGTCACCGCCGATGCAGCCAGCAGCGCGTCGGCGCGCAGCGCGTACGCGACATGCGCGCCCACTTCGTGCAGCACGTTGCCGCACCACCAGGCCAGGCCCCAGCAATAGAACGCCGCCGCGGCCGGTGATCGCCCGACGCCGCGATACCACCACGCGCTGGCGAAGCCGGCCAGCGCCAGCAGCAGGGCGCCGGTGAACACCGGATTGGCGAGCGCAGTCGCAGGCCGGGGCAGGTCGGCCACGCCGATGGAAAACGCCACTGCCGCTGCGATCTGGAGACCGGCACCGGCCCATTGCGGCAGCCGACGTTGCTGGCGCAGGCCCAGCCAGACCAGCGCCGCGCCTTCGATCGCGAACACCGCCGCCGTCGCACGTGCCGAGAGCGCCAGCGGTACCGCCAACGTGGCAAAGCCCGCTGCGAGCAGCACGTAGGATTCGCCGAGCACTGGATGCGCGCCGCGCCGCTGCCACAACGCGAACGCGGCATAGAGCGCCGCCAGCCCGAGCGCACAGATCGCCAGGGGCATGCGCTCGCCTTCAAGCAGCGCCGCCTGCAGGCTGAACGCCACCAGCGGCGTGCCGAACAGCATGCAGCCGTCGACCACGTCGCGCCGGCCGGGCGCACGCTTGCGCGCGTAGAGGATCGGCAGCAGCAGGTAGAAGGCGAAAAACAGCAGCAGGAACGGCTGCGTGCTGGCGTATTTGCCCGGGTCGTAGGCAAGCACGCCCCAGGCCACGCCGATGCCCCAGGTGAATACCCAGCCCAGCAGGTTGAGTTCGCGCCACGGGCGCAGCCAGGCGATCGCGAAGATCGCGGCGTTGAGCAGCGCGTAGTACGAAAACAGCACCACGTGGTTGCCGCTGCCGGTGGACAGCCAGATCGGCGCCAGGAAGCCGGCCAGGATGCCGAGCACCGCCATCGTGCGCGACCCCTGCAGCACCGCCAGCACGCCCAGCGCCGTCACCAGTCCCACGCTGAGCGCGAACGCGGCGCCCGCCGGCAGCATTCCATGGAGCTTGAACGCGGCGAACACCACCAGCAGCAGCACGCCGATCGCACCGCCCTGCACCGCCAGCGCGAAGCTGCGGTGGCTTTCACGCTTGCGCCACGCGAACGCCAGCGCGGCCAGTGCCGCCAGCGCAATGGCCGCCAGGCGCATGCCGATGGGCAGCGTCAGCCAGCCCTGGTCGCTGGCGTACTTGAGCAGCGCCGCCACGCCGGCCAGCAGCACCAGCATGCCGACCTTCACCGGCACGTTGCCTTCGGTGAACCAGCGCCTGGCCATCGTGGCCAGACGATCCAGCGCGGGCGGAGATCCGGGCACGGGCCGTGCCGTTCCGGGAACCGGTTCGATGCGCGGCGGCGGCGGCATGGCGCGTGCCGGCGCGGCGGGCGGCCTCGACGCCGCGACAGCCGCCGGTTCAGCGGTCGATCGCGCAGCGTCGGCGTGGGCCGGGGTCGACCCGCGCAGCGGCGGCTCCGCGGGCCTGGCGGCTGCTGCGGGCGCGCCAGCCGCGGCTCCGCGCCGTGCCGACGCGCCTTGCGCAGCCAGCTCCGTCCATTCCCCCGCGCGTAGTCGCCCCAGCTCGCCTTCCAGTTCGCCGACGCGCCGCTTCAGGTTGCCGAGCGCCACAAGCACCACGACCAGCAGCACGGGCAGCGCCAATACGGCGAGCGCCAACAGCATGAGCATCGATTCCATTCCCCGGATCCCGCCTCCGCCGCATCCGCGGCCCCGGCCGGAACATTAACCGACGACTCCGTTGTCGTGCGCGCTGCCCGTCCCGCGCAGGAGGTGTACTCCCTAACGCTCCGTTGTGGGTGTGCGCTGCCCGTCCCGCGCACAGGGGGTGTGCTGCGCCGGCGTCTCCGCGTCCTGCTCCCAGCGCCGGGCGCCGGCCATCCATGGCCGGCTCTCCGCACACCCCCTGTACGCGGGACGGGCTCCGGTCTTCTTTGGCTTCGGGACGGAGGTCAAGAGCGTCGCGACTGGAAGGTCCTGGTGGTTACGAACCGACCGGCTCGACCTCGACGTTGCGACCTTGCCCTCCACCAGATCGCGAAACAGGTCGAGCCCGCCGCGGATGCAGGGGGGGATGCCCAGAGCCGGCCATGGATGGCCGGCGCCCGGAACTGGGAGCAGGAAGCGCATATTCCGGCTGGGCATCCCCCCCTGCGTCCGCGGCGGGCGGCGCACGCCCCAACGGAGCGCACGCCTTCTATACCTTCCGCGAGGCAGAGAAGAACCAGAAAGAAGCCCCGCACTGGGCGGGGCTTCGGATATTGCCTTGGCGTTGCGCGCTTACTTCGCCGCCACCACGCGGGCCAGCTCCAGGCACTTGGTGGAATAGCCCCACTCGTTGTCGTACCAGGCCACCAGCTTGACGAAGGTGTCGTCGAGCTGGATGCCGGCTTCGGCGTCGAAGATCGAGGTGCGGGTGTCGCCGCGGAAATCGGTGGCCACCACCTTGTCCTCGGTGTAGCCGAGGATGCCCTTCAGCGCGCCTTCCGACTGCGCCTTCATCTCGGCCTTGATCTCTTCGTAGCTCGCACCCTTCTCCAGCTCGACGGTCAGGTCGACCACCGAGACATCCGAGGTCGGGATCCGGAACGACATGCCGGTGAGCTTGCCGTTGAGCTCCGGGATCACCTTGCCCACGGCCTTGGCCGCGCCGGTGCTCGACGGAATGATGTTCTCGAGGATGCCGCGGCCACCGCGCCAGTCCTTGTTGGACGGGCCGTCAACCACCTTCTGGCTGGCGGTCGCGGCGTGCACCGTGGTCATCAAGCCGCGCTTGATGCCCCATTTGTCGTGCAGCACCTTGGCCAGCGGCGCCAGGCAGTTGGTGGTGCACGAGGCGTTGGAGACGATCGCCTCGCCGGCATACTTTTCGTGGTTCACGCCGTAGACGAACATCGGCGTGTCGTCCTTCGACGGCGCCGACAGAATCACCTTCTTCGCGCCCGCATCCAGGTGCTTCTGCGCGCTCGCCTTGTCGAGGAACAGGCCGGTGGACTCGATCACCACCTCGGCGCCGACTTCGTCCCACTTGAGATTGGCCGGGTCGCGCTCCTGGGTCAGGCGGATGCGCTTGCCGTTGACCACCAGGGTGTCGCCGTCGACCGACACTTGGCCGTCGAAGCGACCGTGCACGGAGTCGTACTTCAGCATGTAGGCCAGGTAGTCCGGCTCAAGCAGGTCGTTGATGGCCACGATCTCGATGTCGCTGCCGAAATTCTCCACCGCCGAACGCAGGACGTTGCGCCCGATGCGGCCGAAACCGTTGATGCCTACCTTGATCGCCATGGAATGCTGACTCCGTAGTGCCGCGCGCCGCGGCAGGGATGGGTGGAACACGCAGAACGCCTATTTTAGCAGGCCCGGACGGGTCCGGCCCCGGACTTGACCACGATCAATGCGGCGCCGTATGGGACAGCGGACCATGGCGGCATCCTCCACAGAGAACAGGTGCCTCGATGGCCCGCAACATCCGCTCCCTCTCCCTTCCGCTGCTCGCCCTTGCCGTCGCCGGCACCCTCGCCGCCCCGGCCGCCTTCGCACAGTCCGCCGGCGACTGGACCGTCGCCGTCGGCGCGCACCAGGTCAACCCGGATTCCGACAACGGCAAGCTTGCCGCCGGCACCCTGCCGCTGGACATCGGCTCCAGCACGCGCCCGACCATCGCCGTCGAGTATTTCGTGCGCGACAACCTGGGCCTGGAAGTGCTGGCCGCACTGCCGTTCCAGCACGACATCAGCATCGACGGCCTCGGCCGCGTGGGCAGCACCAAGCACCTGCCGCCGACCGTCAGCCTGCAGTACCACTTCAACGGCCAGGGCACGATCTCGCCGCTGCTGGGCGTGGGCCTGAACTACACCACCTTTTTCAGCGAAGACGCCCGCGGCGCGCTTGCGGGTTCGAAGCTCGAGCTTGACGACTCCTTCGGCCTGGCGCTGCACGCCGGCGTCGACTTCAAGCTCGGCGAAAAGGGCGCGATCCGCGTCGACGTGCGCTGGATGGACATCGACAGCGACGTCAGCCTCGACGGCGTGAAGCTGGGCAGCGCGAAGATCGACCCGCTGGTCTACGGCGCCGCCTACGTCATGCGCTTCTGATCCGCCCCGGCGGGCTCGGCGGGTGCATGCGGCTAGAATCGCCGCATGCACCCGAACCGAGTCCCCCGAATGCATCGATACCTCTCCCTCCTCGCGCTTGCCGGCGCCCTGTTCGCCGGCGACGCCCTGGCCTGGAGCGCCGAAGGCCACCGCATCGTCGCCCGCATCGCCGAGGCCGGCCTCACGCCCGCGGCCCGCGCCGAGGTCGACCGCCTGCTCGCCGCCGAGCCCGACCCGACCCTGGCCGGCATCTCCACCTGGGCCGACGAACTGCGCGACACCGACCCCGTAGTCGCCAAACGCACGGCCAAGTGGCACTACATCAACTTCGATGGCCGCTGCGGTTTCGAGCCGCCGAAGGACTGTCCGGGCAACAACTGCGTGGTTACCCAGGCCAACCTGATGTTCGGCGTCCTGGCCAACCGCGACAAGGACGACGCCTCGCGCACCGCTGCGCTGAAGTGGGTCGTGCACCTCATCGGCGACCTGCACCAGCCGATGCACGCCAGCATGCGCGACGACAAGGGCGGCAACGACTACCAGGTGAACCTGGACGGTGAAGGCAGCAACATGCACCGCATCTGGGACGGCACCATCATCGAGCGCCGCGCGCTGGGGGCGGAGGCCTACGCCACCGAACTGCTGCTGCAGCCCCTGCCCGACGACCCGACCCTGGCCTCCGACCGCCCAACCCTGGAATGGGCGCTTGAATCCTGCCGCCTGGTGGAGTCCGGCGATCTCTATCCGGCCGAGGGCACGCACGTGATCGACGAGGCCTTCCTCGACGCGCAGCTGCCGCTGGCCGAACGCCGGCTGCGCGAAGCCGGCTATCGCCTGGCGATGATGCTCAACTACGCCCTGGCGCGGCCCAAGAACGTCCCGTGACCGCCGCGACCGTCGTCCACCCGTTCCACCATGCCGGCACCGGCAGCGCCGGTGCCCTGCCCGAACCGCAGGGGTAACGGCATCCGCTATCTCGACGTCCCGCTGGACACCCTTTGGATCCCCGACGATGTTGATGTCCCGACGCGCCATGATCGCCCTTTGCGGGCTCGCCGCCGCTGCCGCACTGTGCGCTGCACCCTCCGCGCACGCGGCCGACGGGCCGCTGACCGTGTTCGCCGCGGCCAGCCTCAAGGAGTCGATGGACGAAGCCGCCGACGCGTACGCCGCCGCCACCGGGCAGCAGGTGCGGGTGTCCTATGCCGCCAGCTCCGCGCTCGCGCGGCAGGTCGCGCAGGGCGCGCCGGCGGACGTCTTCGTCTCCGCCGACCTCGAATGGATGGACGAGCTGCAGGGCAAGGGCCTGGTCGACGCCGGGACCCGCAGCGAGCTGCTCGGCAACACCCTGGTGCTGGTGGCGCCCGCGGCATCGGGTCCAACCGTGGTCAAGCTGCAGCAGGGCCTGGACCTGCGTCCGCTGCTGGGTGAACGCGGGCGCATCGCGCTGGGCATGGTCGACAGCGTGCCGGCCGGCAAGTACGCCAGGGCCGGCTTCGAATCCCTGGGCATGTGGGAGGCGCTTGAGCCACGCGTGGCCGGCGTCGAGAACGTGCGCGCGGCGCTGATGCTGGTGGCACGGAGCGAGGCGCCGCTGGGCGTGGTCTACGCCAGCGACGCACAGGCCGAACCGCGGGTGCGCGTGCTGGCCACGTTCCCGTCCCGGTCGCATCCGGAGATCGTCTATCCGGCGGCGCGCGTGACCGCGAGCCGGCATCCGCACGCAGCCAGCTTCGTGCGCTGGCTGCAGGATGCAGAAGCGCGCGCGATCTTCGCCCGCCACGGCTTCAGCCTGCGCTGAAGCGCCGAGCCGGAACGCCGACCACGCAATGCCCGACTTCAGCCCCGCCGAACTCGCAGCGATCGCACTCAGCCTGAAGGTGGCCTGTGTCGCCGCGCTGGCCAGCCTGCCAGCCGGGATCGCGCTCGCCTGGCTGCTGGCACGCCGGCGCTTCCCGGGCAAGGCGCTGCTCGACGCGCTGGTGCACCTGCCGCTGGTGCTGCCGCCGGTGGTGGTCGGCTATGCCCTGCTGGTGGTCTTCGGCAGCCAGGGTGCGGTCGGCGCCTTCCTGGCCGAGCACTTCGGGATCACGTTCGCGTTCCGCTGGACCGGCGCGGCGCTGGCCAGCGCGATCATGGGTTTCCCGCTGATGGTGCGCGCGATCCGGCTGTCGATCGAGTCGGTCGACCGCCGCCTGGAGCATGCCGCCGCCACCCTTGGCGCCAGCCCCTGGCGCGTCTTCGCCACCATCACCCTGCCCCTGGCCTGGCCGGGCATTGTCGCCGGCGGCGTGCTGGCGTTTGCCAAGGCGCTGGGCGAGTTCGGCGCCACGATCACCTTCGTGTCCAACATCCCGGGCGAGACCCAGACCATCTCGTCGGCCATCTACGAGCTGATGCAGGTCCCCGGCGGCGAGCTGGGAATCTGGCGGATGGCGGTGGTGGCGGTGGCGATCTCGCTGCTGGCGCTGCTGGCCTCGGAATGGCTGGTGCAGCGGCAGCACGGGCGTCGCGACGATGGGGATGAGGCATGAGCAGCCCATGCCTGGCTTCCGGGCACTGCCTTCGACAGCCACGCCGGAGCGCTGCGGCCGCAGCGCCCGATACAGGGCAGGAAGCCGGCCGATGCTGAGCCTGGACATCGAGCTGCGCCGCGGCCGTTTCCAGCGCCATCTGCGGATCGAGGACGGCGCGCGCGTGGTCGCGCTGGTCGGGCCATCCGGCTCGGGCAAGACCACGGTGCTCAATGCCATCGCCGGGCTGGTCACGCCGCGTGCCGGGCGCATCGAGGTCGACGGCCGCGTGCTGTTCGACAGCGCGCGCCGGATCAACCTGCCCGTGCATCGGCGCCGCGTGGGCTACGTGTTCCAGGATGCGCGGCTGTTCCCGCACCTCGACGTGCGCGGCAACCTGCTTTACGGCCGCCACGCGATGGCGGGAACCGGCAGGCGCTTCGAACTCGACGCCGTAGTCACCCTGCTCGGCATCGAATCGCTGCTGCCACGGCGGACCGCGAACCTCTCCGGCGGCGAGGCGCAGCGCGTGGCCATCGGCCGCGCCCTGCTGTCACAGCCGGCGATCCTGCTGTTCGACGAGCCGCTGTCCGCGCTCGACCAGGCGCGCCGCGAGGAGCTGATTCCGTACCTGCAGCGGGTCCGTGACGAGGTGCGGCTGCCGATGCTCTACGTCAGCCACCATCCCGACGAGGTCCGCCGGCTGGCCGAGGCCGTGCACCGGCTTGACTGACGCGCGCCTCAGCGCCCGGGCGATCCGGTCGCGGCCACGCCGCAGTGCACGCTGGATGACCCGGCGTCCTGCATGACCAGCCTGTCGCAGACCAGCTCCCTCAGCGGGCTTTCGCCCCCCACGTCCATCTGCATCCAGCCGACCTCCTCGTCCACGGGCCCGGGGACGGGGTCCGGCGCTTCGAAATCGACCGGGACACGCACCCAGCCCTCCACGGGCCTGCCGTCCTGGAGCGCCGGCTGCAGCCTCCACTTCCTGGCGGCTTCCACGGTGGCGGCATCGAACACGCCCGCCGGCTCCGACTGCTCCACCACGACATCCTTGACGCGGCCCCCGGTGTCGACCAGCAGTTTCAGCACCACACGACCGCCTTGCCCCGCCGCGACGGCATCGGCCGGGTAGCGCGGCGGCGGCATGGCCGGGGCTGCAGGCGGTGGAGGCGGCGGTGCAGCGGCGGGCCGGGCCGGCGCCGGGGGCGCTGGCGGCGATGGTGCATCGGCGGGCCGGGCGGCCGCCGGGGGCGCTGGCGGCGCGACCGGCGGTACGGGTGCCTGCGCGATGGCGGGCTGCGGCGGTGGCGGTGGCGGCGCGGCGTCGGGGGCCGCCGCCGGGCGTACGGCCCAGGCCGCGTAGCTGCAGGCCGACAGGACGAGGCCCAGGGCCACGAGGCCGGTGCGTCGACGGCTGGAGCCGGGTTGTGGTCGCTTCAACATGAGGATTCGCTCCTTCAGGGATTGGCTGGACTGCCAATGGCAGCCGACCGGCAGTCCAGGGACGGCCAGCTGCACGTTCAACATCGCGTCCGCGTAGCGGCGGCGGGCGTGGGGATGGCGCGCAAGCACGGTGGCGTCGCAGGCCAGTTCCTGGTCGAGGCGGAAGCTCCGCTCGGCCAGGTGCATGAGCGGGTTGAACCACTGCAGGCAGCGCAGCGCCACGGCCGCCAGGTTGGCGCGGGTATCGCCGCGCGCCAGATGGGCGCGCTCGTGGGCGATGACCAGCGCGGCCTCCGCCGCCGCGTGGCATGCCTCGAAGTCGACCGGCAGCACGATGCGCGGTCGCAGCGCGCCCACCACCGCGGGGCCATGTACGCGCTCGCCGCGCCAATGGCCTGCGGCATCGCGCTCCAGCGGGCCCAGACCGGCAACGAAGCGCCGCTGCTGGCGCGCCGCCCGCCATGCCGCCAGCACCGCGCCGGACAGCCATGCAGCGACCAGCACCAGCGCCCAGTCGATGCCGTGGACCCCGGCCATGGCCCGCGACGGATCCGCCGAAGCCACTACCAGCACGCCCGGATGCAGGGACACCAGGTCCGGAGCCAGCCCCTGGCCCACGCCGGGCCGCGGCAGCGCGGCCGCGAACAGCGACAGCGGCACCAGCGCCCATGCCCCGTACGCCACGCGAACACCAAAGGCGCGGCGCACCGGGCGCCGCAGCGCCAGCACCAGCAGGACGGCCGCCGTGGCGGCCAGGCTGCCGTCGACGAGCCATCGCAAGAGCGTGTCAGCGCCCATCATCAAGCTCCTCGACCAGCCGGCGCAGCTCATCGATATCGGTCTGGCTGAGCTTGCCGCGCTCGCTGAAGTGCGCCACCAGCGGTGCCACGCGGCCTCCAAACAGGCGGTCGAGCACGCCCTCGCTCTGCTGCGCGACCCATGCCTCCCGGCCCAGCACCGGCGAGTAGAGGTAGCGCCGGCCGTCGCGCTCGGCTCGCACCGCGCCCTTCTTCAGCAGGCGGTTGAGCAGGGTCTTGATGGTCGGCTCGGCCCAGTCGCTTTGCCCGGACAGGCGCGCCACCACGTCTTCGGCGGCGAGCGGGTGCTCGCTCCAGAGGATTTCCATCACCACGGCTTCGGCATCGCTGATCGACATATCGATTACACCTGTAAACATCAAGATCGATTACAGGCGTAAATGTTTGTGATGTCAAGTGCCGGGTGCCGGACCGTCGCGATGGCTTTCCGGCGCTGGCGCGGTGAAGGGGTCGCAGCTGTAGCTGCTCCTGCAGGTGCGGGTTCGGCGAGCGGAGCAGGCCTGGCTCCGGCGAGCCGATACCGCTCAGGCTTCGCCGAGGGGATCCAGGCCTTCGAGGCCGCCACCCGCTACAGCGGCGGCGATCGCGGCGTCGGAATGCTCCGTGTCGATGCCGTTGGCCGCGTACCAGGCCGGCGCGTAGTAGCTGTGCGCGTAGCGGTCGCCGGCGTCGCAGAGGATGGTGACGATCGAACCGTCGCGGCCTTCCTCGCGCATGCGCCGCGCCGCGTGCAGCACGCCGACGAAGTTGGTGCCGGTGGAGCCGCCCACGCGCCGGCCCAGCGTGGCGCTGACGTGGCGCATTCCGGCCAGCGCCAGCGCATCGGGCACCTTGACCATGCCGTCGATGCAGCTTGGGATGAAACTCGCCTCCACGCGCGGCCGGCCGATGCCTTCCACCCGCGAGCCGCAGGGGTGGGTGAACTCGCGCCAGGGCTCGTCGGCCAGCGCTGCGTGGTAGGCCCGGTGGAACACCGACTCCTGCGGGTCCGCGCACAGCACGCGCGTGTCGTGGCGGCGGTAGCGCGCGTAGCGGCCAAGCGTGGCCGCGGTGCCACCGGTGCCCGGGCTGCACACGATCCAGGCCGGCACCGGGTGCGGCTCTTCGGCCATCTGGCGGAAGATCGACTCGGCGATGTTGTTGTTCGCGCGCCAGTCGGTGGCGCGCTCGGCGTAGGTGAACTGGTCCATGAAATGACCGCCGGTGTCCTGCGCCACGCGGTGCGACTCGGCGTCCAGGCCGCAGGCGGTGTCGACCAGTCGGCAGCGGCCGCCGTGGAACTCGATCGCGGCGATCTTCTCCGGCGAGGTCGAGGCGGGGATCACGGCGATGAAGGGCAGGCCCAGCAGGCGCGCGAAATACGCTTCCGAGACCGCGGTCGAACCGCTGGACGCTTCGACCACCGGCCGCCCTTCGCGCAGCCAGCCGTTGGCCAGCGCGTACAGGAACAGTGAGCGCGCCAGCCGGTGCTTCAGGCTGCCGGTGGGGTGGCTGGACTCGTCCTTCAGGTAGACATCGATGCCCGGATAGCCGGGCAGCGGCATCGGGATCAGGTGGGTGTCGGCCGACCGGTTGAAGTCGGCCTCGATGGTGTGGATGGCGCGCGCCACCCACTCACGCTGTGCCATGTCGCCGTGCTCCCCGCGCGCCTTACAGCGCGCGCGCGGCGGCGACCACCGCCTCGACGGTGAAGCCGAAGTGCGGGAACAGCACCTCGGCCGGCGCGCTGGCACCGAAGCGGTCGATGCCGATCACGGCGCCGTCCAGGCCCACGTACTTGCGCCAGAAGTCGGACACGCCGGCTTCCACGGCGACGCGCTTGCGGCAGGCATTCGGCAGCACCGATTCGCGCCAGGCCGCGTCCTGGCGATCGAAGACATCGCTGGAGGGCATGGACACCACGCGCACGGTGTCGCCGAGCTGCGCGGCGGCATCCATCGCAAGGCCGACTTCCGAGCCGGTGGCGATCAGGATGATTTCAGGCGCGCCGACCGAATCCTTCAGCACGTAGCCGCCGCGCGCGATCGCCGCAACCTGGGCTGCGTCGCGCGCCTGCGGCGCAAGGTTCTGGCGCGAGAACACCAGGCAGCTGGGGCCGTTGCCGCGTTCGATGGCGGCCTTCCAGCACACCGCGGATTCGACCGCGTCGCAGGGGCGCCAGACGTCGTTGCCGGGGATGTATCGCAGGCTTGCCATGTGTTCGATCGGCTGGTGCGTCGGGCCGTCCTCGCCCAGGCCGATGGAGTCGTGGGTGTAGACGTGGATCGCGTGCGCGCCCATCAGCGCGCTCATGCGCACGGCGTTGCGGGCGTAGTCGCTGAACACCAGGAAGGTGGCGTCGTAGGGGATGAAGCCGCCGTGCACCGCAAGACCGTTCGAGATCGCGGTCATCGCGAACTCGCGCACGCCGTAATAGATGTAGTTGGCGTCCGGATCGTCACCGGCCACCGACCTGCTGCCGCTCCACAGGGTGAGGTTCGAGCCGGCGAGGTCGGCCGAACCGCCGATGAGCTCCGGCAGCAGCGGCGCAAAGGCTTCGATCGCCATCTGCGAGGCCTTGCGCGAGGCAACCTTGGGGCTCTCGGCCTGCAGCTTGGCGATGTACGCATCCGCGGCGGCGGCAAAGCCGTCCGGGAGATCGCCGTGCGAACGGCGGGTCAGCTCCGCGGCCAGCTCCGGATGGCGCTGCGCGTAACCGTCGAACATCCGGTTCCACTGCTCCTCGCGCACGGTGCCGGCATTGTTCGCGCGCCAGCCGTCGCGGATCGCCTGCGGGATCTCGAAGTCGCCGTGTTCCCAGCCCAGCGCCTTGCGCGTGGCGGCGATCTCGTCCTTGCCCAGCGGCGCACCGTGCGACGACTCCTTGCCCGCCTTGGCCGGCGAGCCGAAGCCGATGGTGGTGCGGCAGCAGACCAGCACCGGCTTGTCGTCGTGCTGCATCGCCTTGTCGATCGCGGCCTTGATCGAATCCGCATCGTGGCCGTCGACGTTGCGGATCACGCGCCAGCCGTAGGCCTCGAAGCGCGCGGGAGTGTCGTCGGTAAACCAGCCGGCGGTATCGCCGTCAATCGAGATGCGGTTGTCGTCCCAGAACGCGACCAGCTTGCCCAGGCCCCAGGTTCCGGCGAGTGAAGCGGCCTCGTGGCTGATGCCCTCCATCAGGCAGCCGTCGCCCATGAACGCCCAGGTGCGGTGGTCGACGACCGCGTGCTCGGGGCGGTTGAAGCGCTGCGCCATCAGCTTTTCGGCCAGCGCGAAGCCGACGGCGTTGGCGAAGCCCTGGCCCAGCGGCCCGGTGGTGGTCTCGACGCCACCGGTGACGAAGTTTTCCGGATGCCCCGGGGTGCGGTGGCCGAGCTGGCGGAAGTGCTTCAGCTCTTCCAGCGACAGGTCGTAGCCGGACAGGTGCAGCAGCGCGTACTGCAGCATCGAACCATGCCCGTTGGACAGCACGAAGCGGTCGCGGTTGAACCACTTCGGGTTGCCCGGATTGTGGTTCAGATAGTCGTTCCACAGCACTTCGGCGATGTCGGCCATGCCCATGGGCATGCCGGGATGGCCGGAGTTGGCCGCCTGGACGGCGTCCATGGCGAGGATGCGGATGGCATTGGCGAGGTCGCGGCGGCTGGGGCTGGTCATGGGGTCTCGGGCGGCTGGGACGGCGGACGAAGCCGTCATTGTCCCACCCCCTGCCCGCCGAGTCTCCCGCGGGGTTCCCCGTCCGACAGGTCGAGCGGCGCGTCCGCCTCGCCCTTCGACACGATCGCGGCGATGCCGAGGTCGCCGGTGACATTGACCGTGGTCCGGCACATGTCGAGGAAGTGGTTCACGCCCAGGATCAGGCCGATGCCTTCCGGCGGCACGCCGACCATCGCGCAGATCAGCGCCACCACCGGCAGCGAGCCCGAGGGCACGCCGGCGGTGCCGATGCCGCCGAGGATGCAGACCAGCATCACCATGAACTGCTGGCCGAGGGTGAGATCCACGCCGAAGAACTGCGCCAGGAAAATCACCGTCACGCCCTCGAACAGCGCGGTGCCGTTCTGGTTGGCGGTGGCACCGATGGTCAGCACGAAACGCGAGACCTTCGACGGCAGGTGCAGCTCCTCGTCGGCCACCTTCAGCGCCGTCGGCAGCGTTGCGTTGCTGGACGCGGTGGAGAAGGCCATCAGCATCGCTTCCTGCACGCCCTTGAAGAACTTCAGCGGCGAATAGCCGCCGATGAACTTCAGCGCCAGCGAATAGGTCACCACCATGTGCAGGAACAGCGCCCCGACCACCACCAGCACGAAGGCGCCCAGGCGCAGCAGCAGGTCCCAGCCGAACAACGCGGCGAGGTTGAACATGAAGCAGAACACCGCTACCGGCGCCATGCGGATGATCAGGCCGATCAGGGTCATCGATATTTCGAAGATGCCTTCGATGCCGCGGCGCAGCGTGCGGATCGGCGCGGTATCCGGGCTCATCACGACGCCGATGCCGAACATCAGCGCAAAGAACATCAGCGCCAGGATGTTGGCGTTGTTGGCCGCCGCGCCGACCACGTTCTGCGGCACGATGTCGAGCAGCATCTGCATGCCCGAGGGCTGCTCGCCGCTGTCGCGGACGATGGCCGCGGCGCGCTCGGCGCCCTCGCTCAGAAGCTGCTGCGCAAGCACCGGGTCGACGCCCTCGCCGGGCTTGAACACGTTCACCATGACCAGGCCCAGCAGCACGGCAATGCCCGAGAACACCACGGTGCAGACCAGGGTGCGCCAGCCGATGCGCCCGAGCGACTTCACGTCGCCCATCTCCGAGACGCCGACCACCAGCGCAGAAAACAAGAGCGGCACGATCATCATGAAGATGAGGCTGAGGAACAGGGTCGACAGCGGCTGGGTCACGTAGCGCGTCAGGCCCTGCACCCAGGCGGC
Source organism: Luteimonas sp. MJ250 (assembly GCF_039548455.1). Taxonomy (NCBI): domain Bacteria; kingdom Pseudomonadati; phylum Pseudomonadota; class Gammaproteobacteria; order Lysobacterales; family Lysobacteraceae; genus Luteimonas; species Luteimonas sp. MJ250. The sequence continues at coordinate 511,528 of NZ_JBCLVB010000011.1, read as the reverse complement.
ATCGGCACCGGCGACGTAGTGCACGAACAGGCCGAGGACCAGGCCGGCGACGAAGCCGATGGCGATCTTCCAGTGCAGCGGCATGCGCTGGCGGCTGGGCGCGGTCGGCTCGGTCATGCGGTGTTCCCCGGAACGGTGTGGACGGCGGAGCTTAGCAAAGCGCCCCGCCGCGGCAGTTCAGCGCGGATAGAGCGGCGGCAGCGGTCCATCGGCACCGGGGTCTTGCGCCACCCAGTCGGGTCCGCGCGCGAAGGCCTCGCGCACCGCGGCGCGGGCCTGCGCCGCGGTGCCCTCGCCTTGGCCCCAGCGCGCGCGCTGCAGCCCGGCGACCGCGTCGCGCTGCGGACCGGCCACCAACCTTCGCGACAGCGCGTCGAGGTCGGCGGCGGGCGGCGAGGCCAGCGCGCACAGGGCGTCGGCAACATCGCCCAGGTCGCCGGTATCGAGCGCCTTGCGGAGCATGGGCGATGGCCCCGCGCGACGAGCCGGCGTGGCGCCGGCGGCCGCTTCCCCGGCCCCGTCCCGGACGCCTGCACTGGCACCCGCACGCTGCCGCAGGCCCAGCGCCCAGCCCAGGGTCAGCAGCCATAGCAGGGCGAACGCCACCGTCGCCAGCGCCCAGGTGCGTACTTCTCCCTGCACGCCGGGCACGCGCATCCATCCCCCGTCGCGCGGCGACGCCGCGGTGGCGTCACCGCCCGATGCCGATGCCGCGACGTCGAGCTCCAGCGGCGGCAGCGTCGCCACGCGTGCGCGATCGGCATCCACGTCCCACCACTGCAGGCGCGGCGCCTCGATGCGGACGCGACCCTCGCGCGCGGGCAGGATCGAGAAGCGGCGCACCATGCGCACGCGTGGCCGGCCGTCCTCGACGGTCTCGTCGTGCTGCGCGGGTTCGGGGAACACCTGCGCGCCCTGGTCGGCGCCGAGCACCGGCGGCTCGATCTGGGCGGCGATCGCGCCATCGGCGACCAGCTCCAGTTCGACCGTGAACGCATCGCCCGCGCGCGCCGCGGTGGGCGTCTCCAGCCAGCGCAGCCGCAGCCCGTGCAGGGGCAGCCAGGGCCGGACCGCCGCGTCGGGCATCGGCTTGGTGTCCAGCACGATCGCCGGGCCGTCGGCGGCCAGTGCACGCTGGCCATCGCCGAACAGGTCGTCGAGCCAGCCGCCCACGCCGCGGCCGCGGAAGCGCGCCGGGGGCAGCTCGATCCGGCCGCTGCGCTCGGGCACCAGCAGGTAGTTGCGTTCGACCACTTGGAAGCGGCGGCCATCGACCTCCCGCGTGTACTGCAGGTCGCTGCCGACGCGCTGCAGGGACGCGCCATCGGGTTCCGGCTGGTCCAGCTGTCCGGACACCAGCCGCGCCGAGTAGTACAGCCGCAGGCGCAGCCCCACGGGCTGCTGCACATAGGGCGCGATGTCGTCGACCTCGGCCTCGATGTAGGCCGGTCCGCGTGCACGGGCCGGCGCCGCGCGCGCGGCGGTGACCGTAAGCACGACGGGCGCTGTGCGTTCGCTGCCGACCCGCAGCGCCGGGATCGTGATCCTGCCCTCGCGCTCCGGCTGCAGCGCCACCGCGTACAGCGTGCGGGCAACCGTTTGCCCGCCGCGCTGCACGAAGGACTGGCGGCTGCTGCGCTGTTCGATGCGGAAGTCGTCCTCGAGCGGCGCGTAGTCCGGACGGCCGCCGCCGTCGGTCTCGACGTTGAGGGTGACGGTCTCGCCGAGTTCGATGCCGTCGCGATCCAGCCAGGCGCGGACCTCGGCGTGGGCGAGGCCGGGGACGAGCATGGCCAGCAGCAGGAGCAGCGTGAGCGGCCGGCGGAAGGCCTTGGACAGGATGGGCATGCGGTCAGCGCTCCCCGGCGCGGCGGCGCAGGTGTTCGTTGCGGAAGCGGGCGCGCAGCAGCGCCCCGGGGTCGTCGGGCACGCGGCGCAGCCAGGCGGCGTTGGCCTGTTCGCGCTCGTCGGCTGCGGTGGACTCGCTGCGTTCGGACGCGTTGTGCTGGTCGTCCGCTTCGCTGCCGGCACCGCGCGCGGTGCCGGCGTCGAGGGCACGCTGCATGGCTTCGCGCTGGGCGTCATCGGCGGCCTGCTGGCGGGCGCGGGCATCGGCGTCGCTGTCGTCGCCAGGCGCAGGTGGCGGTCCGGCATTCGCGTCGGCATCCCCGGGCGGCTGCGGCCTTGGCGCGGACGGGTCACCCTCCTGCTCTTTGCCCGCGTCGTCATCAGGCGGGGCGCGTCCGTCATCGCCGCGGTCACCGGCCTCGTCGCCCGCGCCCCGGTCGCCCTTGCCACCATCGGGAGGCATGTCGCCGCCGCCGGCGCCGCCGCTCGGCGGCTCGCGGTCCATCACGGCTTCGACAGCGGCGCGGTTGGCCACCGCGTCGGACATGTCGGGGGCTTCGCGCAGAGCCTCGTCGTAAGCGGCGATCGCCTCTTCGTAGCGGCCCGCGCGGGCCAGGGCATTGCCGCGGTTGTAGGCGGCGTCGGCGCCTGGCAGGTCGGCGAAGCCGCGCGCCGCGGCCGCGAAGTCGCCTTCGCGATAGGCGGCCTCGGCTTCGACGCTGCGTGCGTGTGCGGCCTGGTCCGCACGGCGCCATGCATCGGCCACAGGCGGCCCGGCGCCGGCTGCGAGGGCCGGCTGCATCGGCAGCACCATGCAAAGCGCCAGCACCGCCAGCACGCCGCCGCGCCGGAAGGCGGCCAGCAGCAGGAGCATCGCCAGCGGCAGCAGCCAGTAGCCGCCGTCCTCGCGCACCAGGCCGCGCGAACCATCGGCGGCCACTGCGCCCGTGCCGGCATCCGCGGCGCCACCGCCGCCCAGCGCGGCGAGGACCTGCCCCGGCGCTTCATCCCAGCCGTGGACGCGGCCACCTCCTGCCGCGGCCAGCGCGCGCAGGGACCCGGGGTCAAGTGCGCTGCGATGGATCTCGCCGTCGCGGCCGCGATAGCCGGCGCCGGCTTCGGTGCCCATCGCCAGCACCGAGACGCGATAGCCATCGGCCGCGGCGCGGGTCGCGGTGCGAACAGCAGCGCGTCCGGCCTCCGGGGCCAGCAGCAGGATGTCGCCGCGGGCATGCCCGGCCCGGGCCAGCAGTTCGCGTGCGCGGTCGATGGCGCGCTCGGGTCGCTGGCCATCCACCGGCATCACCTCGGGTGCCAGGGCATCGAGGAAGACGGCGACGTTGTCGGGATCGGAGGTGACCGGCGACACCACGAAGGCATCGTCGGCGTAGGCCACCAGCGCAACCTCGCCGGCATGCGCGTGCAGCAGGGCGTCGATCCTGGCGCGGGCCTGCGCCAGGCGCGAAGGCTGGAGGTCGTTGGCCAGGGTCGCGCTGGACAGGTCAAGCACGATGACCAGGGCACTGCCGCCGCCCTGCAGCGGCTGCGGCACGCCGCGCCAGCCTGGTCCGGCCAGGGCGACGATCGCCACGGCCAGGCCCGCGAGCGTGGCGAGGCCGGCCAGCGAGCTGTCGCGCCCGCCGCCGCGGGCATCGAGCAGGTGCGGCAGAAGATGTGCATCGACCGCCGTGCGCCAGCCGCTGCGCCGGCGCGCGCGCTGCCTCCAGGCCCAGGCCAGCAGCGGCAGGAACAGCAGCGCCAGCAGCCAGGCCGGGCGCAGGAACTGGAGGTCGGCGAACGGCAGCGTCATCGTCCACCCCTCCGCCACGCCTGCGCCGCTGCAAGCAGACCGGCGAACAGTGCCAGGGCCAGCGGCCAGTGGTAGCGCTCGAGGCGGGGGCGCATGGCCTCGCCCGGCGCCTCGACCGGTTCGATGCGGTCGATCTCAGCGTAGATGCCGGCCAGGGCTTCGGTGTCGCGGGCGCGGAAGCTGCGGCCACCGGTCATCTCCGCAATCCGAGCCAGCGACTCCTCATCGATCTCGCTGCCGCCCGAGGGCAGGCGGAAGCCGAACACCGACAGCTGTTCTCCACTGCCGCCGAAAGCGATGGTGTGGATGCGCACGCCCTCATCGCGGGCGATTTCAGCGGCCTTCAGCGGATCGAGGGCGCCGGCGGTGTTGACGCCATCGGTGAGCAGCACCAGCACGCGCTCGCCTTCGCTCTGCGCCTGCAGGCGCTTGACCCCGAGCCCGATCGCATCGCCGATGGCAGTTTCGCGACCGGCCAACGAGACCTCGGTCGCCAGCAGCTGCTCACGCACGGTGCCGAGGTCGGCGGTGGCCGGCGCCAGCACGTAGGCGCCGCGGCCGAATACGAGCAGGCCGACGCGGTCGCCCTCGCGCCGGTCGAGGAAATCGGCGATCACCGCCCTGGCCGCGGCAAGCCGGTCGACCACTTCGTTGCCGACCAGCATGTCGCGCTCGCCCATGCTTGCCGAGAGATCAACGGCAAGCATCAGTTCGCGCGCGCTGTGCGGCGGCTGCACGACCTCGCCCCACGCCAGCGGTCGGGCCGCGGCCAGGCACAGCAGCGCCCAGCCGAGCCAGGCCAGCCACGGCTGTCCGGCCGTGCTCCTGCGCAGACCGGACGGGGCGGAGATCGTTGCCAGACGCGCGGCCCAGGGCACGCGCAGCGCCGGTCCGGTGTCGCGCAGCGGCGGCAGCAGAGCCCGCAACAGCAGGGGCAGAGGCAGCGCGAGCAGAAGCCAGGGCCAGGCGAAGCCCGCGAACGCCGGCCAGGCGGAAGACAGCGCACTCATTTGCGGCCCTCCATCCATTCGACGAAGCGCTCGCGCGCGACGTGGCGCAGGTCGGCCACTTCCGAAGCATCCGCGTCACGCCGGAACGGGCCTTCAACCAACAGGGTCCCACGGGCGCCGTCAAAGCGCGTGGTCCCGCGGCCGGCATCCAGGAACGCGAGCCAAGCCTGGCCTTGCAGGCGATCCGCCGCGGGGTCGCGCAGCCGCGCCGCACGGCGCAGCAGGGCCGAGATCGCGGCGACGGACGCGGCGGGTCCTGCCGCGGCGTCCACCTCGGCGTCGAACAGGGCCTGAAGCCGGCGACGGCGGCGGGCGCGCCACCAGCGCCAGGCGATGGTCGCGGCCAGCACCAGCAGCAGCGCTGCGGCCAGCATCCACCAGCCCGGTGCCGGCGGCCACCACGGCGGGGCCGTCGACAGGTGGATGTCGCGCAGGAGCAGCCCGTCGTCCATCAGCCGCGTCCCGCCCCTGTGGCCGCGAGCCAGGCGTCGCTCGGCGCGTCGGACGACAGCGGTATCGCGCGCACGCCGCGCGCGGCCAGGGCCGCGACCGTGGCCGATACGCTGCCCGCGAACGCCTCCTGCCAGCGCCGGCGCTGGGGATCGGCGGCCAGGTCCAGGTCGATGCGCGGGCCGGACGCCTGCCCCGCGCCCCCGGCTGCGAACGCAAGCAGGGCTTCGGGCGGCGCAGTTTCCAGCGGGTCGGTCAGCAGCAGCACCACAACCTGGCTGTGCGCAGCCAGCGCCGGCCAGCGCGCGGGGGGAATAGCGGCAACGCTGGCCGGGTCGGCCAGCACCAGCAGCCGCGAGCCGGGACGCAGCAGGCGGCGGGCATGGTCGAGGGCGACATCGAGGCCCGCATCGGCATCGGGCGGTCGTGCATACCAGCGCACCAGGGCGTCCAGGACGCGCAGTGCGCCGCGCGCGCCCGACGCTGCGGGAACTGGCGGTGAAGCATCGCTGCCGCGGAGCGCGGCGATGCGGTCGCCGTCGGCCACCGCGCGCCATGCCGCGACCGCGCCGGCGCGCGCAGCCTGCACCGACTTGAAGCGCACGCGGGTGCCGAAATACAGCGCCGGCGCAGTGTCGGCCACGATCAGGCTGAGTCGCTCGCGCTCGGCCTGGAACAGCTTCGTGTGCGGCTTGCCGCTGCGGGCGGTCAGGCGCCAGTCGATGTGGCGCGCGTCGTCGCCGATCGCATAGCCGCGCGACTCCGCGTATTCCATGCCCCGCCCGCGAAGTGCCGAAGGCGCCTGGGCGCGCAGGCCCGCAGCCCCGCGACGCGCTGCGCCCCGCGCCTGGGCCAGGCCGCGCAGGGCGATCAGCTCGGGAAGGGTTGGAGCGATGCCATCACCCTCGCGTATTGAGTGCCCTACTGGTGCTGGAGTCTCCGGCGGCGTTCCGGCGCGGGTCCGCAATCGCCCGCGCACGGCGTCGACCACGGCGCCGCCAATCACGGCAGCGGCACCTGCGCCAGCAGGGCCTGCACCAGGCGTTCTCCGTCCCAGCCCTCGGCGGTGGCCTCGTAGCTGGGCAGGATGCGGTGGCGGAGGACATCGGGCGCGACCGCACGCACGTCGTCCGGGGTTACGAAGTCACGCCCCGCAAGCCAGGCGTGGGCGCGCGCACAGCGCTCCAGCGCGATCGAGCCGCGGGGACTGGCCCCCCATGCAATGCGCTGCGCGAGCGCCTGGTCATAGCGCGCGGCGTCGCGCGAGGCGAGCACGATTTCGATGAGGTAGCGCTCGACTGCGGGCGCCATGTGCAGCGCCAGCACGGTGGAGCGCGCGGCCAACACGTCGGCCTGCGAGATGCGGTCGGCGGGAACCGACGGCGCCTCCAGCATCGCGATCGCGCGATCGCGCGCCAGGCGCAGGATCGCGGCCTCGGCCTCCGCTTCCGGATAGCCGACGCGGACGTGCATCAGGAAACGGTCGAGCTGGGCTTCAGGCAGCGGAAACGTGCCCTCCTGCTCGATCGGGTTCTGGGTCGCCATGACCAGGAACAGCGCCGGCAGCGCATAGGTCTGCCGACCCACGGTCACCTGCCGCTCGCCCATCGCCTCGAGCAGCGCCGACTGCACCTTCGCCGGAGCGCGGTTGACCTCGTCGGCCAGCAGCAGCGAGTGGAAGACGGGGCCGGGAAGGAACTCGAAGCGGCCGTCCTGCGGGCGCCAGACCTCGGTCCCGGTCAGGTCCCCGGGCAGCAGGTCGGGGGTGAACTGGACGCGGGCGAAGTCGGCTTCGATCCGCGCGGCCAGCGCACGGATGGCGCTGGTCTTGGCCAGCCCGGGCGCACCCTCCACCAGCAGGTGGCCGTCGGCCAGCAGCGCCACCAGCAGGCGCTCCACAAGCGCCGCCTGGCCGATGATTTCTTCCGCGAGCGCGTCGCGGAGGCTGGTGAACAGGCCGTGGAGCCGGGCACCCTCGTCGCTGGTCGTTTCCATTGCAAGCCGATCTGCGGCGCGGGCTGCGCCGGGACCAGTTTGACCCCAAGCGGGCCCGATGGTTCAAGCACCGCTGGTCACTGGAACGACGACGGGGCCACAAGGGCCCCGTCGCGGGTCATGCCTGGCCTTGCGGAATCAGTAGCCGCGCGGCGCCACGCGCAGCACGCGCGGGGTGACGAAGATCAGCAGTTCGGCCTTGGCCTTGCTGCGGCCCTTGGTCTTGAACAGGTTGCCCAGGATCGGCAGGTCGCCGAGGAATGGCACCTTGGACACCGAGTTGCGGTCGCTGAACTCGTAGACGCCGCCGATGACCACGGTCTGCCCGTCCTCGATCAGCACCGCGGTGGTGACCTCGCGCTTGGCCAGGTTGGGAACCGAACCGAAGCCGGTGATCTCGGTGAAGTCCTCGATCTCGTCCTTCTTGACCGCGAGAGTCAGGAACACGCGTCCATCCGCGGTGATGGTCGGGGTGACCTTCAGCTCGAGCAAGGCCTCCTTGAACTGGACCGTCGGCACGTTGTTGCTCTGACCGCCAGTCACCGTCAGGTAGCCGACCTCGCGACCCTGGCGGATGATCGCCTCGCGCTGGTTGCTGGTCACGACCCGCGGATTGGAAACGATCTCGCCTCGCTGCTCCTGCTGCAGCGCCTGGAGCTCCAGGTCCCAGTCAATGGTGTTGCCCAGGATCGTGAAGGCGATCGAACCCGGATTGAGGTTGCGGATGCTGAAGTCGTTGTTGAGCACGCCCTCACTGCCCCAGCTCAGCAGATCGCCGGGCTCGGCATCCGCCGCGGACTCGATCAGCTTGTGGTTCGCGTCCAGCGACCCCGAGCCGATCACGCGATCCTTGACCCCGCGGACACCGAAGCGCGCGCCCAGGTCACGTGCAAACGATTCGTTCGCGATCACAATCCGCGACTCGATCACCACCTGGTCAACCGGCTTGTCCAGCTCGTCGACGAGGTTCTGGATTTCCTGCACGCGATCCGGGATGTCGATCACCAGCAGCGTATTGGTCCGGCGATCGAAGCTCAGGCTGCCGCGCGGGGACAGGAAGCCCCGGCTGGAGTTGGCTTGCCCACCGCCACCACCCTGGCTGCTCTTGCTCTCGTCGGTCAGCAGCTTGGCGATGTCCTCGGCGCTGCCGTAGGAGATCGGGATGTACTTGGTAATCATTTCCGCGCTGTTCTCCAGCGCGATGCGGGCATTGGCGATGTCCTGCTCGAACTTCGCGATCTCCGACTGCGGTGCCACCCAGACCACGTTGCCGTTGCGGCGCTTGTCCAGCGACTTGGCCTGCAGCACGATGTCCAGCGCCTGGTCCCACGGCACGTTGATCAGGCGCAGGGTGACGTTGCCGGTGACGTTGTCGCTGGCGACGATGTTGAGGTCGGACAGCTCGGCGATCAGCTGCAGCACGGTGCGCACCGGAACGTCCTGGAAGTTGAACGTGACCGGACGGCCGCGATACGCGCGGGTCTCGCCCTGCGCGGCCTGGCCAGCGACGACCTGGCCGGTGGCCGCCACGGTATTGGCGGCGGCTGAGCCCACGGCGCGGTTCGGCGCTTCGGCGCGCGGCACGATCTCGACGATGTAGTCGCGGCCGGTCTGGTAGGCCAGCGGCTCGAACGCCCCCTGCGTGCTGAGCACGATCTGGGTGCCCTTGGCGCCCTGGTTGGCATCGATCCGCTGCACCGGAGTCGCGAAGTCGGTGACGTTCAGCGGCCGCTGCAGCGAGGCCGGCAGCGACGCGTTGCCGACGTTGATGATCACGGCACCGCCTTCGGTACGCAGGTCCGGCGCCGCACCTTCGCCGTCGAAGCGGAGCACGAGCCGCCCCGCGCCGCCGTCGCCCCGCTTGAAGTCGATGTCGGCCACGGCCACTTCGGCCGGGACCTGCTTCGCCGGATCCGTCGCCACCACAGACGACTGGGCGAAGCTGGCCACGGGCACGCCCGGGTTCGGAGCGGCGCTGACCGTTCCGAAAGCGCCAAGCAGGCCGGCGAGGAGTCCGCAGGCGCCTGCCCGGAGCGGAAGTGCCCGCTGGGTGGGCGAACGGCGTTGCGCGTTGGTGAACGTCATCTGGCTTCCCCTAATCAATTGTCTTCGAGCGCAATCGAGGCCGGCCGTTCCAGCCAGCCACCCGAGCCATCAGGCACGAGTTCCACGAGTTCGATGCGGTCATCGGTAACGCTGGTGACGCGGCCGTCGTTCTGGCCCATGTACACACCCGGGCCCACCTGGTAGGTGACCTTGTCCGGCGCCATCACGAGCGCCTTCAAACTGTTGCCCGCGCCAAGCGACCCGACCATGTCCAGGCTGTCGAGCGGGAACTGCTCGAGCGTCTGCTTGCGGCGATTGGAGTCGGGCCGCGGCCCGCTGCCACCACCTTCGTTGCTGAAGGCGGCGCTGAACGGATCGCGCATGCCCTGTGCCGCGTATTCGAAGGTCTCGAACTGCTGCATCACCGGCAACGGGTCAAGCGGTGGCGCAGGACGGGCGCGGACGTTGGCGGCCCACTCCTCCAGGTTCGGCGCGCCGCCGGGCTCGCTGGTGATGCCGCGGCCGCAGCCGGCCACTGCCGCGATGGCCGCGACCAGGGCCAGCCCGCGGATGGCGTTTGATGTCATGCGCATGTCAGCGGCTCCCCCCGGCTGCAGCGGCCGCGGCTTCCTGGGCAGCGGCTTCTTCCTCGTCCAGGTAGCGATAGGTCTTCACCGTGCCGGCCAGTTCGAGCGGCGAGTTGGCGCGGATGCCGGCACGCGGATCCTTGTCGGCACCGCGCGGACGCAGCTGGATGTCGTGCATGGTCATGATCACCACGCGCGGCAGCGAGGCCACGCCGCTGACAAAGGCGCCGAACTGGTGGTAGCTGCCGACCATGCGCAGCGCGATCGGCTTCTCGGCGTAGAACTCCTTGGGGGTTTCCGGACCGGGCTGGAAAAGCTCGTTCTGGATGCCGGTGGCCAGCGCGGTCTGCGAGATGTCGACGATGAGGTCGGGCATCTCGGTGCGGCTGGGCAGCTGGCGCAGCATCTGCTGCAGCTGCTGTTCCATCTGCGCCAGCTGGAGCTTGAGCGGCTCCAGGTTGGCGGCGCGGCCCTGCTTGGTCTCGAATTCGGCGCGCAGGTCGGACTCGGTGCGCTCCAGGCCTTCGAGCTGGTCGCCCTTTTCACGGGTGAACACCCACCACGCCAGGCCGAAGATCAGCAGGCCGACGATCGTGCAGAAACCGATCTTGTACTCGCGCGGCCAGGAACCGATGTTGTTGAAATCAAGTTCCTTGAGCGACATCTTGCGCTTGCTCACGATGCGGCTCCTTCTTCAGCGGCCGGCACGGCTTCTTCGGCGTCCACGGGGGCCTCGACGGCGGGTTCGGCGTTGGCGGCAGGCGCGGCATCGGCAGCTCCAGCGGCCTCCGGCGACGCATCGGGGGCGATGCCGGCAGGCGTTGCGGCGTCCGCGGAATCAACCGGCGGAACCGCGTCCGGAATGCCGTCGCCGTCCTCGTCCTTTGGCGCGTTGGGGTTGGCAAGCTCGACGGCCAGGGTGAAGGCGTAGGGCAGGCCTGCCACGCCGTCGCGGGCTTCGATGATCGAGAGGTCCGGCTTGGTCATCCAGCCCGAGCCCTCGAGGTTGCGCATGTAGGTGCTGACGCGCGCATTGGACTGCGAGCGGCCCTCGAGCGTCAGCTTCTCGCCGACCTGTTTGATATTGGTGAGCACCACGCCATCGGGAATGGTCCGCACCAGCGAGTCGAACAGATGGACCATCTGCGAGCGGTTGGCCTGCAGCTGCTCGATCACTTCCTTGCGCGCCAGCAGGCGCGCCTTCTGGCGGTCGAGTTCGTCGATCTCGGTGATGCGCGCCTCGACCTGCTGGATCTGGTCCTTGAGATAGGTGTTGCGCGTGTTCTGGCCGTCGATCTGCGCGTTGTAGTAGCCGTTGACCAGGAACCAGAGCAGCACGCCGGCCAGCGCGGCGAAGGCCAGCATGACGCCGAATTCCTTCTGTCGCTGCTTGCGGCGTTCGGCGCGCCACGGCAGGAGGTTGATGCGGGCCATCAGTCGAAGCTCCTCAGGGCCAGTCCGCAGGCAATCATCAGGGCGGGCGCATCCTGAGCCAGCGCATGGGCCTGCACGCGCGGACCCAGGGTCATCTGCGCAAGCGGATTGGCGACCACGGTCTGCACGCCAAGCTGCTCCTCGACCATCTCCGAGATGCCCGCGATGGAGGCGCAGCCCCCGGCCAGCACCACCTGGTCGACGCGATTGAACTCGCTGCCAGCGTAGAAGAACTGCAGCAGGCGACTGATCTGCTGGACCAGCGCCTCCTTGAACGGCTCCAGCACCTCGACCTCGTAGCTTTCCGGCAGTCCGCCCTGGCGCTTGGCCAGCCCGGCTTCCTCGTAGGACAGCCCGTAGCGGCGCATGACTTCGTCGGTGAGCTGCTTGCCGCCGAAGACCTGCTCGCGGGTGTACAGGCTGCGGTCGTTGCGCAGGATGCTGAGCGTGGTCATGGTCGCGCCGACGTCAACCAGGGCCACGATGCCGTCGCGCGGCACGCTGAGCGTGTTCGCCAGCAGCGAGAACGCGTTTTCGATCGCGAAGGCCTCGACGTCCATGACCCTGGCGGCAAGGCCGCCGAGTTCGAGGGCGGAGGCGCGCATCTCGACGCTTTCAGAGCGCGACGCGGCCAGCATCACCTGCACCATCTCGGTGTTGCCCGGCATCGGACCGAGCACCTCGAAATCAAGGTTCACTTCTTCGATCGGGTACGGAATGTAGTTGACCGCCTCGAGCTCGACCTGGGACTCCATTTCCTCTTCGTCGAGGTCGGCCGGCATCGGGATCAGCTTGATGATGACCGCGGAGCCCGCAACGGCCGCGGCCGCATGCTTGGCCTTGCTGCCCGAACGCGCCATCGCGCGGCGGATCGCCTCGCCGACGGCCTCTACCTCGACGATGCCCTTTTCGACCACCGCATTGGGTGGCAGCGGCTCGACGGCGTAGTGCTCGACCCGATAGCGGTCACCCGACCGCGACAGCTGCAACAGCTTGACCGCTGTCGAGCTGATATCGACCCCGACCAGCGGTGCCTGGCTTTTTGTGATGAGCCCCACGCTTTTCTCCCCATGTCACGGGCGCTTACGTGCGCTTCGTGCCCCGGTGCATTAAATAACGGAGTTTTTACCGAATGGCAACAAGCGGCACGCCAAAGCGTGTCGCATTGCGCGTTTGGTCACGTCTTGACGTAGAACGTCACCCCTCTGGACCGAGCGCCCCGCGGCCGCCCGGCCGATCCCTATATATACTGCGCGACTCTCCACGGCGCGCCAAGCCCCGAAACGGCCAGGATCAATCCGATGTCACGCTTTCGTCGTCTGTTTCGCTGGCTGCTGCTGCTGGCCGCACTTGCCACCGTCCTCGGCCTGCTTGCTGCGGGCACACTCTACTACGTCGTGTCCTCGCGCCTGCCGGAGGTCGAGAGCCTGCGCACCATCGAACTGCAGGAACCGATGTACGTCTACGCCAACGACGGCCGGCTGATGGCGCTGTTCGGCGAAATGCGACGCTACCCGGTGGACATCGCCGAGGTTCCTGACGCGGTCAAGCAGGCCTTCGTCGCGATCGAGGACAACCGCTTCTACGAGCACGGGGGCGTCGACTACAAGGGCGTGGCGCGCGCGATCTGGCTGCTGGCCACGACCAGCGACGAGCGCGTTCCAGGCGGTTCCACGATCACCCAGCAGGTGGCGCGGCAGTTCTACCTGAGCTCGGAATACAGCTTCAGCCGCAAGTTCGAGGAAATGCTGCTGGCGATGAAGATGGAGCGCGAGCTGAGCAAGGACGAGATCTTCGAGCTTTACCTCAACAAGAGTTTTTTCGGCAACCGCGCCTACGGCATCGCCGCCGCCGCCGAGTTCTACTACGGCAAGAAGCTGGCCGAGCTCGACCTCGACGAGGTCGCCGCGTTGGCGGCGATCCCCAAGTTCCCATCGAGCGGCAACCCGATCTCCAATCCCGAGCGCGCGCAGATCCGTCGCGACTACGTGCTCGAGCGCATGGCCGACCTGGGCTTCATCACCCGCGAGCGGGCGACCGCGGCGCAGGCGGTGGAAATGCACGCGCGTCCGCACGAGCGTCCGGTCGAGGTCTACGCGCCCTACGTTGCCGAGATGGTCCGCCAGGAAATGATCGCGCGCTACGGCGGCGACGTGCTGACACGTGGTTACCACGTCACCACGACCATCGACCCGGTGATGCAGGCCGCCGCCGACCAGTCGGTGCGCAGCGGGCTTTCGACCTACGACCATCGCCATGGCTGGTCCAAGGTCGAGCAGAGCTTCGAACTGGCCGACGATGAGGATGCCGCGACTGCCGCCGCACGCCTGCGCGGGATCTTCGCGCAGGGCGGGCTCCTGCCGGCGGTGGTGCTGCGCGCCGACGGCGGCACCGCCGACGTGGTGCTGGCCGACGCCACCGTGATCACGCTGGACGCCGCTTCGAGCCGTTGGACCGGGCGCAACCCGGCCGCGCTCCTCAAGCGCGGCGACCTCACGCGCGTGCGCCGCATCGAGCCCAAGGGCAAGGACGGCGAGCCACCAGCGGCAGACGCCAGGCCGACGTGGCAGCTGGACCAGCTGCCGCGCGCGCAGGCGACGCTGGTCTCGCTGGAGCCCGACAACGGCGCGCTGCGGGCGCTGGTCGGCGGCTTCAGCTTCGCCGGGCAGAAGTTCAACCGCGCGACGCAGGCGCGCCGCCAGCCGGGCTCGAGCTTCAAGCCCTTCATCTACGCCGCCGCCTTCGAACGCGGCTTCAATCCGGCATCCATCGTGCCCGACGCCCCGGTGGTGTTCCGCATGCGCCGCGGCCAGGACTGGAGGCCGCAGAACGACGACGGCAGGTTCGTCGGCCCGATGCGCCTGCGCGAAGCACTGGTGCGATCGCGCAATCTGGTTTCGGTGCGGCTGCTCGATGCCATCGGCGTGGATTACGCGCGCCGCTACATCAGCCACATGGGCTTCGACGAATCCGAGCTGCCACCGAACCTGTCGATCTCGCTGGGCACGCCGTCACTCGCACCGCTGGATATCGCACGCGGCTACAGCGTATTCGCCAACGGCGGCTTCCTGGTCACGCCCTGGTACATCGACGAAGTCCGCGACCGCGACGGCCAGGTGATCTTCAAGGAGAATCCGGCTGTGGCGTGCCGCAGCTGTGGCGCCGGCGGCAAGCCGGGCGTGCCGTCCACCGTCGTCGACGGCTTCAACCTCGGCCCGTCGCTGCCCGCACCGGAAGTGATTGCGGACACCAGCGCCGAAGAGCCCGCGCAGCAACCCGGTCCGGATGCCGTGATCGCGCCGCGCGCGATCGACCCGCGCGTTGCCTACCAGCTGGTGTCGATGATGCGCGACGTGGTCCAGCGCGGCACCGGCACCCAGGCCAAGGTATTGGGACGTGAGGACGTTGGCGGCAAGACCGGCTCCACCAACGACCATCGCGACGCCTGGTTCTCCGGCTTCGGCGGCAACCTGGTCACCGTGGTCTGGGTGGGCCGCGACGACAACCGCTCGCTTGGCAGGCGCGAGTACGGCGGCCGGTCGGCGCTGCCGATCTGGATCGACTACATGCGCTCGGCGCTGGACGGCGTGCCGATCGCGGCCAACGAGCCTCCGGAGGGCATGGTCAAGGTTTCGGTCAGCGCCAGTGGCCGCCTGCTGCCGGCCGGCGAGGGCGGGATCACCGAATGGGTGAAGGCCGAGGACCTCGAGCGAATGGAGGCCACGTTTGACGACTTCGACGACGAGATGCCGGCCGAAGAGGCCTTCGACATTTTCTGACGCGCGCATCGGCTAGGCTTGCGGGGTCAGCATGGAGACCCTGCATGCGCCGCGCCCGACAGCACGCCGAGCGAAACACCCGTGAACGCCGCCATCGGCTCGCACAGGAAGCCGCCAGGCTGATGGCCGAAGGCGGCATCGGCGACTACCACCAGGCCAAGCTCAAGGCCGCCGACCGCCTGGGCATCCGCGACGACGCATCGCTGCCGCGCAACCGCGAAGTCGAGGATGCGCTGCGAGAATACCAGCGCCTGTTCGTGGGCGACGCGCAGGCCGACACCCTGCGCATGCGCCGCGAAGCGGCGCTGCAGGCACTCGCCTTCTTCGAGCCTTTCCAGCCACGCCTGGTCGGCCGCGTGCTCGACGGCACCGCAGACGGACACACCGCAGTGTCGCTGCACCTGCACGCCGACGACGCCGACGAGGTCACGCGCGTCCTGGCCGACGCCGGCATTCCGGCCGAGGCAAGCTCGCGTCGCATGCGCCTGGACCGGACGCGAGACTACGACGCGCCGGTCTGGACCTTCAGCGCCGACGGCCTGGCCTTCGACCTGACCGTGTTGCCGCTGGACACACTGCGCCAGGCGCCGCTGTCGGGCACTGATGAACGGCCGATGCGGCGCGCCTCACATGCCCAGCTGCAGGAACTGCTCGCCGCGGACGGAGTCGCCGGCTTCGGATCCAGCGCCCCGCAGCGATAAGGCAAGGGGCTATTCGGCGAGCAGCGTGACCGAGTCTCCCGTACCGACCACCTTCACCCGACTGCCAACCCGGATGCGGGCGAGCTGCTCGCCGCGTCGCGTGAATGCCGACTCCGAAGCGTCATCGAAGCGCACCGTGAGCAGGTAGTTGCCGCGCCCTGCCGCCCCCGCATCGCTGGACGCGATGTCGGCGCCGAGGCTCCCCGCCGCCAGGGTCAGCTCATAGGCCTGCCCACCGCGTCCACCGACCGCCTGGCCGAGTGCACGGCCCAGCATTCCGCCAAGTTGCCGCTTGGTCGACGTGCTGACGACCGGTGCCTGCACGTCGGTGGGCTGCATCGCCGTGACGACGCCTTTGCGCACCTCCAGTTCCTGCGCCGGGACGGCAAATGCCGCGGACGCCAGCAGTGCCGCCGCCATGACGGCTGTGAATTGCGTTTTGATGCGCATGGTGTGCTCCTTCCCTGGAGAGTGATCCGCGTTGGCGGGGTGCCGGGTGCGCGGCTGCAGCTCATCTTCAGCGCCGGCGCAACGACGCACCATCCGTGCAGGACCGGCGTCCATGTCGGAATTTCCTGCACGGGAACGCAAAACGCCCCGCGGATGCGGGGCGTTTTGCGTGCAGCGCGTCGAGGACAGGTGTCAGCGCTTGTCAGTGGCCACGTAGTCGCGCGAAGCCGCACCGGTGTAGATCTGCCGCGGGCGGCCGATCTTGAACTCGGGATCGGTCTGCTGTTCCAGCCAGTGCGAGACCCAGCCGGCGGTGCGCGCGATCGCGAACATCACCGTGAACATCTCGGTCGGGATCTTCAGCGCCTTGTAGATGATGCCGCTGTAGAAATCGACGTTCGGGTACAGCTTGCGCTGCACGAAGTAGTCGTCTTTCAGCGCGGCCTCTTCCAGGCGCATCGCGACCTCGAGCATCGGGTCGTCGACGCCGAGCTCGCCCAGCACCTTGTGGGTCATCTCGCGGATGATCTTCGCGCGCGGGTCGAAGTTCTTGTAGACACGGTGGCCGAAGCCCATCAGGCGGAAGCCCGACTCCTTGTCCTTGGCGCGATCGACCGCGGACTGCACGTTCTTCACGTCGCCGATGTCGCCCAGCATCTTGAGCACGGCTTCGTTGGCGCCGCCGTGTGCCGGACCCCACAGCGCGGCCACGCCCGCGGCGATGCACGCATACGGGTTTGCACCGGTGGAACCGACCAGGCGCACGGTCGAGGTCGACGCGTTCTGCTCGTGGTCGGCGTGCAGGATGAACAGCAGGTCGAGCGCCTTGGCGGCGACCGGCGGCAGCTCAAGCGGGCCGCTGGGCAACTCGAACATCATGTGCAGGAAGCGTTCGACGTAGCCGAGGTCGTTGCGCGGGTAGCTCAGCGGCCAGCCCATCGAGTAGCGGTGGCAGGCGGCGGCTATGGTCGGCAGCTTGGCGATCAGCCGGATCCCGGCCAGGCGGCGCTGCTGCGGGTCGTCGTAGTCGAGGTCGTTGTGGTAGAAGCTCGCCATCGAGCCGAGCATGCCGACCAGCATCGCCATCGGATGGGCGTCGTGGCGGAAGCCGCCGATGAAGCTCTTGAACGCCTCGTGCATCATCGTGTGATGGGTGACGTCGTGGTCGAACGCGGCCATTTCGGCCTGGTTCGGCAGCTCGCCGTTCATCAGCAGATAGGCGACCTCGAGGAAGTTCGAGTGCTCGGCCAGCTGCTCGATCGGGTAGCCGCGGTACAGCAGCACGCCCTCGTCGCCGTCGATATAGGTGATGGCGGACTTGCAGCTGGCAGTCGCGGTGAAGCCGGAATCGTAAGTGAAGCGCCCGGTGGCCTTGGGCAGCTTCGCGATGTCGATGCACTCGTTGCCGAGGGTGGGCTTGATGACCGGCAGCTCGACGGACGTGCCGTCGACCTGGACGGTGGCGATGGACGGCTCGCTGCCGGCCGTGTTCTGGTTGGCGGACACTCTCGCACTCCTTCTTGGCGTCCCGCGCCGGCGCGGTGGGCGCGGGCGGTCGGGGAATCAGGCGGATCGCGGCTTTGCCGCGATGCGGCAATTATCGCATAGCGGCGTGCGCCGGAAACGACGACGGCCACCTTGCGGTGGCCGTCGGGGCGTGCGCTCTTGCCCGCGCTTACTTGGCGTAGCGCTTGCGGAACTTGTCGACGCGACCGCTGGTGTCCATCAGCTTGTTCTGGCCGGTGTAGAACGGATGCGAAGCCGAGGAGACTTCGAT
Organism: Luteimonas sp. MJ250; assembly: GCF_039548455.1. Classification (NCBI taxonomy): domain Bacteria; kingdom Pseudomonadati; phylum Pseudomonadota; class Gammaproteobacteria; order Lysobacterales; family Lysobacteraceae; genus Luteimonas; species Luteimonas sp. MJ250. Next base: position 493,641 of record NZ_JBCLVB010000011.1, on the reverse strand, counting down.
CTTGACAAGCGGATATTCATTGCCGTCCTCCCACTTCACGGTCTCTTTGCTGGAGAGCGTGGAACGCGTGAGGATCTTGAAGTCCGAGGTCACGTCCTGGAAGACGACGTCGCGGTATTCGGGATGGATGTCGGCCTTCATGGCGGGCACCAGAGTGATCGAGGGAAGAGCGGCATTATAGCCGGCAGCAGAACGGCCCGCAAGCCTTCAGGCGAGACAATCGCGCACCTGCGCTTCGTAGGCCGCCTGGTCGTAGCGAAGCAGGATCCGCGCCCGGTCCGGACGCCCCAGCTGGCGCTGCCAGTCCACCAGCGTCGCGCCACGGGCGGCTGAATGCCCCAGCACGACTTCGAACGGGCGCTCCTCCGCCTCAAGCACGCCGTCGGGACACAGCGCCATGGCCATGGCCAGTGAATCGGCGGAATGCCAGCGCTCGCCGCGGGCGTCGGCCGACCAGAGCCGCGTATGCCGCGACACAGCCTCGTAGAACGCGGCGACCGGACCCGGCGCCGCCAGCCAGCGCTCGACGTCGGCGTGGAGGAAGCCATGGGCGATGGTCGCCTCCCAGTCGCAGAGATCGAAGCGCTCGAAGGCCTCGAACACGATGTGCGCCGCTTCGGGATCAAAGAACACGTTGAATTCGGCCGATGGCGTGATGTTGCCGCGTCCGGTGACCGCGCCGCCCATCACCACCAGCCGCGCCACGCGCGAGGGCAGCGTCGGGTCCAGGCGCAGCGCGAGCGCGACGTTGGTCAGCGGTCCCAGCGCCACCAGCAGCAGGCGGCCGTCGTACCGGTGCGAGAGTTCGATGATGGCTTCGGCGGCGTGGCGTGGCTCCGCGCCGCGCGTGGCCGGCGCCAGGCCGACGTCTCCGAAACCGTCGCGGCCGTGCACGTTGGCGGCGTCCGGCGCGGGGTGCAGCAGCGGGCGGTCGCAGCCGGCGAACACCGGGACGTCGTCGCGACCCAGCACCTCGCACAGTTTCAGGGCATTGGCGACGGTGTGCTGCAAGCCGACGTTGCCGGCGGCGATGGTCAGTCCCACGACCTCGTGCCGCGGATCGGCGAAGGCCATCAGCAGGGCCAGTGCGTCATCGACGCCCGGGTCGGTATCGATCAACAGCGGAATGCGTTCGTCCATCGCCCGATTATCCCCGATCAGGCCGAAGCGTACCGGGCCGCCCCGCCGACCCAGCGCGCGACCAGGCCTGCGGCCACCGCCGGATGATCCTGCAACAGCCCTTCGCCGAGCTCGTGCACCAGCGGCAGCATTCCCGCGTCGCGCGCAAGGTCGGCCACGCGGAACGCGGCCAGGCCGGTCTGGCGCGTGCCCAGCAGTTCGCCTGGACCACGCAGCTCGAGGTCCTTTTCGGCGATGACGAAGCCGTCGCCGGTTTCGCGCATCGTCGCCAGGCGCTCGCGCGCGGTGCGCGACAATGGTGCCTGGTAGAGCAGCACGCAGCTGGAGGCCTCGCTGCCCCGCCCCACCCGCCCGCGCAGCTGGTGCAGCTGCGCAAGCCCCAGCCGTTCGGCGTTCTCGATCACCATCAGCGAGGCATTGGGCACGTCGACACCGACCTCGATCACGGTGGTCGCCACCAGCAGGCCGGAGTCGCCGTCCTTGAATGCGCGCATCGCGGCCTGCTTCTCCGCGGCCTTCATGCGTCCGTGCACGAGGCCCACGCGCAGCCCGGGAAGCGCGGCCGACAAGCCTTCGAACGTCGCCTGCGCGGCCTGCGCGACCACTTCGTCGGACTCGTCGATGATCGTGCAGACCCAGTACGCCTGGCGGCCTTCGGCGCAGGCGGCACGGATGCGTTCGATCAGCTCCGGGCGGCGGCCCTCGGCCATGACCACGGTCTGTACCGGCGTGCGCCCGGGCGGAAGTTCGTCGATGGCGGACACGTCGAGATCGGCATAAGCGGCCATGGCAAGCGTCCGCGGGATCGGCGTCGCGGTCATCACCAGCTGGTGCGGCACGCGGCCGCCCTCGCCGCCCTTGTCGCGCAGGGCCAGGCGCTGGTGGACGCCGAAGCGGTGCTGCTCGTCGACGATCGCAAGCGCAAGGTCGTGGAAGGCCACCGCCTGCTGCATCAGGGCATGGGTACCGACCACCACCTGCGCGCGGCCGTCGGCGACCTCGGCCAGCGCGCGGCTGCGTGCGCGGCCGGTGACCTTGCCCGCCAGCCAGGTGACCTCGACGCCCAGCGGCTCGAGCCAGCCGCGCAGGTTGGCCAGATGCTGTTCGGCGAGCAGCTCGGTGGGCGCCATCAGCGCCGCCTGGCGGCCATCGGCCACCGCCATCAGCGCCGCCATCGCCGCGACCACGGTCTTGCCCGAACCAACATCGCCCTGCACCAGGCGCAGCATCGGCACCGGCCGCGCCACGTCCGCGCGCACCTCGGCAAACACCCGCTCCTGCGCCTTGGTGAGCGCGAACGGCAGCCTGGCGCGCAGGCGTTCGGCAAGGCTGGCGTCGGCAAGCGGCGTGGCGTCATGGGCCTGGCGGGCCAGGCGCTGGCTGCGCATGCTGATGTGGTGCGCGAGCAATTCCTCGAACGCCAGCCGTCGCTGCGCCGGATGGGTGCCGGCAAGCAGCGCGTCGACGTCGGTATCGCGCGGCGGCCGGTGCACGGTGAGCAGCGCCTCGCGCAGGCCCGGCAGGCCGTGCGCACGCAGCAGTCCGGGCGGCAGCAGTTCGAGCACCTCGTCTCCCGGGAGCCGGTCAAGCGCCTGTGCGATCAGGCGCTTCATCGCTGCCGGACCGATGCCCTCCACCGCGGGATAAACAGGGTCGAGGCGGTCGCCGAGTCCGGGCTCGTCGGCGTCATCGAGCAGGCTGTAGCTGGGATGCACGATTTCCAGGCCGCGCTGTCCCGGTCGCGGCGTGCCATAGGCGCGCACGCGCACACCGGGCTGGAACTGCGCGGCCTGCACGGCACGGAAGTGGAAGAAGCGCAGTACCAGCGTCGCCTGCGAATCGTCGCCGAGCGCAACGCGCAGCAGCGGCCGGTAGCGGAATCCCCGCTCAACGGCCTCGATCCGGCCTTCGACCTGCGCCGCTACGCCCGGCTGCAGCAAGCGGATCGGCGTCAGCGCGGTGCGGTCCTCGTAGCCACGCGGAAGCTGCAGCCAGAGGTCCTGCAGGGTGTCCAGGCCGCGCGCGGCGAGCTTTTCAGCGATCTTCGGGCCCACGCCGGCAAGCGTGGACAGCGCGGTCGCACCGGCCGGCGCCAGTCCGGGTGCCGGCGTACCCGGCGTGCGCCGCGCGGCCACGCCTCAGTCGAGGACCATCACCGCGTCGACCTCGAACTGCGCGCCCTTGGGCAGCGCCGACACTTCGATGGTCGAACGCGCGGGATACGGTTCGCTGAAGTACTCGGCCATCACGGCGTTGACCACCGCGAACTGCGACAGGTCGGTCAGGTACAGGCCAACGCGGGCAACGTCGTCGAGCGAGCCACCGCCGGCCTGGCAGACCGCGCGCAGGTTGTCGAAGGCGCGACGCGCCTGGGCGGCGAGATCGCCGGGGACCAGCTCGCCGGTGGCTGGATCCAGCGGGATCTGGCCCGAAAGAAAGACGGTATTGCCGGCGCGCGTGGCCTGCGAGTACGGGCCGATCGCGGCGGGTGCATCGCCGGTGCGGACGGGTTGCCTGGGCATGCGCGACATCCTTGCGACTCAAGTGGCCGCCGATTATGACCGCCCGGCGCCCCCGCCGCCATGGAGCGCAGGCCTACTGGCGCTGCACGCCATGGACCACGCCCAGCCTGCGCACCTTGCGGATCACGTCGGCCAGGTGGGTGCGATCGCGCACTTCGATGGCGAACTGGATCACCGAGACGTTGGTATCGCGCTCCAGGTACTCCACCGCATCGATGTTGGAGTCGGCCTTGGCGACTGCCGCCGCCACCTGCGCCAGCACGCCCGGGCGGTTCTCGACCTGGAAGCGCAGCGCAACGTTGTAGTCGCCGCTGACCTCGCGGTCCCAGCCGATGTCGACCCAGCGTTCGGGCGACTTGCGGTACTCGGCCACGTTCGGGCACTCGATCCGATGCACCATCACGCCACGCCCGGCGGTGTGGTAACCCATGATGTCGTCGCCCGGGATCGGCATGCAGCAGTTGGCGAAGGTCAACACGCCACGTTCGGCGCCGGTGATCAGGATGCGGTCCTCGCGGTGCGCGCGCGCGCCTGCGGGATCCTTGCGGCTGAGCGACTGCGCCACGTGCGCCGGCATCCGGTTGCCAAGCGCGACATCGGCCAGCAGGGCCTCCAGCCGCGGGTAGCGGTGCTCGGCCAGGTAGGCCTCGAGCTGGGCCGCGGGCAGGCGCTCGAGCGAGCTGTCGAGGTCCTCCAGGGCGCTGTCGAGCATGCGGTGGCCGAGCTGCACGGCGTCCTCGTGCTCGAGCTGCTTGAGCTGCTGCCGGATCGCCGTGCGCGCCTTGCCGGTGACCACGAACTCCAGCCACTGCGGCCGCGGCAGCGACGACTTCGCGGTCACGACCTCGACCGTCTGCCCGCTGGCCAGACGCGTGCGCAGCGGCACCAGCTTGCGATCCACCCGCGCGGCCACGGCCTGGTTGCCGACATCGGTGTGCACGGCATAGGCGAAGTCCACGGCGGTGGCGTTGCGCGGCAGGGACATGATCTCGCCCTTGGGCGTGAACAGGTAGACCTCGTCGGGGAACAGGTCGACCTTGACGTTTTCAAGGAACTCCAGCGACGAACCGGTGCCGCTTTGCGACTCCAGCAGCCCGGAAATCCACGTATGCGCACGCTGCTGGGCGCTGTTGGGCCCGCTGCCACCATGCTTGTAGGCCCAGTGCGCGGCGATGCCGCGCTCGGCGATCAGATCCATCTCCTCGGTCCGGATCTGGACCTCGATCGGTGAACCGTAGGGTCCGAACAGGACCGTATGCAGCGACTGGTAGCCGTTGGCCTTGGGGATGGCGATGAAGTCGCGGAAGCGGCCGTCGACCGGCTTGTACACCGAGTGCGCCACGCCGAGCGCGTGGTAGCAGTCGGCAACCGTGCCCACGATCAGCCGGAAGCCGAAGACGTCGATCACCTGGGCGAAGGACTTGGCCTCGGCGCGCATCTTGTTGTAGATGCTCCAGGGCGACTTCACCCGGCTCACCAGCCGGTAGTTCAACCCTTCCTTGGTCAGCCGCTGCGCCAGCTGGGCTTCGATCTTGGCCATCGCCTCGCGGCGCAGCTGCGGCTGGGTGCGGATGCGCTTGTCGAGTATCCGGTGCCGCATGGGATACAGCGCGCGGAAGCCCAGGTCCTGCAGCTCGGACTTGATCAGGTTCATGCCCAGGCGCTGGGCGATCGGTGCGTAGACCTCCAGCGTCTCGCGGGCGATGCGTGCCCGCGCCTCGCCCGACTGCGCGCCGAGCGTGCGCATGTTGTGCAGGCGATCGGCGAGCTTGATCAGGATCACCCGCAGGTCCCGCGCCATCGCCAGCATCATCTTGCGGAAGCTTTCGGCGTCGGCCTCGCGGCGGCTGGCGAAATGCAGCTTGTCGAGCTTGGTCACGCCTTCGACCAGCTCCGCCACCGATTCGCCGAACTCGCTGGCAAGCGCGGCCCGCGTCAGCGGCGTGTCTTCGATGGTGTCGTGCAGGATCGCCGCGACCAGGGTCTCGAGATCGACCTTCTGTTCGGCCAGCACGCCGGCGACCGCCACCGGATGGGTGATGTAGGGTTCGCCGGACTTCCGCACCTGGCCGGCGTGCGCCGCGGCGCCCACCGCCCAGGCGCGGCGCAGCAGCCGCATCTGCTCGGCGGGGAGATAGGCGGCGGCGGCCTCGAGCGCGCGCATGTATCCCGGGATCTCTTCATCCCCCGGGATCGGCACGGTGACCAGCGCAAGCTCGGCTGCGTTCATGCAGCGAGCGTACGCGGGCGCCCGCAGGGCGGCAATGGAGCGACCGGGTTGCCGAGCAGGCGACTTCGCTCGCCAGAACGCGAACGGCCCCGCCAGGGCGGGGCCGTCGATGCGACAGCGCGGGTGCTGCGACGGCGCGCCAGCTGGCGCGCGTGCGGGTGGCTCAGGCGTCGTCGCCCTTGCCGAGCTCGTCGTCGGCAACCACCTCGGCGGCAGCCCATTCCAGCGCTTCGCGTTCGCGACGCTCGCGCTCGGACTTCTCGACCGCTTCGACGTAGTCGGCATCGATGCGGCGGGCGGCGATTTCGCGCAGCGCCAGCACGGTCGGCTTGTCGTCGTTCTCGCTGTTGTCGATCTGCGAATCGACGCCATTGGCAAGCTGGCGGGCGCGCTTGGCGGCCATCATGACCAGCTCGAAGCGGTTGTCGATGACCTGGAGGCAATCCTCAACGGTGATGCGGGCCATAAATCTCCGGGCGGCCGGCGGGCCGTCGATGCGGTGTAAGGAACCGGAAATGATACCCCACGCGCCGTCTGGAAACAAGTAACCCGCAATGAAAATCAGTGACTTGCAGGACGGGCCGCGTCATTCCCCCGCCAGCAGGGCGCGGATGAGCGCCTGGTGGCGCCGCGCCTGCGCCTCGCGCCGCAGGCGGCTGGCGCTGAACACCGCGCACATCTCGGCCACCGCGGTATCGAAGTCCTCGTTGACGATGACGAAATCGAACTCGCCGTAGTGCGACATTTCCTCGCGCGCGGCTGCCAGGCGCCGGGCCATGACCTCCTCGCTGTCCTGGCCGCGCTTGCGCATGCGCTGGTCGAGCGCGGCGCGCGAAGGCGGCAGGATGAACACGCCCACCGAGTCCGGAACCGCGGCGCGGACCTGGCGCGCGCCTTGCCAGTCGATCTCGAGCAGCACGTCGCGGCCCGCCGCCAGCTGCGGATCGACCGACTGCCGCGCAGTGCCCTTCCAGTCGCCGTGGACGCGGGCATGCTCGAAGAAATCGCCGGCATCGATCATGCGCTGGAATTCCGCGTCGTCGACGAAGTGGTAATGCTCGCCGTGGCGCTCGCCCGGACGCGGTGCGCGCGAGGTGAACGAGACCGAGAGGCTGATGTTGGGGTCGCGCGCAAGGCAGGCGTTGACGACGCTCGACTTCCCGGCGCCCGACGGCGCCGCGACCATGAACAGGGTCCCGCGCATCGGGGCGTCGCCGCTACTCAATGTTCTGCACCTGCTCGCGGACCTGGTCGATCAGCACCTTCAGCTCCACCGCGATATTGGTGGTGCGGGCGTCGACCGACTTCGAACCCAGGGTGTTGGCCTCGCGGTTGAACTCCTGCAGCAGGAAGTCGAGGCGGCGGCCGGCGGGTTCGGGCTGGCCGAGCACGCGACGGATCTCGGCGACGTGGCTGTCGAGGCGGTCAAGCTCCTCGTCGACGTCCAGTTTCTGCAGCGCCAGCACCAGCTCCTGCTCGACGCGACCCGGATCCGCCGCCTGGGCAAGATCAGCCAGCCGCGCCTCGAGCTTGGTGCGCTGCCCTGCGCGGATCAGCGGCACCAGCGTCCGGACCTCCGCCGCACGCGCTTCGATGCCGTCGACGCGCTCGAGCATGTTTGCCACCAGCTTGCCGCCCTCGCGCTCGCGCGCGGCGATGAACTCGCCAAGCACCTGGTCGAGCAGCGCCAGCAGCTCGGCCTGCAGCGCGTCCGGCTCCGGCGCGGCCGAGCGCAGCACGCCCGGGAACTGGAGGAGGTCGATGAACTGTGTGCGCAGCCCCGGGAAGCGCGCGCCAGCGTCCTGCGCGATCACGGACAGCTGGCCGAGCAACGACTCGTCGACGTGCAGCGATGCCGCGCCCTCGGCAGGGCGCAGGCGCAGCGACAGATCGAGCTTGCCGCGCGAGACCCGGGCCGAGATCCGCTCGCGCAGCTGCGGCTCCAGCGCGCGCAGTTCGTCGGGCGCGCGCATGCCGATCTCGAGGAAGCGGTGGTTGACCGCACGCAGCTCGCAGGCAAGCGTGCCCCACGGGGTCGTGCGCTCGCCAGAAGCGTAGGCGGTCATGCTGCGGATCATGCCGGCATCCAGTGGATCGGGGTGCCGATGGTAAACTCGCGCGCCATTCCAGCGGTAATCGACATGTCCCAGACCCCACGCCCCAGCGGCCGCGCGGCCGGCCAGATGCGCGAAGTGCGCATCCAGCGCGGCTATACCCGCCACGCCGAGGGTTCGGTCCTGGTCGCCTTTGGCGAAACCCGGGTGCTGTGCACGGCCAGCGTCGAGAACCGCGTGCCGGGCTTCCTGCGCGGCAAGGGCGCCGGCTGGGTCACCGCCGAATACGGCATGCTTCCGCGCGCCACCCACACCCGCAACGACCGCGAGGCCTCGCGCGGCAAGCAGGGCGGGCGCACCCTGGAAATCCAGCGCCTGATCGGGCGCAGCCTGCGCGCCTGCGTGAACCGCGACGCCCTGGGCGAGCGCACCATCACCCTGGACTGCGACGTGCTGCAGGCCGATGGCGGCACCCGCACCGCCGCGATCACCGGCGCCTACGTGGCCCTGGTCGACGCGACGCGCTGGCTGCAGGCGCGCGGCGACATCAAGCGCGACCCGGTCCACGGCGCGGTGGCCGCGGTTTCGGTCGGCGTCCACGGCGGCGTGCCGGTGCTCGACCTCGACTACGCCGAGGACAGCGACTGCGACACCGACATGAACGTGGTGATGAACGACGGCGGCGGGTTCATCGAGCTCCAGGGCACGGCCGAAGGCCACGCCTTCCGCCGCGACGAGCTCGACGCGATGCTGGAGCTCGCGGCCAAGGGCTGCAGCGAACTGTTCGCGGCCCAGCAGGCCGCGCTGGCCGCGGGCTGAGCCATGGACCTGGTGCTGGCCAGCGGCAACGCCGGCAAGCTGGTCGAACTGCGCGAGCTGCTCGGCGAGGCGGGCTTCAGGCTGCGCGCGCAGTCGGAGCTCGGCGTCGGGGATATCGACGAGACCGGGCTCAGCTTCGTCGAGAACGCCCTGCTGAAGGCCCGCAACGCGGCGCAGGCCACCGGCCTGCCGGCGCTGGGCGACGATTCGGGCCTGTGCGTGGACGCCCTCGACGGCGCGCCCGGCCTGTATTCCGCACGCTATGCCGGACCCGGCGGCGACGCCGCGCGCAACATCGAGCGCCTGCTGCATGAGCTCGACGGCGTGGCCGACGACGCCCGCGGCGCCAGCTTCCACTGCTGCATCGTGCTGCTGCGCCATGCCACCGATCCGCGGCCGCTGGTGGTCGAGGGCAGCTGGCGCGGCCGCATCCTGCACGCCCCGCGCGGTGACGGCGGCTTCGGCTACGACCCGCTGTTCCTGGATCCCGACAGCGGCCAGACCGCCGCCGAACTGCCGGCCACGCGCAAGAACGCGATCAGCCACCGCGGCCGGGCCCTGGCCCTGTTGCGCGCCCGCCTGCACGAACTGGCCTAGGCCATGCTGGTGCCGCCGCCGTTGTCGCTGTACGTGCACCTGCCCTGGTGCGTGCGCAAATGTCCCTATTGCGACTTCAATTCGCACGAACAGCGCGGCGCCCTGCCCTTCGCCGGCTACGTGCAGGCGCTGATCGCCGACCTCGAGCACGACCTGCCGCTGGCCTGGGGCCGCACCGTGCACAGCGTGTTCTTCGGCGGCGGTACGCCGTCGCTGTTCCCGGCCGATGCCATCGACGACTTCCTGCAGCAGGCCAGCGCGCGGCTGCGCTTCGCGCCCGGCTGCGAGATCACGCTGGAGACCAACCCGGGCACCGCCGAGCACGGGCGCTTCGAGGGCTACCTCGCCGCCGGCGTGAACCGGCTCAGTTTCGGCATCCAGAGCTTCGACGACGGCTGCCTGCGGCGCCTCGGGCGCATCCACGACAGTCGCGAAGCCGAGGCCGCGGTGAAGCTTGCCCAGGACGCCGGCTACGACAACATCAACATCGACCTGATGTACGCGCTGCCGGGCCAGGACCTGGCCGGCGCCGCGCGCGACCTCGAGCGCGCCTTCGCACTGCAGCCCACGCACGTCTCGCACTACCAGCTCACGCTGGAACCCAACACCCTGTTCGCCGCGCGCCCGCCGGAGGCGATTCCTGACGAGGACGCCGCCTGGGACATGCAGGAGCACTGCCAGGCGATGCTGGCTGAAGCCGGTTTCGACCACTACGAGGTCAGCGCCTATGCGCGCCCCGGCCGACAGTGCGCGCACAACCTCAATTACTGGCGCTTCGGCGACTACCTGGGCATTGGCGCCGGCGCGCACGGCAAGATCAGCCTCGGCGCCACGCAGACCGTGCGCCGGCGCTGGAAGCTCAAGCATCCGACGGCGTGGATGTCTGTCGCCGGCACCGCGGCCGCAATGGGCGGCGACGAGGACGTCGAGCGCGGTCGCCTGCCATTCGAATACATGCTCAATGCGCTGCGCCTGCACGAAGGTTTCGCCTTGGCAGACTTCGAGGCCCGCACCGGCCTGCCGCGCACGGCGATCGCCTCCGAGCTTGCCGACGCCGTGGCTCGCGACTGGCTCCGCATCGACGGCGATCACGTGGTTCCGACCCTCCTCGGGCGGCGCTTGGGCAACGATGTGGTCTCGCTCTTCCTGGCCTGAGGCCGGGCTGCATCCGAGTGGCCGTGCGGAGGCGCGATTTCCGTGCTGGCCGTCACGCCACACCCGTGATATGAAACCCACAGGGGAACCAGCGAACACTCATGCCATTGACGACACATTCCAACGATGGCCCGGGTCGGCGCGGCCTTGCGGCCGTCGACCTCCCCAGGCGCGTACGCAAGGCCTTGGACGCGGCCTTGACGCTCGTGTCGATGGAGCTCGATCCGTACCTGGCATTGATGCTGGACGAGTACGAGCAGGAGCTGTTCCGCCTGGCCGAGCGCTCCACGCACCCGGGCAGCGAGTCCGCCTACGTGCAGGCGCTGCGCAGCTTCCGCGTGAACCGCTCCGACCTGGTGCCGCAGTTCATGCTCGAGCTGGAAATCGGCCTGGCCACGCTGCGCGCGGTGCAGGTGGCCGAAGCGAAGCCGCCTCCGGCAGCGCCCGCCGCCGGACGGATCCTGAGCCTGGTCGACGATTCGATGGTCGACGAGGACACGCTGCTGCGCGAGATCGCGATCCGGCAGGAAGGCCGCGCCAGCCTGCCGATGCACCTGCTTGGCCAGCGCTTCGGCGTACTGGCCGGGACCCCGGCGCCTGACGCCGAACGCCTGCCGCTTGGCCCGCAGGCGGTGTGTCGCGCCCTGCGCAGCGCCTGCCACGCCCTCCAGCTCGGAGCCGAGGCGCGCGAACTGCTGTACCGGCTGTTCGACCGCATGGTCATGGCCCACTACGCACCGGTGCTCGAGAAGCTCGACGCCACCCTCGACCAGGCGGGTGTCCTCAAGGGACTGACCTATGTGCCCGCGCGGCTGCGCGCTTCGCCACGCGGCCAGGCCGAGGACGCCGCCGAGAGCGCGGCCCCTGGACGGTCCAGCCACCGCGGTGCCCGCGGCGCGCAGGACGGGCGCAGCGGCTCCGGGCGCGAGGGCGGGGTTGAACAGCGCAGTGCGGACAACGCGTCGCGGAACGCCGGGCAAGGTGATGCGGCAGTGGGCGCGGGGGCGCGCAATGGCGCTGGCGACAATGGCGGCATCGGTGGCGGCACCCAGCGCCGCTCGAAGCCGTCGGCGGCAGGCCCGGGGCCTGCGGGCGCCGGGCGCCCGCACACCGGATGGATGGCGGAAACCACCACCGCATTCGCCGGCAGCGACGAGCAGGCGTCTTACGGTGCCCTGCAGCAGCTGCTGGCCGGACGCCGCGCACTGATCGGCAAGCTGCGTGCCACCAGACCCGCGGGCCCGATGGCAACGCTGGGAACCAGCGAGCTGATGGACGCGCTGGGATCGATACAGCGCCAGCCGGACGCTCCCGGTGGTGCCAAGCCGAGCCTGATGGACGTGCGCCAGATGCTGCTGGCGCAGGCGCGCCAGCGCCACGGCAAGGGCGCCAACCTGTCGCAGCGCGACAACGACACCTTCGAGCTCCTGCACCTGCTGTACGGCCAGCTTGAAGGCGAGATCCGGACCGACGCCCCGGCTGCCGCCCTGATCCGCAGGCTGCAGCTGCCGCTGCTGCGCGTCGCGCTCCAGGACCAGGCCTTCTTCGTCCAGGCGACGCATCCGGCGCGCGAGCTGCTCAACACCGTCGCCGAGACCGCCGCAAGCTGGCTCGACAAGGACGACGTCGATCCACAGCTGCTGCTGCCGCTGCAGCAGGCGGTCAGCCAGGTCGTCGAGAAGTACGACGGCGACAACAAGGTGTTCGAGGCCAGCAACGAGCAGTTGCAGGCACACCTGCAGGCGCAGGTACGCAAGGCCGAAATGCTCGAGCGCCGGCACGTCGAAGCCGCCCGCGGCAAGGAAAAGCTCGAGGTCGCCAAGCTCCGCTCGGCGGCCGTGCTCGAAAAGCTCCTCGGCGACCAGCGGATCCCCAAATTCTCCCGGGCGCTGCTCAACCAGGCCTGGACCGATGTCCTGACCCTCAGCCTGCTTCGCCAGGGCGAGGATTCGCCCGAGTGGCAGGCCCAGCTGGATGCCACCCGGCGCATCATCAGCGCCTGCGCGCGCGGTGAAGAACTCGCCGATCCGGCGCTGACGACCCACGTCGAAGCCGCCCTGTCGCAGGTCGGCTACCACGCCGACGAAGCCGGCATCATCGCCGCGCGCCTGACCAGCAGCCGCAGCGACGAGGACGACCCGGCATCGCGCACCGAGCTGGCGATGAAGCTCAAGGCGCGCACCCGGCTCGGCGAGGATGCCGAACGGGCGCGACGCCCGGACCTGCCGCCGCGCACGCCCGAGGAGCAGGCGCGCTACGAGCAGCTCCGGGTGATGCCCTTCGGCGCCTGGATCGAATTCACCACCAACCAGCAGGGCGACGTCGTCCGCCGCCGAATGTCGTGGTTCAGCCCGGTCACCGACAACGCACTGTTCGTGAACCAGCGCGGACAGCGCATCGGCGAGCATTCGCTGGATTCGCTGGCACGGATGATCGCGGCCGGGCAGGCGCGCATCGTCACCGCGGAGCGCGGCCGCCTGGTCGACCGCGCCTGGCAGGCTGCGCTGCGTACCCTGCGCAGCTTCGCCGGGCGCAGCGACGCCCTGGCCATCGACGCGGATTCGCACGCATGATCAACGAGTTCCGGCGCGCCCGGCGACGCAAGGCCCCCGCGACCATCCTGGTGATCGACGCCATGACCGAACGCGTGGTCGGGCGGATCGGCAACCTCTCCGAAACCGGCATGCTGCTGATGGCCGGGACGCCGCTGGTCGACGACGCCCTGTACCAGTTCCGCTTCAGCCTGCCGACGGAAGGCGGCGATGAGTCCAACGTCGAGATCGGCGCCCACCTGCTGTGGATGGACCAGGCCAGCGCCCCGGGCCAGACCTGGGCCGGTTTCCGGTTCCTCGGCATCACCGAACTGCAGGCGCGGCCGCTGCGCGCATGGATCGACGCGCCCGGAAGCCGCTACGAATAGCGGATCCCGGCGACGCACCGGACGATGCGGCAAAATGGGACCACTCCCGCCTGCGTATCCGCCATGACCACCCAGACCACCGCATCCCTGTACGCCGCCCACATCGAGACGCTGATCGCGCGCACCGCCATCGCGCTGGAGCGCGGCGGCTTCGACCATCTGGTCGTTCCCAGCGGCACCCTGCATTACCAGCTCTTCGACGACCGCGACTATCCGTATGCGGTGAACCCCCAGTTCAAGGCCTGGGTGCCGCTGCTGGCCAACCCGGGCAGCTGGCTGGTGGCCACGCCCGGCGCGCGCCCGAAGCTGGTCTACCTGCAGCCGCGCGATTACTGGCACGTGGTGCCCGAGGCGCCGTCCGGCGATTGGGTCGAACATTTCGACATCACCGTGGTGCGCACGCCCGACGAGGCCCTGCAGCACCTGCCGCGGGACGCCACCCGCTGCGCGATCCTCGGCGAGGCGCAGAGCGCGCTCGGCCGCTACGGTGCATTCGCGCCCAACAATCCGCAGCCGGTGCTCGACTACCTCGACTACCACCGCGCCTACAAGACACCCTACGAACTGGCCATGCTGCGCGAGGCCAACCGGCGTGCGGTCCGCGGCCATCGCGCCGCCGAGCGCGCCTTCCGCGCCGGTGCCAGCGAGTTCGGCATCCACCTGGCCTATTGCCAGGCGGTGGGCCAGGACGCCAACGACCTGCCGTACAGCAGCATCGTCGCCCTCAACGGCCATGGTGCGGTGCTGCACTACACCGAGCGCGACCACCTGCCGCCGAAGCCGGTGCTGAGCTTCCTGCTCGATGCCGGCGCCGGCCACGCCGGCTACGCCGCCGACATCACCCGCACCCACGCGCTGGATCGTGAAAGCGAGTTCCAGGCCTTCGTCGACGCCGTTGATCGCGCCGAGCTGGCCATGTGCGACCAGGTCCGCGCCGGCATCGACTACCGGCAGCTGCACCTCGACGCGCACCTCGCCCTGTCGGGCGTGCTGAAGGAATTCGGCGTGATCACCTGCGGCGCCGAGGAGGCCGTGGCGACGGGCCTCAGCGCGAGCTTCTTCCCCCACGGCATCGGCCACGGCCTGGGCCTGCAGGTGCACGATGTCGCCGGCTTCGCCGCCTCCGACGCCGGCGGCAGCATCGACAAGCCCGAGGGCCATCCCTATCTGCGACTGACGCGCGAGCTGGCGCCGGGCATGGTGGTGACGATCGAGCCCGGCCTGTACTTCGGCGACATGCTGCTCGAGGACCTCAAGGCCAGCGACAACGCCGGCCTGGTGGACTGGGACCGCGTGGATGCCTTCCGTCCTTTCGGCGGCGTGCGCATCGAGGACAACGTGGTGTGCACGGACGGCGAGCCGGTGAACCTGACCCGCGAAGAGTTCGCCGCCCTGGGCTGAGCGCCGCCCGCGCCGAACGAAGCAGCGCCGGCATGGGCGGTCGCCCGTGCCGGCAGTCAGCCCGCCATGAACTCTTCGATCTCGTCGGCGCTGCGCGCCAGCCCGGCGGTCAGCACCTCGTGGCCGTCACGGGTGATGGCCACGTCGTCCTCGGTGCGGATGCCGATGCCGCGCCACTTGGCTGCAACGCCGGTGTCGCCGGGCGGGATGTAGATGCCGGGCTCGATGGTGTAAACCATGCCCGGCTCGAGCAGGCGCGATTCGCCGTCGATGCGGTAGTCGCCCACGTCGTGCACGTCCAGGCCGATCCAGTGGCCGGTCTTGTGCGGGTAGTAGCGCTTGTAGGCCTCGTCCGCCAGCGCCTTGCGCAGCGTTCCCTTCAGCAGGCCCAGTGACAGCATGCCCTCGGTGAGCACCTCCACCGCGGCCAGGTGGCCGGCCTCGTAGGGCACGCCGGGCCGCGCCTGCGCGAGCGCCGCGGCGTAGGCGGCATCGACCAGGTCGTGCAGCGTCCGTTGCTCGCGGCTGAACCGGCCGTCGACCGGGAAGGTGCGGGTGATGTCGGCGGCATAGCCGCGATGCTCGGCCCCGGCGTCGACCAGCACCAGTTCGCCGCGCCGCACCGTGGCGCGGTTGTCGCGGTAGTGGAGGACGCAGGCATTGGCGCCCGCGCCGATGATGCTGGAATAGGCCGGCTCGGCACCGGCGGCGCGGAATACGCGCTCGAGTTCGGCCTGCAGTTCGTATTCGCGCATGCCGGCGCGCGCCGCGCGCATCACCGCTTCGTGCGCCTGCACGCTGATCGCCGCGGCGCGGCGCATCAGCCGCAGCTCGTCGGCGCCCTTGAACAGGCGCATCTCGTCGAGCAGGTGGCCGAGTTCGAGGAACTCGTGCGGCGGCTGCGCACCATGGCGCACCTGGGCGCGGACGCTGTTGACCCAGCCGATCAGCTTGAGGTCGAAGTCGGTGTCGCGGCCGAAGTGGTAGTAGACGCGGCGGCGGCCTTCGATCAGCCCGGGCAGGATGTCGTCGATGTCGTCGATGGCGTAGGCGTCGTCGATGCCAAGTGCGTCCGGGGCGCCTTCGGGGCCGACGCGGCGGCCGTCCCAGGCCTCGCGCGCGGCGTCGCGTTCGCGACAGAACAGCAGGCTTTCGCCGTGCTTGCGGCCGGGCACGAGCACCAGGACCGCTTCGGGCTCGTCGAACCCGCTGAGGTACAGGACGTCGGAGTCCGGCCGGTAGGGATGGAAGGTGTCGCGGCTGCGCACGCGCTCGGGCGCGGCGGGAAGGATGATGATCGCGTCATCACCGGCCATCCGCATGAGCTGGCGGCGGCGACGCTTGCAGCTGCTGGTCGGTACGGCAAAGGCCATGCAGCGGCTCTCAGTTGAGGCTGTTGCGGTGGCGAGCGGCCAGCGCGCAATCTCCGTGCAGGAGCAGTGCGGCGACGCGGACGAACTCTTCGATCTCGGCCAGCGCGGCTTCGTCTTCCTCGTCACCGTCATCCTGGGCCGTGGCGCGCGCAAGGCGTGCGAGGTCGGCAAGGGCTTCCTCGCCCTCCTCGGAAAGCTTCGCCCCGCCACCGGCGGCGAGGCCGAACGCGCCAACGAAACCGCGGCACCAGTCGAACAGGGCGCCGCTGCGCGCGGCCAGGGAGGCGTCGTCGTCGGGGCCGAGCAGGACCAGCCCGAATTCGCGGTCTTCGAACTGGCTTCGCGTTGCCGACTGCAGGCGCGCCAGCACCGAGCCTTCGGCCGGGGCCGGGAGGCTGTCGTCCACCATCACCCGGGCCAGCGAGTTGCCCGCGGCGTCGCCGCCACCGGCCAGCCAGCCGCAAAGGCTTCCGTGCAGTTCGGGCGCGGGCGTGGCGAGGCCGGACTCGCGGCAGGCCTGTTCGACTTCGGACAGGGTAGGCAATGATTTTTCGGACATGGCGCGGAGTCTGCGATGGACCACGGCAGTGTACCGCCGGGCGCGGCTTGTTGCCGGCGCGCGCGCGCGCATACACTGCGATGTCCGCCAGGGGAGGCGGTGGGGAGAGCCGCCTTGCCCGTGGCCGGTGGAGCTGGACCTGTGATCATCGCGGCGATGCTGCTGGCTGTAGCCTGCGGCGTTCTTGCCATGCGTGCGCGAAAGGCGCGCAGCCTGGTGGCATCGCTGCAGGCGCGCGAGCAGAGCTTTCGCATGGCCCTGTGGGCGAGCGGCCAGCGCTATTGGGACTTCCATGTCCCGAGCGCGCGCCTGCAATACCTGGTCGCCCGCCACGAGGGCGATGGCCGCAGGCACGATTTCAGCTCCGAGCAGGCGGAGCCGGCCGCCGTGATCCATCCCGACGACCTGCCGGGCGTTGTCGACGCCATGCATCGTTACGCCGCCGGCGAGACCGCGGAGTTTTCGTCCGAACACCGGGTCCGCGCCGACAGCCCGGCGTCGACCCAGGGCCAGTGGACCTGGATCAGGGCCCGCGGCCGCGCGGTCGAGCGCCAGGCCGACGGCGCCATCCTGCGGGTGGCCGGAACCTCGCTCGACATCAGTACCACCCGCGCGGTGGAGCGCGAGAACCGCATCGCCAGCGAAGTGCTGCGCAGCATGAACGAGGCGGTTGCGGTCCTTGACGACCGCTTCCGGTTCCTTTCGGTGAATCCCGCGTTCACGCGCATCACCGGCCACGGCGCGGCCGACGTCATCGGGCGCGGCGTGGAGGTCCTCGACAGTGTCCGGCACGATCACACCCGCGGACGCAGCATGCGCGAGCACCTCCGGCGCGACGGCCGCTGGTCGGGCGAAATGTGGCAGCGGGAAAGCAACGGCGAGGAACTCCTCTGCGCCGTGGAGGCCGCCACCGTGCGTGATGGCGACGCCGGCGGCGAACGCATGCACGTGCTGATGCTCAGCGACATCACGCTGCAGAAGCGCGCCGAGGAAGAGCTGCGCTACGTGGCCAACTTCGACTCGCTGACCAACCTGCCCAACCGTTCGCTGCTTGCAGAGCGTCTGTCGCGCGCGATCGTCCACGCCCGGCGCGATGGCTCCCGGGTCGCTGTGCTGTTCCTCGACCTCGACCGCTTCAAGGACATCAACGATTCACTTGGCCACGCCGCCGGCGACCGCATCCTGCGCGCGGCGGCGGCCCGCCTGCAGCAGGCCGTCGGCCCGGGGCAGACCGTGGCCCGGCTGGCGGGCGACGAGTTCACGGTGATCCTCGAGGGGTTGGCCGTACCCGAGGACGCCGAGCGCGTGGCGCGGGAGATCATCATGGCGTTCGAGGCGCCACTGGTTCCCGAAGACGGCCAGGAGGTTTCGGTATCGGCCTCGATCGGCGTCAGCCTGTATCCAGACCACGCCCAGGTGCCCACCGAGCTCCTCAAGCGCGCCGATGCCGCCATGTACCAAGCCAAGGCCGCCGGCCGCCGCACCTGGATGCGCTACGACGACAGCATGGAAGCCGCGATCCGCCGGCGCGCGATCCTCGCCGGCGCGCTGCACAAGGCGCTCGACCGCGGTGAGCTGCGGGTGGTCTACCAGCCACGGCAGGCGCTGGCGTCTTCACGCATCACCGGCGCCGAAGCGCTGCTGCGCTGGACCAGTCCCGAGCACGGCGAGATCCCGCCGGCCGACTTCATCCCGCTTGCCGAAGAGAACGGCATGATCCTCGAGATCGGCGAATGGGTCCTGCGCGAGGCCTGCCTGGCGGCCCGCCGCTGGCGCGACCATGGCCTGTCCGATGTCCGGGTATCGGTGAACATGTCGGTGCTGCAGCTGTTGCGCGGTGACTTCGCCGACGTCGTGCGCGGCGTACTGGACGATACCGGCATACCGGCGCAGGCCCTGGAACTGGAGCTCACCGAAAGCATGCTCATGGCCAACGCCGCGCAGACCGCGCACAAGCTGCAGGCCTTCCGCGAGCTGGGCGTTTCGCTGGCGATCGACGATTTCGGCACCGGCTACTCGTCGCTTGCCTACCTCAAGCGACTGCCGATCACCACGATCAAGATCGACAAGACATTCATCGCCGACGTCTGCAACGACCGCGAAGGCGCGTCGATCACGACCACGGTGATCGCGATGGCGCACGGACTCGGCCTGACCGTGGTGGCCGAAGGGGTGGAGACCGCGGACCAGGCGCGGTTCCTGGCCCGCAACGACTGCGACGAGATCCAGGGCTTCTGGGTGTCGCAGCCCCTGGACGCGGTGTCCTGCATGGCCTACTTCCACAACCGTCGGCAATCCGCGGCGCCCGCCACTGCCAGCACCATCGGCACGCCTTGACCACTCCCGCCCGCCTGCTATCGTGCCGCTGATGGACACTCCGGACGTACTTGCCCAGCTGCGGCGGCTTTCAGAACGCTTCGACGAGCTCGCGCTGCGCACGCGGCGGCTGGGCGAGGAAAACCGCAGCCTCCGTCAGCAGCATGAACAGGCCTCGGGGGAACGGTCCCAGCTGCTGACCAGGAACGAACAGGCGCGCAGCCGGGTCGAGGCGATGATCGCGCACCTCAAGTCACTGGAGCAGCACACGTGAGCAGCACCGAGGCGGTCAGCGTACGGGTGCTTGATCGCGAGTACACCGTTGGCGTGGGTGCCGGCGAAGTGGAGGGCCTCATGGCCGCGGCACGCGTGCTGGATGCGCGCATGCGCGAGGTGCGCGGTGCCAACCGCATGGCCGCGATCGATCGCGTCGCGGTGCTTGCCGCACTCAACCTGGCGCACGAACTCGAACAGCTGCGCAGGGATGCCGAGCGTCGCGACCGGGAACTGGCCGATGCGCTGTCGGCGCTGGAGCTGAAGCTCGACGCGCTGCTCGATGCGTGACGGCGAGCGCAGCGACCGAGCGGACAGGCCCAAGGTGAACGTCCACCGACGGATGGCCTTCGGGCCGCAGGACCAGGGGGTATACTGCACCTGCGTCCTCTGCCGTGACCGACGGCGTACACAAACATTCGCCTTGTCCCTTAATCACGACCACGGGGACGCGACGGTAGCCTGGCGTGCATGTCCGCCCCCGAGCGGAAAGCCCGACGGCAGCCAAGCGTCTCCACTTGAACCCCGGGTTCAAGGTCGTTTGGTATGCATCGACATGGTGGAGGACGTATCTCTTTTCCGACTCCCGGCGGCGAGCCTTGCGCCGCGCATGACGTGAGTCCACCGAATCGCGGCCATACGCGCCGCCTCATGCGCGAGCGCCGGCGTGGGGTTCCTCCTGCGGCACGCATCGGTTCGGCCGGCGCGCTTGCCGGACAGCTGCTTTCGCTGCCGCTTGCACCCGGCGCCGCTGTCGCCGGCTACTGGGCCGCCGACGGTGAAATCGCCCTCCATGTCTGGCAGCTGCGGCTTCCCGCCGACTGCATCTATTGCCTGCCGGTGCTGCAGGACGACGGCTGCCTGCGCTTCGGCCCGTGGCGCCCGGGCGAACCCGTTGTACCCAATCGCTACGGCATCCCGGAGCCCGCGCTTGCGCCCGGGGCACTCCTGGAGCCGGCGGCGCTGGACCTTGTGGTCGTGCCCCTGGTCGCGTTCGACACCCGCTGCCACCGGCTTGGCATGGGCGGCGGCTGGTACGATCGCAGCTTCGCCTTCCGGCATCGGCAATCCGCGCCACCGCGGCTGGTCGGCGCTGCGTTTGAATTCCAGCGCGTCGACGAAGACCTTCCCAGCGAAGAGTGGGACGTCCAGCTCGACGCGGTCTGCACCGATCAATCCACCCATTTCCGACCGACATGACCACCCGCACGCGCAAACGATACTGGCTGATGAAGTCCGAGCCCGAGGACTTCTCGATCGACGACCTTGAACGGGTCGGCACCGAGCCATGGACCGGCGTGCGCAACTACCAGGCGCGCAATTTCATGCGCGACGGCATGCAGATCGGTGACGGCGTGTTGTTCTACCACTCCAACTGCAAGGTGCCCGGCATCTACGGAATTGCCGAGGTCGCGAGCGCGCCCTATCCGGATCCGACCCAGTTCGACCGCCAGTCGAAATACTTCGATCCCAAGGCGAGCCCGCAGGAGCCGCGCTGGATGCTGGTCGACGTCGGCTTCGTACGCAGGCTCGCCGCACCCGTCACGCTTGAAGCCATCCGCGGTCGCTCGGAATCGCTGGGCGAGGACTTCGCGCTGATCCGCAAGGGCACCCGCCTGTCGGTGCTGCCGGTAGGCGCCGCGCAGTGGAAGATCCTGCTGGCGATGGAGCCGAAATGAGCGAAGCCAAGCGCCTGGCCGGCGAAAAGGCCCTGGACTACGTCGAAGACGGCATGGTGGTGGGCGTGGGCACCGGATCGACCGTCGCGTTCTTCATCGACGCGCTTGCCGGCATCCGCGACCGCATCGCCGGCGCGGTGTCGAGCTCGGACCAGAGCACGGAACGACTGCGCGGGCATGGCATCGAGGTCCTGGACCTGAATGCCTGCGGCCCGGTCCCGCTTTACGTTGACGGCGCCGACGAATGCGATCCGGGCAAGTGTCTCATCAAGGGTGGCGGCGCTGCGCTCACGCGCGAAAAGATCATCGCCGAAGCGGCGAAAACCTTTGTCTGCATCATCGACCCCTCGAAAGAGGTTGCCGTATTGGGCCGCTTTCCGCTGCCGGTTGAAGTGATCCCGATGGCGCGGAGCCTGGTCGGACGCGAGATCGTGGCGCTGACCGGCGGCCAACCGGTCTGGCGCCAGGGCACGGTGACCGACAACGGCAACTGGGTGATCGACATCCATGGCCTGTCGATCACCGACCCGATGGCGCTGGAGCGAATGCTCAACCAGGTGCCGGGCGTGGTCAGCGTCGGACTGTTCGCGCGTCGCCCTGCCGACGTGGTGATCGTCGGCGGAACGCCGCCGCGGGTACGCTGAGCGCGGAATTACCGCGCGTTACGGTCCGGGCGGGACCCCTCAGCTACCGACGTCTTCGTCGTAGGTCACGCTGAGGTAGTGCAACGCAATCCCTGGGCTGAGCATGCACTGCACGGCCGGCCGGAAGATGTGCTCGGGTGCACCGGCGATCTCGACCGGCTGCCAGGTCAGCGTAACGCCGCGGCTTCCGGCCGCGACACTGGCGGATTTTGTGCGATACACCGCGTCGACCACATTGCCGTGCTGGGTGCCGTCGACGAATGTGCAGGACACGATGCCGTTCCTGCCGACGGGAGCCCCGGTTTCAACCAGGACCTTCATCGCGCCACGGCCACCAGGGCGCGGATCACCGCGCAGCGCGCAGGTCACGAAGGTGTTGCTGGTGCCTTCGTTGACCACGGCCAATGGACGCGAGCGCACGGACTGCCCGTAGGCGGCGGTCGCGGGCTGGCAGATCGCGGCCGCCCCCTGGAAATCATAGCGGGAGACTTCCGCACTGCGTGCGTCGAGCGAAAAGGCCGGCGCAGCGACCACGAGCGCCGCGAACAGTGCGGTTGCCGCCAGCGGCGCGCCCGCGCGCACCTCAGGCGCCGACATTTTCGTTGTACTCGCGGGTGGTGTGCATCATCGCCGCCTGCGGCGGAAGCAGGCAGCTCACCGACGGCCTGTCGATGCCGGAAGGCTTGGAATTCGCGACGTCGCCCGGAAGCCACGCAAGCTCGGCCGAAGCACCCGCGGCAATGGCCACCGTCTTGGGTGTGTAGCTCGCATAGACAAGGGCACCCGTCTGGTGGCCGTTGACCAGGGTGCAGCTCACCTCGACCGGCACGACACCGAAATTGCTGATGGTGACCGCGAGCCGCTTGGCCGCGCGCACGGTCTGGGGGCTGTCGTCGCCCTGCCAGCTGCAGGCGACGCGGGCAATTCCACTGGACTCGTTGGCCAGCGCCAGGGGCCTGTAGCGAATGCCGGCCGCGTCGGCCTGGGTAATCGCCCTGCACATGCCTACCGCACCCTGGACATCCACGCGCCCCAGCTCGGCGGCATCAGAACTTGGCGACAGCGCCAGGAGGCAACTGGCGGCAAACAACAAACTGGCGGCACGACGCATTGGATTCACCGGTCTTGAAAGGTCGCCCACGTTATCGGAGGTGGCCCGTCTAGGCAAGGCCGCACGGATGATGCACAAAGAAAAACCCCGCAGCCGTGGCTGCGGGGTTTTGGGGTAAAACCCTGGCGATGACCTACTCTCGCATGCTAGATGCACACTACCATCGGCGCATGCGCGTTTCACTTCCGAGTTCGGAATGGGATCGGGTGGTTCCACGCAGCTATTGTCACCAGGGAGAGGGTGGAGGGTCGCGGGCCGTTACCGGCTTGACGCGCACACGCTCTCGTTGGTTTGCCTCGGAACAGAGCCTGAAATCAGCTCCGCCGTTGGCGAATAAATAGGGACGTAGCGAACTTTTGGGTCGAACATCGACGCGTCGTCGAGTCCAAGGCCACTTGAGGTTATATGGTCAAGCCACACGGATCATTAGTACTGGTTAGCTCAACACATTGCTGTGCTTACACACCCAGCCTATCAACCACCTAGTCTTGATGGTTCCTTTAGGGGACTTGTGTCCCGGGAGATCTCATCTTGAGGCGCGCTTCCCGCTTAGATGCTTTCAGCGGTTATCGCTTCCGAACGTAGCTACCCGGCAATGCCACTGGCGTGACAACCGGAACACCAGAGGTTCGTCCACTCCGGTCCTCTCGTACTAGGAGCAGCCCCTCTCAAATCTCCAACGCCCATGGCAGATAGGGACCGAACTGTCTCACGACGTTCTGAACCCAGCTCGCGTACCACTTTAAATGGCGAACAGCCATACCCTTGGGACCGGCTACAGCCCCAGGATGTGATGAGCCGACATCGAGGTGCCAAACACCGCCGTCGATATGAACTCTTGGGCGGTATCAGCCTGTTATCCCCGGAGTACCTTTTATCCGTTGAGCGATGGCCCTTCCATACAGAACCACCGGATCACTAAGTCCTACTTTCGTACCTGCTTGATCCGTCGATCTTGCAGTCAAGCACGCTTATGCCTTTGCACACAGTGCGCGATGTCCGACCGCGCTGAGCGTACCTTCGAGCTCCTCCGTTACTCTTTGGGAGGAGACCGCCCCAGTCAAACTACCCACCATACACGGTCCCCGATCCGGATAACGGACCTAGGTTAGAACGTCAAGCACGACAGGGTGGTATTTCAAGGTTGGCTCCACCCCAGCTAGCGCCAGGGTTTCACAGCCTCCCACCTATCCTACACAGACGAACTCAACGTTCAGTGTAAAGCTATAGTAAAGGTTCACGGGGTCTTTCCGTCTTGCCACGGGAACGCTGCATCTTCACAGCGATTTCAATTTCACTGAGTCTCGGGTGGAGACAGTGCCGCCATCGTTACGCCATTCGTGCAGGTCGGAACTTACCCGACAAGGAATTTCGCTACCTTAGGACCGTTATAGTTACGGCCGCCGTTTACCGGGGCTTCGATCAAGAGCTTCGCCTTGCGGCTGACCCCATCAATTAACCTTCCGGCACCGGGCAGGCGTCAGACCCTATACGTCCACTTTCGTGTTTGCAGAGTCCTGTGTTTTTGATAAACAGTCGCAGCGGCCTGGTATCTGCGGCCCTCCTCAGCTCAGCCACGCATGTGGCCACCAAAGAGGGCGTACCTTCTCCCGAAGTTACGGTACCATTTTGCCTAGTTCCTTCACCCGAGTTCTCTCAAGCGCCTGAGAATTCTCATCCTACCCACCTGTGTCGGTTTACGGTACGGTCTGCACAAGCTGAAGCTTAGGAGCTTTTCCTGGAAGCGTGGTATCAGTCACTTCGCTCTAATGAGCTCGTCTCGGTGCTCGGTCTTGAAGGGTCCCGGATTTGCCAAAGACCCAAACCTACCTCCTTTCCCCAGGACAACCAACGCCTGGTAGACCTAACCTTCTCCGTCCCTCCATCGCACTTGTGCGAGGTGCTGGAATATTAACCAGCTTCCCATCGACTACGCATTTCTGCCTCGCCTTAGGGGCCGACTCACCCTGCGTCGATTAACGTTGCGCAAGGAAACCTTGGGCTTTCGGCGTGGGGGCTTTTCACCCCCATTATCGTTACTCATGTCAGCATTCGCACTTCCGATACCTCCAGCAGACTTCTCAATCCACCTTCAACGGCTTACGGAACGCTCCTCTACCGCGCATCACAAAGTGATGCACCCCAAGCTTCGGTTCCATGCTTAGCCCCGTTAAATCTTCCCCGCAGACCGACTCGACCAGTGAGCTATTACGCTTTCTTTAAAGGATGGCTGCTTCTAAGCCAACCTCCTGGCTGTCTGTGCCTTTCCACATGGTTTTCCACTCAGCATGGAATTTGGGACCTTAGCTGTGGGTCTGGGTTGTTTCCCTTTTCACGACGAACGTTAGCACCCGCCGTGTGTCTCCCGCATATTCTGTCTTGGTATTCGGAGTTTGCAATGGTTTGGTAAGTCGCAATGACCCCCTAGCCATAACAGTGCTCTACCCCCAAGAAGATTCGTGCGAGGCGCTACCTAAATAGCTTTCGAGGAGAACCAGCTATCTCCGGGTTCGATTAGCTTTTCACTCCTAATCACACCTCATCCCCTACCTTTGCAACGGGAGTGGGTTCGGGCCTCCAGTACCTGTTACGGTACCTTCACCCTGGGCATGACTAGATCACCCGGTTTCGGGTCTACTGCCCGCGACTATGCGCCCTTATCAGACTCGGTTTCCCTTCGCCTCCCCTATACGGTTAAGCTCGCCACGAACAGTAAGTCGCTGACCCATTATACAAAAGGTACGCAGTCACTCCACGAAGGAGCTCCTACTGCTTGTACGCACACGGTTTCAGGGTCTATTTCACTCCCCTCACCGGGGTTCTTTTCGCCTTTCCCTCACGGTACTGGTTCACTATCGGTCGGTCAGGAGTATTTAGCCTTGGAGGATGGTCCCCCCATGTTCAGACAGGGTTTCTCGTGCCCCGCCCTACTCACTTATCATCATTCCGGCCCTTTCGCATACAGGGCTGTCACCTTCTATGGCCAGTCTTTCCAGACTGTTTTGCTAGAACCGGAACAACTTTTGGGCTGCTCCCCGTTCGCTCGTCGCTACTAGGGGAATCTCGGTTGATTTCTTTTCCTCCGGGTACTTAGATATTTCAGTTCCCCGGGTTCGCCTTGCATGGCTATGTATTCACCATGCAATACTCCTTGCGGAGTGGGTTTCCCCATTCGGACATTGCCGGATCAAAGCTTGTTGCCAGCTCCCCGACACTTTTCGCAGGCTACCACGTCCTTCATCGCCTCTGACCGCCAAGGCATCCACCGTGTGCGCTTATTCACTTGACCATATAACCCCAAGTCGCCTCGGAGCCATATGCAGCCCATGCGTACAAAGCATGGACGTGAATATAACCACTCAATTTATGTAGGGCCTCTAGGGCCCCGCCTTAGCCTCAACGACACGTTTGGATATTCGTCTCAAACGCTCGCTACGTCCCTGATTTTCAAAGAACGCGGATCGGCCACAATGCCGTCCCGCTTCTAAATCTTTAGTGTGTGCGCAGATCATCCAGGAATGGTGGGTCTGGGAGGACTCGAACCACCGGCCTCACCCTTATCAGGGGTGCGCTCTAACCACCTGAGCTACAGACCCAATGTCTTCCCCAGCGTGGTGGAGCCTGTCGGGATCGAACCGACGACCCCCTGCTTGCAAAGCAGGTGCTCTCCCAGCTGAGCTAAGGCCCCAAAAACGGGGTCGGTCCCCCGGCTTTCGCCGTGGAACTCCTGGATGCAGGTCACTTGTGCGGACGCCTGACAGGCAATTAGCTGTCTTTAGTCTCTAAAGGAGGTGATCCAGCCGCACCTTCCGATACGGCTACCTTGTTACGACTTCACCCCAGTCATCGGCCACACCGTGGCAAGCGCCCTCCCGAAGGTTAAGCTACCTGCTTCTGGTGCAACAGACTCCCGTGGTGTGACGGGCGGTGTGTACAAGGCCCGGGAACGTATTCACCGCAGCAATGCTGATCTGCGATTACTAGCGATTCCGACTTCACGGAGTCGAGTTGCAGACTCCGATCCGGACTGAGATCAGGTTTCTGGGATTGGCTTGCCCTCGCGGGTTTGCAGCCCTCTGTCCTGACCATTGTAGTACGTGTGTAGCCCTGGCCGTAAGGGCCATGATGACTTGACGTCATCCCCACCTTCCTCCGGTTTGTCACCGGCGGTCTCCTTAGAGTTCCCACCATTACGTGCTGGCAAATAAGGACAAGGGTTGCGCTCGTTGCGGGACTTAACCCAACATCTCACGACACGAGCTGACGACAGCCATGCAGCACCTGTGTTCGAGTTCCCGAAGGCACCAATCCATCTCTGGAAAGTTCTCGACATGTCAAGGCCAGGTAAGGTTCTTCGCGTTGCATCGAATTAAACCACATACTCCACCGCTTGTGCGGGCCCCCGTCAATTCCTTTGAGTTTCAGTCTTGCGACCGTACTCCCCAGGCGGCGAACTTAACGCGTTAGCTTCGATACTGAAGACTCAATTGTCCCCAACATCCAGTTCGCATCGTTTAGGGCGTGGACTACCAGGGTATCTAATCCTGTTTGCTCCCCACGCTTTCGTGCCTCAGTGTCAGTACTGGTCCAGGTGGCCGCCTTCGCCACGGATGTTCCTCCTGATATCTACGCATTTCACTGCTACACCAGGAATTCCGCCACCCTCTACCGTACTCTAGCCCGCCAGTATCCAATGCAATTCCCAGGTTGAGCCCGGGGCTTTCACATCAGACTTAACGAACCACCTACGCACGCTTTACGCCCAGTAATTCCGAGTAACGCTTGCACCCTTCGTATTACCGCGGCTGCTGGCACGAAGTTAGCCGGTGCTTATTCTTTGGGTACCGTCAGAACAACCGGGTATTAACCGATTGCTTTTCTTCCCCAACAAAAGAGCTTTACAACCCGAAGGCCTTCTTCACTCACGCGGCATGGCTGGATCAGGCTTTCGCCCATTGTCCAATATTCCCCACTGCTGCCTCCCGTAGGAGTCTGGGCCGTGTCTCAGTCCCAGTGTGGCTGATCATCCTCTCAGACCAGCTACGGATCGTCGCCTTGGTGGGCCATTACCCCTCCAACTAGCTAATCCGACATCGGCTCATCTATCTGCGCGAAGCCCGAAGGTCCTCCGCTTTCACCCGTAGGTCGTATGCGGTATTAGTCCCGGTTTCCCGAGGTTATCCCCCACAAATAGGCAGATTCCGATGTATTCCTCACCCGTCCGCCACTCGCCACCCGGAGAGCAAGCTCTCCTGTGCTGCCGTTCGACTTGCATGTGTTAGGCCTGCCGCCAGCGTTCACTCTGAGCCAGGATCAAACTCTTCACTTGAAATTGCATGGACCGAAGTCCAAACGCTTTGAGTGCAGTCGTCGTCCCGAGCTCGAATCACTCGCATGCATTTCTGCATTTGCTTGATTTGTTGCTCTTGTTACGAACGTCTGCAATATGGACAACCATCCACTTGCCAGACGCCCGCACAAGTCACCTGCGCACACTGTCAAAGATCATGGGGATCGGCCTCAGCGCCTTTCCCGTTGCCCCGTCGTTTCCTCCGAGGCGAGCCGCACATTGTAGCGCGGTTTTTGCTTCCGTCAACACCCTGTGGGGCATTTTCTTCAGCGTGCTTCGGAGGCTGCGGTCGGTGACCGTTTGTCCTAAGCGAGCCGCCCATTATAGCGCGACTTTTGCTTCCGTCAACACCCTGAGGGCGCCTCCTTCAGCGTGCTTCGGAGTTGGCGGCCAGTGACCGTTTGTCCGAAGCGAGCCGCCCATCTTAGCGCGACTTTCGCTTTCGTCAACACCCTGTGAGGGGTTGATTCCAGCCTCCCTTGTCGTCGTGGCCCGGAGGCCGTTTCCGTCAGGGGAGCCGCACATCTTAGCGCGGTTTTGAAGAACGTCAACACCCTGTGAAGCGGTTTTCGTTCTTCCCTGCTTCGCGGTTGCCGGCGGTGCCGGCCGCTGCTTGGCGGGGCGCGCATTGTGCAGCGCCCGAACGGATTTGGGAAGGGGCCGGGTGCAATTCATTCCGCTTGACCGCGCCGCGCCTCTCCCGGAGTGTTGGAGCACTCCCTATATATGCCGAGAGACCCCGCCCATGCGCACGTTCTTCTTTGCCTTGATGCTGTGCTGTACCACCATGCTTGCGTCGGCGTGCGCCAGTGACGGGCACTGGGTGGGACTTGCCGGCGAGCGCTATGTGGTCGAAGTGGCCGACGACGACCAGGCCCGGGCGCGTGGCCTGATGTTCCGGGACTCGCTGGCAGAGGGCCACGGCATGTTGTTCATCCATGAGCGCGAAGAGCGCCAGGCCTACTGGATGAAGAACACGCGGATCCCGCTGGACATCCTGTATTTCGACGCGTCGCTGCGCCTGGTGTCACAGCAGCGCGGAGTGCCACCGTGCTCGGCGGGAGACCGCTGCCCGCCATACCCGAGCCGGGCGCCGGCGCTCTACGTGCTTGAGCTCAACGCCGGCGAAGCCCGCCGGCTGGGGCTGGAGGACGGCGCCGCGCTGGAACTCGGCCCGGGCATCGCTCCCGGCCGCTGAATGCGGTCATCCGGGGCGGTTCAGAGCGCCATCATCTCGAAATCGTCCTTGGTCACGCCGCAGTCCGGGCAGGTCCAGGTGTCGGGGACATCCTCCCAGCGCGTTCCGGGGGCGATGCCTTCTTCGGGCAGGCCCAGGGCTTCGTCATAGACGAAGCCGCAGACGACGCACATCCAGGTGCGGTAGGCAGTGGTGTCATTCATCGGATAATGCGGTTCCGGTCGCGCACGGCGCGGGCCGCCATTGTCCCATCACGCCCATTGACAGGAAACCACGCCATGTCCGAGGCAACGCCTCCACGCCTGCAGGCCAGCGCGCGCGGTCTCTATCTGCTGACGCCGGACGAGCCCGACACGTCGCGCCTGCTGGCCCGGGTCTCGGCGGTGCTCTCGAAGGCGGCCCTGCTGCAGTACCGCAACAAGCTTGCCGACGCCACGCTGGCGCGCGCACAGATTGCAGCCCTGCTGCCGCTTTGCCGTGAGCGCGGCGTACCGCTCCTGATCAACGACGACTGGCGGCTTGCGCTTGCCTGCGGCGC
This sequence comes from Luteimonas sp. MJ250, assembly GCF_039548455.1. Taxonomy (NCBI): domain Bacteria; kingdom Pseudomonadati; phylum Pseudomonadota; class Gammaproteobacteria; order Lysobacterales; family Lysobacteraceae; genus Luteimonas; species Luteimonas sp. MJ250. The sequence goes on along the minus strand of NZ_JBCLVB010000011.1, from coordinate 463,762 downwards.
CGATGGCGCGCACCTGGGCGAAGGCGACGGCGACATCCGCGCCGCGCGCAAAGCGCTTGGCGAAGGCGCGATCATCGGCGCCTCCTGCTATGACAGCCTGCGGCACGCGGAACGCGCAGCGGCCGCGGGCGCCGACTATCTGGCGTTCGGCGCGTTCTTTCCCTCACCGACCAAGCCGCTGGCCCGCCGTGCAACGCCCGGGCTGCTGCACAGCGCGGCGAAGTTCGGCCTGCCGCGGGTGGCCATTGGCGGGGTCACGCCGGACAATGCCCGTATCGTGGTCGATGCCGGCGCGGACCTGGTCGCGGTGATCAGCGGCGTCTTCGACGCGCCTGATCCGGTGGCCGCGGCGCAGTCCTACCTCCAGGCGTTCGAGGCACCTGTCGCCTAGAGCCGGTTGCACCGGGCGCGTCCCGCGCGGCGCCATGGCGTCCGCGACAATCACCATCACGCCATTCGCGCCTGCCGGCGCTACTACAGGAATCCATCGCGATGAAACACGACACGTCACACGCCCTGTTCTCCCGCGCCGTTGAGCTGATCCCGGGCGGGGTCAATTCGCCGGTACGCGCGTTCAAGTCGGTCGGCGGTGAGCCGTTTTTCGTCGAGCGCGCCGATGGCGCTTGCCTGCATGACGTCGACGGCAACCGCTACATAGACTATGTCGGCTCCTGGGGGCCGATGATCGTCGGCCACAACCACCCGAAGGTGCGCGAAGCTGTGCAGGCGGCGATCGGCAACGGCCTCTCGTTCGGCGCGCCCTGCCGGGCCGAAGTGACCATGGCCGAGACCATCACCCGCCTGGTGCCGTCCTGCGAAATGGTGCGCATGGTCAACTCCGGCACCGAGGCCACGCTGTCGGCGGTGCGCCTGGCGCGCGGCGCCACCGGCCGCCAGCGGATCGTCAAGTTCGAAGGCTGCTACCACGGCCACGGCGACTCCTTCCTGGTGAAGGCCGGCAGCGGCATGCTCACGCTCGGGGTGCCAACGTCGCCGGGCGTGCCGGCCGCGCTGGGCGAGCTGACCTCGACCATCAGCTACAACGATTTCGAGGCCGCGACGAAGCTGTTCGATGACATCGGCAGCGAGGTCGCGGCGGTGATCATCGAGCCGGTAGTCGGCAACGCCAACTGCCTGCCGCCGCGCGACGGCTATTTGCAGCACCTGCGCGAGCTGTGCACGAAGCACGGCGCGCTACTGATCTTCGACGAAGTGATGACCGGCTTCCGCGTGGCCCTCGGCGGCGCGCAGGCGCGCTATGGCGTCACGCCCGACCTGACCACCTTCGGCAAGATCATCGGCGGCGGCATGCCGGTGGGCGCCTACGGCGGACGCCGCGACCTGATGAAACAGATCGCACCCGCCGGGCCGATCTACCAGGCCGGCACGCTCAGCGGCAACCCGGTGGCGATGGCGGCAGGCCTTGCGATGCTCGGGCTGGTGCAGGAGCCCGGTTTCCACGACCGCCTGGAAGCCACGGCGAACATCCTGTGCGACGGCTTCGAGGCCGCCGCGCGCGCAGCCGGCGTGCCGCTGACCACCAACCGCGTCGGCGCGATGTTCGGGCTGTTCTTCACTGACCGGAAGGTCGACACCTACGCCGACGCCACCGCCTGCGACATCGGCGCCTTCAACCGCTTCTTCCACGCGATGCTCGAACGCGGCGTGTTCCTGGCGCCCTCCGCCTACGAGGCCGGCTTCATCTCCAGCGCGCACGACGAGACGGTGGTCGAGGCGACGCTGGCCGCTGCGCGCGAGGCGTTCGAGGTCGTCGCCGATGCCGCGCCCCGCTGAAACCGGGCCCAGCCTGTTCGAGAAGGAGTTCCAGCCGGCCTCCACCGTCGGCGCGCGCCACCTGTGGTACCGGCGCATCTTCCATCACGACGCTCCGGACGAACGCAACTTCGACCTGGTGCTGATCCTGGTGATCCTCGCCAGCGTGGCGGTGGTAATGCTCGACAGCGTTCCCGCGGTCAAGGCCCGCTGGCACGCCTGGCTGTACGCGCTGGAATGGATGTTCACGCTGGCATTCACTTTCGAGTATGCGGTCCGCCTGTGGACGGTCAGGCGACCGCTCCGCTACGCGACCAGTTTCTTCGGGGTGATCGACCTGCTGGCGATCCTGCCCACCTTCCTCTCGCTGCTGTTCCCGGCCAGTGCGTCGTTCGCCGTGATCCGTGCGCTGCGCCTGTTGCGGGTGTTCCGCGTGCTCAAGCTGGTCGAGTACTCGAGCGAGGCCGGGGTGCTGATCCAGGCACTGCTGCGGAGCCGGCGCAAGATCTTCGTGTTCATCGCCACGCTGCTGACCATCGTGGTCATCTTCGGCGCGCTGATGTACGTGGTCGAAGGCCCCGAGCGCGGCTTCACCAGCATCCCCACGGGCATGTACTGGGCGATCGTGACCGTCGGCACCGTGGGTTTCGGCGACGTTGCGCCAACCACCGGCTTCGGCCGCTTCATCACCTCGGTGCTGATCGTGATCGGCTACAGCATCATCGCCGTGCCGACGGGCATCTACACCGCCGAGCTCGCGCGCTCGCTGCAGCCGCGCAGGCGCCAGGTCCGCTGCGACGAATGCGGCCTGCCCGACCATGAAGCGGATGCCTGGCACTGTCGCAAGTGCGGCCGCGCGCTGCCGCCGCAGGAGGTCGACTGACCCCGCCGGGCCGGCTCAGGCAAGTGCGGCCTCGAGCCTCGCCAGACCCTCCGCCACCTCGGCGTCGCTGATGGTCAGCGCGGGCACGAAACGCAGCACGTCAGGCCCTGCCTGCAGCAGCAGCAGGCCGTGGGCGGCTGCACGATCGAGGATGCCGGCAGCCCGACCCGCATGTTCCGGACGCAACACCGCACCGAGCATGAGGCCGCGCCCACGGATCTCGCCGAACACATCGTGCCGGGCATCGATGGCCGCGAGCCCCGCGCGCAGCGCGGCTTCCTGGCGCGCGACGTTGGCCGCCACCTCCGGCGAAGCCAGCTTGCGCAGCGCCACCCGCGCCACCGCGGCCGCCAGCGGGTTGCCGCCAAAGGTCGTACCGTGGTCGCCGAACTGCATGGCGCCGGCCGCCTTGGGCCCGACCAGCATGGCGCCGACCGGGAAGCCGCCTCCCAGCGCCTTGGCCAGGGTGACGATGTCGGGGGTCACGCCATCGTGCCAGTGCGCGAACAGCGCACCGGTGCGCCCCATGCCGCTCTGGATCTCATCGAGGACCAGCAGCGCGCCGTGCCGGTCGCACAGCGCGCGCACCGCCTGCAGGAAGCCGGGCGCGGCCGCGACCACGCCACCCTCGCCCTGCACCGGCTCAAGCATGACTGCGGCGACGTCGCCTCCGGACATCGCCGCCTCGAGTTGCGCGACGTCGTTGAAATCGACGTAGCGGAATCCGCCTGGCAGCGGCTCATAGCCTTCCTGGTACTTGGGCTGCGCCGTCGCGGTGACCGTGGCCAGCGTCCGTCCATGGAAACTGCCGCGAAAGGTGAGAATCACCCGCCGCTGCGGTGCCCGCCCCTGCGCGGCCGCCCACTTCCGTACCAGCTTGATCGCCGCCTCGTTGGCCTCGGCACCGGAGTTGCAGAGAAACACACGCTCGGCAAAGCGAGAGGCCTGGACCAGTTCCTGCGCCAGGCGCAGCGGCGGCTCGCTGTGGAAGACGTTGCTGGTGTGCCAGAGCTTGCCGGCCTGCTCGACCAGGGCGGCGACGAGGTCGGGATCGGCGTGTCCCAGGCTGCAGACCGCGATCCCGGCCGCGAAGTCGATGTAGTCGCGGCCCTCGCTGTCCCAGACCCGGGCGCCTTCGCCGCGTTCGAGCACCACCCCGCGCTGGCGGTAGACCGGCAGGTAATGGTCGCGGCCGAGGGCAAGGAGGGAGGCGGTGTCGGACATCGGGCGGGGGCTCAGTCGAGGAACAGGTCCGGGAACAGCGGCTTCGACGGATCCATGGCGTAGCCCGCCAGGTCGGTGACGCCGGCCTCGGCCAGGACCTCGTCATCGATCAGGAAATTGCCGGCAAAGTCCGCCGCGGGGCGCACCAGCACGGCGTGGGCGGCGTCACCCATGATCTCCGGTGAACGGCCGTTGCCCGGCTCCACGCCGGGGATCATGTTCAGCGCATCGGTGCCGATGATCGTGCGCGGCCACAGCGCGTTGACCGCCACGCCCTGCGGCCCGAATTCGGCCGCAAGCCCGAGGGTCACGAAACTCATGCCCATCTTGGCCAGGGTGTAGCCGGTGTGCGGCGCCCACCATTTCGGATCCAGCGAGGGCGGCGGCGCGAGCGTCAGGATGTGCGGGTTCGGCGCCTCAAGCAGGTGCGGCAGGCAGGCCTGGGCACAGAGGAAGCTGCCGCGGGCGTTGACCTGCTGCATCAGGTCGAAGCGCTTCATCGGCGTGTCCAGCGTGCCGCGCAGCCAGATCGCGCTGGCGTTGTTGACCAGGATGTCGATGCCGCCGAAGGCGTCGACGGTGGCCGCGACCGCGGCGCGCACCTGGTCTTCTTCGCGGATGTCGCATTTCAGCGCCAGGGCCTGGCCGCCGGCTTCGGTGACCGCCTTCGCGGCGGTGTGGATGGTGCCCGGCAGCCTGGGGTTGGGAACGTCGGACTTGGCCGCGATGGCGACGTTGGCGCCGTCGCGCGCGGCACGCAGCGCGATCGCCAGGCCGATGCCGCGCGAGCCGCCGGTGATGAAGAGGGTCTTGCCGGAGAGCGTCGACGTCATGATCCGAACACCCGGTAGGAGCAGCCATGGCTGCGACCGGACCAATGATAGGACATGGCGCGCGCGGCTCTGGCAGCCCGTGACATTGGCGCTTCCACCGGCGGGGTCGCAGCCATGGCTGCTCCTGCTGTGGGGCGCGGGGCGGCGGATGCGCTCAGGGCTTCGGACCCCGGCCTTCGTTGTCTTCCCACTTCAGGACCTTGCGGGTCACGAAGCGGTAGACGGGCTTGCCGGTGGCGAACCAGGCGTCTCGCAGCCACGAGGTGCGCTTGAGCACGCGGCGCTCGACCGGAGTGATGCGGTCCGGGCAGTAAGTGCGCTTGTGCTTGAGTAGGTGGCGCAGGTCTTCGCGCGCCAGCAGGCGCATCCAGGGCGAGCGCGGACGGCCGCGCACCGCCAGCTGGAAATCGATGATCGCCGGGCGGCCGTCCTCGAGCACCAGCCAGTTGGCTTCCTTGGCCAGGTCGTTGTGGGCCAGCCCATGGTGGTGCAGCTGCCGCAGCAGCCGACGCGCGCGACGGAAGTACGCGAGGTCGCCGCGCGGCGGGCGCTGGTACATCGCATCGCCGGGCAGGTAGCTGCGATCGAGCGTGCAGCCGTCCCAGCGCAGCAGCTGCGGGACGTCGGCCATCCCCGCCACCGCTTCGAGTCCGCGCGCCTCGCGCCGCGCCAGCCACCAGGCGGGGAGCCGCAGCCACCACGGCACGTGGCGCAGGTCGCGGCGCACGAACAGGGTGGCGCCGGCGTTCCCGGCACCGGGCCGAGCGTCCTCGCCTTCGCGGCGCATCAGACCGATGCGGCCGAAGCTGTCGGCCTTCAGCGCGCGCACTTCCACTGAACCGGAATCATCCATTGCGACATTGTAGGCGGCGCTTGGCCACCTCCGGCTGCCATAATCGCGGTGGTGAGTGCCTGGTTCGACAGCCTCGTTACCTGGATCGGCGCCCACCCCGTGGCCGCCGGCGTCGCCATTTTCCTGATCGCCTTCTGCGACGCCGTCATCATCCTCGGCGCCGTCGTCCCCGCGCTGCCGCTGCTGTTCGCGATCGGCGTGCTGATCGGCTTCGGCGAGATCTCGGGGCCATACGCAATCGCCTGCGCAGCGCTTGGCGCGCTGGCCGGCGATGCCAGCAGCTACTGGATCGGCTACCGCTGGGGCCCGCAGCTGCGCGCCACCTGGCCTTTCAGGAAGTACCCGCAGCTGCTCGACCGCGCCGGAGTGCTGTTCCGGCGCAACGAGATCAAGGGCATCTTCATCGCCCGTTATGTCGGCCCGGTGCGTCCTTTCGTGCCCGCGATCGCCGGCATGTCGCGGATGCCACTGCGCCGCTACGTCCCCGCGAGCATCGTCGCCGCGATCTCCTGGGCGGTGCTGTTCCTCGGCCCGGGCTGGCTGCTTGGCGAGGCCTACGACGCGGTGGCCGCGGTCGCCGACCGCCTTGCGCTGGTGGTCGCCGCGCTGCTGGCGGCGATCGCGCTGGCCTGGTCGCTGGTCCTCTATACGTATCGCTGGTTCGCCAACCACGCCGACGCGCTGCTGGCGCGCGCCCTGCGCTGGACCCGCGACCACCCGCGCCTGGGCCGCTACGCCGCCGCGCTGATCTCGCCCAACCGCCCGGAATCCGCTTCGCTGGTCCTGCTGGCAGTCTGCCTGCTGGCCATTGGCGTGGCCTGGTTCACCCTGCTGGCGACGATGCTGGCGCGCGGCGAGCCGCTGGCGCTGGACCTGCGCATCCACGACGCCATGTACGCGCTGCGCAACCCGCTGGCCGACCGGCTGATGGCGGGACTGGCGTCGATCGGCGACCCGGTGGTCCTCGGCCTGCCGATCGCGTTGTCCACGCTGTGGCTGCTGTGGCGGCGGCGCTGGATGGCGGCGGCGCACTGGCTGGCGGCACTGGCCTTCGGCCTGGTGCTGACCGCGGCGCTGGAGGCGGCGATCGACATGCCGCGCCCGCCGACCGCGCTCAGCGGCTTCGGCTTCCCCTCGGTGGGCCTGACGATGACCACCATCACCTTCGGCTTCTTCGCCGTGCTGATCGCACGTGAACTCCCCGGGCGGCAGCGGGTCTGGCCCTATCTGGTCTCCGGCGCGGTGGTGGCGGTGCTGGGCTTCGCGCGGCTGTACCTGGGCGCGCACTGGCTGACCGACCTGGTCGGCGGCATGCTGCTGGGCGTCGCATGGCTGCTGGCGCTGGGCATCGCCTATCGCCGCCACGTCGCGCGCTCGTTCTGGATGCGGCCGCTTGCAGGCCTGTTCTACGGAGCCTTCCTGCTGGCCGCCCTGTGGCATGCGCCGCGGGCGGTGGACCCGTTGCTGGAGCGCTTCGCACCGCAGCCGGCACCGGCCAACATCGACCTCGACAGCTGGTGGCGGGACGGCTGGGCGGCCCTGCCCTCGCAGCGCAACGAGCGCGACGCCAGCCGTCGCTGGCCCCTGGATGTGCAAGTCGCCGGGCCGCTCAAGCCGCTGGAGACGCACCTCGGCCAGCGCGGCTGGACCATCCAGGCCCAGGCGGACTGGAGCGACACCCTGCTGCTGCTTGACGATGACACTCCGGCGCTGGAGCAGAAGGTGTTGCCGGCCACCCTGGGCGCCAGCGCCGAAACCCTGCTGGCGCGCCGCACGCTCGACGATGGCCGCATCCTGGTGCTCCGCCTGTGGCACGCACCGCGGCAGCCGCGCGACGGCACGCCGCTTTGGATCGGCACGGTCCAGACCCTCAGCCACGCGCGCCCCTTCGACCTGTTCGGACTGTGGTCGCCCGACGCGGACACCAGCAGCGCCTACGCCCTGCTGCGCAAGGACCTCGCCGGATCCGACCTGCGGGAAGACCCGCACCCGGCATCCGGCGAACAGGTGTTGCGCCTGCGGCTGCCGCCGGTGGCCGGAGCCCGGCCCTAGCCGATCAGCGCCAGCAGGCCCTCGAGCCGGGCATGGGGATCGTCGATGGCCAGCAGTTCGACCCGCCGCTCTTCGGGCATCGGCAGCAGTTCGAGCAGGCGCCAACCGATTCCCGCGGCATCCTGGGACCCCGGCTCGATGCCCGGTGGCCGGCCGACCTGGTCGAAGATGCGTTCCAGCAGGGTGCCGAGCAGCGCGTGCTCCGGGCGCAGCCGGGCATGGGCGGGTTCGTCCACGCGCCACTCCACTTCGGCTTCGACCAGGCCGCTGTCGCGCACCGCCGTGCGCGCCACGCGGAACCGCCGCGCGCCGCGCACGCGCAGGGTCAGCAGGCCGTCCTCGTCGGTGCCGAAGTCCTCGATCAGCGCTTCGGTGCCGAACTCCGCCGGAACCGCGGGTGAGCCGACCTCGCTGCCCTCGGTGATCAGGCAAACGCCGAAGCCGCTGCCGCGGCGACCGCATTCACCGACAAGGTCGAGGTAGCGCGGTTCGAACACGCGCAGGCCCAGCGTCGCGCCGGGCACCAGCACGGTCTGCAGCGGGAACAGCGGAAGCAGCGGTGGATCGGCCATCGCCCGCAGTTTACGCGCCGTGCGCGTCAAGGCCACGGCGAGGCGACGGCATGGTGCGGCCTCAGTCGCCGCGCAGCATGCCGAGGAAACGACGCGGCGCGCCGTCGAAGCCGCCATTGGACATGAACACCACATGGTCGCCTTCATGCACGAGGGCACGCAGGCTCGACAGCAACGCGTCCACATCGGATACCGCAACGCCCTCGCCGCGGAGTCCGCCGACCACCGCGCCCGCATCCCACTCCAGGCCGGCGCGATGGAGGAATACCACCGCATCGGCCAGCGCGAGCGAGGGCGCCAGCGCCTTCGCGTGCGCACCAAGGCGCATCGAGTTGCTGCGCGGCTCCATCGCCACCACGATCCGCCCCTCGCCGACCCGTGCCCGCAGGCCTTCCAGGGTGGTGGCGATGGCGGTGGGATGGTGGGCGAAGTCGTCATAGACGCTGATCCCGGCGGCCGCGCCGAGCAGCTCCATGCGCCGCTTGACGCTGCGGAAGGCTCCCAGCGCCGGCAGTACCGAGGCGACATCGACGCCCACCGCATCGCAGGCGGCCAGGGCACCGAGCGCATTCATCACGTTGTGCCGGCCGAGCAGCGGCCAGCGCACCACGCCGACTTCCTTGCCGGCGTGCAGCACGGCGAAGGCGCTGCCGTCGTCAGCCAGCAGCCGCGCGCTCCAGTCCAGCGCGCCCTGGCCGCCGTCGATGCCGAAGCGCACGACCGGCGTCCAGCAGCCCATGGCCAGCACTTCGGCCAGGTGCGGGTCCTCGCCGTTGACCACCAGGCGCCCACGGCCGGGAACCGTGCGCACGAAATGGTGGAACTGGCGCTGGATCGCGGCCAGGTCCGGGAAAATATCGGCGTGGTCGAACTCGAGGTTGTTGAGCACCGCAACCAGCGGCCGGTAGTGCACGAACTTGGAGCGCTTGTCGAAGAAGGCGGTGTCGTATTCGTCGGCTTCGACCACGAAGGGAGCGTGTTCAAGGCCCTGACGCCGAACACCGTCGTGCATGCCGCCAATCCGCGCAGACACCCCGAAATCCTCCGCCACGCCCCCGATCAGGAATCCGGGATGACGCCCCGCGGCCTCGAGCAGCCAGGCGAGGATCGTGGTGGTCGTGGTTTTCCCGTGCGTGCCGGCGACAGCGATGGTGTCGCGCCCCGGCAGCACCTCGTCGCGCAGCCACTCCGCGCCGGAGGTGTAGGCCAGGCCGTGGTCCAGCACATGCTCGACCGCGGCGTTGCCGCGCGACAGCGCGTTGCCGATCACCACCTGGTCGCAATCGTCCGAGATATTGGCGGGGTCGTAGCCCTGGCGCAGCTCGATGCCGAGGCGCTCGAGCTGGGTCGACATCGGTGGGTACACCGCCTGGTCGCTGCCCTCGACCGCATGGCCGAGCTCGCGCGCCAGTGCGGCCACGCCGCCCATGAAGGTGCCGGCGATGCCGAGGATATGCAGCTTCAAGGCGTCAGGACCGGTCGAGCGCCGCCCGGATGCGGTCGAAGACCTCGTCGAGCGTGCCGACGCCGTCCACCACGCCGAGCCTGCCCGCATCGCGGTAGTAGCCGATCACCGGCGCGGTCTGCTCGTCATAGACCTGCAGGCGCTTGCGGACCGACTCGGGATTGTCGTCGGAACGGCCCTCGGCCTGTGCGCGGCCGGCCAGGCGGTCGATCAGCAGCTCGTTGTCGACTTCCAGCTGGATCGCGGCGTCCATCGGCTGGCCGATGCGCTCGAGCAGCGCGTCGAGCGCGGCCGCCTGGGCCAGGTTGCGTGGATAGCCGTCGAGGATGAAGCCATTGGCCACGTCGTCGCGGGAGAGCCGGTCCTCGAGCATGCCGAGCAGGATCGCGTCGGACACCAGCTCGCCGCGGGCCATCACCTCTTTCGCCTGCAGGCCCAGCGCGCTGCCGGCCTTGACCTCCGCGCGCAGCAGGTCGCCGGTCGACACGTGCGGCACCTTCAGGTGCTCCTTCAGGCGCGAGGCCTGCGTCCCTTTGCCGGAACCCGGCGCACCAAGCAGTACCAGTCGCATTGAACGCTCCATGTGGTCTCGGGGCGTGGACGGTGCGGGGCGTAGAATCCACCGCCTGCGGCCACGACCGCGCCAGCTTACCGTAATCACCCCCCCGGCCCGAAGCCCCTTTCCCACGGACCCGAGATGCCCAAAGGTTGCCTGTTCTACGCCCAGTCCGGCGGCGTCACCGCCGTCATCAACGCCACCGCCTCGGCTGTCATCACCGAAGCGCGCGCCCGAAAAGTCCGCGTGCTGGCCGGCCGCAACGGCATCCTCGGCGCCCTGCGCGAGGAGCTGATCGACACCTCGAAGGAGCCCGTGGCCGCGATCCGCGCCCTGGCCCACACTCCCGGCGGGGCCTTCGGCTCGTGCCGCTACAAGCTGAAATCACTGGACGCCGACCGCGCGAAGTACGAGCGCCTGCTCGACGTGCTGCGCGCCCACGACGTGCGCTGGTTCCTCTACAACGGCGGCAATGATTCCGCCGACACCGCCAACAAGGTCTCGCAGCTGGCCGCGGAGTTCGACTACCCGCTGACCTGCATCGGCGTACCGAAGACGGTCGACAACGACCTGGTGGTGACCGACTGCTGCCCGGGCTTCGGTTCGGCGGCCAAGTACACCGCGGTCTCGGTGCGCGAGGCGGCGCTGGACGTCGCGGCGATGGCCGACACCTCCACGAAGGTGTTCGTCTACGAGGCCATGGGCCGCCACGCCGGCTGGCTGGCGGCCGCCGCGGGCCTGGCCGGCGACGGCCCCGATGCGGCGCCGCACCTGATCCTGTTCCCGGAGCGCGCCTACGACGAGGAGGACTTCCTGGCCCGGGTACGCAAGGTCGTCGATCGCGTCGGCTACTGCGTGGTCGTGGCCAGCGAGGGCATCCGCACCGCGGACGGCAGCTTCGTGGCGGACGCAGGCGGCGGCAAGGACTCGTTCGGCCACACCCAGCTTGGCGGAGTCGCCTCCTATCTGGCGGGGCGGGTGAAGGACCGCCTCGACCTGAAAGTGCACTGGACCCTGCCCGACTACCTGCAGCGCTCGGCGCGCCACATCGCCTCGAAGACCGACCTCGACCACGCCATGGCCGTGGGCAAGGCCGCCGTGCGCCTTGCCCTGGAGGGCCGCAACGCGACCATGCCGGCGATCGTCCGCACATCCGACGCGCCCTATCGCTGGAAGATCGAGCCGGCGCCGCTGGCCCGGATCGCCAACCGCGAAAAGACCATGCCCAGGGGCTTCATCCGCCGCGACGGCTACGGCATCACGGCCGCGGCGAGAACCTATCTCGAACCACTCATCCGCGGCGAGGCCTACCCGCCCTACGGTCGCGACGGCCTGCCCAAGTACGTCACCCTGAAGAATGTCGCCGTGGCGAAAAAACTGCCGGCCTGGGAACGCTGAGCTCTCCTCGCAGGAGCAGCTATGGCTGCTCCTGCAGGAAACCCGTCAGCGGGAGCGGTGTCGGCAGCCACCGCATCAGCAACGCGCGTCGCGTCACTCGGCGGCGCAGGCCTTGCCTTCCACGCCCATCTCGGCGGCGTACATCGGGGTCGCCGCGATCCTGCCGGCGGCCGCGGCCTGCTTCGACTCTTCGATGTAGATCCGCGACTGGCCCTGGCCGTCCAGCGCCATCGTCTGGTCTACCGGCTTGCGCCACACGCGCACCACTGCCTGTCGCGATGCGCACTCTGCGCTCGGCACCCTGAGCACATCGTTGAACACCCAGCCTGACGCCACCGAGGGCCTGGCCTTGGCCGCGTCCACGAAGCGGGCGCGCGGCTGGCAGTTGGCGCTGGTGCGGACCACGGCGAAGCGGTAGGGATCGGCGGCATCGCCGGTGAACGCGCCTTCGATGCGCGCGCAGGCCTCCGGGATCTGGCGCAGCGTGTGAACCACGCCCACCGCCTGTGCCGATGCCGCCGGGCGGGTGATTTCAGGCTTCGGGTCGTTGGCCAGCGCGGGCGCGGCGGCGAGGGCAAGCAGGCAGAAGGCAGTGGCGGATCGCATCGCGGGGATTCCTCGGACCGGGGCGATGGTCAGGCTGGCATGCGGCGCCTGAATCCGCCCTCCACGCTGTGATGCGCGCCTTCGTTTCCAAGAGCGCCCTCCCGCGGGGCACGGTCCGCACGCGCTGCAGCGCGGCAATACCGCGTCGGGAGCCTATGCCATAGTCGGGCGGTTCCAGCTCCAATCCGATGCCACCGACCACACCCTGGGGAGGGTTTCATGCTCGAGCAACAAGCTTTGTGGCTGGCACTTGCCTGTGCCGGCCTGGCGATCATCTACGGCATTGTTTCAGCGCGCTGGATCCTGGCGCAACCCGCGGGCAACGAGCGCATGCAGCAGATTGCCGCAGCGATCCAGGAAGGCGCGGGCGCGTACCTGCGGCGGCAATACATCACCATCGCCATCGTCGGCGTGGTGCTGTTCCTGGTCATCGGCTTCGTGCCGGCACTCGGCTGGCGGACCGCGATCGGCTTCCTGATCGGCGCGGTGCTTTCGGGCGTGGCCGGCTTCATCGGCATGTTCGTCTCGGTGCGCGCCAACGTGCGCACCACGCAGGCGGCGACCGTGGGCCTGAACGAGGCGCTGGCGGTCAGCTTCCGCGGCGGCGCGGTCACCGGCATGCTTGTCGTCGGCCTGGGCCTGCTGGGCGTGGCCGGCTACTTCATGTTCGTCATCGGCGACGGCCGCGACGCGATGGCGGTCGAGGCCGCGCTGCAGCCGATGATCGGCCTCGCCTTCGGCTCCTCGCTGATCTCGATCTTCGCGCGGCTTGGCGGCGGCATCTTCACCAAGGGCGCCGACGTCGGCGCGGACCTCGTGGGCAAGGTCGAAGCCGGCATCCCCGAGGACGACCCGCGCAACCCGGCGGTGATCGCCGACAACGTCGGCGACAACGTCGGCGACTGCGCCGGCATGGCGGCCGACCTGTTCGAGACCTATGCGGTGACCATCATCGCCTCGATGCTGGTCGCCGGCATCTTCTTCGCGACCTACGGCTGGGCGGGCGTGGTCTATCCGCTGGTGCTGGGCGCGGCGTCGATCATCGCCTCGATCATCGGCACCTTCTTCGTCAAAGCGCGGCCGGGCGGCAAGATCATGAACGCGCTGTATCGCGGCCTGGGCGTGTCCGGCGTACTGGCGGCGATCGCCTTCTGGTTCATTACCAACAGCATGTTCGAGACCACGCTGGCGCTGCCGCTGTTCTGGTGCGCGATCGTGGGCCTGGTGCTGACCGGCATGCTGGTGGTGATCACCGAGTACTACACCGCGACCGAGTACGCGCCGGTGCAGCAGGTGGCAAAGGCTTCGGAAACCGGCCACGGCACCAACGTGATTGCCGGCTTGGCGGTGTCGATGAGGTCGACCGCGGCGCCGGTGATCGTGGTCGCCGCGGCGATCTGGTGCTGCTACGAGATCGCAGGGCTCTACGGCCTGGCGATCGCCGCCACCGCGATGCTGTCGATGGCCGGCATGATCGTGGCGCTCGACGCCTACGGCCCGATCACCGACAACGCCGGCGGCATCGCCGAGATGAGCGGCCTGCCGCCGGAGATCCGCGAGACCACCGACGCGCTCGACGCCGTGGGCAATACCACCAAGGCGGTGACCAAGGGCTATGCGATCGGTTCGGCCGGCCTGGCCGCACTGGTGCTGTTCGCCGACTACGCGCACAAGCTGGAAGCCTCGGGCCGCGCGGTGAACTTCTCCATCGACAACCCGAACGTGGTCATCGGCCTGTTGATCGGCGGCATGATCCCGTACCTGTTCGGCGCAATGGCGATGCAGGCCGTGGGTCGCGCGGCAGGCGCCGTGGTCGAGGAAGTGCGGCGCCAGTTCCGCGAGATCCCCGGGATCATGGAGGGCACCGGCAAGCCGCAGTACGACCGCGCGGTCGACCTGCTGACGCGATCGGCAATCAGGGAAATGATCGTGCCTTCGCTGCTGCCGCTGGCCATTCCGATCATCGTCGGCCTGGTGCTGGGCGCGGACGCGCTCGGCGGCCTGCTGATGGGCACCATCGTGACCGGCCTGTTCCTGGCGATTTCGATGTGCACCGGCGGCGGTGCCTGGGACAACGCCAAGAAGTACATCGAGGAAGGCCACCACGGCGGCAAGGGCTCCGAGGCGCACAAGGCCGCGGTCACCGGCGACACCGTCGGCGATCCCTACAAGGACACCGCGGGTCCGGCGGTGAACCCGCTGATCAAGGTCACCAACATCGTGGCCCTGTTGCTGGTGCCGCTGCTCTAGCGACGCTGCCCGCCGGCCGTGCCGGCCTGCAACGCAGAAGCGGCCCATGGGGGCCGCTTCTGCTTTCAGGCTCGCTCGCACGCAGCGGCGGTCACCACCTGCCGATCTCAGCCGCTTTCGAACGTCCCCGCCGCCATGTCGAACCACGGCGTGCACAGCAGCTGCTGCCGCTCGACCACGCTGAAGGGCGCCGACCACAGGGCGACATCGCCCCCCGAGGTCGCCGGCCTGAACTCGGCCTCTTCGAAGGGCAGCACGCCCAGGCACCAGCGCACCCGCGCGACGCTGGCGGGGGACAGAGACAGGTCCACATCGAAGCTGGCATCCAGGCGTTCGCCCGGACCGAGCTTCGTGGCCAGCGGCGTCGGCGGCGACGTCGGTGCCGGATCCGGCAGCGCCTGTGCGGCATGCGACAGCGTGAGGCCGTCGACCCCCCCCTCCATCCTCGGCCCCGGCACGTCACCCGCCACCAGGCGCTTGCTCAGTACCGAATGGACGTCTCCGCGATCGAATAGCGCCAGCGGCGCATCGCTGTCATTACTGACGCGATAGCGCACCGCGAGGCGCTGCGCGTCGGGGTCGAAAGCGACTTCGACCATCGCCCCTTCGCCGCTCACGCGGGTACGCGCCACCTGGTCTTCCTCGTTCACGGCTTTGGTCTCCACTTGTCCGCCCGCGACCGCGGGCTGTGCGACGACTGCAGCGGTCGACAGGGCGGCCGCGAGGATGCCCGCGTGCCGGATGATGTTCAGGGCCATGTCTGTGCTGCCTCCTGGTTGGTACCGCTCAGGATGACCGAACGCACGCAGCCTGCGGTGAACGCAGGCTGCGCGGAACCATCACCGGGCCGGATTTGTTCAGAACTCGAGCGCGTAGCTCGGGCGGTCCGGCATGCCCAGCTCCTCGCGGATGCCGTTCTCGGTCAGGTGATCCGGGTTGGCGGTGGTCGGTGCAGTCGAGCGATCGCCGTCGAAGTCGAAGGCGGGTGCGCTGGTCTCCAGGCCCACGGCCTGTCGCTCGGCGTTGGCGATGCCGTTGTCAGGCCCCGGACCGGTGTATTCACCGGGCTGGAAGCTCCCGTTCACGCCGTTGTAGGCATGCGACATCTCGTGGTACAGCACCACCACGGGGGCCGGGAAGGCATCCATGTGGAAGGACGGGTTGTAGACGATGTCGACGTTGCCACCGGCGCCGGCGCGACCGTTCACGATGTCGGCGTCGCGGCTGAAGGTCTGGGCATAGCCGTTCTGCTCGTTGGCCAGCTCCTTGATCGTGACCATGTTGCCTTTGACGTCGGCGGCCTTGTCGAACTCGGCGAGCATCTGCTGCCCCACCGGCGAGGCGCGCAGGAAGTCGAGCTCGGACTGGATGCGCTGCACGAAGCCTTCCGAACCCTCGACCTTGATGGTGTGGCCGGCGTTGGCGTCGATGGCGACGTTGACCACGGTCGGCTTGCTGCCGGTGGCCGAGTTGATCAGGTCGCCGACCTCGGCGTAGACCGTGGCATTGACGCCGGCGCCGTCCACGGCGTCGTCGCCGGCACCGGTATAGATGGTGCTCTTGCCGTCGCCCGCGGCGATGCGGTCGTTGCCGACGCCGCCGGACAGGATGTCGCTGGTGCCGGCGCCCTGGATCACGTCGTCGCCGGCGCCGCCCTCGATGAAGTTGGTGCCGGCGCCGGCGGTGATCTCGTCGTCGCCGTTGCCGCCGTGGATGATGTTGACGCCTTCGCCACCGGTCAGCAGGTCGTTGCCGCTGCCGCCGAAGATGTCGTCGCGGCCGGCGCCGGAGAACACGGTGTCGTTGCCTTCGCCGCCGTCGATGCGGTCGTCGCCGGCACCGGTGGTGATGGTGTCGTCGCCCTTGCCGCCCTCGACCACGATGTTGACCCTGACGTTGGGCGCGACCTCGATCACGTCGTTGCCGTCGCCCGCACGGATCGTCAGCTCCTGCCCCCGATCGAGATGCACCTCGTAGTTCTCACCGTTGATGCTGACGTCGAGCGTGCCGTCGTCGCGCTGCTTGACGCCGAAGCTGTCGTTGCCGGCGCCGGTGGTGAACACCAGCTGGTCGCTGCTGACCTGGTTCCAGGCGTCGATGGTGCGTTCGCGCGCCACCTCCAGGCCCTTGTCGGAATGCAGCGGGTCGACCACGACCGGCTTGCCGTCGACCGTGCTGCGCTGGCTGCGCCCGGCGGGATTGTCGGAGCCGCCGTCGATCGTCCGACCTTCCTCCTGCCCTGGCGCCTGGTCCGCATCCACGGCATCGGTGCCGCCCACGTCGACCTGGCGGGGCGCCGGGGCATCGCTACCCAGGGCCTCGGCACCGCGGTCATGCTGGTGCGGGGCGTCGGGGTTGTTCCAGTAGCCCGCGCGCTCGAACTGGGCGGCGGCGCTGGCGCCTGGAAGGGAATTCGCGGACTGGATGCTCATGCAGGGCGCTCTCGGTGTGGATACGGTGCCGTACTGTGTAACCGGACCGTCAATCGCACCAAGCTGGGGCGTACCCCAGCTCGGGTCGCCCCGCCGCCTGTTCATCCCCCGCGCGCCGCCTGCGACACCCTTTGCTGCGTCGCAACAGCGACGCGTAGAATGGGCGCCCTTCCCTTACGCGGCAGCGGCCATCCCGGTTCGCCCGCACCACTGGAGCAGCCATGGGCCTGGATCATGTGACCACCGGCAAGAGTCCGCCGGACGAAATCAACGTCATCATCGAGATCCCCAAGGACGCCGAGCCGGTCAAGTACGAGGTCGACAAGGAGTCCGGCGCGATCTTCGTCGACCGCGTGCTGTCGACCCCCATGCGCTACCCCTGCAACTACGGCTACGTCCCGAACACCGTTTGCGGTGACGGCGATCCGGCCGACGTGATGGTGATCCTGCCGCTGCCGCTGGTGCCGGGTTCGGTGATCCGCTGCCGCCCGGTCGGCGTGCTGAAGATGACCGACGAGGCCGGCAGCGACGAGAAGCTGCTGGCTGTGCCGGAGCCGAAGGTGTTCGCCGGCTATGCCCACATCCATGACATCGACCAGGTCTCGGGACACTGGCTGGAGCGCATCGGCCACTTCTTCGAGCACTACAAGGACCTCGAGAAGGGCAAGTGGGTCAAGATCGAGGGCTGGGGCAACGCCGCCGAGGCCAAGGGCCTGCTGCTCGAGGCGATCGAGCGCTACCGCGCGGCATAAGGGCCGCCGGATGCCGGCGTCCGGACCTGCACGCAGGGTTCCCCGGATCGCCGGCGCTCAGTCCCGGCTGCGCCCGCGCTGGCGCACGATGCTCAGCGCGATCAGCCGTGACACCACGGCGGCGATGTAGCCCACGCCCGCGAACTGCTCCAGCATCACCAGAACCCGCGCATAGGGCGTCAGCGGCATGATGTCGCCGTTGCCGGTGCCCGACAGCGTCGAGAAGCTCAGGAACAGCAGTTCGATCCAGCGTCGCGGCCGTTCCGGTTCGACCACGCCGGTGAAGCTGGCCGGCAGGATCGCCTGGCAGACCAGGAAGGCATAGGCGAAGCCCCAGGCCAGCAGTGTGAACGCCGCGGCCGCCGCGAACAGCTCGTCGACGGTGACCGTGTGATCCTCGAGCATGTACACGATCAGCGCGCCGGCGGCGTAGAAGTAAAGCACTGACTCCAGCGCGGCCGAGGCCACCCCGAGCAGCGGCAGGTCGAAGCCGATCGCAGCACCGGCCAGCAGCATCGCGGGCACGGCCAGCGCCCATGCGAACCCGTTTGCAGCGTGGCTGCGCGACACCACCCAGACCGCCAGCGGCACCGCCACCAGGGTGAACGCGCTGAACAGGACGCGGCTTTCGCTGCCGTCCATCAGCGGGTAGAGCAGCAGGCTGGCCAGCTGCACAGCCAGGAGCAGCGCCGAAGGATGCCTCGCCGCGGCGGTGGACCAGCGCATCGGCTTGCGGAGGATGTCGACCATCGGCGGAGTGTGCCGCGCCGGGGCCGCGTGCGCACGCATGGCGCGCAGTGCCCACCCTCGGGCAGGCACCAGCTGTCGACGGCTGCGCGCGGTCCCTAGGCTTCGTGGCTCCCCCGACACGAGGTGCCGCATGTGATGGATGTCACCCAAGCCCTTTCCCCGGCGACAGGAGGGTCGCTGGCATTGCTGCAGCAGTCTCCCGGCCGCATGGCCATGGCGGCGGCGGCCGATCCAGATGCCGATCTCGTCTCCCACCTCCAGGACCTCGCCGACGGCGGCGACATCGAGAGCTTCCTCGGCCAGGTACGGGACGCGATCTCCCTCGCCGGTGGCGACCAGACCTTCGGCGACCACCTCGACCCGCTGCTGGGCCGTATCCGCGATGCGCTGGGCGAGCTCGACACGAGCCGGCTTCCGCGCGCCGAGCGCGACGCGATCGAAGCCACGGTCAACGAACTCGACGCCCACCTGGGCGTCGATGATGTCGATGGCCCGGACGTCCCGGATGGTCCCGACGCGCCCGGCGAAGTTCCCGGCGGCGGCCTCCAGGCCCACGAAGACGCCGGTGGCCACCTGATCGAGCGCCACGTCGGCAAGAGCGAGGAGTGGCTGGTCGACCGCGTGCGCAACGACAACATCAGCGCCGCTTCCAGCTTCCGCGACATCGGGGAAGCCGAACACTTCGTGTCCGCCACCCTCTCCGAGCACCAGAGCCGCATCGACGCCTGGGTCGACGGCCAGGGCGGCAACCGCCTGGTGATCGACGCCAGCTTCGACGCCACCACCGGCATCTCGGTCAAGCGCGGCGACAGCAGCGCCGAAGACGTGTTCTCCGTACGCCTGGTGCTGGAGCGTTCGGACCGGCTCGATACCGGCTATCGCATCGTCACCGGCTATCCTTCGACGCCCTGATCACGATCCCGAGGCCCCTGCATGAGCGACACTCCGGCGCTTGAGAATTTCCTGTCCGCCTATTTCCACCAGGACTGGGCGATGGAGCACGACACCGCAGCCGGTGTCGTCGATGCCTACCTGGGCAGCGAAGCCGACGCCGAGATCGTCGCCGTGCGCGATGATCTTTCAAAGCTGGCCGGCGAAGGCCTCGACGAGGCCGCACTTGGGGCGCGCATGCAGGCCCTGGGCAGCGAATACGACCCCAGCCGCGACGGCGGCAGCTGGCAGGGCTGGCTCGCCTCCCTGCAGACCGCTTTCACGCGCTGAGGCGGCGACCATCGTCCGCCCCGCGGCGTGGCCGGGTCGGCCGAGTGCCGCTCAAGGCGCTCCGGCGCGGTGCGGATAGGCGGCGAAGATCTCGGCAATCGTGCTGTCGATGGCCGCGTCGCGCTCGAGCGGGTCCTGGTTGCGCCGGACCCGACCGACGGCGATGCCTTCCCAGACCAGCGTATTGCGATCCGCATCCACCAGGTCGATGTTCATCGTGCCCTCGGTGTAGCGGCTCACCGTGGTGCGGTCACGCCAGTACGGCATGGCCACGTAGCCACGATACCGGTAGCTGTAGTAGTAGGCGTAGTCGACGTCGGGAATGGTGCTGACGTCGGTGCGCTGCTGCATGTAGGCGTTGATGTTGAGCCACAGGTCGGGCTCCTGCTCGCTGTAGCGGTAGCCGCGCGATTCCATCTCGGCGCGCGCCGCGGCCTTCATGCGACCGCTGACGAGGCTGGCATAGCCCTCGCGCTCGATCGCCAAAGGCGAGTAGAACGCGAACGTGCGGTAGGCGGAGAAGTCGACGCGCGGGTCGGAGTCCGAGCTGATGCGCGGGCCGGTGGCGCAGGCGGTGACCAGCCCGACCAGAAGCGAGGCCAGCAGCCATCGGAATGAAGACGGTCGGATGCGTGCCATGGCGAAGCTCCTGTCTGGATGCACCGGACGCTAGCACGCAGCCGGCGGCGCGCACGTGAAGCGGGACCCCTGGAGGGGACCCGCCGGGCACGCGTTTACTTCCGTTTCAGTCGCGCCGGTAGACCTCGGCGCCGGCCGCCCTGAACTCGGCCGCCTTGCCCGCCATGCCCGCCTGCCGGGCCTGCTCTTCATCGAGGCCGTTGCCGGCGGCGTAGTCGCGCACGTCCCGGCTGATTTTCATCGAGCAGAAGTGCGGGCCGCACATGGAACAGAAATGAGCCAGTTTGTGCGCGTCCCTGGGCAGGGTCTCGTCGTGGAACTCCCTGGCCTTCTCCGGGTCCAGGCCGAGGTTGAACTGGTCTTCCCAGCGGAACTCGAAGCGCGCCTTGCTCAAGGCGTTGTCGCGCACCTGGGACCCGGGATGCCCCTTCGCCAGGTCGGCGGCGTGGGCCGCGATCCTGTAGGCCATGATCCCGTCGCGGACGTCCTGCCGGTTGGGCAGGCCCAGGTGCTCCTTGGGCGTGACGTAACAGAGCATCGCGGTGCCGAACCAGCCGATCATCGCCGCGCCGATCGCGCTGGTGATGTGGTCGTAGCCGGGCGCGATGTCGGTGGTCAGCGGGCCAAGCGTGTAGAACGGCGCTTCGCCACACTCGGCCAGCTGCTTGTCCATGTTTTCCCTGATCAGCTGCATCGGCACATGCCCGGGACCTTCGACCATGCATTGCACGTCATGCGCCCAGGCGACCTTCGTGAGTTCGCCCAGGGTCTCGAGCTCGGCGAACTGGGCGGCGTCGTTGGCATCGGCGATGCAGCCCGGCCGCAGGCCATCACCCAGCGAGAAGGCCACGTCGTAGGCTTTCATGATGTCGCAGATGTCTTCGAAGCGTTCGTAGAGGAAGCTTTCGCGGTGGTGCGCCAGGCACCACTTGGCCATGATCGAGCCGCCGCGGCTGACGATGCCGGTGACGCGCTTCGCGGTCAGCGGCACATGGCGCAGCAGCACGCCGGCGTGGATGGTGAAGTAGTCCACGCCCTGCTCGGCCTGTTCGACCAGCGTGTCGCGAAAGATTTCCCAGCTGAGCTCCTCGGCACGACCGCCGACCTTTTCCAGCGCCTGGTAGATCGGCACCGTGCCGATCGGCACCGGCGAGTTGCGGATGATCCACTCGCGGGTTTCGTGGATGTGCTTGCCGGTGCTGAGATCCATCACATTGTCCGCGCCCCAGCGGATCGCCCAGACCAGCTTCTCGACCTCTTCAGCGATGCCCGACGACACCGCGCTGTTGCCGATGTTGGCGTTGATCTTGGTGAGGAAGTTGCGGCCGATGATCATCGGCTCGCTTTCGGGATGGTTGATGTTGCAGGGCAGGATCGCGCGGCCGCGGGCGATTTCGTCGCGCACGAACTCCGGCGTGATCCGCGCCGGAATCGACGCCCCGAACGATTGCCCCGCGTGCTGTGGCTGCCCTGGCAGGGAGTCCAGCCGCTGGTTTTCGCGAATGGCGACGTACTCCATCTCCGGCGTGATGATGCCGCGGCGGGCGTAGTGCATCTGGGTGACGTTGGCGCCGGCCCTGGCACGCAGCGGCCGCGCGCGCGACGGGAATCGCACCGCGTCCAGGCGCGTGTCGGCCTCGCGTCCGCGGCCGAAGGCGGAGCCCGGGACATCCAGGCACTCGGTGTCACCGCGCTCGGCGATCCAGCCGGCGCGCTTCGCGGGCAAGCCCACGGAGAGGTCGATGTCGGCATCCGGATCGGTATACGGGCCCGAGGTGTCGTAGACCGGGATCGAAGGATTGTCCTCGCCGCCGAACAGGGTCGGGGTCGGCGTCTGCACGATTTCGCGCATGGCCACCCGTAGGTCCGGGCGCGATCCTTCGACGAAGATCTTGCGAGACCCGGGAATCGGGCGGGTGACGGATTCGGAAAGCTGTTGCGCCTGCTGCTGCAGGGGCGAAGGCACTGCGTTCATTGGCATCGTCCTGTGGGTGCCGCGGGAGGCTCCCGCGTGCTGGACGAAGCGAAGGCGCAGCAGCCCCACCGGGACCGGTGGCGCTGTCGCGAAGCTTCCCTACGGCGGTATCAACCGCATCAGGTTCGAAGGGTCTGTCTCAACCACGCCGTGCCGGCCGTGGTACCCCCGCTTCGGCCGGAATTGGAGCATGCAGGCCGGGGAAAGGCCAGAGCCTGCGTTCAGCGCAGCGCGGCGTCGTGAACCGCAGGCCGCGGGATGGGACAATCCGGACATGAGCCCAGACCATCGCCAGGCCCGCGCGTTCGCACCCGCAAGCATCGGCAACATCGGCGTCGGCTTCGACCTGCTCGGGCACGTCATCGACGGGCCGCGCGACGTCGCCACGGTTCGCGTCATCGAAGAGCCGGTGGTGCGCGTGGACGCGGTGCGCGGACCGGTGCGTGGCATCGAGGGCATTCCCCTGGACGCCGCGGCCAATACCGCCGGGCGCGCGCTGATCACGCTGCGCGAAGGGCTTGGACTCGGCCACGGCTTTGCGATCGAGCTCGACAAGGGCATCCCGATGGGCTCGGGGCTCGGCGGCTCGGCGGCATCCTGCGTGGCCGCCCTGGTCGCGGCCAACGCGCTGCTGGCGCAACCGCTCTCCCGCGAAGCGCTCTATCCCTATGCGCTGGAAGGCGAGTGGGCCTCGACCCACAGCCGGCAGGGCGACAATGTCGGCCCGATGCTGGTCGGCGGCGTGGCGCTGGCCACGCCCACGCGGCTGCTGCGCCTGGAGGTGCCGGACTGGCTGCACTGCGTGGTCGTGCAGCCGGAGCTGGTGCTTGAAACACGCCGCGCGCGCGCGGTCCTGGCCGAGCCCTGTCCACTGCCCCTGGTGGTCGAACACGCCTCGCACCTGGCCCTGTTCCTCACCGGGCTGGCCCGCGCCGACGCCGCGCTGATCGGCGACGGCCTGCGCGACGTGCTGGTGGAGCCGCGGCGCGCGCCGCTGATCCCGGGCTTCGCCGCGGTGAAGCAGGCCGCGCTCGAGCGTGGCGCGCTGGGCGCCAGCATCTCCGGCGGTGGACCCTCGTGCTTCGCGTGGTTCGCATCGCGGCCGCAGGCGGAGGCCGCGGCGGCCGCGATGGTGGCCGGTTTCGCCACCGCCGGCGTGGCGGCGCTGGCGCATGTTTCGCCGGTGGCAGGGCCGCGCGCGGAACTGCTTGCCCAGGCCGGTCCCCGCTAGCCGCGGTACCGCCGCGGCCCGCGGCGATCGAATCCTGGCCGCGCGCCGGGGCTTGAAGTGGCGAGTGCTATGTTCACAGAACTCCACGGTCTAGTATTTGCCGATGTCCACGCCCAGCGACCAGCCGGTGGCCCCGCGCCCCGCACCGGGCCGCCCCAAGGACCTTGCCAAGCGCGCGGCGATCCTCGATGCGGCCCAGCGCATGTTCCTCGAGCATGGCTTCGAGGGCGTAAGCATGGACCAGATCGCGGCCCTGGCCGGGGTTTCCAAGCTCACCGTGTACAGCCACTTCGGCGACAAGGACACGCTGTTTGCCGCTGCGGTCGAGTACTACTGCGAGCAGCAGGTGCCGCCGTCCCTGTTCACGCCATCGCCGGGCACGCCGCTGCGGCCGCGCCTGGTCGGCATCGCGCGCGCGGTTCACGCGCTGATGACCTCGCCCGAAGCGCTCGCGGGCTTCCGCCTGGTCTGCAGGCCCGCGCGGGTGGATCCCAGGCTGTCGCGCATGTTCTGGGACGCCGGCGCCGGCCACCTGCAGGCCGGGTTCGCGGCGCTGCTGGCGCGCCGCACGGCCACCGGCGAACTGGACGTGGCCGACACCGGGCGCGCGGCGAGCCAGTTCTTCGCCCTGCTCAGGGGCGAACTCCATCCGCGGCTGATGATGGGCTGCGGCGACATGCCCGGTTTCGACGTCGATGCGCACCTGGAGGCGACGGTGGAGCTGTTCCTGCGCGCCTACGCCCGCCGCCCGGCGCCGTAAGCGCCCCGCCGGGCGGCCCGGTGACTTCCGGCACTCAGGCACGGCACCCGGTCGCGGCGATGCTGTCGGCACCCCCCGCCAATACACCGTAAAATGGCCGGTCACCCAGACCCGCCAGGCCCCGACACCATGACCCTCGATTTCGCCAAAGCACGTGAAGCCATGGTCGAGCAGCAGATCCGCCCGTGGGACGTGCTTGAACCCCGCGTGCTCGACGTCCTGCTGCGCCTGCCGCGCGACGCGTTCGTGCCGGCCGCGCATCGTGCACTGGCCTATGCCGATATCGCCCTGCCCCTGGCTCACGGCGAATCGATGATGAAGCCGGTGGTCGAAGGCCGTACGCTGCAGGCGCTGGCGCTGGAAGGATCCGAGGACGTGCTCGAGATCGGCACCGGCAGCGGTTTCCTGGCCGCCTGCATTGGTCGCCTTGCGCGCGCGGTGACCACGATCGAACGCCACGCCGATCTCGCCCTGGGCGCGCAGGCCTCGCTGCTGGCGCAGGGCTCAAGCAACGTCTCGGTGGTCCATGCCGATGCATTCGCCTGGGAGCCGGGCCGCCAGTTCGACGCGATCTGCGTCAGCGCCGCGGCCGACATCGTGCCGGAGCGCTTCATCGGCTGGCTGCGCCCCGGCGGCCGCATGTTCATCGTGCGCGGCCACGCGCCGGCCATGGAGGCCGTGCTCGTGCACGCCGACGTCAACGGCAACCGCATTGAATCGTTGTTCGAAACCGAACTCGCCTATCTCGCCGGCGCCGTGCCGGCGCCTGCATTTGCGTTCTGACCACCGGCTCACCGCCGGCCCCGACCAAGGACCTCCCCTGATGATCCGTCGCCCCCTCGCCCTTGCGCTCCTCCTCGCCCTGCTGCCGGCCGCGGCATCGGCCGAAGACCTGCTGCAGACCTACGAGCTGGCGCGCGGCAGCGATCCGCAGCTGGCGATCTCCGAAGCCAACCGCGACATCAGCCGCGAGGGCCGCGTCCAGGCCCGCGCCAGCCTGCTGCCGCAGATCAACGGCAGCGCATCGATCAACCGCAGCTACGCCGCCGGCGTCGACGGCGACGCGCGTCGTCGCAGCGTGGGCGTGGACCTCAGCCAGACGGTGTTCGACCTGGGTGCGATCTCCAACCTGCGCGCGCAGCGCGACCTCGACGCCGCAGCCGGGCTTGACCTCGAGGCCGCCAACGACGAGCTGATCACCCGCACCTCGGCCAGCTACTTCAACGTGCTGGTGGCGATCGAAACCCTGGCCGCCGCCGAGGCCGCGGAACAAGCGCTGCAGAAGCAGTTCGACTTCGCCGACAAGCGCCTCGAGGTCGGGCTGGCGCCGATCACCGACGTGCACGAGGCGCGCGCCCAGTACGACGCCGCGCGCGCAAACACCATCCTCGCGCGCAATGCGCTTGAAGACGCCTACCAGGCCCTGGCGGAGATCACCGGCCGCCCGGTGCGCACCCTGCGCGCGCTGCCCGAGGACTTCCAGCCCGAAGCGCCGGAAGGCAACGGGCTGGGCCGCTGGCTTGCCAGCGCGCTGGAGAACAACCCCTCGCTGCGCGCCGCCGAGTACAACGTCAGCGCCGCCGAACACAGCGTCAACACGGCCCGTTCCGGCCACCTGCCGCGGCTCACCCTTGGCGCCGGCTATGACAACGGCGCGGCCTGGGGCGATCTCGGCACCGGTGGCGGCGTCGGCACGTCCACTGGCGAAGGACACAGCATCGGCCTGACCCTGAGCGTGCCGATCTTCAGCGGCGGCGCCACCCAGTCCCAGGTCCGCCAGGCGCTGTCGCGCCGCGACATCTCCGAGCAGCAGCTGGAACAGGCCCGTCGCGCGCTCGACCGCAACACCCGCAACGCGTACCAGACGGTGGTCGCCGGGGTCAGCGAGATCGAGGCCCGCCGCCAGGCGCTGATCTCGGCGCGCAGCGCGTACGAGGCGTCCCAGGTTGGCCTGGAAGTGGGCACCCGCACCGTGGTCGACGTGCTGATCAACCAGCAGAACCTGTTCAACGCCGAGCAGCAGTACGCGCTGGCGCGCTACAACTACCTGCAGAACCGGCTGCTCCTGGCCCAGGCCGCGGGCACCCTGGACATCGGCAACGTGCAGGACATCAACCGCCTGCTCACCGTCGACGCGGCAACCCCGGACACCGGCGCCGAGGGCTGAGCAGCACCGCGACGGTCACGCCGGGGGCAGCTCCGGCGTGACCATCGCGATCGTCCGCGCCAGCGCGCCGCGGCCTTCCATCACCAGGCGCAGGCCCTGCCCGGCCATGGACGCCCGCGCGCCTTCATCGCCCAGGAGCGCTTCCACCGCGGCGCCCACCGCCTCGGCGTCCGCGCCGATGCGCACGGCGCCGGCATCGTCCATCTGCCGGGCGATGTCGGCGAAGTTGTGCAGGTGCGGCCCGGTGACCACGGCCACGCCCAGCGCCGCGGGCTCCAGCAGGTTGTGTCCGCCCACCGGCTGCAGGCTGCCGCCGACGAAAGCCACCCTGGCGCAGGCGTAGAAATTCACCAGCTCGCCCAGGGTATCGATCACGAACACATCGTCGTTGCGGTCGGGCCACTGCGTGAGCTTGCGCGTGGCCACCCGCCAGCCGGCCTCGACGCAGGCCTGGGCCACCGGGCGGAAGCGCTCCGGATGGCGCGGCGCCCACAGCAGCATCAGGTCCGGCCAGCGTTCGCGCAGCCGGCGGTGGATGGCGATCACCGCGGCCTCTTCCTCGGGATGCGTGCTGGCGGCGATCCAGGCCATGCGCTCACCGCTTTGCTCGACGAACGCGGCCGCGATCCGGCGTGCGGCACCGTCGACCTTGACGTCGAACTTCAGGTTGCCGAGCACCGAGACCGCCGCCGGCTCCGCGCCCAGGCGCACGAAGCGCGCGGCGTCGGCGTCCGACTGCGCTGCCACGCAGGCCAGCGTGCGCAGGGCGCGGCCGATCAGTGGACGCAGCGCGCGGTAGCCACGCAGCGAACGTTCGGACAGGCGCGCGTTGACGAGATAGGCGGGGACGCCGTGGTCGCGACAGCAGAACAGCAGGTTCGGCCAGAGCTCGGTTTCCAGCACCAGCGCCAGCCGCGGGCGGAAATGGCCGAGGAAGCGGCGCACCGCGCCGGATAGATCGTAGGGCAGGTACACGTGTTCGACGCGATCGCCCCACAGCGCGTGCACGCGCGCCGATCCGGTCGGGGTGATGGTGGTGACCAGCAGGCGCAGGTCGGGACGGCGCTCCAGCAGGGCGTTGACCAGCGGCGCGGCGGCCGTGACCTCGCCCACCGAGACCGCATGCACCCACACGCAGCCATCCAGCGGCGGCGTGCGGTAGGCGGCGTAGCGTTCGCCCCAGCGCTCCAGGTATTCGGGCTGGCGGAAACCGCGCCAGATCAGGTGGTAGACCGTGACCGGCACGAGCAGGTACAGCGCGGCCGAATACAGGCCGCGCAGCAGGCGTTCGACAGCGCGATCACGGGGGGCGGCCTCCATGCGCCAAGGATAGCGAAGCCGCAGCGCGCGCGGGCGCATGCCGCGACGAAGCCCTTAGAATCAACGCATGGCCACACACCGGGACAAACCACCGCTGGGACCCCGCCACTGGCCGACATGGATGGGCATCGGCGCGATGGCGCTGCTGGCACGCCTGCCGTGGCCGCTGCAGCGCGCGCTTGGCCGCACCGTTGGCGGCCTGCTGCGGCGCGCGCTGCCCGCACGCCGCCGCGTGGCCGCGCGCAACCTCGAGCTGTGCTTCCCGGAGCTCGACGCCGCCGCGCGCGAAGCGCTGCTGCGCCGGCACTTCGCCGCCATCGGCATCGGCCTGTTCGAATTCGCCCGTGCCTGGTGGGGCTCGGTGGAGCCGCTGCGCCGCGGGCTCGTGGTCGAGGGCCTGGAACACATGGAGGCGGCGCGCGCAGGCGGTCGCGGGGTGATCGTGGTCAGCGGCCACTTCACCACGCTGGAGGTCTGCGGCCGGCTGATGTGTGACTACGTGCCGCTGGCCGGCATGTATCGCCCGCATGCGCAGCCGGCGATGGAATGGGCCGTGCGCCGCGGCCGCCTGCGCTACGCGGCGGCGATGTTCCCGAAGCAGGACCTGCGCGGCACCGTGCGCCACCTCAAGCGCGGCGGCCTGCTCTGGTACGCGCCCGACCAGGATCCGAGCCGCGGCGACAGCGTGTACGTACCTTTCTTCGGCCAGCCGGCGCACAGCCTGACCTCGACCCACCAGCTGGCGCGCATGTCCGGCGCGGCGGTGCTGTTCTACCAGCATGCGCGGCGCGACGACGGTGGCTATACCCTGCGCCTGTTTCCGGCCAGCGAGGGCTACCCCTCGCGCGATGCCACCGCGGACACGGCCGAGGTCATGGCCGCGATCGAAACCATGGCGCGCGCGGCGCAGGCGCAGTACCTCTGGATCCACCGCCGCTTCAAGCGCCAGCCCGACGGCGGCTCGGCCTACTGAGGCGGGACTGCCACGGCTGGAGCCGGGGATGTCGCGCCCGGGGCCGTCGCGCTGGTGTTGGCGCGAGCCAGCAGGCTGCCGGCATACAGCGCCGCCAGCATCAGGGTCAGGGCGCCCCAGAAGGTCGAATAGAACGCCAGGTGGGTGTTGAGCGGGAACACCGTGACCAGCAGCGCCAGCATCGCCGGCCGTGCGCGTTCGCGCGCCGCGGCACTCGCGAAGCGCCAGGCGCGCACCGCCAGCGCCACGCCCGACAGCCACAGCAGCAGTCCGATGATGCCGGTTTCGCTGAGCACTTCGAGCACGATCTGGTGCGCGTGCAGGGCCGGTCCGTCGCCCCAGGCGGCCATCGTCCCGGCTTCGGCATCGCAGGCCGGGAACGCCTCGCGGAAACCGCGGGCACCAACGCCGTTGAACGGATGCTCCCGCACCATGCACAGCGCAGCGCCCCAGATCCGGGTCCGGCCGGAGAGCGCGGTATCGACGCCATTCTCGCCGGCCTGGAAGGCGTGCGAGGTCCGCTCCAGGCGCAGGCGCACCTCCGGCGACGCCAGGCCCACGGCCACCGTCACCGCCGCCCCGGCGGCGAACACCAGCAGCAGCCGCTTCCAGCCCAGCAGGCGCCAGCCCGAGAGCAACAGGACCAGACCGTAGGTCAGCCACGAGGCGCGCGAGCCTGCGAATACGATGACGATGCCCACCGCCGCGGCCGCAAGCACCCAGCCCGCGGTCTTCCAGCGGCGCCCGGCGGCGTACAGCAGGAACGGCGACAGGCTCGCCAGCACCAGGCCGAGCTTGAGGTTGCATGGACCCAGCACGCCGCCCAGGCGGTCGGCGCGCGCAAGTTCGTCCAGACCGCACATCGGGCGGCCGCTGATCAGCTGCTTGGCGGCGTCGATGCCCCAGAACAGCGGGCTGGTATCGAACGCCACTTCCACCAGCGCGTCTGCGGCCCACACCGCCACGATCACCGCCAGGCCGCCGAACGTCAGCCGCCTGCCGCGGTCGTCGGCAACCGCGATCGCCACCAGCCACAGGAAAGGCAGGTAGCGCAGGTCGACCGCCGCCTCGCGCAGCGCGCGCGCCGGGTCGACCGAGCCCACCGCCGACAGCAGCTCGGGCAGCCAGTAGGCGAAGAACAGCACGCTGGTCAGGGCCCAGGCCGGGCCGCTGAGCAGCGTCGCGCCGCCGCGGAAGCGCGTCGTCGCGAGCTTGATGATGACCGCCAGCGCCCCGAGGGCCACGATGGCTTCGGCATAACCGGGCGCGGGCCACAGCGCGACGAAGACCAGCACCCAGTGCGGCGCCCAGCGCCACCCGGCGGCGGTCGCGTGCGGCGTTGCGGGCGTGGTGTCAGCGGAGTTCGTCATAGACCGAGAGCGTGGCGTCCTGCATGGACCGGAGTGAATACATGGCTGGAGCCGGTGGAATCGTAGCTGGTAGCCGCGCGTCGCGCGCAAGCATCCGCCGTGCGCGCTCGCCCAGTGCGGCGTTGTCGAAGGCCGCTACCGCGCCAGCCGGCTGCAGCTCGCGCAGCAGTTCACCGACGCCGCCGTGGTCCCAGCCAAGCACGGGCCGGCCCACGGAAAGGGCTTCGATCACGGTGCGGCCGAAGGCTTCGGGCTTGCGCGAAAGCTGCAGCACCAGGTCGCAGGCGGCATAGGCTTCGGCGATCGCCGCGGTCGGCGGCGTGATCGCCATGGCATCGGCGACGCCAAGGGCCTGCGCGCGCGCTTCAAGCTCGGCGACGTAGGCCGCGCGCGCGGGGTCGCGGGCGCCGGGCATCCACAGCCTGGCGTCCAGGCCACCGGCGCGCAGGCCGGCAAGCAGGTCGAGCGCGTCCGCGTGGCCCTTGAGCCGGGTGCCGCGACCCGGCATCAGCAGCAGCGGACCCTCGCCATCGAGCTGCGGGTGCTCCGCGGCCGCCACCGCCCGCGCCGCCCCCTCCGGCAGCGGTGCGCGCGGGAAGGCCACCGGATCGATGCCGCGCGGGATGACGCGCAGCCGGCCGGGATCGGTCCCCGGGTAGTGCCGCAGCAGGTGTTCGCGCACGGTGGCTGATACGCAGATGACGCGTTCGCCGCGGGCCATCACCTGGCTGTAGCGCGAAGGCGAATTGAGGCCGTGGACCGTGGTGACAAGACGCGGCCGCGACCCTGCGGGCAGGCCTTGCAGCGCGCGCCAGCCGATCCAGGCCGGCAGCCGCGAACGCGCGTGCACGATATCCACGCCCTGTTCGGCCATCAGCTGGCGCAGCGGACGCACCAGGCGCAGGGTGGCAAGCGACTTGCGACCGATATCAAGCGCCACGTGCTCCGCTCCGGACTCGAGCAGCGCCGGCAGCATCCGGCCCCCGGCGGATGCCACCAGCGCGCGATGGCCGGCAGCCACCAGGGCGGCCGACACTTCAAGGGTGGAGCGCTCGACGCCCCCCGACTCCAGGGCCGGAAGCAGCTGCAGGACGGTCAGCGGCCGGGGCATGCGCCGGCGGCGCCGCGCGCCGGGCTCAGTCGACCAGGACGAAGTGGGCGCCGCAGTAGGGGCAGTCGGACTGTCCGCCTTCGTCCTCGATCGGCAGGTACACGCGCGGGTGCGAGTTCCACAGCGCCATGGACGGCAGCGGGCAGCTCAGCGGCAGGTCGGCGCGACGCACCTCGTACTGCTTTTCGGCGTTGGCCTGGACGGGCTGCGACGTGGCGGTGGACATCGTGACGTGACCGGGGCTGGGGGGACCCGCACAGTTTAGCGCGCCGGCGCCCGCGTGGCCCGATCAGGCGGGCAGCACGAACAGCAGCAGCCAGGCCGTGCCCGCTGCGGTGGCGGTCAGGGTGGACGGTGCACCGCTGCTGCCGGCGGTCCAGGCGATGCCGTCGCCGGAGGCAAGCCGCGGGTCGTCGTCGTTGTTGTCGTGGCCGGAGACCGCCACGCCGCCGTCGAGCACTTCAAGCCAACACCTGCCGCCGCGGCAGGCCGGCACATCGATCGCTGCGCCCGCGGCGATTCGCACCGCCATCAGCCGCGCCCGCTGCCGCAGCGGAAGTGGACCGCTGTCGCTGGTGTTGATGTGGACGCCATTGCCGCCGCCGGCATTGCCGGCATGGTTGCCGCTGTCGTCGTCGTTGCCGCCGCCGCTCTCACCGCGGTCACCGGCCGCCAGCGCGACCCAGGCGCCGTCGGCATCGAAACCGCCCGCACTGCGACAGGCGACCGCCGGAGTGGCGTTGACGCGACCAGGCTGCAGCCAGCACTCGACCAGGCGCAGGGGCGCCGTCGCCGATCTGTTGGACACCCGCGACGGCAGGCCGTGCCCGGTGCTGATCCACAGCAGGTCGCCGGCCTCCAGGCGATGCCGGCCGAGAGCACCACAGTCGGCCTCGAGCGCGCCCTCGAGCACCAGCAGCAGCCGCTCCATATTGGCCACGCGGCCATCGTCGCGGTTGATGCCGGGTGCCCAATGCTGTCGCGACAGCACGCGCAGCGCACCCCAGCCCATCCAGTCGCGGGTGATCGCATCGCCGCGGGAGAACGCTTCGGTCGCGACGATGCCATCGCGCCGGGCGTGCGCCCGTGCCGCGGCCGGACGCGGGCGCGGGCGCGACACTGCCGCAGCCTGGCTGCCTGCCGCGCTCATTCGATGCGCGCGGCCTCGTCGAAGGGCAGCCGCGGCGAGCGCGGGAACAGCTGCGCCGGGTCGCCGTGGCCGAGATTGACCAGGATGTTCGACCGGATCGCGGTGCCCTTGAAGAAGGCCTCGTCGACCATGCCGTTGTCGAAGCCGCTCATCGGCCCGCAGTCCAGGCCGAGCGCGCGCGCGGCCATGATCAGGTAGGCGCCCTGCATGCTCGAGCCGCGCAGGCCGACACGCTCCAGCCGCGCCTCGTCGGAACCGGCGAACCACGAGCGCGCATCGGTATGCGGGAACAGCACCGGCAGCTTGTCGTAGAAGGCCATGTCGTGGCCGACGATCACCGTCACCGGCGCTGCCAGGGTCTTGTCGCGGTTGCCGTCGCTGAGCGCCGGCGCCAGCTTCGCCTTGGCCTCGTGCGAGCGCACGAACACGAAGCGCGCCGGGCAGGAGTTGGCTTCGGTGGGGCCGAACTTCAGCAGGTCGTACAGCGCGCGCAGGGTGGCGTCGCCGACCTCGCCGCCGATCGCATTGTGGGTGCGGGCATCGCGGAACAGGCGGGCAAGCGTGGCATCGGGCAGCACATCGGACATCAGGATCCCTCGTGGTCGGCAGGCGAAGGCCGCAGTGTAGAGTTTCGGTGATGATTCCACCGCCCCACGGCTGCAACGCATGGTCATGACCGCGATCGACGGCGACCCGGAAGACCTTGTCGCGCTGAGCGACGGACGCGCGGGGAATGCGCGCCAGGCGCAGGCCCTGGCCGCGGCGCTTGCGTCTTCAAGCGCGTCGATGTCGGCGACCGCATCGATGTCCGCGCCTGCAACGGGTCACGCACCCGTGCCGTCACCCGTACCGCGCGAACTGGTGCTCGACCCGCGTGCGCCGTGGCGCTGGCTGGCGCCGCGACGGCTGCCGGGCGATGCGCGGGCCTTCGGACCGGGTTTCGCGCAGGTCCTCGCGACAGCGCCCGCATTGGCCGTGGGCTGCGGGCGCCAGGCCGCACTGGCCACGCGCATCCTCCGTGCACGCGGCACGCGCGTGGTCCAGATCCTCGATCCCCGCCTGCCACCCCGGCTCTGGGACGTGGTCGTCGCGCCGCTGCATGACGGACTGCGCGGCGACAACGTGGTGACGCTGCTCGGCAGCCTGCACGCCGTGGACGATGTCTGGCTGGCACGTGGCCGCGAGGACTTCGCCGCGTTCGCCGCCCTGTCCTCGCCGCGGATCGCGGTGCTGGTCGGCGGACCCAGCGCGCACGCCGGCTTCGACATCAACGATTTCGAGGCCCTGATGGGCGCGGCCGAAGCCATGGCCGATCGCGCCGGCGGCAGCCTGCTGGTCACCGCTTCCCGGCGCACGCCGCCGCAGGTCCGCAGCGCATTGCGCGCCCGCCCGCAGCGGGTGCCGACCGTCACCTGGGTCGACTCCGCGGACGGCGCCAATCCCTATGCCGGCATGCTTGCCTGGGCCGACCGCATCGCCTGCAGCGCGGACTCGGTGAACATGCTGTCCGAAGCCTGCGCCACGGCGGCGCCGGTGTTCGTGCACCGACCCGGGGCCGTCCAGGGCCGCCCCCGGCGCTTCGTGGACGAATTGCTGGCCCGCGACCGGGTGCGCCCGCTCGAGGCCATGGCCACGCCATTCGACGCCCGGCCCCTGCGCGAGACCCTGCGCGTGGCCGCCGAAGTGCGCGCCCGCCTGCGCCTGCCCCGGGCGACGAGGGCGGACGACCGCTCCTGATTGTCCTATCCTCGACACACCAGGCGTCCAGCGGGTTCCACCATGGCAGGCAGCAGCGAAGCAGACCGTCCGATCGACCGCTGGTTTGCCAGCTACTCCGGCGACCACCGCAACGACACCAACCAGGCCATCCATCACTTCGCGGTGCCGGCGATCCTGTGGAGCGTGATCGCGCTGCTGTGGTGCATCCCGGCGCCGGGCACCCTGTTCAAGCCGGGGATCTGGGCCGCGCTGCCGATGTTCGCGGCCTGGCTGTTCTACCAGCGCAGCTCGCGGCGGCTGGGCGTCGGCATGGCGCTGGTGCTGCTGGCGATGGCGTCGCTCACCTGGTGGCTGCACGGGGCGCTCGGGACCCGCGGGCTCTCCGCGCTCGCGATCGCGGTGTTCGTGGTGGCCTGGATCGCGCAGTTCGTCGGCCACCGCATCGAAGGCCGCAAACCGAGCTTTCTCACCGACCTGGTCTATCTCCTGATCGGGCCGGCGTGGGTGCTGTCCAAGATCTATCGCCGCATCGGCTGGCGCTGGTAGGAAGGCGCATCGCCGCCATGGCGGCTCCCACATCGCGGTGCGCAACGCTGCGTGCCAGGGCCATCGCCCGGGTGGGCGGGCACATCGGAGCGGCACAGGCGACAATGGCCGATGTCCCCACGTGACCTCTTCCTGATCCTCACCATCTGCGTCGCCTGGGCAGGCAATTTCCTGTTCTCGGCCTACGCACTGCTTGAGATGCCGGCCTTCCTGTACACGGCGCTGCGGATGGCGATCGTGGCCCTGGTGCTGCTGCCGTTCCTGAAACCCGTGCGGCGCGCGCAGTGGCCGCGCTTCCTCGCCGTGGCGCTGTGCATGAACGTGTTCCACTTCGGGCTCAGTTTCTGGGCGCTGCGCCTGGCCGGCGAGCTGTCCGCGGTGGCGATCGTGATGCAGAGCTACGTGCCGATGTCGGCGCTGCTGGCCTGGGTGGTGCTGGGCGAGCGCTTCGCCTGGCGCACCGGCACCGCGATCGCGGCCAGCTTCATCGGCGTGCTGGTGATCGGCTTCGACCCCTCGATCATCGAGAAGCCGGCGGCGATCGCGGCGATGCTGGTTTCGGCCGGCTTCCTGGCGCTGGGCACGGTGCTGATGCGTCGCCTGGGCGGCATCGGCATGGTCACCCAGCAGGGCTGGAGCGCGCTGATCGCGGTGCTGCCGCTCATGGCGCTGAGCCTTGTGTTCGAACCGGGCGGGATCGCGGCGCTGACCACGGTCAGCCCGCGGGCGTGGATCGGCGTGTCGTACTCGGCGCTGGTGGCGTCGCTGCTCGGCCACGGCGTCTACTTCCTGCTGCTGCAGCGACATCCCGTGGCGCAGCTCACGCCGTGGCTGATGCTGACGCCGCTCCTGGCAGTGCTGTTGGGCATCTTCGTCTGGGGCGACAGCCCGGGGCCGCAGCTGTGGATCGGCGGTGCCCTGGTGCTGGGTGGCGTGGTGGCGATCGCGCTGCGCGCGCTGGCCAAGTCCCGGCCGCTGCCGCCGGCGCGCGAGATCTGAACGCGGCCGGGCCGGGTCAGTCCGGCTCGAACATCGTCGCATCGGGCCGGAACGGCCGCGGCGCGTGGCCCAGCGCGGCAGTGGCCGGCGCGACGTCGAACACCAGGTCTTCGCGCAGGCGCGCCTGTGCCTGCGCACCGAAACCCTGCAGCCGCCCGCTCGCGCGCAGCGCGGCGGCCAGCGTCGCAAACAGCGGCGCCGGCAGCTCCAGCAGCCGCGCCGGTGGCCGCAGCGCGGCCAGCACGCGCGCCACCATCTCGCGATAGGCCAGGGTTTCGCCACCGGGGAGGTCATAGCCACGCCCGCCCTCGCCGCTCGCATCCAGCGCGGCCATCGCCGTGGCGGCGAGGTCGTCGACGTGCACCGGCTGGCGCAGGCCCGTCGCCCCGCGCGGCAGCACGAACAATCCGCGTCGCCTGGCCATCGTGGCGATGCGGCTCAGGGTCTGGTCGCGGCCGGCGCCATAAACCAGGGTCGGGCGCAGCACGATGGCATCGCCCCCGCGTGCGGACGCCGCCGCGAACAGCGCATCCTCGGCCGCGGCCAGGCGCGCCGCCAGGTCACGCTCGGCGGCATCGACCGATGCGCGCTTGACCGCAAGGCTGGTCGAGCCGAACGCGACCACGCGCGGCGATGCGATGGTGCCTGCGGCGTACCAGCGTGCGAACCGGTCCAGGGGGCCGCAGCTCAAAACCGCGTCGTAATCCGCCGCCAGCGAAGGCATGGCATCGAAACCGCCCCGCAGCCACCGCAGTTCCGGCGCAGGTGCGCGTTCGTTGCGTGAAAGCGCATCCACCTCCCATCCCGCATGCAACAGGCGCGCGAGCACCGCGGCACCCACCTGCCCGCTGCCGCCGAACAGCAGCGCCCGCCCGCGCCCGGCACTCATGCGGAAGGATTCCGTGGCGGCGTGGCCGCGTGCGCTGGATGGATGTGCATCGACTCAGGATAGGCGACGCGATGACCGGGAGCGATATCCACCGCTGTTAGAATCCCGGGACGACCGTGCGGAGCGCGGTCTCCCCACGGCAAGACCCAAGGACACCGATGCTCGAACTCATGCTGGCCCTGCCCTTCGTGCTGGCGCTGGTGCTCGCGATCCTGCGCGACGCACCGGCGCGCGCGGTCGCGTGGCTCGCGGGGCTGGCCCCGCTGCTGTCGCTGGCGGTGCTGGCCTGGCTGACGCCCGGGGTGATGGCCGGTGACATCCCGCGCGCCATGCATGAATGGTTGCCGCAGGCCGGCCTCGCCTTCAGCCTGCGCCTGGACGGCCTGGGCTGGATGTTCTCGGCCATGGTGCTGGGCATCGGCGCGCTGGTGGTGCTGTACGCGCACTACTATCTCGGCCCGCAGGAAAAGACCCGGCGCTTCTTCTGCTTCCTGCTGCTGTTCATGGGTTCGATGCTGGGCATGGTGCTGTCCGGCAACCTGCTGCTCACGGTGGTGTTCTGGGAGCTGACATCGATCAGCTCGTTCCTGTTGATCGGCTTCTGGTTCCATCGCGACGACGCCCGCGAGGGCGCGCGCATGGCGCTGACCATCACCGCCGCCGGCGGCCTGGCGCTGCTGGGCGGCGTGGTGCTGATCGGCCGCGTCGTAGGCAGCTACGAACTCGATGCGGTGCTGGCCGCGGGCGACGCGATCCGCGCCCACGCGCTGTACCCGTGGATCCTGGGCCTGGTGCTGGCCGGCGTGTTCACCAAGAGCGCGCAGTTCCCGTTCCACTTCTGGCTGCCGCACGCGATGGCGGCGCCGACGCCGGTCTCGGCCTACCTGCATTCGGCGACGATGGTGAAGGCCGGCGTGTTCATGCTGGCGCGCCTGCATCCATCGCTGGCTGGCACCGACCTGTTCTTCTATACGGTCAGCATCGTCGGCGGGCTGACGCTGCTGATCGGCGCATGGAACGCGATCTTCCAGCACGACATGAAGGGCGTGCTCGCGTATTCGACCATCTCGCACCTCGGCCTGATCACGCTGCTGCTCGGCCTGTCCACGCCGATGGCGGTGGTGGCGGCGATGTTCCACATCCTCAACCACGCCACCTTCAAGGCCTCGCTGTTCATGGCCGCGGGCATCGTCGACCACGAGACCGGCACCCGCGACATGCGCCGCCTCGGCGGGCTGCGCAGGATCATGCCCTATACCAGCGCGCTGGCGATCATCGCCTCGCTGGCGATGGCCGGGATCCCGCTGCTCAACGGCTTCCTGTCCAAGGAAATGTTCTTCGCCCAGGCGCTGGAAATCGAGGGCCACGAGGAGATGCGCTGGTTCATCACCATCGCCGCCTTCCTGTTCGCCACCTTCGGCGTCGCCTACAGCCTGCGCTTCGTCCATGACACTTTCCTCGGCAGCGGTCCGCGCGCGGTCGAGAACGAAGTCCACGAGCCGCCGCGCTTCATGCAGGTGCCGGTGGCGATCCTGGTGGTGGCCTGCATGGCCGTGGGCATCGCGCCGCAGTGGACCATCGGGCCCTTCCTGCAGACGGCGGCACGGGGCGTGCTTGGCGACGCGCTGCCCGAGTACAGCCTGGCCGTCTGGCACGGCATCAACACGCCGCTGCTGATGAGCCTGGGCGGGGTGGTCTGCGGCGTACTGCTGTACCTGGGCCTGAACCGGGTGCTCGACCTGCACGCGATCGTGCGCCAGTCGCAGGGCCGCAGGCTGTTCCATCTCAACATCGAGGCGCTGTTCCGGCTCGGGCGCCGCTTCACCCACACCGTCGCCAACGGCAGCATGCAGCGCAGCCTGCTGTGGCTGGTGCTGGTGGCCATCGCCGCGGGCGCAGCGCCGTTCATCGCCGCCTGGGGCGACCCCGACGTGCCCACGGTGTTCGCCGGCCAGCCAATGGTGCGCCTGGCCTGGGTGCTGTGGCTGATGCTGGTGTGCTGCGCGTTCGGCACCCTGGCGCTGTACCGCCACCGCCTGTTGGCGGTGCTGGTGATGGGCGGCTGCGGCCTGGCGGTGAGCATGACCTTCGTGGCGCTGTCGGCGCCCGACCTCGCGCTCACCCAGCTGCTGGTGGAGCTGGTGACGGTGGCGCTGATGCTGCTGGGCCTGCACTACCTGCCCAAGGATTCGCCGCCCCTGCGCTCCCTGCCGCGCCGCCTGCGCGATGGCGCGGTGGCCCTGGTTGCCGGCGTCGGCACCGGCGGCCTGGCCTGGGCGATGATGACCCGGCCGCCGTCGAACGGCGTCGCGGCGGAACTCACCGCCCGCGCCCTGCCCGAAGCCTGGGGCAGCAACATCGTCAACGTGATCCTGGTGGACTTCCGCGGCTTCGACACCCTGGGCGAGATCACCGTGTTCGGCATCGCCGGCCTGGTGGTGCACGCCATGCTGCGCCGCGCGCGCATGGCGCCGGAAAAGGTGATGCCGGGGCCGCCGGTCAAGCTGCCGGTGCCCGCCGACCTAGCGCAGATGATGTTCCCGCTGACGCTCGTGGTCTCGATCTTCCTGTTCCTGCGCGGCCACAACTCGCCCGGCGGCGGCTTCATCGCCGGCCTGACGCTGGCCGTGCCGCTGCTGATCCAGTACGTGATCCAGGGCGCGGCCTCGGTGGAGTCGCGCTTCGGCTTCGACTACATCCGTGCCATCGGCCTCGGCCTGCTGATCGCGCTCTTCGGCGGCGCGGCGGCGATGCTGTTCGACGTGCCCTTCCTGTCCAGCGGCCACTACGACCTGGAGCTGCCGCTGCTGGGCACGATCCCCCTGGCCAGCGCGGCGGTCTTCGACCTCGGCGTGTACCTGGTCGTATTCGGAAGCACCATGCTGATCCTGTCGATGATGGGCACCATCGAGCCCTCCAAGAAAATGATCGCCCATCGCGGCACGATCGATCCCGCCACCCGCTCCGCCACCACCGGGGAGGCCAACTGATGGAACTCGCCATTGCCAGCGGTATCGCCGTGCTGGTGTTCGCCGGCGTGTACCTGGTCCTGCGCGCGCGCAGCTTCGACGTGATTCTGGGCCTCACCCTGCTGTCCTATGGCACCAACCTGCTGATCTTCTCCAGCGGCCGGCTCACCATCGGCAAGCCGCCGGTGCTGCAGCCGGGCCTGGAGGCGACGCTCGCCAACCACACCGACCCGCTGCCGCAGGCGCTGGTGCTCACCGCGATCGTGATTTCATTCGCGATGACCGCGGTCCTCATCGTGCTGGCGATGCGCAGCCGCGCCGATAACGACAGCGACCATGTCGATGCCGGCGACGTACGCGATGACCGCACCGGGGATCGCGGATGAACCAACTGCCGATCCTTCCCATCCTGCTGCCGCTGCTGGCCGGCGCGCTGTCGCTGTTCGTCGAACACCGGCGCGTGGGCACCATCGTGCAGCGGTCGGTGGCGTGGGTCTTCATGCTGGCCACCCTGGTGGCGTCGATCCTGCTGGTGGCCCGCGCCCACGAGGGTTCGGTACTGGTCTACCTGCTTGGCGACTGGCCGGCGCGCATCGGCATCGCGCTGATGGTCGACCGGCTCTCGGCGATGATGGTGCTCACCACGTCGCTGCTGGGCGTGGCCTGCCTGCTGCACGCATGTTCCGGCTGGGACCGGCGCGCACCGCACTTCCATGCCCTGTTCCAGCTGCAGCTGATGGGCATCAACGGCGCCTTCCTGACCGGCGACATCTTCAACCTGTTCGTGTTCTTCGAGGTCATGCTGATCGCGTCCTACGGCCTGCTGCTGTCCGGTGGCCGCGGCGTGCGCATGAGCGCGGGCATGCACTACGTGGCGTTCAACATCGCCGCCTCGACCCTGTTCCTGATTGCGCTCGGCCTGGTCTATGGCGTGTTCGGCACGCTCAACATGGCCGAACTCGCCGCGCGCGTAGCCACGGTCCCGCCCGGCGACCTGAAGCTGGCCAAGGCCACCATCGGCCTGCTGCTGGTCGTGTTCTGCTCCAAGGCCGCGCTGATGCCGCTGTACCTGTGGCTGCCCGAGGCCTATACCCGCTCCCCGGCCGCAGTTGCGGCGCTGTTCGCGATCATGACCAAGGTCGGCATCTACGCCGTGCTGCGCGTGGGTTCGCTGATGCTGGGCGAGGACGCCGGGCCGATGGCCGGCTACGGCTGGGACTGGATACTGCCGGCGGCGGTCGGCGGGCTGGCGCTGGCCACGCTTGGCGTGCTGGCCGCGTCGCGCCTGCGGGTGCTGGTGGCCTACGTGGTCCTGGTTTCGGCAACCACGCTGTTCATCGCTTTCGGCCTGCGCACCGTCGGCACCATCGGCGCCGGCCTCTACTACCTGGTGCACAGCACCTTCGTCGCCGCCGCGCTGTTCCTGGTCGCCGACCTCGTCCGCCGCGGGCGCGGCGACGCCGGCGACGCGCTGCGCGCCTTCGCCCCCGCGCCCGGCGTGCGCATCATGGCCGGCGCGATGTTCATGGTCGGCGCGATTTCCGTCGCCGGCCTGCCTCCGCTGTCGGGCTTCATCGGCAAGACCCTGCTGCTGCAGGCGGTGCCCGAGCTCGACATCCAGTGGGCGTGGCCGGCGATCCTGGGCAGCAGCATGCTGGTGATCGTCGGACTGACCCGTGCCGGAACGCGCATCTTCTGGAAGCCCGCCGCAGCCGAGCTGTCGGCCGCCGGTGACACCCTTCCCGACTACCCCGCCGAGGGGCGCGGGCGCCTGCGCCTGCCCGAGACCATCGCCACCATGCTGCTGCTGTCGTACGGCGTCGCCATGGCGGTCGCTCCGGGCCCGGTGACTGCCTACACGCGCGCCACCGCCGAACAATTACTGGCACCGGCCACCTATATCGACCAGGTGCGCGCCGCCATGCCGCAGAGGAGGCTGCCATGAACCGCCGCTGGCTGCCCTCGCTGCCGCTCACCCTGTCCATCACCGTGTTCTGGCTGCTGATGGTGTCCGAGGTCAACGCCGCGCAGCTCACCCTGGCGCTGCTGCTGGGCCTGGTGATCCCGCTGTATGCCACCCGGATCGATCGCGAGTTCGCGAACATCGGCAGCCTGCGCCCGCTGCCGAAGCTGCTGGTCGTGCTGCTCTGGGACATCCTGATGTCCAACGTACGCGTGGCGCGGCAGGTGCTTGGCCGCGAGTCGCGGATCCATTCCGGCTTCATCTGGTACCCGCTGGACATCGGCAACATCCACGGCATCACCGCGCTGGCGTGCTGCATCACCCTGACCCCGGGCACGGTCACCGCCGCGCTGTCCGATGACCGTCGCTACCTGCTGGTACACGTGCTCGACCTTGCCGACGAAGCCGCGCTGGTGGCCGACATCAAGCGCCGCTACGAATGCCCGCTGATGGAGATCTTCCCGTGAACCCTCCCGAACTCGCCGGCATCCAGGTCTTCGGTTACGGCCTGATCGATGTCGCCATAGGCGTGTCGATGTACGTGGTCGGCATGGCGATGCTGCTGGCGCTTTGGCGCCTGCTGCGCGGCCCGACCGTGCCCGACCGCATCGTCGCCCTGGACACGCTCAACGTCACCGCCATCGCCGAGCTCATGCTGCTGGGCATGCACCTGAAGAGCGCCATCTACTTCGAGGCGGCGCTGATCATCGCCATGCTCGGCTTCGTCAGCACGGTGGTGCTGAGCAAGTACGTGATGCGGAGGGACATCGTCGAATGAACGTCTTCTGGGAACTGCTGCTGGTGGC
The DNA here is from genome assembly GCF_039548455.1 of Luteimonas sp. MJ250. Classification (NCBI taxonomy): domain Bacteria; kingdom Pseudomonadati; phylum Pseudomonadota; class Gammaproteobacteria; order Lysobacterales; family Lysobacteraceae; genus Luteimonas; species Luteimonas sp. MJ250. Next base: position 421,555 of record NZ_JBCLVB010000011.1, on the reverse strand, counting down.
GCTGCTGCTCGTGGGCAGCTTCTTCATCCTGATGGGCGGCATCGGCGTGGTGAAGCTGTCGGAGTTCTTCCGGCGCCTGCACGCGCCGACCAAGGCCAGCACCCTGGGCGTGGGCTGCGTGCTGAGCGCATCGGTCGGCTACCACATGTTCGTGGGCAGTGACCCGCAGCCGCGCGAACTGCTGATCGTCGCCTTCCTGCTGATCACCGCGCCGATCAGCGCGCACCTGATGTCCAAGGCCGCCCTGTCGCTGCGGATGGACGAGTGGCCGCAGCTGCCGGGCAAGTCCGACGAGGACACCCATGTGCCGCCGCGCCCGGACGGCAGCGACGACGAAGGCTTCTGAGCCGCGGCCCGGCGGACCGCCGCCGGCCCGGGCCAACTCAGCCGAGCAGCGCGGCCTCCAGCACGAGCCAGGCGGCCAGCGCGGCCAGCAACATCCCGCCCTCGCCCCGGCTGACCGTGGTATTGCCGCGCAGCAGCGGCACCAGCAGCAGCGCGAACAGGAAGGCCACCGGCAGTTCCAGGCGCACGAACGAGGACGGCACCGGCACCGTGCCGCCGACCGCCGCCATGCCGCCCAGCACCACCAGCAGGTTGAACAGGCTGGAACCGATCACATGGCCGGCGACGATGTCGCCCTGTCCGCGACGCGCGGCGGCAACTGCTGCGGCGGCCTCCGGCAGCGCCGTGCCGACCGCCACCAGCACCAGGCCGGCAAGCAGCGAGTCCATGCCCAGGGCGTGGCCGATCGTCGGCATGTGGGCCACGATCCAGCCGGCGCCGAACCACAGCAGCACCGTGGCCAGCACGACCCGCACGATGTTCATGCCCAGCCCACCGCGCGTGGTCGCGAACGCATCGATCTCCGCGCGCACCTCCGGCGACTCGTCATCGCCGCGCATGGCGACGAAGGCCACCACGCCCACGAACACCAGCAGCAGCACAATGCCTTCGATGCGCGAGAGGCCGCCGTCCAGGCTGAGCCCTGCGACCGCAAGCGTCGACAGCAGCAGCACGGCCAGGAGCGGCGACAGCGCCCGCCAGCCGATGACCAGCGGCGCCGCCAGCGCCGCCAGCCCCAGGGTCAGGCCGACGTTGACGATATTGCTGCCGACCGCGTTGCCCAGCGCGAGCGCGCTGTTGCCGGACGCCACCGCGCGTGCATTGACCGCAAGCTCCGGCAGCGACGTCGCCACCGCGACCAGCCCGAGCCCGACCGCGAAGCGCGGAATGCCCAGGCGCTCGCCCAGTCCCGCCGCGCCCTTGACCAGGGAGTCGCCACCCAGTGCAAGCAGCACCAGGCCCAGGACCGTGAAGCCTATTGCCTCGAACATCGCCTTGTCTCCGAGCCGCTCATTCCCGTGGGAGCGGCCGTGGCCGCGATTTCACAGCGGGTCGCGGCCTGGGCCGCTCCCATGCCGGTGTCAGCTGCAGCCTTCGACGTAGCCGACCTGCGGCGCCATGCCGACGCGCCAGCTGCTCACGACGCCACCGGCGCCGAGTTCGAAGAACAGCCGCGACGGCAGCGCGCCGCCGTCCTCGGGGCTCATCAGCACCTTGCCGCCTTCGACGTACTTGTGCGGGGTCGACTGCAGCCGCTCGCCGTAGAGGCCCTGCAGGGTGGCCTCGTCCATGCCGACGCGGCCGCCGCCGGGAGCGGTGACTTCGGTCGACTCGACGCTGTAGCGCACGAACAGGTCGTCCTCGAACATGAAGGCCAGGGCGGCCGGCGTCGCCTGGCCTGCCGGGGCCAGGTGGTGGCAGCTGGAGCCGTCGGCAGGCTCGCCCAGGGATTCGAGCGGGTTGCCGCTCCAGTCCGCGCGCGCCTCCGCGGCGGTCATGCCGAACTCCAGGTCCGCGTAACCGTCCATGCGTGAATCACCCGCGGCCGGAATCGCCGCGGCGGCCGCCGCGGGTTCGGTCACGGGCTCGATCGCCTCGATGGCGTCGGTGGCCGCCTCCACGCCGTTCTCGGCGCTGCGCTCGGAGTCGCAGGCGGCGAGCGCCAGGGTCAGGGACAGCAGGACAACTGTGGGGGCACGACGCATGCGCTTGCTCCGGATGGCGGAAGTCCAAGGCTACGACAAAACCGTGCGCGGACGGTGTGGAGATCCGGCGATGAGGTCAGCGCGGCGGCGGCCGGCCGCGCCGTGTCGCTCAGCCGCCGGCCTGGAAGTGCCTGCGCAGGCCCGCCCAGCACGCCTGGTAGCCGAGCTGGCGGTGCGCGGCGTCGAGCGCCTGCCGCGTGGGTCGGATGACGGCGCGGGTTTCGAACATGAAGGCCATGGTGTCGCTGATCACGTCCGGCTGCGACAGGTCGGCCGCCGAGGCCTTCTCGAAGGTCGCGGCATCGGGCCCGTGCCCGGTCATGCAGTTGTGCAGGCTGCAGCCGCCGGGCGCGAAACCCTCGGCCTTGGCGTCGTAGGCGCCGTGCACCAGGCCCATGAACTCGCTGGCGATGTTGCGGTGGAACCACGGCGGCCGGAACGTGTTCTGCTGCACCAGCCAGCGCGGCGGGAAGATCGCGAAGTCCATGTTGCTGGTGCCGGGCGTGTCGCTGGGCGAATGCAGCACCAGGAAGATCGACGGATCCGGATGGTCGTAGCTGATCGAGCCGATGGCATTGAAGCGGCGCAGGTCGTACTTGTACGGCGCGTAGTTGCCGTGCCAGGCGACCACGTCCAGCGGCGAATGGCCGATATCCGCGCGCCACAGGTGGCCCTGGAATTTGGCGATGAGTTCGAAGTCGCCTTCGCCTTCCTCGTAGGCCGCGACCGGCGCCAGGAAGTCGCGCGGATTGGCGAGGCCGTTGGAGCCGATCGGGCCGAGGTCGGGCAGCTGCAGCAGCGCGCCGTAGTTTTCGCAGACGTAGCCGCGCACGGTGGCGCCGTCGCGTTCGGCATCCGGCAGCTCGACCCGGAAACGCACGCCGCGCGGGATGACCGCGATCTCCTGCGGCTCCACCTCCAGCACGCCGAGCTCGGTGGCGATGCGCAGGCGACCCTGCTGCGGGACGATCAGCAGCTCGCCGTCGGCGCTGTAGAAGAAGCGGCCGCGCATCGAAGCGTTGGCCGCGTACATGTGGATGCCGACGCCCGTGCCTGCGCGCGAACCGCCGTTGCCGGCCATGGTGAACAGGCCATCGACGAAGTCGACCCGGGTCCCGCCCGCAGGCATCGGCAGCGGATCCCAGCGCAGCTGGTCCGGCGTCACCGGGCCATCGCCGAAATCCTCGTGCAGGCGCGGCTGCGCATACGGCTGGAAGCTGCCGTGCATCGCCGCCGGACGGATCCGGTACAGCCAGCTGCGCCGGTTGGCGTGGCGCGGCGCGGTGAACGCCGTGCCCGTGAGCTGCTCGGCATAGAGCCCGTGCGCCACCCGCTGCGGCGAGTTCCGCCCCACCGGCAGCGCCCCGGCCACCGCTTCGGTGGCGAACTCGTTGCCAAAACCCGACATGTAATCGACCACGGCTGTCTCCCGGAAAAGCGTTTGCCTCGGATTTGCGCGGGTGGTCAAGCGCAGCGCGCTTACAGCACCCCGCGCTCCATCTGGTCCCGCTCGATCGACTCGAACAGCGCCTGGAAGTTGCCCTCGCCGAAGCCCTCGTTGCCCTTGCGCTGGATGATCTCGAAGAAGATCGGCCCGAACGCGTTCTTGCCAAAGATCTGCAGCAGCTTGCGCTGCTTGGTCTCCGGATCGGCGTCGATCAGGATCGCGTTGCGACGCAGGCGCTCGACGTCCTCGCCATGGTCGGGCACGCGCTGGTCGATGACGTCGAAGTAGGTGGCCGGCGTGTCGAGGAAGGCGATCCCGGCCTCGCGCATCTTCTCCACCGACGCGTAGATGTCGTCGGTGAACAGCGCGATGTGCTGGATGCCCTCGCCCTTGTAGTCGCGCAGGTATTCGTTGATCTGGCTCTTCTCGTCGCTGGACTCGTTGAGCGGGATGCGGACCACGCCGTCGGGCGCGGTCATCGCCTTCGACAGCAGGCCGGTCTTCGAACCCTTGATGTCGAAGTAGCGGATCTCGCGGAAGTTGAACAGCGTCTCGTAGTAGTCCGACCACTTCTGCATGTTGCCCAGGAACAGGTTGTGCGTCAGATGGTCGATGAAGGTCAGGCCGAAGCCCTTCGGGTGCTGGTCGGCGCCGGGCAGCGGCGCGTAGTCGGCGTAGACGTCGGCGCCGTCGTCGACGAGATACAGCATGCAGTCGCCGATGCCCTTGATCGCGGGGAAGTCGACGGCGCCGGTATCGGCCCTGTGGTCGGCCTTCTCGCCGCCGTTGGCGAGCACGTGCTCGAGCACTTCGCCGGCCGGGCGCTTGAAGCGGATCGCGAAGCCGCAGGCCGAGGGGCCGTGGCTGGCGGCGAAGTCCGAGGCGAAGGAGTCCGGCTCCTCGTTGAGCAGGAAGTTGATCGTGCCCTGGCGGTACAGGGTGATCGCGCGCTGGCGGTGCCTTGCGACCGCGGTGAAGCCGAGCTTCTCCAGGTAGCTGCGCATCGCGTCGGCGCGGCCGGCGGGCGCGGCGAATTCGACGAACTCGAAGCCGTTGATGCCCATCGGGTTTTCAAAGGTGGTGACCTGCATGCCGAGGTTCGGCTGGGTCTGGGTCTGGGCGCTCATGGCGGCTCCTGCAGTGGACGGGAGGGATGCGATGTTATAGTTTCATATGAAACCAGTTGCAAGGCGCAGCGCAGCAATGTCCCAGCCTCCAGACAGGAATGCCCCCACCGGCTCCGCCGTCGACGCCGCCGGCGACGCGGTTCTCGACCTCGAGCGCTTCGTGCCCTACCAGCTCAGCCTGCTGTCCAACGTGGTCAGCCAGGAGATCGCCGAGGCCTACGGAGAACGCTTCGGCCTGGCCGTCACCGAATGGCGGATCATCGCCGTGCTCGGCCGCTTCCCCGGACTGTCGGCCGCCGGCGTGGCCGAGCGCAGCGCCATGGACAAGGTGGCGGTGAGCCGCGCGGTGGCACGCCTGCTGGAACGCGGCCTGCTGCACCGGGAAATGCACGATGACGACCGCCGGCGTTCGATACTGGAGCTTAGCGACGCCGGACGCGAGGTGTATTCGCAGGTCGCACCGCTGGCGCTGGCCTACGAGCGCGAACTGCTGGCGCCGCTGAGCGAGGACGAGCGCGTGCAGTTTTCGCGCATGCTGGACAGGCTCGGCGAACGCTACGGGCTCTAGTAGATTGGCCACGATGCAAGCAGACACCCGCTCGGACGACGCCAGCCTGCCCCACGCCCAGGCCTGGCTGGAAGCCAACGCACTGGCCGCGGCCTGCGACTGGGCCGGCGCCGCCGCTGCCTATGCACGACTGGCCGACGCGACGCCCGGCGATGCGGCGCCCTGGCTCGGATTGGCCAAGGCCCAGGCGCGCGCCGGCCGTTACCGCGACATGCATGCCGCCACGATGCGGGCTCACGCAGCCGGTCCCCGCTCCTGGCCGCACGCGCTGGCGCTCGCGCGACTGCTGCGCGACCTGCACGAGCCACGCGCGCTGACGGAGCTGTCGCTCGCGCTTGCCGGGCGTGCCGACCAGGCCAGCGTCGACGACATGGTCGCGCTGGCGGACCTGCTTGGCGCCGAGGACCTGCACGAAGCCGGGATGGCCTGGCTGGACCGCGCGGTGGCCCGCGACCCCGGCCACGCCCCCGCGCGCTACGTGCGCGGCAGCACGCGCCTGTTCCTCGGCGACATGGCCGGCGCCCGCGAGGACCTGGACCGGGCGATCGCCCTGACGCCGCACTTCGCCCATGCCCACCGCCGCCTGTCACAGCTGCGCGCGCAGGACACCGCGGGCACGCAGGCGCGCATCGCCCGCCTGCGCGACGAACGGGCGCGCGTCGCCCCGGGGAGCGAGCACGACATCCACTTCAGCCACTCCCTGTTCGACGAGCTGCACGAGCTCGGCGAACACGAGGCCGCCTGGCCCGAACTCGAGCGCGGCATGCGCGCCAAGCGCGCCGCCATGCGCTACGACGTCGCCGACGACCTGCGCCTGCTGGAAGCCATCCGCGACCGCTGCGACGCGGGATTCCTTGCCGGCCCGGGCCACGACCCGGGCGCTGGCGCGCAGCAACCGGTGTTCATCGTCGGCCTGTTCCGTTCCGGCTCGACGGTGCTCGAACGCATGCTTGGAGGCCACCCCGCGATGGCCGAGGGCGGCGAAAGCATGGGCTTTGCCGCGGCGCTGCGGCTGGCCGCCGACCATCGCGGCCAGGGCCTGATCGACGCTGCGCTTCTCGATCGCCTTGAAACGATCGACTGGCCGGCGCTGGGCCGGGCCTTCCTCGAGGCGAACGCGTGGCGCGCGCGCGGCCGCGGCCTGTGGACGGAGAAGCTGCCCACCAATTCCCTGCTGCTGGGCTGCATCGCGCGCGCACTGCCGCGGGCGCGGTTCATCCATACCCGGCGCGCGCCGATGGACGTGTGCTTCTCCAACCTGCGCATGCTCTATGGCGGCTCGGCGCGCTGGTCCTACGACCAGCGCGAACTGGCGGCGTGGCACCAGGGTCACGCGGCGCTGATGGCGCACTGGCACGGCGTGGTCGGCCCAAGGCTGCTCGACGTGGCCCATGACGACCTGCTGCGCGACGCGGACGCCACCATGCACCGCGTCCTCGCGCACATCGGCCTGGATTTCGATCCCGCCGTGCTGACGCCGGCGCGCGGCGGCGGTGCCGTTTCCACCGCAAGCGCGGCGCAGGTGCGCGCCGGGCTGCGGGCGCCGCGTGCACCCGACTGGCTTCCCTATCGCGATCGCCTGGGCCCGCTGGCCTCGGGCCTGGGCGTGGACCCGGTCATCAAGGCCTGAAGCACCCCGGCCTGAAGCATTCCGAACCGATCCGATCAGGGACGACCCGGCGAATCGGACCGGGTCGTCGCGCACACTCTCGCGTCAGCGACGCTCTTCGGTGATGTCGATGCCTGCCGCTGCCGCCTCGGCCAGCTCGTCCTGTCCGGCGAGGTCGTCGTCGCGCAAGGTGTCGAGGTGCATCAGCTTCTTCACCAGCGGTGCGATCAACAGCATCACGATGCCCACGCCCACCGCCAGCCAGCCGACGTTGGAATAGACATCCAGCACCTTCTCCGGGCCCGCGCCCTCGCCGCCGGTGGCGGCCGAGATCAGGCCCGCGGCGAAGTTGCCGGTGGCCGAGGCGAAGAACCACGTGCCCATGATCAGGCTGGCCATGTGGGCCGGCGTCAGCCGGTTCATCGCCGACAGGCCTACCGGCGACAGGCACAGCTCGCCGAGGGTGTGGATCAGGTAGATCACGAAGATGAAGATCACCGGGGTCGCGCCCACGGTCGACGCATTGGCACCGGCGACCAGGGCAAGGAAGCCCGCACCCACCAGCACCACACCGATGGCGAACTTCGCCGGGGTCGACGGCTCGAGGCCGCGCCGGGCCAGGGCCAGCCACATCATCGCGAACAGCGGCGCCAGGCAGACGATGTAGATCGAGTTCAGCGACTGGAACATCGAGGCCGGGACTTCCCAGCCGAGGATGTTGCGGTCGACCGAGCGGTCGGTGAACAGGTTCAGCGACGCACCGGCCTGCTCGAACAGCGCCCAGAACAGGATCGAGCCGATGATCAGGTACATCGCGGCGAAGATGCGGTTGCGCTCTTCGCGCTGCATCGAGAACACCGCCTTGTACAGCACGTAGCAGACCAGGATCAGGCCTGCGCCGCCCAGCAGGAAGCCGACCAGCTTCTGGTGCTGGATCATCCACCACACCAGGCCCACGGTCAGGAAGCTGAGCGCGTAGAGCAGCCACTCGAAGCGGATACCGAACATCGGCGCCACAAGCCGCTGCGGATCGCGCGGTTCGCCGCGCCCCATCAGCATCGGCTTGCCGATGATGAACACCACCAGGCCCAGCAGCATGCCGACGCCGGCGGCACCGAATCCGTACTTCCAGCCGTAGGTCTGGCCGAGGTAGCCGGCGATCAGCGAACCGAGCATCGCGCCCAGGTTGATGCCCATGTAGAAGATCGTGTACGCCGGGTCGCGCCGGATGTCGGTCCGCGGGTACAGCTGGCCGACCATCACCGAGATGTTGGCCTTCAGGAAGCCCGAGCCGACGATGATGAAGGACAGCGCCAGCCAGAAGATGTTGATCTCGGCCGCACCCTGGCCACCGGTGCCTTCGAATGCCATCAGGAAGTGGCCGAAGGTCAGCAGCACCGCGCCGAACAGCACCGCCTTGCGCTGCCCCAGGTAGCGGTCGGCCAGATACCCTCCCACCACCGGCGCGATGTACACCAGCGCGGTGTAGGCGCCGTAGATCACCGAGGCCTCGCCGTCGGAGAACATCCAGTGCTGGACGAGGTAGAAGATCAGCAGCGCGCGCATGCCGTAGTAGGAGAACCGCTCCCACATCTCGGCGAAGAACAGCACGAACAGGCCGCGCGGATGGCCGAGGATGGTCTTCTTTTCCTCGGCTGCGTAGGGATTCGGGGTCACTCGCTACTCCTGGCTGATTGGGTACGGCGCGCTGGCCGACCGGTTAACTTAGCGTGATGCCGCCGCCAAGGGGAAGTGCGGGACCGTTTGCGCGGCCGTCGTCAGCCCGGGTAGCCGTAGCTCGAACCCACGCCCAGCGGCAGGCCCAGCGCCCAGAATCCGACCAGGAACAGGCTCCAGGTGACCAGCAGCGTCACCGAGAACGGCAGCATCAGTGCCAGCAGCGTGCCGACGCCGGCCGACTTCACGTACTTCTGGCAGAACACCACGATCAGCGGGAAATAGGGCATCAGCGGCGTGATGATGTTGGTGCTCGAGTCGCCCACGCGGTAGGCGGCCTGGGTCAGGTCGGGCGAGATTCCCAGCTGCATCATCATCGGCACCATGATTGCGCCGATCAGCGCCCACTTGGCCGACGCCGATCCGATCAGCAGGTTCACCGTCCCCGAAAGCAGCACGATGCCGATCACCATCAGCGACATGTGCAGGCCCATCGACTGCAGCGCGTTGGCGCCCTTGATCGCCAGCAGCACGCCCAGGTTGGACTGGCTGAATGCGTAGATGAACTGCGCGGCGAAGAACGCCATGACGATGTAGTAGCCCATGCCGCTCATCGACTTGCTCATGCCCTGGACGATGTCGCGATGGCTGCCGACCGTGCCCGACACGTAGCCGTAGACCACGCCCGGAATCAGGAAGAACAGGAAGATCAGGGCCACGATCGACTGCATCAGCGGCGCACTGAATGCGAGCAGCGGATGGGTCGAGGCCGGCAGCGTGGCCGGATCCGCGGCCCACGGCGTCCCCGCCGGCAGCAGGCTCAGCACGAACAGGACCACGGCCACGCCCATGGCCGCGAGCGCGCTCCACAGGGCGCGTTTCTCGACGGGCGTCAGCGGATCCATGGTCGGCATGTCGCCGCTGTCACCGTCGACGACCGTGGCCTGCAGGCGCGGCTCGATGACGCGATCGGTCAGAAACCAGCCGACCAGCACCACCAGGAAGGTCGAAGCGGTGGTGAAGAAGTAGTTGTTCATCGGATTGACCAGGGCCTCGGGCGCGATGATGCGCGCGGCCTCCTGGGTCAGACCGGCCAGCATCGGGTCGAGGCTCGATGGCACGAAGAACGTCGCGGAGAAGCCGCCCGACACGCCTGCGAAGGCCGCCGCGATGCCGGCCAGCGGGTGGCGCCCGGCGGCATAGAAGATCACCGCGCCCAGCGGGATCACCAGCACGTAGCCAGCGTCGACCGCGACGTGGCTGAGGATGCCCACGCCGATCAGCGCCGGCGTCAGCAGCATCTTCGGGGTCACGCCGAGGATCGCGCGCAGCACCGCGTTGATGAAGCCGGTGTGCTCGGCCACGCCCAGGCCGAGCATGGCGACCAGCACCACGCCCAGCGGCGCGAAGTTCACGAAGGTCGACACCATCGTGGCCATGAACGCGGTCAGGCTGGCCCCGGAGAGCAGGTTCCGGATCACCACCGGATCACCGCTGCGCGGATCGATCTCGCTGAAGCTGACCCCGGACAGCAGCGCCGAAATCGCCCAGGTCGCCAGCATCAGGATCAGGAACAGGATCGCCGGATCCGGAAGCCGGTTGCCGACGCGCTCGATGGCGTCGAGGGCGCGCGAAACGGGGCCGCGCGACGCGGTGGCGCGTTCCTGTGCTGGCTGGTTCATGCAATATCCCCTTGGAATCAGTGGCGGATCCTAGCAGGCGGACCGACGGCAGGCTCGCGCCTCCATCACCCGCTTAGTAGGCGCCGTCCGGCGCGCCGCCGATGCGCGTGCGCACCTCGAACAGCTCCGGGAAGAAGGTCAGATCCAGCGCCTGCTTCAGGAAGCCCACGCCGCTGGAACCGCCGGTGCCGCGCTTGAAGCCGATGATGCGCATCACCGTGCGCATGTGGCGGAAGCGCCAGAGCTGGAACTCGGTTTCCAGGTCCACCAGGTCCTCGCAGAGGTGGTAGGCCTCCCAGTGCGAGGCGGTGTCGCGGTAGATGCGCTCGAACACCGGCATCAGCTCGTCGTCCATCACGTGCGGCCGGGTCCAGTCGCGCTCCAGGTGGCGCGCCGGCACGGCGTGGCCGGTGCGCGCCAGGTGGCGCAGGGCCTCGTCGTACAGGCCGGGCGCTTCGAGCGCGCCGCGCAGCATGGCCTCGGCCGCGGGGTCGTGGGCGAAGACCTTCAGCATGCCCGCGTTCTTGTTGCCGAGCAGGAACTCGACGGTGCGGTACTGGGCCGACTGGAAGCCCGAGGACGGCCCCAGCAGGTCGCGGAACTCGGCGTACTCCGAAGGCGTGAGCGTTTCCAGCACCGACCACATCGCGGTCAGCTGGCGCAGCACGCCCTTGCAGCGCGCGAAGATTTTCTGGCACGGGTCCAGCCGGCCCGCCCGCAGGTGGCCGACCGCCGCCTGCAGCTCGTGGACCAGCAGCTTCAGCCACAGCTCCGAGACCTGGTGCTGGATGATGAACAGCATTTCGTCGTGGTGCGGCGGGTCGGTCACCGGCTGCTGCGCTGACAGCAGCCGGTCCAGACGCAGGTAGCCGCCGTAGGTCATGCGGCCGGAAAGCTCGGTGTGGATGCCGGCCTCCAGGGCGCGTTCGTTGTGTTCGATGCTCATGCGCAAAGGGTAGCGCAGGCCCCTCCCGTGGCGGGGGATGGCCGAGTCCGGGTGCGTCACACAGCTGCCGCCCGGCTGGTGCAGAATCGCGGAGCTGCGGCGGGGGCCGCGCCAGACATCTTCCAGGGGAACCACACCATGCAACCGACTCCGCGCCGCCTGGCGCTCGCCCTTGCCCTGTCCGCGGCCATCGGCGCCGCGCACGCCGATTCCACGCCGCAGGCGCTGCCGTTCGCGCAGGACTGGACCGATACCGGCCTGGTCACCGCCAATGACGACTGGTCGAACGTGCCCGGCATCCTCGGCTACCTCGGCGGCGACCTGACTTCGGCCAACGGGGTCGACCCGCAGACGGTGCTGGGCGCCGATGCCGCCGGCGTCGTCGACGTGATCGCCAACCAGACAAGTACCAGCATCAGCAACGGCGGCGTGGCCGAGTTCCACATCGCCGATCCGGTGGTGGCGCTGCAGGGCAGCGGTTCGGCGGACGCGCCCTATCTCAGGATCCACCTCGACACCCGCGGCGCGAGCGGCATCCAGGTGTCCTACCGCCTGCGCGACGTCGACGCCTCGGCCGACGACGCCGTCCAGCAGGTCGCCCTGCACTACCGCGTCGGCGGCATCGGCGACTTCAGCAACGTGCCCGAGGCCTACGTCGCCGACGCCAGCAGCCCCGGCGGCACGCGCGACACGCCGGTGTCGGTGAATCTGCCCGCCGACGCCGACAACCAGGCGCTGGTTGAGCTGCGGATCATGACCACGAACGCCGCCGGCAACGACGAATGGATCGGCATCGACGACATCAGCGTGGTTGCCGGCGGCGGCGGCGCCGTCCCGGTGATCAACCTCGGCAACGGCAGCGTGGCCGAGGGCGATTCGGGCACCACCGAGATGTTCTTCCAGGTCGGCCTGAGCCGGCCCGCCGGTCCCGGCGGCGCCAGCTTCGACTATGCGACCGCCAACGGCACCGCGCTGGCCGGCGAGGACTACGTCGCCAAGAGCGGCACGGCCACCATCGCCGAAGGCGACACCTCGATCTCGCTCTCGGTCACCGTGGTCGGTGACACCGTGGCCGAGGCCGACGAAACCTTCGGCCTGGCGCTGTCGAACATCTCCGGCGCGGCGGACGGCACCCTCGTTGGCACCGGCACCATCGTCAACGACGACTTCACGATCGTGCCGATCGCCGCCATCCAGGGCGCGGGCGCGAGCTCGCCGCTCGCGGGCCAGTCGGTGGTGACCGAGGGCATCGTCACCGCGCGCAAGAACAACGGCTTTTTCATGCAGACCGCCGACGGCCAGGACGACGGCGACGACGCCACGTCCGAGGGCATCTTCGTGTTCACCGCGGGGGCCCCGCCCGCGGCGGCCTCGATTGGCCACCGCGTGCGCGTGCAGGCCACGGTGGAGGAATACATTCCCGCCGCCGATCCCTACCAGCTGCCGATGACCGAGCTGACTTTCGCCACCGTCACCCAGCTCGGCACCGGCCATGCGCTGCCGGCGCCGATGGTGCTGGCGGCGGACAGCGTGCTGCCCGAGGGCGGGCTCGGCCAGCTCGAGGCCTTCGAAGGCATGCGCGTCAGCATCGCGAGCGCCACCGTGGTCGCGCCCACCCGCGGCAACACCAGCGAAGCCAATGCCACGTCGACCGGCAACGGCCAGTTCGCGGTGGTGGTCACCGGCGTACCGCGCCCGCTGCGCGAGGCCGGCATCCAGGTGCCCGACCCGGATCCGAGCGGCACCACGGCCACCGCCATCCCGCGCTGGGACTTCAACCCCGAGGTCATCGCGGTGGACAGCGACGCCATCGGCGCGCCGCAGGCGGACCTGGCCGCCGGCTGCCGGATCGTCGACGGTACGCTGACCGGTCCGCTGGACTACACCTTCCGCCGCTACACCATCTATCCCGAAGGCCCCCTGGCGACCGCCTGCGACGGCCTCGACCAGCCGCGCGGCGCGGTGGTGCCCAGCGAGGACCACGCCACCTTCGCCACCTACAACCTGCAGCGCTTCTTCGACACGGTGAACGATCCGGCCATCAGCGAACCGGTGCTCACCGCCGACGCGTTCGCGGCCCGGCTCAACAAGGCCTCGCTCGGCATCCGCGCCTACATGCATTCGCCCGACGTGATCGGCGTGAGCGAAGTCGAGAACCTGCCCACGCTGCAGGCGCTGGCCGACAGGATCAATGCCGATGCGGTGGCGCTGGGCGAGCCCGATCCCGGCTACGCCGCCTACCTCGAGGAAGGCAACGACGTCGGCGGCATCGACGTCGGTTTCCTGGTGAAGTCCGGCGAGATCGCCGCGGGCCTCCAGCGGGTGCAGCTGGTGGCGCTGGAGCAGGTCGGCGCGACCGATACCTGGACCTATGCCGGCGACGGCTCGACCTCGCGCATCAACGACCGTCCGCCGCTGGTCCTCCACGCGGTGGTGAACTTCGCCGACGGCCGCGCGTTTCCCATCACCGTGGTGACCGTGCACCAGCGTTCGCTCAGCGGCATCAATGACGAAACCCCGCTGGGTACCGGCACCAACGGTGACCGCGTGCGGCAGAAGCGCCAGATCCAGGCCGGATTCCTCGCAAACCTGCTGCAGGAGCTGCAGAGCCCGCTGCTCGACCGCAAGGTCGTGGTGCTCGGTGACTTCAACGCGTTCGAGTTCAACGATGGCTACGTCGACGTGATGGGTGCCCTGACGGGCATGGCTTCGCCCGACGAGGCCACGGCGGTCGAGCACGACGGGGCCAACCTCGTCGAGCCCGGCTACGTGAACGCGACACATGCCCTGGATCCGTCGCAGCGATACTCGTTCGTGTTCGAGAACAACGCACAGTCGCTCGACCACATCCTTGTGAACCAGAGGCTGCTGGCCTCGCCGCTGTTCAACTCGTGGACCATCAGCCACGCCCGGCTCAACGCCGACTTCCCGGAAACCGCGCGCAACGACCCCGACAGCGCCGCGCGCCTGTCCGACCACGACCCGTCGGTGCTGATGCTGCGCATGAACGCCATCCAGTTCGCCGACATGCAGGCCGTGGTGAGCACGCCCCAGTCCGCCGTGCAGGTGGGCGGGACGATGAGCTGGGTGGTGCACGCCCGGAATGAAGGCCCCGACGCAGCCGGGTTCCCGGGAGTAGGCTTCTCGGTGGGCACATTGTTGCCGACGCTGACGGTCGAGGCGCCTGCCGGCTGGACCTGCGATGCGACGACGGCCGAGGCTGGCCTGACCACCTCCGCATGTACCGCCGACACCCTGGCAGCGTCCGCCACGGCCGCGTTCACGCTCCGTGCGACGGCCCCCGCGCACCTCGCGGGCCACACGGCCACGCTGACGGCCGCGGCAACCTCGCAGACCGAAGATCCCGAGGCGGCCAACGACAGCGACAGCGCCACGATCGCCGTCGATGCACAGGCCGACCTGGCGGTGACGATGGTGGCGGCCGAGCGGATCGTCCGCGGTGCCTGGGGAAGCCACGCGATCAGCGTGCGCAACGAGGGTGCGGCGACCGTGGAAGACGTGGTCGTGCGCTTGTCGACCGGCGTTCGCGAGAATCTGGTCCATGTCGGCAGCGCGCTCGATTGCGTCACCGAGTCGGCCAATCCCTTCCGGGCGCTCTGCCTCCTGGAGGGTCCGTTCGAAGCCGGCCAGACCCGCAGCCTGCAGTTCATGACCGGCACCGGCGGTCGCCTCACCCCACCCAGGTACGACGTCACGGTCCAGGTGGAGTCGGACATCGATGATCCCGACACCGGAAACAACGCCGCCCGCGCCCGGATCCACACCGTCCGCGGCGACTGACGCCGCAAGCCGATGCGGCGTGCCTCGCACGCCGCTCCACCCCCGGCCACGCCACGGACGGCGTTGCCGCAGCGCGCAACGAACGCGAAACGCCCTGCGGGTATCATGTCCGGCTCCCGTGGATGACCGAGCACGTGCCCGCATGAGCGTTGCCGCGACCTTTGAAATCGAATACCTCCAGTACCTTGGCCCTGACGGCACCCTGGTGGCCGACCTGCCCCCGGAGGCCCTTCCGGCGGCCGAAATCCTGCCGCTTTTCAAGCAGATGCTGATGGTGCGCACTTTCGACACCAAGGCCATCGCACTGCAGCGCACCGGCAAGCTCGGCACCTACGCCGCCAGCCTGGGCCACGAGGCCACGCACATCGGCATCGGCGCCGCGATGCGCCCGGAGGACGTGTTCGCCCCCAGCTACCGTGAATACGGCGCGCAGTTCATGCGCGGCGTGAAGCCGCGCGACGTCCTGATGTACTGGGGCGGCGACGAGCGCGGCAACGACTTCTCCGGCCCGAAGCACGATTTCCCGTGGTGCGTGCCGATCGCGACCCAGTGCCTGCACGCGGCCGGCGCGGCGCTGTCGTTCAAGCTCCGCGGCGAAGACCGCGTGGCCGTGACCTGCTGCGGCGACGGCGGTTCGTCCAAGACCGATACCTACGCCGCGATCAACTCCGCCGGCGCCTACGCGCTGCCCTTCATCCAGTGCATCATCAACAACGGCTGGGCGATCTCGGTGCCGCGCAAGTCGCAGACCGGCGCCAAGACCCTGGCCCAGAAGGGCCTGGCCGGCGGCCTGCACTGCCTGCAGGTGGACGGCAACGACCTGTTCGCCGTGCTCGAGGGCATGCGCCGCGCCATGGAGCGCGCGCGCTCGGGCGGCGGCGGCAGCGTCATCGAATTCATGACCTACCGGCTGCACGACCACACCACCGCCGACGACGCCCGCCGCTACCGCGACGAGGCCGAGGTCAAGGACGGCTGGACCCGCGAGCCGATGACCCGCCTGCGCACCTGGCTCACCGCCCAGGGCGTCTGGGACGAGGCGCAGGAAACGGCCTGGATCGAGGAGTGCGGCCAGATGGTCGACGTGGAAATCAACGCCTACCTGGAGTGCAAGGTGCAGCCCGTGGAAGCGATGTTCGACTATCTGTATGCAGACCCGCCTGCCGACCTGCTTGAACAGCGCGCGGCTGCCATCGCGCTGGAGAAGCGCTCGTGAGCGCCGTGGCGAAGGACGCGGCGCCCGCCGCCATCACCCTGATCGAGGCCGTGACCCAGGCCCTGGCCTACGAGATGCGCAACGACGATTCGGTCGTGGTGCTGGGCGAGGACGTCGGCGTCAACGGCGGCGTGTTCCGCGCCACCGCCGGCCTGCACGCCGAGTTCGGCGACCTGCGCGTGATCGACACCCCGCTGGACGAAACCACCATCGCCGGGCTGACCGTCGGCATGGCCGCGCAGGGCATGAAGCCGATCGCCGAGGCCCAGTTCGACGGCTTCGTCTATCCGATGCTCGACCACATCATCTGCCACGCGGCGCGCTTCCGTTACCGCACGCGCGGCCGCCTGACCTGCCCGATGGTGCTGCGCGTGCCGTGGGGCGGTGGCATCCGCGCGCCGGAGCACCATTCCGAAGCCAACGAGGCGCTGTTCACCAACGTCCCTGGCCTGCGGGTGGTCCTGCCGTCGTCGCCCGCGCGCGCCTACGGCCTGCTGCTGGCTGCGATCCGCGAGCCGGATCCGGTGATCTTCATGGAACCCAAGCGCATCTACCGCCAGTACAAGGAAGTGGTGCCGGACGACGGCGAAGCGCTGCCGCTGGACGTGTGCTTCGTGCTGCGCGACGGCACCGACGTGACCCTGGTGACCTGGGGCGCGCAGGTGAAGGAGACGCTGGAGGCCGCCGATGCGCTGGCGAAGGACGGCATCAGCGCCGAAGTCATCGACGTCGCCACGCTGACCCCACTGGACTTCGACACCATTGCCGAATCGGTCGCGAAGACCGGCCGCTGCGTGATCGTGCACGAGGCGCCCAAGACCGCCGGCTTC
Organism: Luteimonas sp. MJ250; assembly: GCF_039548455.1. Lineage (NCBI taxonomy): Bacteria > Pseudomonadati > Pseudomonadota > Gammaproteobacteria > Lysobacterales > Lysobacteraceae > Luteimonas > Luteimonas sp. MJ250. The sequence continues at coordinate 404,601 of NZ_JBCLVB010000011.1, read as the reverse complement.
GGCGGTGAAATCGCCGCGCGCCTGGCCGAGGAGTGCATGTACGACCTGCTGGCACCGGTCGAGCGCGTGACCGGCTACGACACGCACATCCCGCTGTTCCGTCTTGAAATGAAGTACCTGCCCAGCGTCGAAAAGATCGTCGCCGCGGTGAAGCGGGCGATGGCCGCCGGCTGAGCACGCGCGGCAGCCGGCAATCCGCCCGCGCTGCCGTACCGCTGCGCGACGCAGCAGGCGACACGACGACACCGCCGCGCCCGTTGCACCGGGCCGGCGAACCGAACGCAACCGCTCCCACGCTGGAGCACCGGATTCCCGAGGACACCATGGCCGACAAGAAGACCTTTTACCTCCCCGACCTCGGCGAAGGACTGCCCGACGCCACCATCGTCGAGTGGTTCATCAAGGAGGGCGACATCATCCGCCTGGACGAGAACCTGGTGTCGATGGAGACCGCCAAGGCCGTGGTCGACGTGCCTTCGCCGGTCTCGGGCAAGGTGCTGAAGCTCGCCGGCGCCGCCGGCGACGTGGTGGTCACCGGCGCGATGCTGGCCGAATTCGAGATCGATCCCGGCCTGCCGCAGCGTGCGGAGGGCCAGGACACCGGCCACCACCACGGCGGTGGCGGACACGGCGTCGGCAGCCAGGACCCGGCGCCGGACGACAAGGTCGTGGCATCCGATGACGGCGGGGCGATCAGCGAGGGCGGCGAGCGCAACGACAGCGGTACCGTGGTCGGCGCCATGCAGTCGTCGGACGCCGTGCGCAGCGAACAGGCCGTGGCCGTGGGCGGCGTGCGCGCCATGCCCGCCGTGCGCGCACAGGCGCGCAAGCTCAAGGTCGACCTCGGCCGCGTGCGCGGCACCGGCACCGATGGCACCGTGACCATGGCCGACGTGAAGCGCGCCGCGGCCGACGGCAGTGCGCCGATGGGAGCCGCGGCTGCTGTGGGCGCGGCTACGGCCGCGAATACCGCAGCGCCGGTCGCGGCCATGGCCGCTCCCACAGGCGCAGCCGCCGGCCGTGCCGCCGGCGATCGCACCGCGCTGTCCGCAAGCGGCAAGCCGATGCGCACGCAGCCGCCGGGCGTCACCGCCAGCGGCCAGCCCGAGCAGCTCAAGGGCGTGCGCCGCAACATGGCGCGCGTCATGGCCGCCGCACACGCCCAGGTCGTGCCGACCACCCTGGTCGATGACGCCGACCTGCACGCCTGGGCCGGCAAGCAGGACATCACCGCGCGCCTGATCCGCGCGATCTGCACCGCGGCCAAGGCCGTGCCCGCGCTCAACGCCTGGTTCGACGGTGACAGCCTGACCCGCACCATGCATCCGCAGGTCGACATCGGCATCGCCGTGGACACCGACGACGGCCTGTTCGTGCCGGCGCTTCGCAATGCCGACGTGCTCGACGCCACCGGCGTGCGCGCCGGCATCCAGCGCCTGCGGGCCCAGGTCGAGGACCGCAGCATCCCGGCCAGCGAACTGTCGGGCTACACGATCAGCCTGTCGAACTTCGGCATGTTCGCCGGCCGCTACGCCACTCCGGTGGTGGTGCCGCCGTGCGTGGCCATCGTCGGCGCCGGCAAGCTGAGCCAGGACGTGGTGGCCGTGATCGGCGGCATCGAGGTGCACCGCAGGATGCCGATCTCGTTGACCTTCGACCACCGCGCCGCGACCGGCGGCGAGGCCGCGCGCTTCCTCAAGGCGCTGCTGGACGACATGGCGCTGGCGAACTGACGCCACCTTCCGCGCCGTGACATCGCCGCGCGCCACGCCCGTGGGCGCGGCTCGCGGCGCTTCAGCCGCCGCGCGCCGCCTGCCTGCGCTCGCGCTCCATCCACGCGGCCAGGCCCTGCGCGTTGAGCTCGATGTCCATGTCCAGCAGCGCGGGCACCTGCTGTTCTGGATCGCCAACGCCGTGGATGCGCGCACGGTCCACGTAGAGCGTCGTCAACGCCTGCTTCAGCGCGGCGTGCGCGTCCGGCGCATCGGCCAGGAATTGCGCCAGCGCGACCATCGCATCGACCTGTTCGACCAGGCGCAGGCCCACGCGCCGCACGTCGCGCACGGCGCCGAAGTGGGTGACGTAGCAGACCTCCGGCTCCGCCGCCAACAGGCGCCGCACGGAGTCCTTCATCTGCCCCGGGTCGAACTGCACCGGTGACGTGGTCGGGATCGCGAACGGGCGGCCGCCGACGTCGAACTCCCGATAGGAAATGCCGAAGACATCGCCGGTGAACCAGGCGCGCGTGCGCGCGTCCCACACCGACAGGTGGTGCAGTGCATGCCCGGGCGTGTGCGCCAGCAGCAGCGGGCGGCCCGCCAGGTCCAGAACCTGGCCGTCGGCCGCCTCCAGCACGCGCTCCGCCGGCGCCGGCACCAGCCCGCCGTAGGCACGATCGAACAGCGCATCACCGTAGACCTGCCGCGCACTCGCGATCAGCCTGGCCGGATCGAGCATGTGCGGAGCGCCGCGTGGATGCACCACCAGGCGCGCGGCGGGCAGCTCGCGCAGCAGCGCGCCGGCGCCACCGGCATGGTCGAGGTGGACGTGGGTGGCGATGAGGTAGTCGACGGCATCGCGCGCCACCCCGGCGGCGTCCAGCGCGGCGAGCATGCGCGGCACGCTGTGCAGGGTGCCGCAGTCGATCAGCGCCGCACGCCCGGCTTCCGCCACCAGGTAGGCGGCGCAGAAGGCGGGCCGTTCGCCGAAGCCGGTATCGATGATGGTGATGCCGTCGCCCAATCCCACGCGTTACCCTCGCTGTGACCGTGATCCCGGAGCCTGGGGGAACGCGCCGGCCGCGCCGATACGACTTTGGTCCAACGCGCTCAGCGCCGGCGGAACAGCAGCATCCGCAGCACCACCGCGAACAGCATGGCCGCCAGGAACACGCCGTAGCCCAGCGCGGTGGCGAGGATCTGCCGCCACATGCGGCCGTGCGCCGGGTCTGCGACCTGGTGCGACCAGTACAGGCTGGCCACGAACACCGCCAGCGCCGCCAGCAGCGCGACCACGTCGTACAGCCGCCGCACAGGGCCCCGCGGCTGGCGCGGATAGATCCAGAACAGGGTCGCCAGGATCAGGAACCAGGGCAGGAACAGGATCAGGGTGAGGTTCACTTCGACCAGCGGATTCATCCCTCGTCGTCCCCGAAGCGCCCAAGCGCCTGCACCAGCGCGGCCTCGTCCACGCCCGCGCCCAGCGCGCCAACGGCCGCGCCGTCGAGCAGGACCTGGCCGGCCTCGTCGATGCGGGGGGGCGCGGTTCCCGACTTCAAGGACGCCACCACGCGGCCACAGTCGCGGGGCGACTCGAAGCCGGCGCCCTGCAGCAGCAGGCGCTCGCCGTCGACAAGCTTGAAGTGGAAGCGGCCATCGGCTTCGCGATACTGCTTGAACACCGGCGGCGCCGGCCTGGCCGCGCCTTCACCCGCAGCGGACGACGCCGCGATTCCGCCGCCGCGCGTGCCCAGGTCGCGCAGCCCGACCGCATCGCGCAGCCGCGCCAGCAGCGGCCGCGCGCGCTCGTCGCGCAGGCGCTCGCCGCCCAGGCGCAGCACGCGTTCGATGCCGGCCGGGTCGGCCACCAGGGCGTCGTAGCGCTCGCGCATCGGCGCAAGCTCGGTGTCGATGCGCTCGACCAGCCGCTCCTTGGCGTCGCCCCAAGAAATGCCGCCGGCGAACGCATGGCGCATCGCCTCGGTGTCGCCGGCCCCCGCAAAGGCCTGGTAGAGCTGGAACACCGCCGAACCCGCGGTGTCCTTCGGCTCGCCCGGCGCACGCGAGTCGGTCACGATCGAAAGCACCAGCTTGCGCAGCTGCTCGCGCGGCGCGAACAGCGGGATGACGTTGTCATAGCTCTTCGACATCTTGCGGCCGTCCAGGCCCGGCAGGGTCGCGACCTGCTCCTCCACCGCCGCCTCGGGCAGGGTGAAGTGCGCGCCGTAGAGATGGTTGAAGCGCTGCGCGAAGTCGCGCGCCATTTCGATGTGCTGCACCTGGTCACGGCCCACCGGCACCTTGTGCGCGTTGAACAGCAGGATGTCCGCGGCCATCAGCACCGGATACATGTAAAGCCCCGCGGTCACGCCGGCATCGTCGTCGCTGCCTTCGGCGCGGTTGCGATCGACCGCGGCCTTGTAGGCATGGGCGCGGTTGAGCAGCCCCTTGCCCGCCACGCAGGTGAGCAGCCAGGTCAGCTCGGTGGTCTCGGGGATGTCCGACTGGCGGTAGAACGCCACGCGCTCAGGATCCAGTCCGCAGGCAAGCCAGCTGGCCGCGATCTCCAGCGTCGAACGCTGCACCCGCACCGGATCATGGGTGCTGATCAGCGCGTGGTAGTCGGCAAGGAAAAAAAAGCTTTCGACATCGGGTGCCGCGCTTGCGAGCACCGCGGGGCGGATCGCACCGACGTAGTTGCCCAGGTGCGGAACGCCGGTGGGCTTGATGCCGGTGAGGACGTGCAGGCTCATGCAGGGACCGGAGGCGGAAAACGCCATTCTAGTCCAGTGCCCGCCACGGCTCGCCCTCCCCGGGCTCTCCCGCCGCAGCGCCCGCTCCGCGGACAAAAAAAACGGGCCGGCGAACCGGCCCGTCCGATGCTGCTCGACTCTCCGGTCAGCCGAGGCCCTTCTCGAAGTCGCGGACCTCGCGCTCGGCGCGGTCACGCTCCCAGCCGTATTGCTCCTGCAGCTTGCCCGCCAGGTATTCGCCGTTGCCTTCGGCGACATCGAACACATCGTCGGTGAGATCGCCCCACCGCGCCTGCGCCTGGCCCTTGATCTGGGTCCACTTGCCGGAAATGATGTCCTTGTTCATATGCGTCACCTCGTTGATGGGGTAAAGGTCACCGCGCTTGCGGTGGATCCGGGTCCATCATGCGGGCCTCCACATGTCGGCACGGTCAAGGTTTCGTTGGCTGGTCTTCACCTCGATGACTGCGGATTCAGCGGGACCTTCAGCGGGGATCGGTGGCGCCGGTGTCATCGGCCGCGTCCTCGACCTGCTCGCCGACCTTCTGCACGTCCTTGCCAGCACCGGCAACGGTGTTGCAGGCGGAAAGCATGCCCGCGGAAAACAGCGAGACGAAAATGAGGATTGCGATGCGCTTCATGGGAACTCTCCGTTGATGGACGATCGACGGGGCGGCGGTGCCCCGTTGCCGCCATCAGACGCAGGTGCGGGTGAAATCCGCGTTGAGGCCGCTACCTGGCGCCTCAGCATGGTCGCTTCGCATTCATCCGCAGCGCTCAGTCGCGCATCAGCGTGGACTTGCCGAACAGGCTCTCCACCAGATCCACCGCCAGGCGCGCGGTGCGGTTGCGTACGTCCAGCGCCGGGTTGACCTCGACCACGTCAAGGGAATCGGCACCGCCGGCGTCGGCGATCATTTCCATCATCAGCTGCGCCTCGCGGTAGTCCAGGCCACCCGGCACGCGGGTGCCGGTGCCGGGCGCGATGGTTGGATCAAGCACGTCGACGTCGAAGCTGACGTGGAGATGGGTGTCGTCGCCCATGCCCGCAAGCGCCTCCTCCATCACCTGCTTCATGCCCACCTCGTCGATGTAGCGCATGTCGTAGATGTCCAGGCCGTGTTCGCGGACCAGGCGCTTCTCTTCGAGGTCGACCGAACGGATGCCGATCTGGCGCACGTCGGCCGGGGAGATCATCGGCCCCTGCCCGCCAAGGTTGACGAGGGCGTCCGGGCCGAGTCCGCAGAGACAGGCGACGGGCATGCCGTGCACGTTGCCGGACGGCGTGATCGCCGACGTGTTGAAGTCGGCATGGGCGTCGAGCCACAGCACGCGCAGCCGCTTGCCCTGCGCACGGCAGTGGCGTGCGACTGCGGTGATCGAGCCCATCGCCAGGCAATGATCGCCACCCAGCATCACCGGCATCCGCCCGGCCGCGAGTTCGATGCCCGACATCTCCATTACCGCCCGGTTCCAGGCCACGACTTCGTCAAGGTGGCGATAGCCGTCCACCGGCTTCTGCCAGGGGTTGCGCGGTCCCACGACATCGCCCCGGTCGACGACGTCGACCCCGCGCGCGGCCAGCGCCTCCACCAGCCCCGCCACGCGCAGCGTCTCGGGCCCCATGGACGCCCCCCGTCCTCCCGCGCCGACGTCGGTGGGGACGCCGAATACGGATACGGGCTGCAATTTCAAGGACATGGGTGCCTCCAGCGGGCGGAACGGGACTTTGCATGATCCTGCAGCAAAGGTGACAGGTCCAGAATGTGCCCTGTGGCACACTCGCCCATGCCTGGTCGGGACCGGGCAACCCATGTACCAGATCAAGGAACAGATAACGACATGAAAGCCATCGCTCCCACGCTCATCGGCTGCCTGCTCACCGCAGCCATGATCCCGGCCGCGAATGCCGCGGTCGAAAACCTCCAGATCCAGAGCAACGCCACCGGTCTGTGCCAGAGCGCGCTGCCGGCCTGGGATACCAACCTGCGCAAGCGTCCGCTGGGCATGGTCAACGAAGGCGAATCGGCCACCTTCGTGACCTGCTCGTTCACCACGGTCATCGACCAGGGCGGCGGCGGCGGTGTCACGCAGGACTCTGTCATCCGCTATTTCGGCATGTTCCTGACGAGCAGCGTCGCTGAGCCGCAAACGCTGAGCTGCACCGGCGTGATCGGCTACCCGGGGTCGCCCGACCTCCAGTATGTGGCGCTGTCGGTCGATGTCTCGTCCGAGACCCCGGACAGCAATTATCTGTACTTCTATCCGACCGATGCCGATCCGGAGCAGGCGACTTTCCACCAGCTGGCATCGCTGAGCTGCCGGCTTCCCCCAGGCACCGGCATCGGCGACACCTACGTCGGCATCCGCCTCGACGACGCGTAGTCGCCGCATCGGGCTGAAACCCACGATGCATGACGTGCATCGTGGTGCCGGCAGTCCGAATCGAACGGACGACCTACCGCTTACAAGGCGGTTGCTCTACCAGCTGAGCTATGCCGGCACGATGCGCCCGGTGGGGCGCGCGCATTCTAGCGCGCGACGCCCGCTGCGACGACGGGCGCGCAGTCGATGTCATGCAACTGCGGTGCCCCGGCAACACGCCGGGCCGCTGCGGCATCAAAGCCGGGACCCGCGGCGACGTCCAGCCAGTGGCTGACGCTGGCGTCGCCCAGGGGCTGTGCCGACGCCGGGAAGCCCGCGGCCCGCAGCGCGGCCTCGCGACGGCGGGCGGCCGGTTCGCTGGCGTACCGACCGAGTGCAATCCCGTTGGCGTTGGCGCCGGAGGGAACGACCAGCAGGTCGTCGAAGCCGGCCTCCCTGATCTTCAGGGCCAGTGCGTTCGCCGTGTCGCGGTCGGATTGCGGTGCCATCGCCACGCTCCAGCCCCGCGGCGCCTCGACCACGTCGCGCACGCGGGTCCGCGAAGCGCCGAGCGGCTGCAGCGCCGCCCGTGCCGCCGCGACCGGTGCGGCATCGGCATAGGGGCCGAAGCTCATGCAGCGAAGCGCCGTGGATACGGGCGGAGACAGGGGACCGGCATCGGCCGGCGATTGCGCGGGTTCCGGCGATGCGTCCGGTCCGCCGTCCCGGCCGTCGTCCTGCACCGCGTCCGGTGCCCCGGCCAACGCGGACTGCCCCGTTTCGCCGCGCGGCTCGATTCCCGCGGTTGCAGGCCCGTCGGCGCGGGCTGGATCCGCGGCCCGTGTCGGTGCCGGTACCGGCTCACCCAGGAGCACGAGCCGCGGCACGGCATCAGGCTGGACCCACGGCGCCGGCGCCGATGGCCCCGGGCGCAGCAGCCACCAGGTGGCGACGCCGAAGTTGAGCATGACCAGCAGGACCAGCAGCGCGCGCAGTGACATGCTCGGATTCTAGCCCGTGCCTGCTGGCTGCCGCGCCAGGCGCGCCAGGCCGTCGACGACCAGCGACGGCGCAAGCTGCGCGCCCGGCACATGCGGCAGCAGGTCACCGGCGCCACCGCCGTGCAGGATCACGTCAACCGGCATGCCGGCACGCGCACCGGCCTCGCGCCGGCTGCGCTCCAGCAGCCCGAGCGCTGCACCCAGGCAGCCCGCCGCCAGCGCATCGGCAGTGTCGGTGGCGAAGGCCATGACATCGCCGCCGGATGCCGGAAGCTGCGGCGCGCGCGCATGCAGGGCTTCGCGCATCAGCGTCGGCGAGGGCGCGATGCTGCCGCCATGGTGCTGTCCGTCGGCGGCCAGCAGGTCGACGGTGAGCGCGGTACCGACCCCGACCACCAGCACCCAGCCCGGCGCCTTGGCGCGGGCGCCCACCAGCGCCAGGGCGCGGTCCACACCAAGCCGCGCAGGTTCGGCGTAGCCGATCCGCACGCCGGCCATCTCGCGCTCCACGCGCACTTCGACAACGCGCGCGGCCCGCGGCACCAGCACCTGCAGCAGTGACGCGCGCAGCGCCGCCGGACCCACGCTGGCCACCCATGCGACGTCGATCCTGGATGGCAGCAGCGATGACCATGCGGAATCGAGTTCCTGGCCGTGGCCGAAGGCCGCCACCGGGCCGGCGCCTTCCGGATCCAGCGGCGCAAGCTTGAGCCTGGTGTTGCCCAGGTCGAACAGCCAGTCGCTCACGGGGTCGCCAGCCGCGTGCGCAGGCCGGCTTCGCCGGCATGGAAATGACGTTCGCTGCCGCCGACGTCCACGCGCAGCGCGCCGTCGGCCGCAAGCCCCAGCGCACGCCCTGCGTGCAGGCCGCTGCCCACGCGCAGTTCGATCTCGCGCCCGGCCAGCGCATCCAGCGCCGCGTGTCGCGGCAGGAACGGCGCCAGGCCTTCGCGGTCGAACTGCTCCAGCGCCGGTACGAGATGCGCGATCAGGGTGGCCGCAAGGGCGCTGCGCGAAGGCCGGCCAGGGTGCGCGAGGGTCGCAAGGTCGCACCAGGGCTGATCGATCGCGGCCGCCGCCGCAGCGGGCATGCCCACGTTGAGCCCCAGGCCGAGCACCGCCCGCACCGGTCCGGCGTGCTCGCCGCCGCCTTCCACCAGGAGGCCACCGAGTTTGCGCAGGGCAGCGCCAGCCGGATCGACGACCACCAGGTCGTTGGGCCACTTCAGACGCACCATGCCGTATCCAGCCGCGTGCAGTGCCTCGGCGCTGGCAACGCCGGCTACAAGGCCCAGTCCGCCAAGCCGCGCGAGCCCGCCGGCAAACGCGCGCGCCAGCGACAGGTAGAGGTTTGCCGCCAGCGGCGAGGTCCAGTCGCGGCCAAGCCGGCCGCGCCCGCCAAGCTGCCGCTCCGCCAGCAGCACGGCCACGCCCCGGTCGGGCGTGCGCCGGCGCATCAGCTCGCTGTTGGTGGAATCGATGGTCCAGACGACTTCCGGTCCCTGCACCCCTGCGCGCGTGCCTGCCGGCAGCGCGGCGGCGATTGTTTGCGCATCCAGCAGTTCCACTGGCGCATCCAGCGCATAGCCATGGCCGCGACGCGCGCTGATCGCGATGCCCGCCGCGCGCAGTGCCTCGACCCGTTTCCACACGGCGGCCCGGGTCAGGCTGTATTCGCGGGCAAGGTCGCCACCGGGGACCGGCCCGCTGGCCAGGCGCAGCAGCAGCGCCTTTTCGACGGCGTCGGTTTCACTCGGCGCGGTGGCAGGGGCATGGGCGGACATCCCCGGATTATCACACCTGAGCGCCCCGGCTCCCCCACGCCTGCGTGCGCGTACGCGGGCGTTGTATGATCACGCGATACCGGTCACCGAACAGGCACCCGCCATGTCCGTCCGCGCCATCCTTGCCATCTCCCTGCTGTCCCTGACCTTCCAGGCCGGGGCTCGTGAAGCACGCATGGCCGGGGCCGGAGGCGACGGCTCGGGCTGCAGCGCCGACTACCCGGCCAGCGGCGCCCCGGATGTCGATCCCGCGCGTGCAAGCAGGCGTCCCGAGGCTGAAAAGCCGGTCACCCCCCACGGCGCCGACCCCGACGCGGCGCGGCCGCCGCGCTGGCACAGCTTCCTGCCGGGGATGTTCCGCTAGGCATGGCGTGATCAGGCGCCTGTTCCGGCGCCCGCCCGCCGAGATCGACCGGCGCAGCTGGCAGGACGTGCGCGAACGCGTGCCGTGGGTGGCCGCGCTGGACGACTCCCGCAGCGAACGCCTTCGCGCCCTGGCGGCACGCTTCCTGCACGAGAAGACCATCACCCCGCTCGGCGGGCTGGAGCTCGACCAGGTCGCCCGCACGATGCTGGCCGCGCTGTCCTGCCTGCCGCTGATGGAGTTCGGTGCCGAGGGCCTGCACGGCTGGTCGCAGCTGCTGGTCTACCCCGACGCGTTCCGGGTCGACCGCAGCCACGTCGATGCCGCCGGGGTGATGCACGAAGGCGAGGACGAATTGGCGGGCGAGGCCTGGGAGTACGGCCCGCTGGTGCTCTCATGGGCCGACATCCTCGCCGACCTCGACAATCCGCGCGACGGCTGCTGCGTGGCGGTGCACGAGATGGTGCACAAACTCGACGCGCTCGACGGCCTGCTCGACGGCACCCCGCCGCTGCCGCGCGCCTGGCAGCGCGAATGGGCGCGGGACTTCCAGCAGGCGTACGACGCGTTCGCGGCACGCGTGGATCGTGGCCTGCACACCGCGCTCGATCCCTACGCCGCCGAGGCGCCGGAGGAGTTCTTCGCGGTCTGCAGCGAGTACCACTTCAGCGATCCGGCGCTGCTCGAACGCGAGCAGCCGGTCGTGGCGACGCACCTGCGGAAGCTGTACGGTCCCTCGCCGTTCGCCGCCGGCTGAGCGCTACAGCCCGGGCGGCAGCCGCACCAGGAAGCGCGCGCCGCCAAGCTCCGGGGACGCCGTGACCTCGAGCTCGCCGCGATAGCCACGAACGATGTCCTGCACGATCGACAGCCCGATGCCGTGGCCCTGCACGCGCTCGTCGCCGCGCACGCCACGCTGCAGCACGTGCGCGATGCGTTCGGCCGGGATGCCCGGGCCGTCGTCGTCGACCGCCAGGATCAGGCCAGGGCGTCGCCGCGGCGCGCAGGCACCGACCTCGACGGTCAGCAGCACCCGCGACTTCGACCACTTGAACGCGTTTTCAAGCAGGTTGCCGAGCAGCTCCTGCAGGTCGCCTGATTCACCGTGGAAGCGGGCCGCGGGGTCGATCTCGAACTCGCACACGGTGCCCTTGCCGGCGTAGATCTTCTCCAGCCCGCGCACGATCTCCTCGGCGCAGGGCTCGATTTCAACCGGCGCGGCGAACAGCGCGTGGCCGGCCGAGGCCGCGCGGCCGAGCTGGTAGCCCACCAGCTCGTTCATCCGCCGAACCTGGGTTGCCACCTCGCCGCGAAGCTCGTCTTCGCTGGCATCGCTGTCCAGGCGCGTGCGCAGCACCGCCAGCGGCGTCTTCAGGCTGTGCGCAAGGTCGGCCATGGTGTTGCGCTGGTGCTCGAGGTTCTGGCGTTCGCTTTCCACCAGCGCGTTGATGCTCTCGGTGAGCGGTTCGAGCTCGCGCGGATGCAGTTCGCTCATGCGGTTGGCCTGGCCCAGCTGCACGCGCTTGAGTTCGGCTTCCACGCGCCGCAGCGGCAGCAGGCTCCAGCGCAGCACCAGCGCCTGCAGCAGCAGCAGGACCAGGCCGGCGATGCCGAGGTAGCCCCAAAGCGCGGCGCGGAACACCCGCACCTGCTGCGGCAGGGTGCCGGCGTCTTCCATGATGTAGATGGTGTACGGAAACTCGGCTTCGGCGCGCTGCTCCATGTCCCAGATGAAGCCCTTGCCGTAGCGCAGTACTTCGCGCGGGCTGCCGTCGGCACCGGTCATCGGCAACGGTCCCTCGAATTTTTCGACCCCGCCTGCAAGCAGCTCTGCGTCTGGCAGCTGCGGGCCCCGCGTCGATTCCGAGCCCCAGCTGCCCTGCGGCAGCACCACCTCGGCGTACAGGCCGCTGTCCGGCCGCTCGAAGCGCGGGTCGGCCTGGGTGTAGGGCGGGATCAGGTTGCCGCCTCGATCGAACTCGATGTCGCGGGCGTAGGAGGTCGCGTAGTTGCGCAGCCGGTCGTGCTGCAGCCGGCCGGCGACGTCGACGAAGGCGCGGTCAAGCGCGTAGCCGGCGGCGGCGAGGAAGGCGAGCAGGCCGAGGCTTGCGGCCAGCAGCTGGCGCGCCTGCAGCGAACGCGGGCGCCAGGCCAATCTACGATCCTTGCGCGCCTGCGCCACGCCGCCTCCCCTGCACGCCGGGCGCGCAGCGCGCGCCCGCCGGGCTCAGCCTTCGTTGCTGCGCGGAATCGCGAAGCGGTAGCCGCGGCCGCGCACGGTTTCGATCGGCTTCAGCGTACCGTCCGGGTCGAGCTTCTTGCGCAGGCGTCCGATGAAGACCTCCAGCACGTTGGAGTCGCGGTCGAAGTCCTGCTGGTAGATGTGCTCTGTGAGGTCGGCCTTCGAGACCAGCTCGCCGGCGTGCATCATCAGGTACTCGAGCACCTTGTATTCGTAGCTGGTCAGGTCGACGTTGCTGCCGTTGACGCTGACCGTCTGCGCGGCCAGGTCCAGCACCACCGCGCCGCACTCCAGCGTCGGCTTGCTCCAGCCCGCGGCTCGGCGCACCAGCGCATTGATGCGCGCCAGCAGCTCCTCGACGTGGAAGGGTTTGACCAGGTAGTCGTCGGCACCCTGCTTGAGGCCGTCGACCTTGTCCTGCCAGCTCGAGCGCGCGGTCAGGATCAGCACCGGGAACTGCTTGCCCTCGTCGCGCAGGGCCTTGATCAGCTCCATGCCCGACATCTTCGGCAGGCCAAGGTCGATGATGCCGACGTCGAACGGGACTTCGCGCCCCATGTAGAGACCCTCTTCGCCGTCCTGCGCGGCATCCACGGCATAGCCCTCGCGCTTCAGGCGCGCGGCCAGGGTCTCCCGCAGGGGAGCTTCGTCTTCGACCAGAAGGATGCGCATCGGTTTCTCCGGTATGTCCCGGCGCCGGTGTGTCGTCGCGGGAAGAGTTGCAGGCTAGGGTGCGAATTCAGTCGTCGTCGCCACGTGTAGGCGCAGGCCGCGGCGGGCGGCGCGGACGGGCGGATGGATCGTCCATGTAGACCCGGACCCGTCCGCCGTCATCCACCACCTTCACCCGGTTCAGGCTGCGGCCGTCGAACGAAACCGGCTCAGCGCTCAGCACCTGGCCACCGGTGCGCGCACGGACCCGGCGGACCGAATCGGCCAGCGAGTCCGGGCGGCGACCCGGCGCCGGCCGGCCGGACTGCTCGGCGGCGCGCGGTGGCGCAGCGCGGTCGCGCGCCTGTCGACGGCCGTCATCGGCATGCGCCGCGCCAGCCAGCATGAATGCGGCGGCCAGGCACAGCGTCGGCGACAGGTAACGAGCGGTCATGGAAACCATTTCCCAGAGAATACAGAAAGTTATGCGCGCCCACAGCGCGCGGCGGCGGGAGCGTTCAGGTGATTCTCGGAGCCGGGCGGTGAATTGCCACTTAACTTTTCCGGCGGGCGGCGGGCCCCGTTCATATCGGGCCTTTTGCAATCCGCCCGCGACTCAGTAGATCTCCGCCACGCAGCAGCGCAGCGAGCCCCCGGCGACCTCGATCGCATCCAGTGGAACCGCGCGAACCTCGAAGCCCGCGTCCGCCAGCGCGCCGCGGCTGGCCGGGTCCAGCGCATCGCAGGCCCGCCGGCTCATCCACACCACGTCATCCGACAGGCTGATGGCATTGCCCGCGAAAGCCGCCTGCCCGGCCGGGGGAAGCAGGATGGCGTGCGGCGCATACAGCGTGGCGATGGCTTCCACCACGGCGCGATCGGCGAATCCCGCAGGGCAGATGATTGCCGCGCGCCCGGCCAGCACCGCGAGCACGACGTTGGTGTGGTATTCGCCGGGCGCGAGCTCGAACAGCAGCGTGGCGCGCAGGCCCAGGGCCTCGTGCACCAGGCGCGCGCCCTCTTCGTCGCAGCGCTCGGACAGCCCGCACAGCCCGAGTCCGCAGGCGCGGTCGATGACCATCGCGCCGGTCAGTTCGCCGGGATGCGGCTGCGTGGACAGGTCGCGCACCGCGTAGCCGAGGACATCGCGGAAAAATCCGCGGATGTCGGCACGGCCCGCCTCGCGCCGTCGCACCGCGTGGCGCATGCGGCCCACCACCAGCGCACCGGGCACGGTGGCGAAGACATTGTTGGGGAACAGCGCATCCGGGGTTTCGGGGTCGCCCGGGAAGCACAGCGTTGGCAGCGTGGACGACAGCGCGCGCTGCAGCTCGCGGTGCTGCGCCGAGGCGCGCGCCGCGTCGAAGCCATCGGCCGCGGCCATGTAGCGATTGTCGGTGGCGGACTCGGCGGCATGGCCGAAGCCGTCAGGTGCGACCAGGAAGGCGGCGCGCGCGGTGGCCGGACCGAAGTCCGGGGCGCAGTCGCGGGCGAAGGCGAGGAAGCGGGCGGTGTCGCGGGTCAGCATGGACATGCTCTCGGGAGTCGGGGCGGGGCGCGCAGCGGGGTTTCAGGCCCCGGGCCGGCCATCGTCGGCAGTGACTGCGATCGCCTCCTCCACCAGCGACCAGTCGGCCCCGGGTCGGTGCGCACCCTCGCTCAGCACCTGGCGGAAGGCGCGGCCGCCGCGCTGGCCGTGGAACAGGCCGAGCAGGTGGCGGGTGATGTGCTTGAGCTGCGCCCCGCGTGCAAGCTGCGCCTCGACGTAGGGCCGCATCGAACGCAGCACGTCGGCCCGCGTTGAAAGCGCGCCGCCATACCAGGCGACGTCCAGCCGGTGCAGCAGCCACGGATCGTGATACGCGGCGCGGCCGAGCATGGCGCCGTCCACGTGCTCGAGATGGGAGGTCGCTTCGCCTTCGTCGGCAATGCCGCCGTTGACGATGATGGTCAGCTCCGGCCGCTCGCGCTTGAGCGCGTAGGCCCAGTCGTAGCGCAGCGGCGGCACCTCGCGGTTCTCCTTCGGCGACAGGCCCTTCAGCCAGGCATTGCGGGCATGGACCACGAAGCTGCGGCAGCCGGCGCCGGCCACGGTGTCGATGAAGGCGAGAAAGCGCGCGTAGTCGTGGTCGTCATCCACGCCCAGCCGGCACTTCACGGTCACCGGCACGTCGCAGGCGGCGATCATCGCGGCCACGCCGTCGGCGACCAGCGCCGGCTCGCGCATCAGGCAGGCGCCGAAGCGCCCGGCCTGGACCCGGTCGGACGGGCAGCCGCAGTTGAGATTGACCTCGTCGAAGCCGTGTTCGGCAGCGATGCGCGCGGCCTGCGCCAGCAGCGCCGGCTCGCTGCCGCCGAGCTGCAGCGCGACGGGATGTTCGACCGGGTCCATTGCCAGGAGCTTCGCCCGGTCGCCGTGGATCACGGCGTTGGCGTGCACCATCTCCGAGTACAGCCGCGCATGCGGCGCCAGCAGGCGGTGGAAGACGCGGCAATGGCTGTCGGTCCAGTCCATCATCGGCGCGACGGAGAGGCGGATGGAGGCCGCGTAGCGCGATTTATCGCGCAATTCCGGCGACTTGCCTGATTCCTGGTACTGCCCTGCTGCTTTCATCATTCGACCCTGCTGCCACCCCAGGCACCGGCGCCTGAGCTGGACCGCAACAGGGTACCGACGAACCGTTCAATGGCGATAGCCTGCAGGTCCGCTGCAACGGTTCTCGGATAGACTCGGGACAGCCGACGTGACAGGTCCTGTCCGTTTCCCGGGTTCCAGCGATGCACGCCGTTGTGACTTCGCTACGCGATGTACCCGCTCGCGATCCGGGAAACCACGGCTGCCGCACGCACTCTCCGCGCGGTGCCAACCCAACCCTTCCACACCACCTGGCCAGGCATGGCCGCGGGGCGTTCCCGACCGCGCGTGCATTCCAGCCGGGCAACAGCCGAACGAGGCATATGAACAATTCCGTCCTGCGCATGGGCGCCGTCGCCTACGCACCGAAAGTCGTCACCATCTGGGAAGGCTTCAAGGCCTGGTTCGGGGAAAACGACCTCGCCTTCGACTACGTGCTGTATTCGAACTACGAGGCCCTGGTCGAGGCCTTGATGCGCGGCGAGCTGGACTGCGCCTGGAACTCGCCGCTGGCCTTCGTGCGCGCGCAGCGCATGGCCCGCGCCCGCGGCCAGGACGTGGAAGCCATCGTCATGCGCGACACCGACATGGACCTGCAGTCGGTGCTGGTGGTGGCGGCCGGCAGCGACATCACCGATGTCCCGCAGCTCAGGGGCAGGATCGTCGGCTTCGGCGCGGTCGACTCGCCGCAGGCCACGCTGATCCCGCTGGATCACATGCGGCAGCGGGGACTGGTGAAGGAGCGCGACTACAGCGCGCGCCTGTTCGACGTGCTCGGCGGCAAGCACGGCGACCACATCGGCGGCGAGCGCGACGCGGCGCAGGCGATGGTGGCAGGCGACATCGACGCCGCGTGGATGATCGGCCAGAACTACCAGGCCTTCGCCCAGGAGGGCACGCTGCCCGCCGGCGCGACGCGGATCATCGCAACTACCGCCCCGTTCGACCACTGCAACATGACCACGGCCCCCGGCCTGGATCCATCGCTGGTGGCCCGCTTCCGCGAGCTGCTGCTGGGCATGTCCTGGGACGACCCCGAGGTCCGCCCGCTGCTGGAACTCGAAGGGCTCAAGGTCTGGCAGCCCGGCCGCACCAGCGGCTACGCGATCCTCGAGCGCGCGGTGACCGACGAAGGCTTCTACGACAATGCCGGCGCGATCACCGCGCAGGGCTACGACTACTGACCGGGGACCGCCATGAGCCATCTCGACCCGCTTGAATCCATCGTTGACACCGTCATCGCGCCGCGCGCCGCCGAGCTGGACCGCACGGCGAGCTTCCCGCGCGAGGCCATCGATGCCCTGGGCCAGGCCGGCCTGCTCGGCCTCATCAGCGCCACCGACGTCGGCGGCATGGGCCTGGGTCTGGCCGAAGCCACCCAGGTGGTGGAGCGCATCGCCCGCGACTGCCCGGCCACCGCCATGGTGGTGACCATGCATTACGCCGGTACCACGCTGGTGGAAAAGTACGGGCCTGAAGATGTCCGCCGCGACATCGCCGCCGGCCGCCACCTGACCACGCTGGCCTGGTCGGAGAGCGGCTCGCGCAGCCACTTCTGGGCGCCGGTCGGCACCGCCACCGCCGACGGCGATCATGTGCTGCTCAACGCCGGCAAGAGCATGGTCACCGCCGCCGGCGAAGCCGACTCCTACGTCTGGTCGTCGACGCCGGTGGCAGCCGAGGGCGCGAGCACGATCTGGCTGGTGGACCGCCGCCTTGACGGCCTCGGCTCACCCAGGCCTTTCGACGGCCTCGGCCTGCGCGCCAACGCCTCGGCGCCGGTGACGGCGAAGGACGTGCGGCTGCCGCTCGCACGCCGCATGGGCGAGGACGGCCAGGGCCAGGCGATCATGTTCGGCGACGAACTTCCGACCTTCGTCAACCTGATCGCCTCGGTGTCCATCGGGCTGATGGAGGGCGCACTCCAGCGCGCGGTGAAACACGTCACCGCCACCGGCTTCGCCGCCGGCGGCACGCTCGCAGACCTGCCGACGCTGCGCGCGCAGCTGGCACAGGCGCGCAACGCCGTCGACCAGGCCAAGGGCATCCGCGCGATGGCGCTGGCCAGTATCGACGGCGGCGCCGAGGACGCCTTCCTGCGCGTGCTGCAGGTCAAGGCCTGCGCCGCCGAGGCCGCGCTGTCGGTCACCGACACCGCGATGCGCGTCTGCGGCGGCGCCGCGTTCCGCAAGGACGTCGGCATCGAGCGCCTGTTCCGCGACTCGCGCGCAGCGGCGATCATGGCGCCGACCTCGGACGTACTGTTCGATCTCACCGGTCGCCTGATGTGCGGCATGCCGCTGATGGAATGACCGGCCACGGACAGAGCGCAGGCAATGAACGAAGACAGTGACGCCAGGCCGCAGCTCGATGGACGGCGTGTCAACGGACAGCGGGCGGTCGAAGGGCCGCCGGTCGACCTGGCCGCGCTCGGCTTCGACAGCGGCGCGCACCTGCTGGTCAAGCACGCGCTGCAGTCAGTGGCCGTGGGCGGCAATGTCACCGTTCGCGGCAGCGCGCCCGGCTGGCAGGCGCAGCTGGCGGCATGGTGCCGCAGCCAGGGGCACGCGGCCGCGGTGATCGAGCGCGAGCCGGCGCTGATGCGCGTGACCCGCGGCTCGGCGCAGACCGGACGCTGGCGCGACGCCATGGCCACCGGCCACAGCAGCCTCGACGAGGC
The DNA here is from genome assembly GCF_039548455.1 of Luteimonas sp. MJ250. Classification (NCBI taxonomy): domain Bacteria; kingdom Pseudomonadati; phylum Pseudomonadota; class Gammaproteobacteria; order Lysobacterales; family Lysobacteraceae; genus Luteimonas; species Luteimonas sp. MJ250. The sequence goes on along the minus strand of NZ_JBCLVB010000011.1, from coordinate 386,409 downwards.
CGGCGCGATCGCCCCGCATGCGCACGCGCGCTGGGGATTTGCCGCGCGGGGCGCATCGGTGGAAGCAAACGCACCCGCCTTCGACTTCCGCCTCTCCGAACGCGACCAGCTGTGGAACGAGTCGGCTGCGAATCTGTACCGGCAGGCGGTGGCCGCGCAGTGGCAGGCCGACGACATCGACTGGGACAACGCCCCCGAGCCACCCGCCGAGATCGAGGACGCGATCGTCCAGGTGATGACATTCCTGGTCGAAAACGAGAACGCCGCGCTGGTGATCCCGGCGCGCTTTCTGGGGCAGCTGCATCCGCACTACCGCGAGCTGCAGGCCGCGCTCGCGATCCAGATCGCGGACGAAGCCCGGCACATCGACGTGTTCACGCGCCGCATCCGGCGCCACGGCCGCGAGCCGGCGCTGTCCACCGCCGGGGGCCAGGCCTCGCTCAAGAGCCTGCTCGACGAGAAGGACTATTCGGTCGCAAGCTTCCTGCTGTCGGTGCTGGGCGAAGGCACGTTCGTTTCGCTGCTGAAGTTCATCCAGGCCGTGGCGCCCGATCCGCTGACGCGGCAGGTCGCGCGCTACGCGGCGATCGACGAAGCCCGGCACGTCGCGCTCGGCATGTCGCACCTGCTGTACCGCCTGCAGCGCGAACCCGACTTCATCCACCGCCTGGGGCAGGCGGTGGAGGCGCGGCATGACGCGCTGCAGGACACCGGCGGCCTGAACGAGGAAGTATTCGACGCGCTGGTGTTGATGGCGGCGGGCGAACTCACGCCCGAAGCGATCGCGCGCGGCGCGCAGCGCGTGCAGGCGCTGATGAAGGACATGGCCGACAGCCGCTACGCCAAACTGGTGCGGCTGGGCTTCGAGCCGGCGCGCGCGGAGTACCTGTCCAGCCTGCACACGCGGAATTTCATGTAGGTCCGCGCGGCGGCGACATCACTCGGCGCCAGGCAGCGGCCGGTCCCAGTGTGCGTAGCTCTGCTGGATGCCCTGGCGCAGGCGCTTGGCACGCTCGTCGCCGGGTTCGACCCCGAACCCGCGCGCGATCGCCTCCCAGCCGCCATCGCCACGGACCTGCCATGCTTCGATCACGCCGCGGCACGGACGCCCCGACACGCGGGCCAGTGCGCAGGCGTAATAGAGGTCGCCGGGCGTGCGCCCCTCGCCGAGCAACGTTTCCAGCAGCGGCCGCGGCGCGTCGAAATAGCGCTCCAGCTCATCGATGAAGGCCTCCGGGTAGCGCGCCGCGTAGGCGTTGATGTCCGCAAGCCGCGCGTCGACCACCGCGTCGCCGGTGCGCGGCGCCCACGCGGGAGCGGCTTCTGGGGCCGGGGCGGTGGCCTCGGCCGGGGCGGTGGCCTCGGCCGGGGCGGCATCCTGCGCCACCGCGGCTTCGCGCTCCGGGGCGGCAGGTTGCGCCTGGACGGCGCCGTGGGCCGCCATGGTGGCCGCCATCAGCAGGGCTGGCAGGAGGGAAGGCAACAGTACTGGCAGTCGATGGTTCACGCTGGAATCCTCGGTCAGGGCTGGCGGGCGGCGGGCAGCAGGAGATCGTGTTCGCGCCCCGGGAAGACGCGGCCGCGGAGATCGCGCACCTGCAGGACGCCGCCGTGCACCAGCGCATAGCGACGCAGGCCGCCCGTGCCCGGCTCGAGGCTGAGCATCGACCGCTCGAGCTGCCATTCGCCGGTTTCCTCGAAGCTGACGCTGCCATCCAGGGCCACGTACACCTCGACCAGTTCATAACGCTGCTCGCCACGGCGGCGCTCCAGCACCAGCCTGGTATCGATGGCTTCGCAGTCGGCGCAGGGCAGGCTGCCGCGCCATTCGACCGCGTCCTGCCCCGGGGCCAGCCCGGGCAGGCTGTCGTGGCCGGTGGCGGCATCCTCGCGCACGCAGGCGGACAGCAGGCCGGCGAGCAGTAGCGCGAAAGCGGAAGCGTGGGCGCGTGGCATGCGCTGATTGTGCAGCAGCACGGCCGCGCTCGCTGCCCGCGGCCCGGGCGGGAGGGTCAGGCGGCCACGATCAGGCGCAGCGCGGCCGGCAGCTCGCCGGCGGAGGCGAGCGTTCGCAGGCGCGGCGCGTGGGCGGTCGACACGTCGGCCTCGCGCTCGTGGACCCAGGTCAGGTGGTAGGGCACATGCACGCCCCAGCCGCCGAGCTCAAGCACCGGTGCGATGTCGGACCGCAGCGAATTGCCCACCATCACGAACTCCTCCGGCGCAATCGCGAACTCTTCAAGCAGCCGGCGATAGGTCGGCACGTCTTTCTCGCTGACGATCTCGATGCGCCGGAACAGGCTCGACATCCCGGAATCGCGCACCTTGGCCTCCTGGTGGAACAGGTCGCCCTTGGTGATCAGCACGACCGGAAGCCCGGAGGCCACCGTTTCAACGGCTTCGCGCACGCCGGGCAGCAGCTCCACCGGGTGGCGCAGCAGATCCTTGGCCAGCGCGACGATGCGGTGCAGGTCGGTGGCGGTGATGCGGCCTTCGGTGATGTCGATCGCGGCCTCGATCATCGACAGGGCCATGCCCTTCACGCCGTAGCCGAACACCGCGAGATTGGCCTTCTCCACCGCGTACAGGCGTTCGCTGCTGCGGGCTTCGCCGTTGACGTAGCCGGCGATGATGGCTTCGAAGTCAACCTGCGCACGGTCGAAATAGTCCTGGCTGCGCCAGAGGGTGTCGTCGGCGTCGAAGCCGACCATCTTGATGTTGGCCATGGGCCGATTATCCGGGAAAGGCGTGGCGGCGGGCGTCACCGCCGCCACGCACCGGCGACGGCGCGCCCCGTAGAGGCGCGCGCCGCACCGCGGCCGCTTATTCGCCGCCGGCCTTGGCGGCGTGCTCGCGGTATTCGTCGGCGGTCAGTTCACCGTCGGCGTCGGCATCGGCTTCGGCAAACACCGCTGCCAGTGCCGGCAACGCAGCCGATTCATCGCGCGAGATGGTGCCGTTGCCATCCGCATCGACGTCGGCCCAGCCGAGCTGGCGTGCCGCCGGCTGCGCGTCCACGGCCTGCGCGTCCTGCGCAGCGGTGGCCTGGGCATCGCCGGCAACGGCCGTCGGGTCAGCATCCGCCGCCTCGGTGGCGGCCTTCTGCGCATCGCGGACCTCGGGGGTCACTGCGCTCTGGGCAAGGGCCATCGGCATGGCCAGCGCAGCGCCGAGGGCGAGGATGGCGGTGAGCTGCGTGCGTGCATTGTTCATCAGGGGAATCTCCTTGCGGATGCGGGGGCATCCGTCTGTCTGTCGGGTCGGTGGCGCCCGGAGGGCCCGGGGCCACGGCGACACCCTGCCGCGGCAACCATTAACCCCGTGCCCCCCGCGATTCCGGCGTGGACACGGTCTTAACCACTTCGGGCGCGGCAGCGGTTATTGGCGGCGTGCACGCGGACATCGCCTGTCCGATACTGGCGATCCGCCCCCGTCCGGAGACCAACCCGATGAAACTGCACCGCCTTGCCGGCGCCGCCGTGCTTGCCCTGGCCATCACCGCCTGCAACGGCGAGGCGCGGCAGGCCACCGCGCCCGCGGACCTGGATGCACGCGCCACGGACTCCGTTGCTGCCACCGCGGAGCACCCTTTCGAAGTCGATGTCATCGCCGTGTTCGACGAACCCTGGGCCATGTCCTTCCTGCCCGACGGGCGCCTGCTGGTCACCGAGAAGCGGGGGCGCCTGCAGCTGGTCGATGTCGAGAGCGGTGCCACGCATGAGGTCACGGGCACTCCCGCGGTCGCCTATGGCGGCCAGGGCGGCTTCGGCGACGTGCTGCCGCATCCCGAATTCGCCGCGAACGGCATCGTCTATCTCAGCTATGCCGAGGCCGGCCGCGGCGATACGCGCGGCGCGGCGCTGGCGCGGTCGAAGCTCATCCTCGACGACGCCGGCGGCGGGCGGCTTGAAGGCCTCGAGGTGATCTGGCGCCAGGTGCCGAAGGTGTCCGGCGAGGGCCACTACGGCCATCGCATCGCCATCGACGGCGAAGGCACGCTGTGGCTGAGTTCGAGCGAGCGGCAGAAGTTCGATCCCGCCCAGGACATGGCTTCCAACATGGGCAAGATCCTGCGCCTCGCGCAAGACGGCACGCCGGCTGCCGGCAATCCATTCGCCGATGCCGGCGGCGTCGCCGCGGAGGTGTGGTCGCTGGGCCACCGCAACGTGCTTGGCCTCGCCTTCGATGGCGCCGGCCAGCTGTGGGACGTGGAGATGGGCCCCGCCGGCGGCGATGAACTCAATCTCGTCGAACGCGGCGGCAACTATGGTTACCCGACGGTCTCCGACGGCGACCACTACGACGGCCGGCCGATTCCCGACCACGCCACCCGGCCCGACTTCAACGCGCCGGCGGTGAGCTGGACGCCGGTGATCTCGCCCTCGAGCCTGGTGTTCTACAGCGGAAGCGTCTTCCCCGAGTGGCAGGGCAGCGCCTTCATCGGCGGCCTGTCGTCGCAATCGCTGGTGCGGGTCGAGGTCGAAGGCACCCGGGCACGCGAGGCCGAGCGCTTCGACATGGGGCAGCGCATCCGCGAGGTTGAGCAGGGTCCGGAAGGCGGCCTCTGGCTGCTTGAGGACGGCGCACAGGGTCGCCTGCTGAAGCTGCTCCCCGCCGCCGGCGGCTGATCAGGGAAGGACGACGCCGGAGGCGATCTCGCGGCCGTCCTCCAGCACGCGGAAGCCGCGGCTGCCATCGTCCGGCAGCCGCACGGTCTGTGTACAGACCATATGCACTTCGTTGCTGGTGCCCGGCTCGATGGCGGCGAGGCCACCGCGTTTGATACCGCACTGCGTGTTCGGCTCGTCGCCGTCGAAGTCCACTTCGCCGCGCCACGCTCCCGAGATCGCCACGGCACGGCCGCCGTCGGCGGTGGCCAACATGTCGAGCCGGACCGGGATCGAGCGCTTGGCCTGGTAGTCGAGGAGCGGTGGGGCCGGAGTCGCGGCGGCAGGCACCTGCGCCACGTCACCGCAGGCGGCGAGGGCAAGGGGCAACAGCAGCATCGCAACACGACGCGTGAAGGCCCCCGGCCCTGCCGAAGCGACAGTCCCCCAGCCCGCCGTCATGTTCATTGCACCTGCACGCATAGCTGCCATAGTACGGCGCCCCTGTTTGATCCGATACCCGATGACTGCCACTCCGTCCGCCGACCGTACCGATACCGATACCGACCTCGAACAGGCGATCGTCGGGCTCGAGGACGAAATGGCCGACCTCCAGCTCCGCCATCGCGATCTGTTCGCCTACGCCAACGCCTGGGCGGAGCGCCACGATGCGGTCATGCAGCTGGCCCCGCCGCACCTGCATGACGAAACCAGTGCGCGCCTGCGTCGCATCGCCATCCGCTGGGGACTGGCCGACGGCGTGCGCATGACCGCGCAGTTCCCGGCGCTGCGCAAGGCGTGATCGGGACGACCCGGCCGGCGCCGGGCTCGGCGCTCGGGGCTCAGAAATCGACTGCCTGCACGAAGTCGACCAGCAGCTGGCCGAAGATCTCGACCTGGCTCTGGATCTGCGCGGCGTGCTTGCCGTGCAGCACCTCGAAGTCGTAACGCAGGAACGGATCCATCTCGTCGTCCAGCGACATCCGCCCATAGCGGTAGCGGGTGTTGTAGACGTTGGCGACCTGCAGCGTGGTGCCATGTTCAAGATCAAGGCCGACCTGGAGCTGCAGCGAACCGCAACGCCCGTCGTCGCAGTCATAGAAATTGAGATAGGCGGTGAGATCGTTGATCTGGAACCTGATCATCGGATCGCCATGTTCGTCGGCCAGCAGCTCGGGCTGCAGCCCCGGCTCCATGCCCTGCAGCGTCGCCATGGCTTCTTCGCCGGTGACGCCGCGACCGGCATCGGCCAGCGCCGGCGCGGCGGCCAGTGCCAGCAGCGGTGCCAGCAGGCCCGCTCGCAATAGTTTCTTCATGGTGGTCCCCCCTCGGATGGTGCTGAATCCTAGCCTGAACGGGGCTCGGCGCGCGCGTGTCCGGGGCCATCGGCGGCGCCAACGGTGTCATAAGCGCGGCGCACCGCGTCCACGCCGTGCAGCCGCTCCAGGCGGCGGATGGTGAAGTGGCCGCGGGCCATGGCCTGGAAGTGGCGCATGAAAAGCGTATTGAGCGCGGCACCGCTCGCCGCGCCGACCACGGGCACCGCCTGCAGCGCGATCTTGTGGCCGAGGTTGACCGAGAACCGCGAAGCGATGGCCGACAGCAGCTGCACGATCAGCGGCCCGCCCTTGCCGACCAGGCCGTGCACCGCCACGTATTCGGCCGCCGCCGCCACCTGCTGCGCCAGCACTGCGCGCGCGGCGAAGTAGCCCGACTCGGCGCCATCGTCGGCGCTGGCGCGGCCACCCATGGTCAGCACTTCGAAACAGGCGAGCATGGTCGCCGGATCATCCAGCGGCTCGCCCTCGGCGCGCGCGATCCCGGCGATGGAACGCAGGATCAGGGTGGTGGTCAAAGGCAGCTCGACCGCGAGCCCGGCGAAGCCGAACGCACCGCCCACGGCGCCGCTGGTCGCCGCCGCGATGGTGTGACCGCGATTGCGCGGCGCAGACGAGGCCGCGTCCTTGCCCAGCGTCGCCACCGCCATGCGCAGGGACTGCCGCAACGCCGTGCGCACCAGCGCGTTCACCAGCCGCGTCATCGACGCCGGCAGGCGCTTTTCCATCACGTACTCGAGCGGTGCTCCCACCAGGTTGGCCAGCTGTGCCGCCAGCCCCGGGTTCTCAAGCAGCGCCCTGGCCTGCCGCAGTTCCGACAGCGCTGCGGCATCGAGCGCGGCGGGTGCAGCGGGTGCGGCGGGCGACAGGGTTGGGGTCGGCAACGGCGTGGTCATCGGCGCACGTTAGCGCAGGCGGCGTGGTCCCTGCGGCACGGACCCTGTCGCCGCGGGCAGCGCGCGTGCACTCGCGTCCGGCTTGACCCGGCTCAAGGCGCCGCCGCCGTCGCGCCGCCAAGCTGGGTTCCCTGCCAGCGTCGCGGAGCAACGCCCATGAGCCAGCGCCATGAAGTCGCCGCCACGAACCAGGCCGGGCTCCATGCCTGCTTCCTCGGCCCCTACGGCGAGAACGACCAGCTGCTCGAGTCGCTGCTGGTCGAGTTCCTGCGCGACCACGTCTACTGGCGGCGCAACCTGCATCCCGAGGACCTGCCGGCGATCCCGACGGGCGCCAACCGCCTTCCCGACTACGTCGCCTTCGAGTCGCGCCTGCGCCGCGAACTGCACCTGCTGTCGGCGGCGCTCAAGCGCAGCGTGCCCTTCCACAGCCCGCGCTACCTCGGCCACATGGTCAGCGACCTGCTGATCCCGGGCCTGGCGGCGCAGGTACTGGCACTGCCCTACAACCCCAACAACGTCAGCGCCGACGCCGCGCCGATCACCATCGACCTGGAACTCAAGGCCGGCCTGCAGCTGGCGGCGATGATCGGCTGGCCGGCCGACCCCGGGAACGACGATTGCGCCTTCGGCCACCTGACATCCGGCGGCACTCTGGCCAACGTGCAGGGCCTGCGCCTGGCGCTGGCGCTGAAGGCCTTCCCGGTGGCGCTGCGCGCGGCATCGGTGCCGCTGCCCGACCTGCCTGACGACGACTGGGACGCGTTCAACACCGGCCCCGCGGTGGCCACGTCGCTGTTCGCGCAGTGGTGTGCCTGGCGTGACGCCCTGCCGCCGCGCGAACGCGCCGCGTGGCAGCGACGGGTCGACGCCCGGCGCATCGAGACCATGGGCCTGCCCGGCTTCCTCGAGCAGCATCCGCAGCTGTCGACGCCCCGGGTGTTCGCTCCGGCCACCGCGCATTACTCCTGGAGCAAGGGCATGAAGATGCTCGGGCTCGGGCGCGCGCAGCTGGAGCTGATCCCCGGCCGGGCGATGCGCCTGGACGTCGACGCGCTGGAAGAGGCGCTTGACGATTGCCTGCGACGGCGACAGCCGGTGCTGATGGCGGTGGGCGTGCTCGGCAGCACCGAGTTCGGCACCATCGACCCGCTTGACCGCCTGGCCAGCGCACGCGAGCGCATGCAGGCGCGCGGACTTGGCCTGTCACTGCACCTGGACGCCGCCTGGGGTGGCTACCTGGCCTCGCTGTTCCGCGGCGCGGAGGGCGGATTTCGCTCGCTGGCCGAAGTGGGCGCCGGGTTCAGCACCTTCCCGCGGCCGGAAGTGCACGCCGCCTTCGCCGCGATCCCGCGCATGGACTCGGTCACCATCGACCCGCACAAACTCGGCTACCTGCCCTACGGTTCAGGCGCCTTCCTCTGCCGCGACCAGCGCGCGATCGGGCTGCTGGCGGAGGACGCCGACTACGTCTTCGACGGTGCAGCGGCCACCGACTTCTTCCAGCGCCACCGCCAGCTCGGCCGCTACATCCCCGAAGGCTCCAAGCCCGGCGCCAACGCCGCGGCGGTTTATGTCACCCATCGCGTGCTGCCGCTGGACCATGAAAACTTCGGCCGGCTGCCGGCGCAGGGCCTGCACGCGACCGAAGCGTTCATGGACGAGGCCCGCGGCTTCATCGCGCGTATTGCGCCGCTGGCCACCGCCATGGTGCCGTTCGCGCCCGACTGCAACCTGGTGTGCCTGGCGATGAACCCGCGCGGCAACCACGACGTCGCGCGCATGAACCGCTTCATGCGGGGCCTGCACGACACCCTGCGCGCCGATCCGGGGCAGCCGCTCCAGCGCGGCGAGTACTTCGGCTCGATGACCACGCTCCGGCCCGAGGCCATGGGCGCGGCCGACACCGCGCGCGTGCTGCAGGCGCTGGGACTCGCGCCCGGCGCGCTGGTCGACGGCGGCGACGACGACCGCATCGTCGTGCTGCGGCACACGCTGATGAACCCGTTCCTGCTCGATGCCGGCGCCGCCGGCGGCGGCTACATCCGCGGCTATTTCGACTATCTCGAGCGGCTGGTGTCCGCGGTGCTGGCGCCTGCCACGCGTGCGGAGTGCGCCTGAGGCGCCCCGATTGCGCGCCCGGGCAAAGCAGCTCGGCGCGGCTCAGCCGCCGCCGCGGTACTCGGCCACCACGTCCTGCGGCGACGGGTTCGCGCGGGCGCGGCCGTTGACGTAGACCACCGGGATCGGGCCGTTCATCACCGCCGTCACCCGGCGCGCGTCCTCGGCGCTCGCCAGATTGCTGTAGTTGGCGCTGCTGGAGCGGCGGTGCGGGATGCCCTGCGACTCGAGGTGCCGGACGATGGCATCCGCACGCTGGCCGGCATCTTCGGGACAGTTCGCCGGCGCAAACACGACCACGCCGCGCGACGGCAGTCCGTCGGGCATCGGGATCTCGACGAAGCCCCGCGGGCCGGCAGGCCCGGCGGACGCACCTCGCGACGCCACCTGGTCGACCACCGCGCCCAGCCCACCCTCGGGCTTGAGCGCATCCCAGAGCACGAAGGCACCGGCGGCGGCGACGACCATGGCAAGCGTCTTGACCGCGTTCATCCGCGCGGCGCCGGCCTCAGCCGCACTTCGAGTAGCCGCAGTTCAGGCAGGTCGCGCAGCCGTCCATGACCACGACCGCCTTGGTGCTGCACTTGTGGCACATGGTGGCCGACGGCGGGAAGCTGGTGCCGTCGCCGGTGACCGCCACGTCTTCGCCGCTGCGGTCGCGGCCCTGGTCGGCCAGGAGCTCGCCGATCGGGCCGGCCTCGGCGGCGGCTACGTCGGCGTCAGCGTTTTTTTTTGAGCGGGCCTCGTACTGGCGGCGCTTGTCTTCGATCAGCGCGCGCTGCTCCGGGCTCATGTCGGGGTCGTGGATCATGCCGATCGACTTCAGGTGGTCCTCGACGATCGCGCCGAGCTCGGCCACCAGCGACGGCATGTACACGCCGCCGGCCTTGAAGTAGCCGCCGCGCGGATCGAACACCGCCTTCATTTCCTCGACCAGGAAGGTCACGTCGCCGCCCTTGCGGAACACCGCCGACATGATGCGCGTGAGCGCGACGATCCACTGGAAGTGCTCCATCGACTTCGAGTTCACGAATATCTCGAACGGGCGGCGCTGCTCGTGCTCGCTGCCGGCGTTGAGCACGATGTCGTTGATGGTCACGTACATGGCGTGCTCGACCAGCGGCGACTTGATCTTGTAGGTGCTGCCGATCAGCACTTCCGGACGCTCGATGCGCTCGTGCATCTGGATGACTTCGGCCGACGGACGCGCCGCGGCGGGCTCCGGCCCGGCGGCGGCGGGCAGCGCGGCTGCGGCCTTGCGCCCGTCATCGGCGGTGGCGACGGAGTAACCGGTGATTTTCTTTTCGATCCTGACGGCCATGACGCTGTTCCCTGGTATTCGTTGATGCCCGCCTCCCAGCTGTGCTGCGGGGAGGCCGGCGGGTTACTTGCTGGTGGTCTTCCGCGGCGCCACCTTGCGGGCAGCTGCCTTCTTCACGGTGGCCTTCTTCACGGTGGTCTTCTTCACCGCGGCCTGCTTCGTGGCCGCCTTGCCGACGACGGCTTTCTTCGAAACCGTCTTCTTGGCCACCGAGGTCCTGGTCCCGGCCTTCTTTGCCACCGCCTTCTTCGCGGCGGCCTTTTTTACCGCCTTCTTCGCCGCCTTCTTGACCGAGCGCTTGCGCTTGAGCGCGGCCGCTTCGGCCTTTGCACCGGCGCTGGTGGCGGCCAGCGACTGCCTGGCCCCGGCGACGCGCTTGGCCACGGCCTTCTTCGCCGTGCCCGCCGTCTTCGCCACCGCGGTCTTCGCCTTGCCGGCCGTCCTGGTCACGGCCTTTTCGGCCTTGTCCGCGGCCTGCCTGGCCTTCGTCACCGCCGTCGATGCGCGCTTGGAGACCGCACTGCGCACCGTCTTCGCCTTGTCGGCGACGACCTCGGCGGCCGTACCGATCGTCGTCGCGACTCCATTGCCGTTGCTCATCGTTGCTCCCTCGTCGTCATGGTCGCGGGCGGGCGCCCGCAGGACGGAATGTAGCGCGCCCGGAACCTGCAGCGAGCCTTCATCAGAACTTGCCGTAGTAGCCTTCCTTCAGGGCGTCGAACAGGTTGGCCGCGGTGTGGGTCTCGCCGTCGTACTCGATCTCCTCGTTGCCCTTTACCTCCACCGTGCTGCCGTCCTCGAGCTCGAAGCGGTAGGTGGTGCCGGCCAGGTCGGACTCCTTGACCAGCACGCCCTGGAAGGCGGCCGGGTTGAAGCGGAAGGTCGTGCAGCCCTTCAGGCCCTGCGCGTGGGCGTAAAGGTAGATGTCCTTGAAATCCTCGTAGGCGAAGTCGGTCGGGACGTTCGCGGTCTTGGAGATCGATGAATCGACCCACTTCTGCGCGGCAGCCTGGACGTCGACGTGTGCCTTCGGGCTGATGTCGTCGGCGGAGATGAAGTACTCCGGCAGCTGCGTAGCGGGATCCTCGCTGAAGGGCATCGCGTCGGCGTTGACCAGGTGGCGATAGGCCAGCAGCTCGAACGAGAACACGTCCACCTTCTCCTTCGACTTCTTGCCTTCGCGGATCACGTTGCGGCTGTAGTGGTGCGCGAACGAGGGCTCGATGCCGTTGGAGGCGTTGTTGGCCAGCGACAGGCTGATGGTGCCGGTGGGCGCGATCGAACTGTGGTGGGTGAAGCGCGAGCCGCTCTCGGCCAGCTGCTCCACAAGCTCCGGCGCCACTTCAGCAACGCGCTGCATATAGCGCGAGTAGCGCGCGTGCAGCACCTTGCCGGGAACCTGCTGGCCGGGCTTCCAGCCGTCGGCGGCCATCTCCGGGCGCTTGCGCAGCATCTCGGCGGTGACCTCGAAGCGCTCCTCCATGATCGGCGCCGCGCCCTTTTCCCGCGCCAGCGCCAAGCCGGTTTCCCAGCCGGCAACCGCCATGTCGCGGGCGATGCGCTCGGTGAATTCGCAGCTCTCCTTCGAGCCGTATTTCATCTGCAGCATGGTCACGGTCGAACCCAGGCCGAGGAAGCCCATGCCGTGGCGGCGCTTGCGCATGATCTCGTCGCGCTGCTGCTTCAGCGGCAGGCCGTTGACCTCGACCACGTTGTCGAGCATGCGCGTGAACACACGCACGACCTCCTTGTACTCTTCCCAGTCGAATTCGGCCTGGTCGGTGAAGGGCTTGCGCACGAACCTGGTCAGGTTGATCGAGCCCAGCAGGCAGGCGCCATAGGGCGGCAGCGGCTGTTCGCCGCAGGGGTTGGTCGCGCGGATGGTCTCGCACCACCAGTTGTTGTTCATCTCGTTGACGCGGTCGATCAGGATGAATCCCGGCTCGGCGTAGTCATACGTCGAGACCATGATCATGTCCCACAGGTGGCGGGCACGCACCTTGCCGTAGATCCTGCAGGCGACCAGGCCGTCGTCACGGGTGATGTAGCCGTCATGCTGCGGCCAGTCGCGCCAGACCACCTGGCCGGCGTCATCGACGTCGACGTCCCCGGTTTCCTTGGCGTTGATCGGGAACACCAGCGGCCAGTCGGTATCGGACTTCACCGCTTCGATGAAATCGTCCGTGACCAGCAGCGACAGGTTGAACTGGCGCAGGCGCCCGTCCTCGCGCTTGGCGCGGATGAAGTCGCGCACGTCCGGATGGCTCACGTCGAAGGTGCCCATCTGCGCGCCGCGTCGGCCACCGGCCGAAGACACGGTGAAGCACATCTTGTCGTAGATATCCATGAAGGACATCGGGCCCGACGTATAGGCACCGGCGCCGGCGACGAACGCACCGCGCGGGCGCAGGGTCGAGAACTCGTAGCCGATGCCACAGCCGGCCTTGAGCGTCAGCCCGGCCTCGTGGACCTTCTCCAGGATGCCGTCCATCGAGTCGACGATGGTGCCGGACACCGTGCAGTTGATGGTGCTGGTGGCCGGCTTGTGCTCGAGCGCCCCGGCATTGGAGGTGATGCGCCCGGCCGGGATCGCGCCGCGGCGCAGCGCCCACAGGAAGCGCTCGTTCCAGTGCTTGCGCTGCTCCGCGGTCGTCTCGGCCTCGGCCAGGGCGCGGGCGACGCGCTGGCAGGTGCCGTCGATGTCGGCATCCAGCGGATCGCCCTGCTTGGTCTTCAGCCGGTACTTCTTGTCCCAGATATCCACCGACGCCGGCTGCATCGGGATGTCCTGGTCGGTGCCAGCCATCGTGTTCCTCACAGCCTCCAGGCGAACCGTACTCATGTTGCTTCTGTCTCCTCATGCTGCCCGGCCGCGCGCGAACCGGGTGTCTTCGTTCATGGCGTCGAGCGCGTGACCCGTGTGCGGGACCCGCCGACGGCGAATCCGCAGGCGCGCACCGCGCGCCCTGCGTCGTCATTGTTTCGTTGGCGGGTATCGAGTCCGCACATGCAAACCATCCCCTGGTTCCTGCGATCGCCTTGATCGCAAACAACTAGAACTGGGCCAAAACTGTCTGCCTGACCCCAACATGTAGTGGCGACAGGGCATTGACCGTAAGGGCTGGCGGGGGGCTAAGTCAATCGCTCTTTGAGGGCTGTCGCGGCAGCCCAGCAGTGTCGCGGTTCGCAGTCCAGGCTGAGACGCAGCGCACATCCGTCCAGCCTCGACCCACGGGGTCCGCCGCGCCACACTTCACGGTCCAAAGACCCCCGAACCCGCATAACGACAGACCGATGCAAGCACCCACCCGCACCACGCTCCTTGCCCTCGCCGCCGCCGCCGCCTTCGGTGGCGCCGCCGCGACCCTGATCCTGGACGGCCTGCAGGCTCCGGCTCGCGCCGAGCCCCTGTCCCCGGCCGCCGCGGTGCCGATGGCCGCTGGCCTGCCGGCCACCGTGGAAGGCCAGGCCCTGCCGTCGCTGGCACCGATGCTGCGCCGGGTCACCCCGGCCGTGGTCAGCGTGCACACCAAGCAGCGCGTGCGCATCAACAACCCGTTCGCGAACGACCCCTTCTTCCGGCGGATGTTCCCGGGCATTCCCGAAGAGCGGATCAACGAATCGCTGGGCTCGGGCGTGATCGTGGACGCTGTCCGCGGCTATGTGCTCACCAACCACCACGTGATCGAAGGTGCCGACGAAGTCTCGGTGACCCTGGCCGACGGCCGCACCCTGGCAGCGGAGTTCATCGGCTCCGACGCCGACACCGACGTGGCGCTGATGAAGATTCCGGTCGCGGGGAACGAAGGCGCGCTGCAGGCCATCGCGCTCGCCGACAGCAGCGCGCTGCAGGTGGGCGACTTCGTGGTCGCGGTCGGCAACCCCTTCGGCGTCGGCCAGACGGTGACCTCGGGCATCGTCTCCGCGGTCGGCCGCGCCAACGTGCCGGGCGTGGGCTACCAGAACTTCATCCAGACCGACGCCAGCATCAACCCGGGCAACTCCGGCGGCGCGCTGGTCAACCTGCGCGGCGAGCTGGTCGGCATCAACACCGCCAGCTTCAACCCGCGCGGCAGCATGGCCGGCAACATCGGCCTGGGCTTCGCCATCCCCGCCAACCTGGCGCGCGGCGTCATGCAGCAGCTCGCCGCCACCGGCGAAGTCCGCCGCGGGACGCTGGGCATCGACACCCAGGACCTCGACGATCGCCTGGCGGCCAGCCTCGGGCTTGCCGCCGGCAGCCGCGGTGCGGTGGTGACCCGCGTCCACGCGGATTCCGCCGCTGCCGCCGCCGGGCTCCGCACTGGCGACGTGATCGTGGCCGCCAACGGCGAGCGCATCGGCGACGGCGAGACCCTGCGCAACTTCCAGGGCCTGCAGCCGGCCGATGCCCGCATCACCCTCGACCTGCGCCGCGACGGCAAGGCCATGCAGGTGCAGGCCACCCTGCGCGAACAGCCACGCGCACTCGCCGGCCAACAGCTCGACCCGCGCCTGTCCGGCGCCAGCTTCGCCGAGCTGCCCGAGGCCCTGCGCCGCGGCGGCGTATCCGGCGTGCTGGTCGAGGAGGTCGAGCGCGGCAGTCGCGCGGCACGCAGCGGACTGCGCGCCGGCGACGTGGTGGTCGCCGCCGGTGGTGACCGCGCCGGCGACCTGTCGGCGCTGCGCGCGGCGCTGTCCAAAGCACCCTCGCAGCTCGTGCTGCGCATCCAGCGCGGCCGCGGCCAGGGCAACCTGTTGATGGAATGAGGTTTTTCCCCGAGACACCCCCCCAAGGAGAGCATGATGAGCCCGACCCACACCGAAAACCTGAAAGCCAACCTGTCCCAGGCCGGTAGCCACCTGAAGCAGGCGGCCTCGGATACCGCCGACGCCGTCCGCGGTGCCGCGGCTGCCGCCGGCGAAGAGGCCCGCCTGGGCAAAGCCAACCTCAAGGCCGACCTGGCCGACGGCGCCCTGGCCGGCCTTTCCGCGCTTGAAGAAGCCGCCGGCGCCGGCAGCGAGCAGGTCGATGTGCTGCTCGACAAGGGCCGCGACCTGATCGACAGCGCCGCCGACCTGATCCGCGAGCGCCCGATCGCCTCCTTCGGCGCCGCGTTCGCCGCCGGCTGGATCATCGCCAAACTGGCCCGCGGCAGCGGCAGGTAAGCGTGGAGCAACAACCGCCACCCGCATCGGGCCCCTCGTCCGGCCAAGCGCCGGGCAGGGGTGACGGCGCGCCGCCACCCGGCATCGCCGATGCGGTCCGTGAGCTGCGCGACAGCGGCGTGGCCGGCATGGGCGCTGCACGCGAGGCCGCCGGTGCGCTGCGTACCCTGGTCACCGCCGACGTGTCGCTGGCACGAAGCGCCGCGGGGCGCAGCGCGGTCTTTGCCGGCGTGGCGGTGGTGTTCGCAGCCTCGGCGTGGATGCTGTTGATGACCGCGCTGGTGGTGGCACTGAGCAATCAGCTCGGGCTGCCCTGGTGGCTGTCCCTGGCCTGCTGCGCAATCGCCAGCGGCCTCGCGGCATGGCTGGCGCTGCGCAAGGCCATGGCCTATTTCGAACATACCCGCATGAAAGCCACCCGCCGCCAGCTGGCGCGGCTGGGCATCGGCGAGCTGGCCGAGTTCATGCCGGACCCGGGCTCGGCGGACTGCGCCCACGATGCCGAGCATCGGGCGCGCCCGCGCGGCGACGGCGTGCCGGGCGATTCCACGGCCGCGGGAGTCACCCCGCCATGAGGAGCGCGGCATGAGCTTCGAAGAACTGCAGGCGAAGGTGGAGCGCGCGGAAGCCGCGCTGGAGGCGCGCGAACGCCAGACGGCGGCGGATTTCCGCGTCTTCGGCGGGATCTGGCGCTCGGGATGGACGCCGCCTCGCATCATCATCGCCGGCCTGGCCGGTGGCCTGCTGGCCGGCTGGGTGCGGCCCGGCCACGCAATCGCCGGCGCGCAGCCGGCGCGCTGGCTGCAGATGCTCGGCAGCGTGGCCGGGCTGGTCGGATCGGTCCAGGCGGCCTTCGCCGCCGGCGCGGCTGAAGAGGCTGCGGAGGACGCGGGGGCCGCGGCGCGGGACGCAAACCCGGCGCCGGAGCACGCTGCCACCGCTGCCGAAGCTCCCGCCGCGCCTTCCGGCCACCGGCACGCAGCGCCGCCCCCGGCCGCCGCCTCCCATACCGCGGAGCGCGCAAGAAGGCCCGATCCCGCCTGGGAGACCCCACCACGCCCGGCCGAAGCCGCGACCGAACTCTCCGAATCGCGCTGAGGCGAACTCCCATGGCGACGCGTGACACCCCCGCTTCAAGCGAAGCGCCCGCCGCGGCGGCCGGCACCGCCGGCGATGCCTTCCCGGCCGCACCCGACGAACCCGCGACCGAGGCACCGGTGCCGCGCCCGCGCGCACCGACGTCGGTCCTGGTGCTTGCCCTGCTGGCCGTCGGTTACACGCTCTGGGCGGCCCAGGGGGTGATCCTCCCGGTGCTGCTGGCCATGTTCCTGGCGCTGATCGGCAACCCGGTGATCCGCGCCCTGCGCAGGCTCTACCTGCCCCGCTTCCTCGCCGCGCTGCTGGTGCTGTGCGGAGGCATCGCGGGCACAGCGCTCCTCGGCCAGCAGCTGCTGGCACCGGCGATCGACTGGATGCAGGAAGCCCCGCGACAGATGCGCCAGCTCGGCAAGGAGCTCGGCGAGCTGGCCGAGCCCGTGCGCGAGGCCAACCGCGTCGCCGAGGACATCGCCCGCCAGGCCAGCGGCGACGGGCGCAAGGTCGAAGTCGTTCGCACCCAGGTCGACGACCCCTACGCAGCCCTGGCTCGGGCGCCGCGGATGGCGGGCAGCGTGCTGGCGGTGGTGCTGCTGACCTTCTTCTTCATGGTCTTCGGCGAGGACCTGCAGCGCCGCGCGATCGCCCTGCTGCCCACGCGCCAGCGGCAGCGGGTCACGGTTGAGATCATGCAGTCGATCGAGCGCGACGTGTCGCGCTACGTCTTCACCATCACCCTGATCAACGCGGGCGTGGGCGTGCTGCTTGCGGCCGTGCTGCACTGGGGCCTCGGCGTGGACATGCAGGAGGCGCTGCTCTGGGGCACGATCGCGATGCTGCTCAACTTCGCGCCCTACGTGGGCCCGGCGATCGGTGTGGTGGCGATGCTGCTGATGGGCTTCGTGACCTGGGACGACGTCGGGGCCTCGCTGCTGCCGGCGGCGATCTACCTCGGCCTGCACACGCTGGAAGGCCAGCTGGTGACGCCGCTGGTGCTTGGCCAGCGCATGCAGCTGTCGCCACTCGTCCTGATCCTGGCGCTGCTGGTGTTCGGCTGGCTGTGGGGCATCGTCGGCCTGCTGCTGGCGGTGCCGCTGCTGGTCTGCGTGAAGCGCGTGCTGGCGCGCATCGACGGACTGGAGGGCTGGGCGCGGCTGTTGGGGTAGGCCGCCGTACAATGGCGCCATGGCCTTCCCCGTCCGCGCCATCACCCTCGACCTTGACGACACCGTGTGGCCGTTCGCACCCATCGGCGTACGCATCGAACGCGTGCTCGACCAATGGATGCGGCGACACAGCCCGGCCACCGCGGACATGTTCCCGGCAGAGGCGATGCGCACGCTGCGCGAGCGCGTGGGTGCGGAGAATCCTTCGCTTGCCCACGACATGTCGGCGCTGCGGCGGATGACGCTTGAAGCGGCGCTGCGCGAGAGCGGCGGCGACGTGGCCATGGCCGACGCCGCATACGAGGCCTTCTTCGCCGAGCGCAACAAGGTCGAGTGCTATCCGGAGGCGATCCACGCGCTGGAGCGCATCAGCGCCAGGCTTCCGATCGCGGCGCTCAGCAACGGCAACGCCGACCTGGCGCGCATCGGCCTGGACCACCTCTTCAGCGCGCAGCTGAGCGCCTGCAGCTTCGGCAGTGCCAAGCCGGATCGCGCCATCTTCCTGGCCGCCTGCGCACAGCTGGGCGTGCCACCGGCCGAGGTGCTGCACGTCGGCGACCATCCCGAGGCAGACGTCGCCGGCGCCGCGCGCGCCGGGCTGCGCAGCTGCTGGATCAACCGCGCCGATGACCACGGCCGGCGCCTGCAATGGCGCCACGACGAGGTCGAGCCCGACCTTCATTTCGATTCCCTGGCCGGACTGGCCGACTGGCTCGATGCGGCCCTGCCCGCGCCGGGCGACCGCACAAGGAGCACCCACGCATGACCCTTCCCGCCTGCTACGCCCCCACCGCCGACGCCGCGCAGGCGCGGCCGCTGCATATCGTCGATCGCGACGGGTTCGCCGCGTGGCGCGCGATGCGGCCGGCCGCGGTCGGCGCCTGGCTGGACGCGCACGCCTTCGACGGCGCCGCATGCAGCTGCCTGGTGCTGCCGGCGGCCGACGGCATGCCGGCGGCCGCGGTGATCGGGGTCGGCGACAGGCTCGATCCCTGCGCCTACGCGCACGCGCCGCGCGCGCTGCCGGCCGGTGACTGGACGCCCGCCGGAGAGTTCGACAGCGATGCCCTGCACGCGCTGCAGCTGGGCTGGGGCCTGGGCAGCTACGCCTTCGACCGCTACCGCAAGCCGAAGCCGGTGCGCGCACGGTTGGCGCTGGACGCAAGCGATGCCGAAGCCTTGGACCTGCTCGCCGCCACCGCGCGCGTGCGCGACCTGGTCAACACGCCGACACAGGACATGGGTCCGGACCAGCTGGAAGGCATCGCCCGCGACATCGCCATGGCCCACGGCGCGGACTTCAGCGCGATCACCGGCGACGCCCTGCTCGAGCAGAACTTCCCCGCCATCCACGCCGTCGGCCGCGCCTCGCATCGCGCCCCGCGCCTGCTCGCGCTGCGCTGGGGCGATGACTCGCACCCGCACGTCGCCATCGTCGGCAAGGGCGTGTGCTTCGACACCGGCGGGCTCGACATCAAGCCCGCCGACGGCATGCGCAACATGAAGAAGGACATGGGCGGCGCCGCGCACGCGATCGCCCTGGCCGAGCTTGTGATGGCGCGGAAGCTTCCGCTGCGCATCACCCTGCTGGTGCCGGCGGTGGAGAACGCGATCGGCCCCGATGCCTTCCGTCCGGGCGAGGTCATCGCCACGCGCACCGGCGTCAGCGTCGAGATCGACAACACCGACGCCGAAGGCCGGGTCATCCTGGGCGATGCGCTGGCCTATGCCGGCGAACAGGCACCGGACCTGATCCTCGACTTCGCCACCCTCACCGGCGCCGCGCGCATCGCGCTGGGCCCCGACCTGCCGGCGCTCTTCAGCAACGACGACGCGCTCGCGCAGGCCTGGCTCGACGCCGGCATGCAGGTGCGCGATCCGCTGTGGCGCATGCCGCTGTGGCGTCCGTACCTGCGCTACCTCACCAGCAAGGTCGCCGACATGGCCAACGCCGGCTCGAAGATGGCCGGCAGCGTCACCGCGGCGCTGTATCTGGAGCGCTTCGTGCCCAAGGGCACGCCCTGGGCGCACCTCGACACCTACGCCTGGAACGACAGCGACCGCCCCGGCCGCCCCGCCGGCGGCGAGGCCCTGGGCCTGCGCGCCGCCTACGCGATGCTGAAGCACCGCTCAGGCTAGCTCTTCCCCGCATCGATCCCCGAGTCCTTGAGCGCGCGTCCTTGTGGGAGCGGCTACAGCCAGCCCTTCTGCCGCGCCAGACGGTAGGCCTCGATGCGGTTGCCGACGCCAAGCTTGCCGATGGCCTCCGACAGATAGTTGCGCACGGTGCCCTGCGAGAGGCCGAGCGCGGCGGCAGTCTCGCCGGCGGACTGGCCTTCGCCGGCGAGCCGCAGCACCTGGCGCTCGCGCTCGTTGAGCGGATCGACCTCCGACCAGGCCTCGAGCGCGAGCTGCGGATCGATCGCGCGACCACCGCCCTGCACCTTGCGCAGCGCCGCCGCCAGCTCTTCGGCCGGCGCATCCTTCAGCAGGTAGCCCTGCACGCCCGCATCCAGTGCGCGGCGCAGGTAGCCGGCACGCGCAAAGGTGGTGACGACAACCACCTTCGTCGCCAGGCCCTGGCGCTGGATCCGCTGCGCCAGCTCCAGGCCGGTAAGGCCCGGCATCTCGATGTCGGTCACCAGCAGGTCGGGGGCATGGCGCTGCAGCTCGCGCCAGGCTTCTTCACCGTCGCCGGCGGCACCGACGACCTCGATGTCGTCCTCCATCGCCAGCAGTGCCGCCAGCGCGCTGCGCAGCATGGCCTGGTCCTCGGCGAGCACGATGCGGATCATTGCCCGCCGTCCGTCACGCGTGGTTCGTCGTCGCAATCGCCTTCACTGTCTTCGTCGTCATTGGCCGCCAGCGGCAGCCAGACCTCGACGACAGTGCCGCGGCCCCGGACGGAATCGATGACCAGCCGGCCGCCCAGCGCCTCGACCCGCTCGCGCATCCCACCCAGGCCGTTGCCCGGCGCGAACGCGCCGCCGCGGCCGTCGTCGCTGATGCGCAGCACCACGCCATCGCTGCCTTCGGCGCGCAGCGCGATCTCCGCGCTGCGTGCGTGGGCGTGGCGCTGGATGTTGGTCACCGCCTCGCGCAGCACCAGCGCAAGCGTGGTTTCCACTCGCGATGGCAATGCGCCGCCAGCCAGGCCGCTTTCGTCCCAGTCGTGGCGAAGGGCCACGCCGTCGCACTCGAGCAGCAGCTTGGCCGAAGCCAGCTCGGCGGCGATGCCCGCCGCTCGGATGCCGCTGACCGCAGAACGCACCTGTGCCAGCGCCTCGCGCGCGACCCGGCTGACGGCATCGATTTCGCTGCGCGCCGCCACCGGATCGCGCTCGACCAGGCGCGCGGCCAGGTCGGACTTCAGCGCCACCAGCGACAGCGTGTGCCCGAGCAGGTCGTGCAGGTCGCGACCGATGCGTTCGCGCTCCGCCAGCGCGGCCAGCCGGCGGACCTCGTCGTGCGAAAGCCGCAGCGCGGCATCGGTGCGCCGGTTGGCCATGTCGACGTGGACCAGGGTGCCCACGATCAGCGTCACCAGCGGCAGCCAGGCCAGGGACTGCCACGGATAGCCCAGCCACAGCGCGTAGGCGATGAACACGGTGTTGAGCGCTGCCAGCAGCAGCACGTACCGCGGAAGCGCGCGCGCGCGCTCGCTGCGCACCATCACGCAGCCGAACACGAAATAGCTCAGGCCCGACGGATACCAGGGCGCCAGCACCATGGCCAACGCCACCATGCCCAACGCGTAGCGCCCACCCTGGCGCTCCGGCCGCACCAGCGCCAGCGCATACAGCAGTACGAACAGCGGATAGGACAGCAGGGTCAGCGCGACCCAGCGCGCGCTGTAGCCGCCGGGCATGAACGCCGGGGTGACGAACACCCAGGCCGTCCACATCAGATGCACCCATTCGGTCCACGGGGAGTGCCCCTGCCGCATCGCCGCCGCCAGCACCGAGTCCGGCGCCGGCGCCAGCCAGGCACGCCATCGGCTGGGTATCACACGAGGCATGGCGGTCGACTCCATGGATCGATGATGCACCACTCAGCGCAGCTCGACGTCGTCGATGCGCAGCTCGAATGCGCCCGCGGGCTGGCCAGCCGTGATCGCGATCGCGCGCAGCGTGGCCAGGTCGGCGCCGGTGAAGGCGGCGAGCGGGATCCGCACCTCGCGCCACGCCGCTCCGGCGGTGAAGGACTGCGTCGCCGGCATGCCCTGCATCGTGGGACCCGAGAACAGCATGGCCTGGTAGCTGCGGCCGTCGCCGCGGGCCTGGAACACGAGCTCGCTGCGCATCGACGCGTCGACCGGCTGCATCGGCTGCGCGCCGGGATGGAACATCGTGCCGGCCCAGGGGTAGGCGAAGCCGGGCCGGATCTCGCCGCTGACGCGCAGCGCGCCTCGCGAGCCACCCGCTCCATCCGCGACCCATTCCTGCGTCGCCACGGACTTGCCAGCGGCCATGGCGTCGGTGGTCACCTGCCAGCCGTGGCCGAAGCGCACGCCGGTGCCGCCGTCCTCGAAATCGGCGACCAACGCACCGCCGGCGATCACCGGCGCGGTCGCGGCAGCAGTCGCCTCGACCCGCGGGCGAGCCACCGCGTATCCGTTTTTCCAGACGCCGACGCTCGCGCGCGTGGCCTGGATGTCGGTCGTCGGATCGCCATCCACCAGCAGCAGGTCGGCGCGCATGCCCGGGGCGATGCGGCCGCGGTCGCCGAGGCCGAAGCGCCGCGCCGGCAGCGCGGTCGCGGCGGCAAGCGCTTCGACCGGCGACAGGCCCGCGCGCACCAGCAGCGCCAGCTCGCCATGCATGCTGATGCCGTGAGCAGTGCCGGGATTGCCGGCGTCGGTGCCGGCAAGGATGTCGACGCCGGCGGCGTTCAGCGCGGCGACGCTGCGCAGCGCATTGTCCAGCGCCTGCGGACGCGGCGGCCCGGGGAAGGCCGATTCGAGCGCCGCACGCTGGTCGAGGCCCGCCCACGGCGCCAGCCGTGCATCGGATGCGAGCGCGGCGCCGCTGCCGTTGCCCGAAAATCCCGCGATCACCGACAGCGTGGGCACGACGAAGCTGCCCGCGGCCTTCGCCGCGGCGACAAAGCCGGGCGAAGCGGCCACGTCGTGGAAGACATGCACCAGGCCGTCCGCGCCCGAATCCACGGCATGCAGCGCATCGGCTTGGCTTGCGGCGTGGACCACCCCGAGGCGCCCATGGGCCTGCGCTGCGGCAATCGCATCCGCCACCTGCGCCGGCGTGATCGTCGGCAGCCGCTGCGTGTCCGAATGCGTGCTGAAGTCCTCGACGATCAGCTTGATGTAGTCCGAACCCTCGGCCACCCGCGCGGCGACGAAGGCCGCGGCGTCGCCATCGGCGGCAAGCGTTGGCACCGCGACGCCGAACTGGGTCCCGTGGCCACCCTCGGTGGTGACGGTGGCGCCGGCGGTCCACAGGTCGGCCTGGCCGGTTTCGCCCAGCGACTCGCGCTGCGCGCGCAGCCCCGGAATTCGGTTCCAGTCGCCGAACATGTCCAGCTCGGTGGTGACGCCGAAGCGCAGTGCGTCGCGCTGCGCCTCGCCCCAGCTGTGGGTATGGGCATCGATGAAACCCGGCAGCAGGGTCCGGCCGGCACCGTCGACGACGTCGATGCCCTCGGGAAGGACGATGTCGGCGCCCACCGCCTCGATGCGTCCGTCACGGACGATCACGTTCGCAGCCGGCAGCACGCGGTCGCCGTCGAACACGCGCACGCCCGAGATGGCGAAGACCGCGCCTTCGCCGCCCGATGGCAGCGCGCCGACCCTGTCCGCGGGCGATGGAGCCGACGGCGTCGACGTGGGCGACGACGGCTGCGCGAAGGCGACGGCGGCGGCGATCGCGGCGGCGATGGCGCCCGCAGCGATGGATTCAGGCCAGCGTTTCATGGTGTGGTTCTCCCGGGACGAAGATGGACTCAACCGGCGCGCGCAAGCCGCGCGCGGGCAAGGACGAAGAAGCCGATGCCGACCACCGCGAGCACGCCGAGGTGCATCACCACCGGCTGGCCCGCGTCCATGCCCACGACCTTCAGCGCCAGCTGGCCGTGATGGTAGGAAGGCCACAGCGGCGCCAGCCGCGTGAACACGTCGGGCAGCATCGACAGCGGCATCCACAGGCCCGACAGGAACGACATCGGCAGGTAGACCAGGTTGACCACCGCCGGCGCGCCCGAGCCGTTGGCGACGGTGCCGATGAACAGGCCGATGGCGCAGAACGGCAGCGCGCCGGCGACGTGCACCACGAACAGCAGCCCCCACTGCGCCGGCTGCAGCTGCACGCCGGCCAGTGCGAAGGCGAGCAGCGCCAGCAGCAGCGCAAGGATCGCCGAGAACAGCAGCGCCATCGCCATCTTCGCCAGCAGGTAGGCGCCGGGCGGCATCGGCAGTGCGCGCTTGAGTGCGAGGAAACCCTGCTCGCGCTCCATCGCCACCGTGACGCCGAAGCCGAACATCGCCGCGCCCATCACGCCGAACACGCCATAGGTGGCCAGCAGGTACTGCGCGGCACCGCCGTTGCCACGGTTCATGGCGACGCCGAAGAGCAGGTAGAACATCAGCGGGAACAGCAGGGTCGGCAGCGCGAAGATCGGCGTGCGCAGCAGGCGCAGGAATTCGTACTTCGCCTCCAGCAGGTAGCTGCGCAGCAGCGGGTGCCGGCGGACCGCGATGGGGGCGTGGGCAGGCATGTTCATCATGCGGCCTCCTTCAGGGGCGTTTCGCGGGTGAGCTCGAGGAAAGCCTCGGCCAATCCGGCGCGGCTGACGTCGAGATCCGACAGCGCCGGATCGGCGTCGAGCAGGCGGCGCACGATGTCCTCGGCGGCATCGGCCACCACCTCCAGGCGCTCGCCCTCGCGATATGCCGCGCGAACCCGCGGCCAGTGCGCCACCTCCGCGGCATCGACCGTGGTCACGCAGCGGATGCGACGCTGGTCGACGCGGGCGCGCACTTCGTCAAGGCTGCCGCTGGCGACGACGCGGCCACCGGCCAGCACCACCACGCGATCGGCCAGGGCCTCGGCTTCTTCCAGGTAATGCGTGGTCAGCAGGACCGATGCGCCCTCGGCAACCAGGTCGCGCAATCCGCGCCACAGCCCCTGCCGGGCCTCGATGTCGAGACCGGTTGTGGGTTCGTCGAGGAACAGCACCTGCGGCCGGCCGCAGATCGCGAGCGCGAACTGCACGCGCCGCTGCTGTCCGCCGGACAGCTTTCCATAGCGGCGCTTGAGCAGCCCGTCCAGGCCGGCGATGGCGACGCAGTCCACGACGCTGCGCGGATCCGGGTAGTAGCTGCGGGTCAGGTCGAGCAGCTCGGCGACGGTGAGCGTGTCGGCGATCGCGCCGGACTGCAGCATCACGCCGATGCCCTGGCGCGCGACCAGTTCCTGCGGTGCACGGCCGAACAGCCGCGCCGAGCCGGCATCGGGCTCCAGCAGGCCGAGCAGCAGCGAGATCGCCGTGGTCTTGCCCGCGCCATTGGCGCCGAGCAGCGCGAGCACCTGGCCGCCGCGCAGCTCCAGGTCCACGCCGTCCAGCGCTGCAACCTTGCCGTAATGCTTGCGGGCACCTTCCAGGCTGGCCAACGGTGTGTCCAAGCGGTGGTCCATGTGTCGTCGTCCTCCGGTATAGGCACAGACTCGGAGATGGCGGCAGCCGGCGGCAGTCCATGCGATCACCCATCGGACATGACAGGCGTCAGGTGACGGCGCAGGCCGGATGCCGTCACACTCGGCCCCCTGCCACCGTCGGGGAATCCATGAACACGAAAGCAGACCTGCTGCGGGAGCTCCGCATCGACCGCCAGCCCACGCCACCGCCTTCGCGCCGCGGGCTGTGGATCGGACTTGCCGTTGCCGCGGTCGTGCTGCTTGCCGCGGGCCTGGCCTGGATGCTGCTTGGCGGCGACCGTGGCATCGAAGTGAAAACGGCCACGGCGGTCGCCACCGGCGGTGGCAGCGCGGCCACCTCGGTGCTCGATGCCAGCGGCTACGTCGTCGCGCGGCGCATGGCCACGGTGTCTTCGAAGATCACCGGACGCGTGCGCGAGGTGCTGATCGAGGAAGGCATGGCGGTGGAGGAAGGCCAGGTCATGGCCACCCTGGACCCGATCGATGCCGACGCCCAGAACGACCTCGCGCGCGCGCAGCTCGCAGCGTCGCGCAGCCAGGCCGGCGGCATCCGCGCGCAGCTGGCCGAAGCGGAAGCCAATGCCAGGCGCTTGGCCACCCTGGTCGGGCAGCAGCTGGTGTCGCGCGCCCAGTACGAACAGGCGGTGGCGCAGCGCGACACTCTCCGCGCGCAACTCGACACCGCGCAGCGCAACACCCGCGTCGCCGGCGAGCAGCTGCGCATCAGCGACATCGGCGTCGACAACACCATCGTGCGCGCGCCTTTTGCCGGCGTGGTGATCGCCAAGGCCGCACAGCCGGGCGAGATCGTCTCGCCGCTGTCCGCCGGCGGCGGCTTCACCCGCACCGGCATCGGCACCATCGTCGACATGGACTCACTGGAGGTCGAGGTCGACGTCGGCGAGGCCTATATCGGCCGCGTGCAGGCGAAGATGCCGGTCGAGGCCACGCTCAACGCCTACCAGGACTGGAAGATCCCGGCGGAAGTGATCGCGATCATCCCCACCGCCGACCGCGGCAAGGCCACCGTCAAGGTGCGCGTGGCGCTGAAGGAAAAGGATCCGCGCATCGTGCCCGACATGGGCGTGACGGTGAGCTTCCTGGAGCGCGCGCCGGAGCAGGCCGACGACGACGCGCCGCGCGGCGTGCGCGTGCCGGCGGCGGCCGTGGCCACGCGCGACGGCGGCGATGTCGTTTTCGTCGTGGCCGGCAGCGGCGACGATGCCGTGGCCGAGCGGCGCAGCGTCAGCACCGGCGGCGGCGGCGGTGCCCAGCGCACCGTGCTGTCCGGGATCGCACCGGGCGAAACCGTGGTGCTCGACCCGCCGGAAGACCTGGCCGACGGTGACAAGGTCATCGCGGCCGGCCCTTAGAAGCCCCTCAGCCCGACATCTGCAATCGACACACCCACGCACCTGCAGGAGCGAAGCACATCTCTTTGGGAGCGCGATTGCTCTGGCTTCAATCGCTCTATAGCCACTCCTGCAAGGCCTTCGGGTCCACCAATCCACTGCATCCACCGGAGCACCGTCATGACCACCCTGGTATCGATCCGAAACCTCAGCAAGTCCTACCAGCGCGGCCCGGAGAAGGTCGACGTGCTGCACGGCCTGGACCTGGACATCGCCACCGGTGATTTCGTCGCGCTGATGGGCCCCTCGGGTTCGGGCAAGACCACGCTCCTGAACCTCATCGGCGGCCTGGACGCGCCCACCAGCGGCGAGATCGAGATTGCCGGGCAGCGCATCGATCGCATGGGTGCGGGCCAACTGGCGACCTGGCGCAGCCAGAACGTCGGCTACGTATTCCAGTTCTACAACCTGATGCCCGCGCTCAGCGCGCAGAAGAACGTGGAGCTGCCGCTGCTGCTGACGAAGCTCGGCGGCGCGCAGCGCAAGCGCAACGCGCAGATCGCGCTGGAGCTGGTGGGCCTGTCGGACCGCACCTCGCACAAGCCGTCCGAACTGTCGGGCGGCCAGCAGCAGCGCGTGGCGATCGCGCGCGCCATCGTCTCCGACCCGACGCTGCTGATCTGCGACGAGCCCACCGGCGACCTCGACCGGCAGTCGGCCGAGGAGATCCTGGGCCTGCTGCAGGAGCTCAACCGCGAACACGGCAAGACCATCGTGATGGTGACGCACGACCCCAAGGCGGCCGAGCACGCCAGCCACACCCTGCATCTGGACAAGGGCGTGCTGGTCGAACAGCAGTCGCACGCGGCGTGAGCCGCGCCGGGAACCGGAGGAGGCCGAGATGAAATATTTCCACCTGGTCTGGGCGGCGCTGTTCCGGCGCAAGACCCGCACCTTCCTGACGCTGGCCTCGATCGTGGCCGCATTCCTGCTGTTCGGCCTGCTCGACGGCATCCGCACCAGCTTCGCCCAGCTCGGGCAGAACGCCGACGGCGCGCAGCGCTTGCAGACGGCGTCGAAACTGTCCTTCATCGAGACCCTGCCGCTGTCACTGCAGTCGCGCATCGTGGCCATCGACAACATCGAGGCCGTGACCCACGCGAACTGGTTCGGCGGCACCTACCAGGGGCCGCGCAACCAGCTGTTCACGCTCGCCGTGGCCTCGAACTATCTCGAGCTCTATCCCGAGGTCGAGGTCGAACCCGCGCAGCTCGAGGCCTGGAAGCGCAACCGCACCGGCATGCTCGTTGGTGAAACCATGATGGAACGCTTCGACTGGGAGGTCGGGCAGCGCGTCCCGCTGCAGTCGGCCATCTATCCCAACAGCGACGGCACGCTGGACTGGGCCTTCGACATCGTCGGCGTGCTGCGCACGAAGGACGGCGAGAGCGGCGGCTTCACCGGCGCGATGATGCTGATGCACTACGACTACTTCGAGGAGTCCACGCCCTACGTCGACGGCGACGTCGGCTGGTACATCAGCCGCGTGTCCGACGTGCGCCGCAGCGACGCGGCGGCCAAGGCGATCGACGCGCTGTCGGCGAACTCGCCGCACGAGACCAAGACCATGAACGAGCAGGCGGCGATGGCGTCCCAGCTCAAGCAGATGGCCGACATCGGCCTGATCGTGGGCTCGATCATGGGCGCGGTGTTCTTCACCCTGCTGCTGCTCACCGGCAACACCATGGCGCAGGCGGTGCGCGAACGCACCTCCGAGCTTGCGGTGCTGAAGACGATCGGCTTTTCCAGCACCAGCGTGCTGGCGATGGTGCTGGCCGAGTCGATGCTGATGGTGGTGATCGGCGGCGCGCTCGGCCTGGGCCTGGCGTCGGTGATCGGCAAGGCCGCCACCGCCGCCAGCGGCGGCGTGGTCAACCTGCCGCCCGTGGGCCTGGAGAGCTGGCTGCTGGGGCTGGGGCTGATGCTCGCCATCGGCCTGCTGGTGGGCGCGCTGCCGGCGATCCGCGCCATGCGCCTGAACATCGTCGACGCCCTTGCGGGCCGCTAGGAGCACGCCATGAAGAAGCTCAAGCCTTTCCTGCGCGGCACCGTCCTGGTGCTGCTGCTGGTCGCCTTCCTCGCAGCCTGGATCCTGCTGCCGTGGCCGGCCCTGCTCGCGGTCGCCGTGGCCTTCGCGCTGTGGATGCTGTCCACGCGCAGCGGCCGGCAGGCAGCGTCGGTCACCCGGGTCGGCGTCAGCACCCTGTCCCAGCGCCTGGGTTCGTCGTCGGTGGTGATCATCGGCATCGCCGGCGTGGTCGGCGTGCTGGTGGCGCTGCTGGCGATGGCCGAGGGCTACCAGCACACGGTGTCGAGCAGCGGCGACGAAGACACCGCAATCGTGCTTCGCGGCGGCTCGGCGGCCGAGCTGATGTCGGTGATGTCGCGCGACGCGATCACCGCGATCGAGCGCGCGCCGGAAATCGCCCGCGACGCCGAGGGCCGGCCGCTGGCTTCGCCGGAGCTCGTGGTCGCGGCCAACCTGCCGATCCGCGGCGGCGAGGCCGACGCCGACGGCAGCGTGCAGCTGCGCGGCGTGGGCGACATGGCCTGGGCCGTGCGTCCGAACGTGCAGCTGGTGGAAGGCCGGCGCTTCGAGACCGGCAAGCGCGAGCTGGTGGTCGGGACCGGCGCACGCCGCCAGTTCCTCGGCCTGGACCCGGGCAGCGAGGCCCGCCTGGGCAACCAGTCCTGGACGGTGGTGGGCGTGTTCGAGTCCGGCGATGCGATGGCCTCGGAAATGTGGGCCGACGCCGAAGTCGTCGCCACCACCTATCGCCGCGGCAGCAGCCGGGCCTCGGTCTTCGCACGCCTCACCGATGCGTCGGCATTCAACGCCTTCAAGGCCACGCTCGCCGCCGATCCGCGGCTGCAGGTCGAGGCCCAGACCACGCTGGAGTACTTCCAGGCGCAGTCGGAAGGCATCGCCAAGGTGCTGCGCATCATCGGCATCGTGGTCGGCTCGATCATGGCCATCGGCGCGGTGTTCGGCGCGCTCAACACCATGTTCGCAAGCGTCGCATCGCGCGCGCGCGAGATCGCGACCCTGCGCGCGATCGGCTTCCGCGGCATCCCGGTGGTGGTGGCGGTGATGCTGGAGACCATGCTGCTGGCGGCGATCGGCGGCGCGCTTGGCGGGCTGCTGGCGTGGCTGGTGTTCAACGGCTACACCGCATCCACGCTTGCCGGCGGCATGTCCCAACTCACCTTCGAGTTCAAGGTGTCGCCCGAGCTGCTGTGGCAGGGCCTGAAGTGGGCGCTGGCGATCGGCTTCATCGGCGGCCTGTTCCCGGCGCTGCGCGCGGCGACCATGCCGGTGACCGACGCCCTGCGCGCGGCCTGAGCAGGCGCGCGGTGCGCGAATCAGGCCTGCTGGGCCACGATCCGCCGCCGCGCGCGGATGAAGCCGTCGGCCGCGAATACCGCCAGGCCCAGCCAGATGACCGCAAAGCCGATCGCGCGGTCGCGACCGAAGGGCTCGCCCAGCACCAGCACGCCGCACAGCAGCTGCAGCGTCGGCGCCAGGTACTGCAGCACGCCCACCGTGGTCAGCGACACCTGCCGTACCGCGTAGGCGAAGCCGATCAGCGGCAGCGCGGTCAGCGCGCCGCCAAGCACCAGCAGCAGGTTGCTGCCAACGCCCCAGTCCAGGGACACAAAGCCTCCGCTGCCCTGCGTTTCAAGCCACGCCAGGGCCAGCGCCGCGGGCACCAGCAGGTACAGGTTTTCAACGCCAAGCCCCGCCACCGCATCGACCGCGGCATAGCGGCGGATCAGGCCATAGATCGCGAACGAGCCGGCCAGGAGCAGCGCGATCCAAGGGAAACTGCCGTAGTTGAAGGTCAGCCAGAGCACGCCGCAGGCCGCCAGCGCCACCGCCACCCATTGCGCCGGCGCCAGGCGCTCGCGCAGGAAAACCACCCCGATCACCACGTTGAGCAGCGGATTGATGAAATAGCCGAGGCTGGCTTCCACCACATGCCCGGCGTTGACCGCCCACACGTACAGGCTCCAGTTGAAGCCGATCAGGAGCCCCGAGGCGAGCAGCATGCCCGCCAGGCGCGGCTGCGACAGCACCGCGCGCAGCCAGCCGCGGCCACGGGTCAGCGTGAGGAACGCCGCCACCAGCACCGCCGACCACAGCGCGCGGTGCAGCACCACGTGCATCGACGGCACGGATTTGAGCAGGTGCCAGTACAGCGGCATCAGGCCCCAGATCACGAAGGCTCCGACCGCCATCCACAGGCCGCGGGTGTGCGCGCTGGCGCTCACCGGCGCGGTTCCGGCGCGTCGGCCGCCGCTGCCCGCGGCATCGCCATGTCCGGCACGGGTGCGTCCGGCAGCGACTGCTCGGCGGCGACCGCCAGTCCGGCCGCGACCACCGGCGTTGCTGCCGCGGCCGGGCGCGCGCTGCGCATGCGCCGGCGCGCGCTGGCCAGGGTGATCGCGACCACGCCGGCCAGGATCACCGCCATCGCGCCAAGGTCATGCGCGCTGAAGCGCTCGCCAGCCAGCCACGCGCCAAGCGCCACCGCGATCAGCGGATTGACGTAGGCATAGCTGCTGGCAAGGCTGGCGCGTACGTTCTGCAGCAGCCAGGCGTAGGCGGAGAACGCCAGGATCGAACCGAATACCGTCAGGTAGGCCACCGAGAACGTGCCGCGCAGCGTCGGCGCCTCCGTGAAGCGCTCGCCCAGCAGCCAGCCCGCGGCCACCATCAGCACGCCACCGCAGAGCATCTGCCCGGCCGCGGTCATGAACGGCGAAGGCAGCGCGCGGCTGCGGCTCCACACCGAGCCGAAGGCCCAGGCCAGCGGTGCCACCAGCAGCGCGATCAGGCCCTGCGGCGAAGCGGTGAGCGAGCTGCCGGCGTTGAGCCAGAGCACGCCGGCAAAGCCGACTGCGAGGCCGATGAGCTCGATCCGGGTAGGCCGCTCGCCGCGCAGCGCCGCGAACAGGCCCATCCACAGCGGGCACGAGGCCACCGCCACCGCGGCAAGCCCCGACGACACCGTCTGCTGCGCGATGCAGACCATGCCGTTGCCCAGGCCGAGCAGCAGCGTGCCCATGATCGCAAGGTCGCGCCACTGCGCGCGGGTGGGCGCCGGCATGCCGCGCAGGCGCAGAACGGCGTACAGCAGCGCACCCGCGGCCACGAAGCGCATCCCCGCCATCAGCAGCGGCGGATAGCCGCCCTCGAGCGCGAAGCGGATGCCGAGATAGGTCGAGCCCCAGACCAGATAGACCGCGCCCAGCGCGAGGACGACCGCCATCGCGCCGGGCGGCGTGCGGGCGGGAGCGGAGAACGGCGAAGCAGCACCCATTGCGGCACCCGGGCGGGAAAATTGCGGAGTGGAAGAGCGGCAGGCGTCGACCGATCTGCCGGCTGGTGATTCTACGCCGCGCCAAGGCCTCGCGGATCGCGGCCATGGCCG
Organism: Luteimonas sp. MJ250; assembly: GCF_039548455.1. NCBI lineage: Bacteria > Pseudomonadati > Pseudomonadota > Gammaproteobacteria > Lysobacterales > Lysobacteraceae > Luteimonas > Luteimonas sp. MJ250. The sequence goes on along the minus strand of NZ_JBCLVB010000011.1, from coordinate 354,201 downwards.
CTCCCACACCAGGCGCAGCTACAGCTGCTCCTGCAGGGGGTGCGATTCGACGGGTGCGATGCGCCGGGGGCGATCCGCCGGCGCGCGCGGTACCGCGGGTTCGGCCGGGCCTCCCTCAGCGCGCCCAGCGCCCAGGGCCGGTGGACTCGGGCAGCACCGCCGACGACAGCTGGCGGTCGGCGTCGAGCAGGCGCACGGCGTCGGCCAGGATCGCGGCGGACTCGCGCAGCAGCGGGTCCGGGCGCTTCTCGGCGGCGTCCTCGCGCGCGGTGTCGGCGGCGATGTCGCGCTCGTTCGCGGTCAGGCCATCGTCGGCCGAAAGCTCGGCCAGCGGATCCAGGTCGAGGCCCAGGCGCTTGCGCTCTTCCTGGCGGTCCTTGCGCTTGGCGGCCTGGCGGTCGCGCTCGGTGCGGCGTTCGGCCTCGTTGAGCGAGATGTAGTCCTTGTCGGCCTCGGCGCGGAACTCGGCCACGTCCTCCTTCCACCACTGGAACTCGCGGTCGGTCGCCACGCGACCGCCATGCAGCTCATCCAGCCGCGGCAGCAGCGGCGCGAAGTTGCCGTAGCGGGTGTGCGGCACGGCCGAAATCCGGGTCCAGGGCAGCGCATTGTCGTAGGTGCTCTCGCCGAACTCGGTGGCGTTGATCGTCGCCGGGAAGCGGATGTCGGGCACCACGCCCTTGTTCTGGGTGCTGCTGCCGCCGGGCAGGAAGAACTGCGCGATGGTCATCTTGACCTGCCCATGGCGCGTGCCCTCGTTGGCGGGCCAGCGGTCGAGGTCGAACAGGTTCTGCACCGTGCCCTTGCCAAAGGTGGTCTCGCCGATCACCAGGCCGCGGCCATAGTCCTGGATGGCACCGGCGACGATCTCGGACGCCGAGGCCGAAGCGCGGTTGACCAGCACCGCCAGCGGACCGTCCCAGGAGACGCCGGCCTTGCGGTCGGCTTCCACCGCAACCCGTCCACCGGATTCGCGCACCTGCACCACCGGGCCGGTATCGATGAAGAGGCCGGTGAGCTCGACCGCCTCGTTGAGCGAGCCGCCGCCGTTGTTGCGCAGGTCGAGCACGATGCCGTCCATGCCCTGCTCGCGGAACTCGCCGAGGATCCGGGCGACGTCGCGCGTGGCCGAGGCGTAGTCGCCATTGCGGCTGCGCCGGCCCTCGAAGTCCTGGTAGAACGCCGGCAGTTCGATCACGCCGATGCGCTTGGCATCGCCGGCCGGGCCCGCCGGGATCTCGATCAGCTTGGACTTGGCGGCCTGCTCTTCCAGGCGGATCTTGGCGCGGGTCAGGGTGATGCGCACCGGCTCGCTGTCGAGCAGCGCCTCCACCGGCACCACGTCCAGGCGCACCTGGGTGCCGGCACTGCCCTTGATCTTCTCGACCACGTCGTCGATGCGCCAGCCGATCACGTCGTCCATCGGCCCGCTCGTGCCCTGGCCGACGCCGACGATGCGGTCTCCGGGGGTGAACTTGTTGCTGGTCGCGGCGGGACCGCCGGCGATCAGCTCGCGGATCACCACCACGTCGTCCTGCTTCTGCAGCTGCGCACCGATGCCCTCCAGCGACAGCGACATGCTCTGGTTGAACAGGCCGGCAGTGCGCGGGTTGAAGTAGTCGGTATGCGGATCGATGGACGCGGTGTAGGCGTTGAGGAAGGTCTGGAACGCGTCCTCGTTGTTCAGCTGCTCGACGCTGGTGGAAATGTTGGCGTAGCGCTTGTCCAGCGTCGCGCGGATTTCGGCGGGCTCCTTGCCGGCAAGCTTCAGGCGCAGCCAGTCGTTGCGCACCGACTTCTTCCACAGCGCGTCGAGTTCGGCGCGGTCGGCAGCCCAGGGCGCGTCCTCGCGATCGTAGTACCAGCGCTCCTCGCCCTCGAAATCGAAGATGTCCTGTTCCAGCAGGCCGCGCGCGTACTCCACGCGCTCAGCCACGCGCTGCTTGTAGAGCGCGTACATCTCCATCGCCGGACCGGTGTCGCCCTGGCGGACCGCGGGGCCCATCTGCGCCTCGTAGCGCTGGAAGCGCGCAACGTCCGGGGCGTCGAAAAACAGCTTGTTGCCGTCCAGCGCCTCGAGGTAGCGCTTGAAGATCTCCTGCGACAGCGTGGCGTCGAGCCCGCGCGGGCGGTAGGCATAGCGGCTGTCGGACAGCAGCCCGTAGACCAGCCTGGACGTGGTCTCGTGGTCCCCGGTCGGCGCCGCCGGGATGGCGTCGCCGTCGGCGCGCGCCATCAGCGCCAGGGGCATGGCCAGCGCCAGGGCAACGGCGGTGACGGACAGGGCTTGGCGTGCTTTCATGCGGTCGGCTCGATGCTCACGTGGGGAGGTGCGTCGCTACCCCGCACCGTGCCGGCCAGAACAGGAACCGGACAGTGCTGGAAGTCGCGTATTGACGCCCGAAACCACTCTAACCGCGGCCGCGGGGTTGGGTGTGAACAATTCGCCACGCGGCACCGGTCCGATGCCGCGGCCGCTCAGCTGGCGAAGCCCGCGTCCGCTGCCTGGCGGTCGGCGTGATACGAGGAGCGCACCAGCGGGCCCGACGCGACGTGGGTGAAGCCCAGCGCCATGCCGTAGTCCTCGAAGGCCTTGAACTCCTCCGGCGTCCAGTAGCGCAACACCGGGTGGTGATGCGCGCTGGGCTGCAGGTACTGGCCGATGGTGATCATCTCGACGTCGTGCGCGCGCAGGTCGCGCAGCGTGGCTTCAACCTGCTCCTGCGTCTCGCCGAGGCCGAGCATGATGCCGGATTTGGAAGCGACCTCCGGGTGCTGGGCCTTGAAGCGCTGCAGCAGGGTCAGTGACCACTGGTAGTCGGCGCCCGGGCGGACGTTGCGGTACAGGTCCGGCACGGTCTCGACGTTGTGGTTGAAGACGTCCGGCGGGTTGGCGGCCAGGATCTCCAGCGCGCGGTCCATGCGGCCCTTGCCGCGGAAGTCCGGAGTCAGGATCTCGATCTTCGTGCCCGGCGTGGCCTCGCGGATGGCCGCGATGCAATCGACGAAGTGCTGGGCCCCACCGTCGCGCAGGTCGTCGCGGTCGACCGAGGTCACCACCACGTACTTCAGCCCCATGTCGGCGACGGTCTCGGCCAGGCGGCGCGGCTCGTCGGCATCGGGCGGCTTCGGCCGGCCGTGGGCGACGTCGCAGAAGCTGCAGCGGCGGGTGCAGACCTCTCCAAGGATCATGAAGGTCGCCGTGCCGTGGCCGAAGCACTCATGGATGTTCGGGCAGCTCGCGTCCTCGCAGACCGTGACCAGGCGGTTCTTGCGCAGCTTCGACTTCAGCGCCGCGACGGCGCCGTTGGACGGGATCCGCACCCGGATCCACGACGGCTTGCGCAGCACCGGCGCATCCACGAACGCCACCGGCGAGCGCCCGATCTTGTCGCCCGCCACCTGCTTCACCCCCGGCACCAGCGAAGGCGGCGGCTCGCTGCTGACGACTGCGAGCGGGATGGACTTGGCGGCGGAGGTGTCGGTCATGTTTTTTTGGCCACGGATTCACGCGAATGAACGCGGATAAAGCTGAAAAGCCCAGTTGATTGCGCTCTTGCCTGATCCGCGCCTATCCGCGTAAATCCGTGGCAAAAACTCCTTCTTCCGCGATCTCGACAGCCGCCAAACCAAACTGCGCGGCAAGCGCCGCAACCAGCGCGGGCCGGGCGGCGTCGAGGCTTGCGGGACCGCCACATTCTACCACCGAGGTCGTTTCCAGCCCGGCGTAGCCGCAGGGGTTGATGCGCTGGAAGGGGTCGCGATCCATGGCGATGTTGAACGCCAGGCCGTGGAAGGTGCAGCCGCGGCGCACGCGGATCCCGAGCGCGGCGATCTTGGCGCCGCTGTCCACGTAGACGCCCGGCGCGCCCTCGCGGCGCTGCGCATGGATGCCCCAAACGGCCAGGGTGTCGATGATCGCCTGCTCGATGCGGCAGACGTACTCGCGCACGCCGATGCCCAGGCGCCTGAGGTCGAGCAGCGGATACGCGACCAGCTGGCCGGGGCCGTGATAGGTCACCTGGCCGCCGCGGTCGACCTTGAGCACCGGGATGTCGCCCGGCGCCAGCACGTGCTCGGGCTTGCCGGCCTGGCCGAGGGTGAACACAGGGTCGTGCTCGACCAGCCACAGCGCGTCGGGAGTGTCGTCGCCGCGGGCGTCGGTGAAGGCCTGCATCGCGCGCCAGACCGGCTCGTAGGCGCGGCGGCCGAGGTCGTGGACCAGCAGCGCGCGCGTGCCGGCTACAGCGTCCACTTCACCTCTGGATGCTCGCGCAGCGCGGCGTGCGCGCTGTCGTACTCTTCGCGCGAGTTGGCGCGGAAGCTGATCCGCACCGAAACGTAGCGGCCGCCGCTGGAGGGCCTGGCGGTGAGCGTCTCATGGACCACGGCCAGGCCCGCTGCGCGCAGCAGGTTCGGGACCTCGACTTCCAGCCTGGCGGAGGCCGGACCCATGGCGGTGATCTCGAAATCACCCGGGAACTGGAAGCCGTGTTCAGGATTGTCGGACTTGATTTCCATTGCCCGATTATGGGGCCGGCGCCGGGCGATCCCAACGCCAGCGCCGCAACACCGTGGCCCGGTACCGAAACGCAGGGCGTCCGCTGGCAGGCGCGGGCCGCGTTTGACGATGGAAGGAATCCATATCCGCAAGGAGCTCCGCCATGCCCCGTACCGTTCTCGCTGCCGCCCTCGCCGCCTGCCTGCTCGCCGCGCCCGCCGTTGTCCTGGCCCAGTCCCAGCCCTCCGACGTGCCGGTCTGCGCACGCAGCCTCGGCACGATCGCGGTGATGGAGCCCAGCGGCCAGAACTGGTGGACCGGCCAACGGTTGGCGTCGCCGGCGGCGCTGATCAAGGTCTATGTGAACCGGTCGCGCTGTTTCACCCTCGTCGATCGCGGCCAGGGCATGCAGGCGATGCAGGCCGAGCGCGCGTTGGCGTCCTCGGGCGAGCTGCGCGGCGGCTCCAATATCGGCAAGGGGCAGATCCGCGCCGCGGATTACGTGCTGGTGCCCGACGTGATATCGCAGAACCGCAACGCCGGCGGCACCGATATCGGCGGCCTGGTCGGTGGCCTGCTCGGCAACCGGCGCGCCGCGGCGGTGGTCGGCGGCATCAACCTCAAGCGCAGCAGCGCCGACGTGGTGCTCACCGTCACCGACGCGCGCTCGTCGGAGCAGGTCGCCATGACCGAAGGCCACGCCACCAAGACCGATGTCGGCTGGCGCGGCGGTGGCGGCCATATCGCCGGTGCCCTGGTCGCGGGCGGTGCCTCCGGCTACGCCAACACCGAGATCGGCCAGGTGGTGGCCCAGGCGTACATCCAGGCGTATTCGGACCTGGTGGCGCAGCTCGGCGGGCTGCCGTCCGACGCATCCGCGGCCAACGCCACGCAGGCGGTGAGCATGACCCGGCCCGGGCGGCTGCTGAAGGCCGCCGACGGCCGCGGCGGCGCGGTGCGCGATCTGGATCCAGGGATGATGCTCTATCCCACCGGGCTCAAGGACGGGACGATGTGGGAGGTCGAGGACGAACTCGGCAACCGCGGCTGGGTCAACTCCACCCAGCTCTCGCTTGCCCGCTGACGCTCAGAGCGACTGCCACCACATCAGCAGTTCGTGCCACAGGCGCTTGAAGAACCCGGCTTCCGGGACTTCTTCCAGCGCCACCAGCGGCGCCTCGGCCACCAGCTTGCCGTCAAGCATCACCCGCACCTTGCCCACGGCCTGGCCAAGCGCGATCGGCGCCACCAGGGTGCGCGGCACGTCCATGCTCGGCTGCAGCTTCGCGTACTGGCCGCGCTGCATGCTGACCAGCAGCGGCTCGGCCACGCCGAGATCGAGTTCATTGGCCTGGCCCTTCCAGACCTTCTGCGTCGCCACCGGCTTGCCGGCGGCATACAGCTCGTGGGTCTCGAAGAAGCGGAAGCCCCAGTTCAGCAGCGCCTGCGAATCGGTGGCGCGCTGCGCTTCGCTGGTGGAGCCCATCACCACCGAGATCAGGCGCTGGTCGCCGCGCTTGGCCGAGGCCATCAGGCAGTAGCCGGCGCCCGAGTGATGGCCGGTCTTGATGCCGTCCACGCTCTGGTCGCGCCACAGCAGGATGTTGCGGTTGCGCTGGGTGATCGGCCCGACCGTGAATTCCTTGATCGCGTTGAAGGCGTAGTGCTCGGGGAAGTCACGCGCCAGCGCACGGCCCAGCAACGCCAGGTCGCGCGCGGTCGAATAGTGCTCCGGCGCCGAGAGGCCATGGGAATTGACGAAGTGCGAGTTCTCCATGCCGATGCGCGCGGCATAGGCGTTCATCAGCGAGGCGAACGCGTCCTCGGAGCCGGCGATATGCTCGGCCAGGGCGATCGCGGCGTCGTTGCCGGACTGCACCGTCATGCCCTTTTCCATGTCGAGCAGCTTGGCGGTCTTGTTGACCTCGAAGCCGCTGTAGCTGCCGTCGGTGCCGGCGCCGCCGGTGCGCCAGGCATTGACGCTCATCATCACGTCGTCGTCGGCGCCGACCTTGCCCGCCGCCATCTCGGCCGCGATCACGTAGCTGGTCATCACCTTGGTGATGCTGGCCGGCTCGACGCGCTCATCAACACTGTCGCCGGCCAGGATCTGGCCGGTGGCGAAGTCCATCAGCGCCCACGCCGTGCCGGTGATGGCAGGTGCCTCGGGCACCGGCAACGCCTCGCTCAGCGCGGCGGGCGCAGCGGGAGCGGGAGCGGGAGCGGGCACAGCGGGCGCGGGATCCTGGGCAAAGGCGAGGCCGAGCGTGGCGACGGATACAGCGGCGAACAGCGCGACGCGGACGGCGTGGGCTTTCATCAGGCGTGGGACTCCGGGGATTTCGGGCCATCGGCAGGCGGACGGCAGACGGCGGGGACAGACGCTCATTTTAACCGTGCGCGTCAGCCATGCACGTTCCGCATCACTCGCGGACCGGATGCGGCGCACCGAAGCCCAGGCTGGCGACGCGCGCGCCAAGCTCGGCGACGCCCGCGGGCGCCACCGGCCCCACGCGCAGGCGCCACACGGGCTTGCCCGCGGCCGTGCCGTCATGCAGGCGTGCGCCGCCGATCCCGGCACCGCGCAGCAGGGCGAGCGCACGCTCGGCGTTGTCGCGGGAGCCGAAGGCCGCGACCTGCAGGAGCACGCCCGCAGCCGATGTGGTCGGGAGCGGCGAAGACGGATCGTTCGCCCCGACAGCAGCCGGGGTGACCTTCACCGGCGCCACGGCGGGCGGGACCACGGTGACGGCGCCGGCGTCCACCGCGGAGGAGGCCGCCACGGCCGCACCGGCGGCGGCCGAGCCGTAGGGATCGGGCTTTCCCGGCCGCCCGGTCGCGACGCGCGCGCGGCGGGACTTCATCCAGGCGTCGAACTCGTCTGCGGTCATCGCGCGCCCGTCCTGGCGCATGTCGAACCGCCAGTCGCCATCTGCGGAAGCGGGCGCGGCGACCGGTGCGACCACCGCGGCGGAAGGCGTCACGGCGCGCGCTTCCGCGGCAGCGGGACCGGGGGCCACCGCCTGCGATGCCGGCAGCGCTGCGACCAGCCCGTCCAGCCCGCTCGGCGGCATGGGCTGCGGGCGACCGGTGGCCACGCGCACCCCGGGCGGCAGCCCGGTGGCCGGGTCGACCGCGGCGACGCGAGTATCGGGTTCGTGGCGCGCGTTCTCGCCGGCATCCAGCGCGCGCACCTCGACCCGCGCGGTGCCGCGCGGATGCACGCCGATCTTGACCGCGGCGGCGTAGCTCAGGTCGACCACGCGGCCTTCGTGGAAAGGCCCGCGGTCGTTCACGCGCACCACCACCGACTGGCCGTTGTCGAGGTTGGTCACCCGCGCGAAGCTCGGCAGCGGCAGCGACTTGTGGGCCGCGGTGAACGCGTACATGTCGTAGACCTCCTGGTTGGAGGTCCGGCGGCCGTGGAACTTCTGGCCGTAATAGGAGGCCTGTCCGGTCTCGACGAAGCCCGTGGCGTCTTCGAGCACCCGGTAGGACTTGCCCTGCACCTTGTACGGCGAGCGGTTGCCGTAGCGCGAACGCTCGAGGGCCACGACATCCGGCTCCGGAATCGCGTCCACGTCGGGAACGTAGTCCGGCGTCGTGTCCGCGACGCCCGGCTTGTACAGGCCGCCGGCCACGTAGTCGCCGCGCGTCGACGGGTCTTCCTGCGCCGGGGCATAGGGCGAAACCCGCGGACCCTTGCCATCAGCCGTGGCCGGAGCCGGCTCTTCCGGAGGCGCGTGCTTGCTGGGCGAGCCCGCGCAGCCGGCCAGCAGGGCGGCGGCGGCGGCGGCGGTCCACCAGCACGCGAGTCTCGCGCGCCGGCTGCTCATTGCGGTTCGCGCCCCGCGATCGCCTGCGCCAGCTGGTGCACGGCCAGCGAATACATCGGCGAGCGGTTGTAGCGGCTGATGACGTAGAAATTGCGGTAGCCAAGCCAGTATTCGGGGCCGCTGGCGCCATCGAACGAAAGCAGCGTCGCACCCTCGGCCACCGGCTGCCCGGGCAGCGGGCGATAGCCGCGTTCGGCGAGTTCGGACAGGCGATGCGCCGGCTCCAGGCCCTCGGGCTTGAAATCGGCCGCACCGCCGTCGCGGCTGGCGCGCGCCACCACCGGTGCACCGCGCTCCCAGCCGTGGATCACGAAGTAGTTGGCGATGGAAGCGAACACGTCGGGCTTGTGCGTAAGCAGGTCGCGGCGGCCATCGCCGTCACCGTCCTTCGCCCACAGGCGATAGCTGGAAGGCATGAACTGGCCCATGCCCATGGCGCCGGCATAGCTGCCCTTGAGCGCGGCGATGTCGAGCTGCGGCTCTTCGGCGTTGAGCGCGAACAGCTGCGCCAGCTCGCCGGCGAAAAACGGCGCGCGCTTGGGGAAGCCGAAGGCCAGCGTGTACAGCGCATCGACCACGCGATGGTTGCCGGTGATGCGGCCATAGCTGGTCTCGACGCCGATGATCGCGACGATGTACTCGGCCGGCACGCCGGTCTCCGCGGCAACGCGGTCCAGCGCTTCGCGGTTCTCCGCGTAGAAGGCCTTGCCGCCGCTGATGCGGGCATCGTTGATGAAGATCGGGCGGTAATCGCGCCAGGGACGCACGGCCTCGGCCGGGCGCGACATCGCATCGATGATCGACTGCTTGTGCGCGGCGCCGGCAAGCACGTCGCGGATGCGCTGGCGGTCGACGCCATAGGTCTCAGCGGTGTAGTCGACGAAGGCGGCGATGCGCTGCGCTTGCGGGATCGCCGGGTCGGTCACCGACGGCGGCGCGACGGGGCGTTCCGGCGGCTGCGGCACCGCGGGCAGCGGCGCCGGTCCGGCAGGCACCGGGCTGGCTGTGGCGGGCGTCGATGCCGCGACTGCGGACGCGGCGTCGGCGGCGGTCTCGGCCGGAGTCGCGCAGGCGAACAGCGCGAGCGACACCAGCGAGGCGGATACGAGTGCTAGGGGGCGTTTGACCATCGGTCGCGAGGTTATCACGCTGCCCGGCGGGCATGCCCTGTCGCCACGTGAACGGCCGCTGCCGGCGAGGGGCTCAACGCTTGCGCACCGGGCGATGCGCGCCGACCGCCATCACCACGCCCATGCCCGCGAGCAGCGACACCGCCGCGGTGCCACCGAAGCTCAGCAGCGGCATCGGCACGCCGACCACCGGCAGCAGTCCGGAAATCATGCCGCCGTTGACCAGCACATAGACGAACAGCGACAGGCCGAGCGCGCCGACCAGCAGGCGACCGAAGCCGTCGCGCGAGTCTGCCGCGATCCACAGGCAACGGCCCACCACCACCATGTACAGCGAGAGCACGGTCACCACGCCGACCCAGCCGAACTCTTCCGACAGCACCGCGAAGATGAAGTCGGTGGTGTGCTCGGGCACGTAGTTCAGGTGCGACTGCGAACCCTCGCCCCAGCCCTGGCCACGCAGGCCGCCGGAACCGATGGCGATCTTCGACTGGATGATGTTCCAGCCCGCGCCCAGGGGATCCGACTCGGGGTCGAGGAAGGTGAGGATGCGGTCCTTCTGGTAGGGCCGCAGCATCCAGAACCAGGCCGCTGGCGCCGCCGCCGCCGCCGCCGCGCCGGCGGCCACGAACCACCACCACGACATCCCGGCCAGGTAGATCACGAACACGCCGCTGGCCGCGACCAGCATCGCGGTGCCGAAGTCCGGCTGCAGCAGGATCAGCCCCGTGGGCAGCGCCACCAGCAGCATCGCCACCACCGTGGCCACGAAGCCCGCCGGCTGCGGGCGCGCGTTGAGGTACCAGGCCACCATCATCGGCAGGCTGAGCTTGAGCAACTCCGCAGGTTGGAAATAGAACACGCCGAGGTTGAGCCAGTGCGCGCCACTGCGCCCGGTGCCGAGGAACAGCACCGCCACCAGCGGCAGCAGCGACAGCAGGTACGCGGCCGGCGATGCATCGCGCAGGCGCAGCGGCGGCACCCGCGACAGCAGCCACAGCACGCCCAGGCCGACGCCGTAGCGCGCAGCCTGGGACGTCACCAGGGCGGGGTTCTGGCCCCCGGCGCTGTGCAGCACCGCCAGACCGATGCCCATCAGCGCCAGCAGTGCACCCAGCAGGATCCAGTCCAGGGTGCGCACGAAGCGCAGCACCAGGTCCAGCAGGAAGCGGAGGATCTCGTTCATGGCCGTGGCTCCACGGCCGCGCCCGGGGGGGCGACGTCGAATGCCGGGGGATCGACTGCCACCGGTTCCAGCAGCTGCGCCCCCGGGCCCGGGAACGCGCTGCCGACCACGTCTTCGAACAGGTCGACCGGCGGCACGGTGACGCCATCGGCCACGGCGATGGGCTCCGGCACCGCGCCCAGCAGCCATGCATCGAAGATCTTCCGCGCGATCGGTGCCGCGGTGGAGCCGCCGTAGCCGCCGTGTTCGACCACCACCACCAGGGCGATGGTCGGGTGCTCCGCAGGCGCGTAGCCCGCGAACAGCGCCTGGTGGCGGAGGTGGTAGGGCAAGGTACGGGGATCCAGGCTGACGTTGCCGCGGCGGCTGACCCGCTGCGCGGTGCCGGTCTTGCCGGCCATCCGGTACGGCGCGCCGCGGGCCATGGCCGTCGCCGTGCCGCGGCCGTGGATGGTCGCCTCCATGCCCTCCTGCACCGCGCGCACGTGCGCCGGGCTGTCGCTGATGCGCGCGGCCGGAGCGCCCGCCAGCGGCGCCCAGGGCAGGTCGTAGCCGCTGCGTCGCTCGGCCGCCAGGCGCAGCGGATGCAGGGCGCCGCCATTGGCGATCGCGGCGGTCCCACGCGCCATCTGCAGCGCCGTGGCCACCCAGTAGCCCTGGCCGATGCCGGCGATCACCGTCTCGCCGGGGTACCAGGGCTCGCGGCTGTTGCCCAGCTTCCATTCGCGCGAAGGCACGATCCCCGAGGTCTCACCGGTCAGGTCGATGCCGGTGGGCTCGCCGAAACCATAGCGGTGCATGTACTCCGCCAGGCGGTCGATGCCCATATCGTAGGCGAGCTTGTAGTAGTAATAATTGATCGAGCGCGAGATCGAGTCGCGCAGGTCGACCCAGCCGGCGCCGCGCCCGGCGTCGCGGTAGCCGCGGCTCTGCCCGGGGATGAAGAACTCGCCGGTGGAGAACACCCGGCTTTCCGGCGTGCGCAGGCCGCTGTCGAGGCCGGCCAGTGCCATGAAGGGCTTCACGATCGAGCCCGGCGGTCCGCCGCCCAGCACGTTGCGGTTGAACAGCGGACGCGCCGGGTCGTCCATCAGCCGGCGGTAATCGGTGGTGGAAATGCCGTTCACGAACAGGTTGGGGTCGTAGCTGGGCAGGCTGACCATCGCCAGCACCTGGCCCGTGGCCGGGTCCACCGCCACCGCCGAACCCTGCATCTCGCCGAAGGCCAGCACCATCGCGCGCTGCAGCTCGACGTCCAGCGACAGCTTCAGGTCGGCGCCCGCGGTCGCGGGCACCAGGCCGACCCTGCGCAGGGCCCGGCCCTCGACGTTGGTTTCGACCTGCTCATAGCCGACCCCGCCGCGCAGGGCTTCGTCGTAATACCGCTCCAGGCCGGTGCGCCCGGTATGGGTGAACACCGCATGGGCTTCACCGAAGCGCTCGATGTCGCTTTCGTCGGTGCGCCCGACGTAGCCGACCACGTGCGCCAGCAGATCGCCATAGGGGTAGCGACGGTTGAGGTAGGGCACCAGTTCGACGCCCGGGAAGCGCCAGCGCTCGACCGCGAAGCGTGCCGCCTCCTCGTCGCTGATGCGCAGCTTCAGCGGAATCGCACGGAAGGAGCGGGTGGACCTGCGCGCGGCCTCGAAGCGCTCGATGTCCTCGGGCGCGAGCTCCACCAGCTCCGACAGCGCATCCACCAGCGCGGGGATGTCGCCGGCCTCCTCGGGGGTCACGTCGAGGCGGTAGGCCGGCACGTTGTCGGCCAGGATCCGGCCTTCTCGGTCCAGGATCAGGCCGCGTCCGGGCACCACCGGCCGCGGCTTGATGCGGTTGGCGTGCGAACGCCTGGCGTAATCGTCGTGATCGAGCACCTGCAGCTTGAAGTACCAGCCGGCCAGCCCTCCCAGCGCCAGCACGACCACGGCAAAGCCGATCAGGGCACGCCCGCGGAACAGGCGCGCCTCGGCCTCGGCGTTGCGAAGCCGGCGGCCTCGCGGACCCGACATCACCGGTGCGCGCCGCGGCGGATCCGCAGCGCGTCAAGCAGCACGAACAGCGGTGCCCACAGCAGCATGCCCGGCAGCGGCGCCCACCAGTACGCCAACGGCAGCACCGGCTCGCCCAGGCCGAGATGGATCACGGTGCTGATCACGCGGTCGTTGAGCAGCAGGCCACCGATCGCCAGCGCCTGCTGTGGCATCGGGAAGAAGCGCAGCTGGGTCCGGAAGCGCTGCAGGATGAAGGTCATCACCACCAGCCGCAGGGCCTGTTCGCCGAGCAGGCCACCGAAGGCGAGATCGGCCAACAGGCCAGCGCCGAAGGCGAAGCCCAGGCCGACGCGCTCGCTGTCCTCGATCACCCAGTAGGCCAGCACCAGCGCCAGCCAGTAGGGGCGCAGCGGCTGCAGCAGGGCGGGCATCGGCAGCAGGCCGAGCAGCAGGGCCAGCAGTACGCTCACCGGCAAAACCCAGCCGCGATCACGCCCGCTCATCGCGCGGCTCCGGGAGCCGGGGAGGCGTCGGCCGGCGCGTCAGCGGCCGAAGGCGCGACATCGGCCGGCGGCGCGTCGGCGGCCGGCGGCGCGGCATCGGCTTCGGGGCCTGCGCCGGCTTCCGACTCCGACGGCGCCCTGTCCGGCAGCAAGGGTTGCTCCCGAAGCAGCAGCACGTCGCGGCCGCGGTCCAGCTGGGCCGCGGCATCGACGTCGCCGACCAGGAACGCGCGGCTGTCATCGGGGCGCAGCGCCGCGATCCGGCCCACCGGGAAGCCCGGCGGGAAGCGGCCGCCCAGCCCGGACGTGATCACGACGTCACCGGTGCGCACGTCGCTCGACAGCGGCACGTTGCGCAGCTCCAGCACGTCGCTGCGGCCGGTGCCGTAGACGATCAGGCGCACGCCGGTGCGCGCCACCGCCACCGGCACGGCGTGGTCGGGATCGGTCAGCAGCAGCACGACGGCGGTGGTCGGCGTGGCCTCGATCACCTGCCCGACCAGGCCGCCGGCATCGATCACCGCCTGCCCGCGGCGCACGCCGGCGCGGGTACCGGCGTTGAGCATCAGCCGCTGCCGGGTGGGGTCCAGGTCGACGTCGAGGATGGGCGCGAGCTGCACGTCCTGGCTGCCGCGCTCGGCGGCGCCAAGCAGGCCACGCAGGCGCGCGTTCTCCTCGGCTTCGACCTGCAGGCGCGCCTGGCGCGCGGCGCCCAGCAGCAGCTCGTTGCGCAGGTGGCGGTTCTCTTCGGACAGGCGGGTCCGGCTGGCGGCATCGTCGCGAACGCTTTCGCCCAGGCGCGCGGGCAATCCTGCCAGCCACCACACCGGCTGCACGGCCACGCTGGCATGCCCGCGCGCCTGGGCCAACCAGTCGCCGCGGTGGTCGAGCACGAGCAGCGTCACCGACAGTGCGAGGTAGGCCAGCAGCTTCAGCGTGCCGGCGACGTCACTGGATCGGGGGGCGGCGGGACCGGCGTAGTGGGACACTGTCTGGGTCGCGGTCGGTCAGGTCACTCCGACGCGAAGAACTCGTTGCCGTGCATGTCCAGGAGCTCCAGCGCACGGCCACCGCCGCGGGCCACGCAGGTCAACGGATCCTCGGCCACCTGGACGTGCAGGCCGGTCTCCTCGCTCAGCAGGCGGTCGATGTCGCGCAGCAGGGCGCCGCCACCGGTGAGCACGATGCCGCGCTCGGCGACGTCGGCGCTGAGTTCCGGCGGGGTCTGCTCCAGGGCCTGGCGCACCGCGGCCACGATGCCCATCAACGGCTCGCGCAGCGCGTCGAGCACTTCGCTGGAGCTGATCTTGACCATCTTCGGCACGCCTTCGGCCAGGTGACGGCCGGAAATCTCGGTCTCCAGGTTTTTCTCCTGCGGGTATGCGCAGCCGAGTTCGATCTTGACCCGCTCGGCCGTGGCCTCGCCGATCAGCATGCCGTGGTTGCGGCGCACGTAGTTGATGATCGACTCGTCGAAGCGGTCGCCGCCGATGCGCGCGGACTGCGAATAGACGATGCCGTTGAGCGCGATCACCGCGACTTCCGTGGTGCCGCCGCCGATGTCGACCACCATCGAGCCGCGCGCCTCGGTCACCGGCATCCCGGCGCCGATCGCGGCGGCCATTGGCTCTTCGATCAGCGAGACGTCGCGGGCACCGGCCTCCATCGCCGAATCCTTGATGGCGCGCTTCTCCACCTGGGTGGACCCGGCCGGGACGCAGATCAGCACCCGCGGGCTGGGCCGCAGGAAGCGGCCCTTGTGCACCTTGCGGATGAAGTACTTGAGCATTTCCTCGGTATAGGTGAAGTCGGCGATCACGCCGTCCTTCATCGGCCGATGGGTGGTGAGGTGGCCTGGCGTGCGGCCGAGCATCTGCTTGGCCTCGCTGCCGACCGCGGCGACCGCCCTCGGGCCGCCGTTGCGGTCCTGGCGGATGGCCACCACCGACGGCTCGTTGAGCACGATGCCCTGGCCGCGGACGAAAATGAGGGTGTTGGCCGTGCCCAGGTCGATGGACAGGTCATTGGAGAACATGCCGCGGAACTTCTTGAACATCGGGGGCGCGCGTCCGTCAGGAGGGGGCGGGAACGGGGGAATTCCCGGAGAAAACCGGATCATCAAGCGTAGCAACCACCCCCTGCCCCGGCAAGGAAAAACGCCCCGGCCGACGCCGTGCGGCTTGGCCCGGCGGGACGGCGGGGCTAACCTGTGCGGCGGCCTGGCCCCGAAGGGGTCGCGCCGACGTCGCCGCCGGTCCGCGGCATTGCGCGATATCCCCGAAAAACGCCGTCCCGCAGGGCCGGCAACAGCCCCCCGGAGCATTTCCCCGATGCCTGCACTGATCTGCGGTTCCCTGGCCTACGACACCATCATGGTGTTCCCCGACCAGTTCAAGAACCACATCCTGCCGGACAAGGTGCACATCCTGAACGTCTCGTTCCTGGTGCCGCGGATGCGCCGCGAGTTCGGCGGCTGCGCCGGCAACATCGCCTACAACCTCAAGCTGCTGGGTGGCGACCCGATCCCGATGGCGACCGTCGGCCAGGACTTCGGACCCTATCGCGAGTACTTCGCCGAGCTCGGGATCCCGCTCGGCCACGTCAGGGAAATCCCGGAGCTGTTCACGCCGCAGGCGTTCATCACCACCGACCTCGACAACAACCAGATCACCGCCTTCCACCCCGGCGCGATGATGCGCTCGTACGAGAACCACGTCCGTGACGTACCCGGCGTGACCATCGGCATCGTCAGCCCGGACGGCTACGAGGGCATGATCCAGAACTCGAAGGAATTCGCCGAGGCCGGCATCCCCTTCATCTTCGATCCGGGCCAGGCGATGCCGCTGTTCAACGGCGAGGAGCTGCGCGCCTTCATCGAACAGGCCGACTACGTCACCGTCAACGACTACGAGTCGAACCTGCTGCAGGAACGCACCGGCTGGGACGAGGTGACCATCGCCGGCAAGGTCAAGGCCTACATCACCACGCGCGGTCCCCGGGGCGTGGTGATCTACGCCAACGGCAAGACCCATGACGTGCCGCCTGCGCACGAGACCCGGGTCACCGACCCGACCGGCTGTGGCGACGCATTCCGCGCCGGCCTGCTGTTCGGCATCGAGAAAGGCTACGACTGGGAAACCATCGGCCGCATCGGCAACCTGATGGGGGCGCTGAAGGTCGAGCACCCCGGCACGCAGAACCAGCGCTTCGACTACGACGAGTTCGCGGCGCAGTTCAGGCAGCAGTTCGGCTACGCGCTTTGACCAAGCGGCTGGTCGTGGCAGCCGTGCTGGCGGTGGCCGCGCTGGCGGCGACCACATGGCAGCCGGCGCAGGCCGCGGCCCCTGGGTCGCGCTACCTGCAGCTCGAGGCCGACCGCACCCTGGACGGCGGCCCCAGGCTGCTGCTCGAAGCCACGCTCGACATGCCCCGCGCCGCGTGGATCTACCTGCAGTCCGACGGTGTCCATGCGCCGCTTGACGCGGCACAGGCCAACGCCTTTATCACCGTTGACGGCAGGCCGGTATCCAACGACAGCATCATCGACTGGCGCGGTTCGCGCGCGCCGAACCAGCACGCCTTCAACGCGATCGGCGCAGTGCGTGCCGGTCCCGGCCCGGTGCACGTCGCGCTGCACGCCCGCGCTGCAGGCGGCAAGGCCGTGGTCAAGGCCGGGGCCAATCTGTCGATCCTTGTCGAACCCGCGGCCCGCGTGGTCGAGATGCGGATGGAAGACGCGTCGCCCTGGCTGGACTTCGATACGCGCGATACGCCCGAGGGCACGCCGATCCCGGAACGCGGCCGCAGCACCCTGCTCAGCGCGGCGGCAGGCAACTCGTCCGGGCCGGTCGTTGCGATGGGGTCAGGGCACAGCTACGTCTCGCAGTCTCCAGGCGATGCGATGTGGGGGCTGTTCTTGAACGGCCGCGAATCGCCGCTGGACTCGGCCACCTGGTCCATCAACGACCTGTTCGCGCTCGGCGCCGAGGTGCAGGCGCCGATGTTCGTCCAGGCGCTGTACCCGGATCCGCCGGCCAACAGCGACGTACAGCTGGTTGCTACCGAATCGCCCTATTACCGGCCGATGATGGCCAGCACCAACGCCGCCCGCTATCGCGTGGGCCGTGGCGCACGCCTGGTGACGCTGGCCGGCGGCATGCGCGTGGTCGGCCGCGGCCTGACGCGGAAACACGATTACCAGGCGAACGGCCACCATCGCCGCTACGCCTACACCTGCATCGGCACCAACGGGTTCCGGCCGGAAAAGTGCCCGCCGCTGGGCCGCGACGTGGTCGTCGGAAAGGGCCGTGCCTGCATTCCGCAGGGGCACAACGGTGTGGTGATGTTCTCCGCCAAGACCCGCATCCAGGGCGACGAAAACGACCCCGGCGGCACCGTGTCGCTGCGTCTGCGCATCAACGGCAAGGAGGTCGGCGCGGCCAGCGAACAGACGCTGGGGCCGCTGCCGCACTCGGTCAGCACCCGCACCATCGGCGCAAGCTACCTGGCGGCCGGCAAGCGGGCGCTGCCCGAGGGTTGCCATGACGTCGAGGCCGTCGGCCGCGCGACCGGCGACTTCCGCAACATCTCGCTCAACGTCGACCTGCCCTTGCTCTGGTTCGACTGAAGGCCGCCACGTGCGGCCGTGGCGTCAGTTCCAGGCCGGCAGCTTGCCGCGGTCCAGCCCGCCCACCTCGAACACCGCCGTGCGCGTACCGCCGGCCTTGACCGGGTACTCCACGCTCAGCCGCCCGGCGGCGTCGATCATCTTCCACAGCGCTTTCTCATCATCGATGAACATGGCGATGGCCTCGTCGGTATCGGGCCGGTTGGCCGCCATCTTCTTCGGCGCCGCATCGTCCACGGTGACCGTGACCCGGCAGGCGCCGTAGCAGTCGAAGTCGCCGGCCTGCATCACCAGGTAGCTGCTGCGGCCCCAGTCCGGGTGGTCGCGGAAGATCAGGCGCACGGGCTTGGCGCCGCTGCCGTCGCTGTCCACGCCTTCGCGCGAAAAGATCGCGGCGGAGAGCTGGTTGCCGCCCTTCACCGGTTCGGTGTTGTAGGCCCAGAGCGCTTCAAGCCGGGCCTCTTCGCGGACCTGGTTGCCCTTGGCCCGCGCCTCTTCGTGCAGCGGGCGGATGCGCTCGGCCGCGGCCGTGTCCGGGTAGCGCGCCAGCAGCACGTCGCCCTGGGCGCCGGCCAGCACCCAGTTCTCCGCGGCATAGGCGGTGTCGAAGTCGGCTGCGGCCTGTTCCGCCGCGACCTCGTTGGCCTGCACCTGCGAAGCGACCCGGGCTTCGGCCTGCGCGGCCGGGTCCTGGCAAGCGGCCAGCGCCAGGAGTGCGGCGGAGAGGACCACCGCGACCATGGCGGGACGTCGTGCGCTGGCGGGACGGAACGTGCTCATGTGGAACCCTCGTCTGGCGGTTGAGCGTTGAACGGCGGCACCGGACAGGAACGTGCGCAGATGGTGGCCAGCGCCTGGGCTCCGGTCAGCCGCCAGTGGGTGCCGGGCGCGTGGGGTCGCCGTCCGCGGCCGGCATCGCCGGCGCGTCCTCGGCTTGCGGCTGCGGCTGCGGCGCGGGCTCGGCCGGCTCCACTGCCGCGGGCGCCACCGGCGTGCCCGTGCCCGGCGCCGGCTTCGCTTCGGCAATCACACGCTCCACCGAACCGGTGGTGATCGGGTGGTAGCCCGGGCGCGCGGCGGCCAGCTGCTCCTTGGCGAATGCCAGGCCGGCCTCGGTGGCGACCAGCGCCTGGTAGGTCGGCATGATCAGCTTGCGGCGGCCGATGGTGCGCAGGAAGTCGGCGATCGCCGGGTAGGCCTGCACGTAGCCGCTGCGCACCGCCAGCGGGTACCAGCGCTGCGCGATCTCGCCGTTGGGGGTGCCGGTGAAGGTATAGGCGGTGTCGAGCTGCGACAGCTGCTCGGTCGAGAGCGTCTCCGGCATGCCTTCCAGGAAATGCACCCACTCCTGCGTGCTCCACGCGTCGGTGATCACCGCCGGCGGCACCGTGCCGCTGCCCAGCCAGCCCAGGCGCGCGCTGTCGACCACGCCGAAGTTGCGCGACAGCACCTGCGGCGCGGTGGCCGGGATCCCGGGCTCGTACAGCCAGGCGTCGAATTCCTCGCGGGTCACCTTGCCGGGATACTTGCCGAGCAGGTGCTCGTCGGCGTACTCGACGAAGCGCGAGGTGGGGATGGACTGGAACGCGAAGTGATCGAAATAGCCGCGCAGGAAGGCGTCGAACTCGGCACGGCCGAAGCGCTCCTCCAGGAACTGCAGGAACCACGCGCCCTTGTCGTAGGACACCGCGCTGAGCGAGTCGTCCGGATCCTTGACCACGCCCGGGCGCACCGCCAGCGCCTGCTCCTCGGCGCTCATGTCGGCGATCTCGGCCTTCAGCCCGTTGCGCGAGATCACGTACTCCATGTCGGCGCGCTCCTTGCCGAACAGCGCCTCGATGATGCGGTTCTCGACGTAGCTGGTGAAGCCCTCGTTGAGCCAGCCGTCCTTGGCGCTGGAGTTGGTCACCAGGTTGCCCGACCAGCTGTGCGCCAGCTCGTGCGCGATCAGCGACACCAGCGACTTGTCGCCGACGATCACGGTGGGCGTGGCGAAGGTCAGGCGCGGGTTTTCCATGCCGCCGTAGGGGAACGACGGCGGCAGCACCAGGATGTCGTAGCGCTCCCAGCGGTAGGGGCCGTAGAGCGACTCGGCGGTGGCGATCATCTTCTCGGTGTCTTCGAACTCGGCCACCGCGCGGTCGACCGCGGCCGGCTCGGCCCAGACGCCGGAGCGCGCCGAGATCGGCTTGAACACCAGGTCGCCGGCGGCGATCGCCATCAGGTACGAGGGAATGCGCTGCGGCATGCTGAAGCTGTAGTCGCCGTCGCGTGGCGCCGCCGGATCGTTGTCGGCGCTCATCAGCACCATCACGTCGGCAGGCGAGGTGACGTGCGCGCTGTAGGTGTAGCGCACGCGCGGCGTGTCCTGCAGCGGCACCCACGAGCGCGCGTGGATCGCCTGCGACTGGCTGAACATGAAGGGCGTGGCCTTGCCCTGGGTCATCGCAGCGTCGAGCCACTGCAGGCCCGAGGCCTCGGGCACGGTGCGGTAGGCCACGCGGATGTGCGCGTTGCGCCCGGGCGCCTGGATGGTGAGCTTGCTGCCGAGCAGGTCGTCACGACCGGCCAGCGCGTATTCGAGCGGCTGCCAGGCACCGCCTTCGCCCTCGCCTTCCACGCGTTCGATGGTGAGGTCGCGGGTGTCGAGCACGAGCTCGGTGGCCGCCTCGTCGCGCCAGTCAAGCGTGTACGTCGCCGTGCCGCTGATGGTGCGGGCGTCGAAATCAAGCGCCAGGTCGAGCGCCAGGTCGTCGATGGCGACCTTGTCGGGCTCGGCGTAGGAGTGCTCGTCGTAGTCGTCGCCGCTGGCGGCGGCCTGCGGCTTGGGCGCCGGCGGCGCATCGGTGGGGGTCGGTTCGCGCTTGCAGGCAACAAGGGCGAACAGGACCAGCGCCGCGATGGCGGCCAGGCGGAGGGTGCGGCTCAGGGTCATGGACGGGGGTCCGGTGGTTGGAACAGCCCCCGATTCTAGCCGGTGGCCACTCCGGGTGCCCGCAGCGCGCCGCCAGGCACGCGACGGCCTGCTTAAGGGTCCGGCCGCGAGTCCGGCCTCAGGCCTTGTAGCCGTCGTGGATGGCGACGATCCCGCCCGACAGGTTGCGGTAGCGGCAGCGCGCGAAGCCCGCGGCCTCCATCATCGACTTGAGCTCTTCCTGCGGCGGATGCTTGCGGATCGACTCGGCCAGGTACTGGTAGCTGTCGGCGTCGCTGGCGAACAGCCGGCCCAGGCGCGGCAGCACCTTGAAGGAGTGGAAGTCGTACGCGGGCTTGAACCAGTCCGGCACCTCGGAGAACTCGAGCACGCGTGCCTGCCCGCCTACTTTCAGCACGCGCAGCATCTCGCGCAGGCCGGCGTCCTTGTCGGTCACGTTGCGCAGCCCGAAGGCGATCGTGACCAGGTCGAAGCTGGCGTCCGGAAACGGCAGCGACTGCGCGTTGCACTGCACATAGCTGAAGCCGCGCACGTGGCCGCGGTCGACCATGCGGTCGCGGCCCACGCGCAGCATGTTGCCGTTGATGTCGCCGAGCACAAGCTCACCGGTCTCGCCCACGCGCGGGCGCAACAGCGCGGCCACGTCGCCGGTGCCGCCGGCGAGGTCGAGCACGCGGTCGCCGCGACTGACCTGCGCGGTGGCGGTGAAATAGCGCTTCCACAGCCGGTGGATGCCGAACGACATCAGGTCGTTCATCAGGTCGTAGCTGCCGGCCACCGACGAGAACACCTCGCCGACGAGCTTCTGCTTTTCGGCCACCGGCACATCGCGGAAGCCGAAGTGGGTGGTGTCGGGGCGGGGGTCGCGGTCGGTCATGGGGCGATTATCGCATCGTGGCGGCACCGGCGCGTGCGCGTCGCGGACCGCACGCCCCGCGGCGTGGCACGATGCCGGCCCTCCCCGCCCGCCTGGAGCCCCAACATGATCGCCACCCCGGACTACCGCGCCCTGCTCGACACCGCCATCGCCGAAGCCCGCCAGGGCCTGGCCGAGGGCGGGATCCCGATCGGCGCCGCCCTGTACCACGCCGACGGCCGCCTGCTCGGCTGCGGCCACAACCGCCGCGTGCAGGAAGACGATCCGTCCATCCACGGCGAGACCGACGCCTTCCGCAAGGCCGGCCGCCAGCGCTCCTACCGCGACACGATCATGGTCACCACGCTGGCGCCGTGCTGGTACTGCAGCGGGCTGGTGCGGCAGTTCAACATCGGCACGGTGGTGGTGGGCGAGGCGGTGAACTTCGCAGGCGGGGTTGAATGGCTGCGGGACAGCGGCACCAAGGTAGTGGTGCTGGATGACCAGCGCTGCGTCGAGATGATGGGCGAGTGGATCGAGGCGAATCCGGGGTTGTGGAACGAGGATATCGGGGAGGAGTGAGGCCGCGCCGCGGCTTTTCTCAGCGCCCCTCGATCGTGAACACCCCGAATGCCACGCCCAGATCCACGCCCTCGCCGGTGCCGGCCAGGGCGAGCGAGACTTCGCCCTTGGTCATCACCTGTGCCTTGCTGGACTTCACCACGCCGGCGTGGGCTTCGCCCGAGACGTAGGTGCCAAGCACCTGGCTGATCGAGTCCACGCCGGAGAACTGGCCGCGGCCGCCGCGGATCTCGGACTTGCCGACGGTCAGGCCACCGCCGCGGGCTTCGATGGTCACGGCGCGCGACTGGCCGTTGTCGCAGCTGACCCGGCCGCTGCCCAAGCCGGTCTTGTAGAACACGGACCAGCCGGACATGTCGAAATCCAGGCGGCAGGACACGTCGCCGGCGGCGGCGGGCGCGGCGGCCAGCAGCAGCACGAGCGCGGCGCCGGTGATCGAAAGGGGACGGTGCATGGTGGCCTCGCGGAAGCAGTCCGGGGGACCAGTCTGCCAGCCGGACATGCCCGGATGCGCGCCGCCTGCTGAATGCCGCCCTCCCCCGCCCCCGCGCGGTCGCGGGAGCGGGATGCGTCCTGCCGGCGCGCGCTTACAGGATGTAGCGGCTCAGGTCCTGGTCCTGCACCAGCTCGCCAAGCTGCGCATCGACGTAGGCGCGGTCGATGCTGACGACGCCGCCGCGATCCGGCGCCTCGAAGCTCAGGCTGTCCAGCAGCCGCTCGAGCACGGTGTGCAGGCGACGCGCGCCAATGTTCTCCTGGCGCTCGTTGACGTCCGCAGCGATCTCGGCCAGGCGGTCGATTGCGTCATCGGTGAACGCGAGCTCCAGGCCTTCGGTCCTCATCAGCTCGACGTACTGCTTGGTCAGCGCCGCCTTCGGCTCGGTGAGGATGCGCACGAAGTCGTCCTTCAGCAGCGCCGAGAGCTCCACGCGAATCGGAAAGCGGCCCTGCATCTCCGGAATCAGGTCGCTGGGCTTGGCCAGGTGGAACGCGCCGGATGCGATGAACAGGATGTGGTCGGTCTTCACCGGGCCGTACTTGGTGCTGACGGTGGAGCCTTCCACCAGCGGCAGCAGGTCGCGCTGCACCCCCTCGCGGCTGACGTCGGCGCCCATGCCCTCGCTGCGCTTGGCGACCTTGTCGATTTCGTCGATGAAGACAATGCCGTGCTGCTCGCAGGCCTCGATCGCAGCCGCGCGCACTTCGTCCTCGTTGACCAGCTTGCCGGCCTCTTCCTCGACCAGCAGCGGGCGCGCGGCATGGATCGCCATGCTGCGCCTGTTGGTCTTGCCGCTGCCGAGATTGGCGAACATCTGCCGCAGCTGCTGGCCCATCTCTTCCATGCCGGGCGGGGTCATGATGTCGACACCGCCGCCGGCGGCGAGGTCGAGTTCGATCTCGCGCTTGTCGAGCTCGCCGGCGCGCAGCTGGCGACGCAGCTTCTGCCGGGTCTCGGACTCCTGCGACGACGGTTCGGCACCGATGTCGACGGTGGTGCTGCCCTGGGCGCCGGCGCCGAAGCCGAAACCTGTCGACTGCGACTGCTCGCGCTTCGGCAGCAACGCATCGAGAATCCGGTCCTCGGCGCGCTCTTCGGCCTGCGTGCGCATCTTCTGCTTGGCCTGCTCGCGGTAGAGCTTGACCGCGGTGTCGGCCAGGTCGCGGATGATCTGCTCGACGTCCTTGCCGACGTAGCCGACCTCGGTGAAGCGCGTGGCCTCCACCTTCACGAAGGGCGCGTTGGCCAGGGTCGCCAGACGCCGCGCGATCTCTGTCTTGCCGACGCCGGTGGGGCCGATCATCAGGATGTTCTTGGGCATCACTTCGTTGCGCAGCTCGTCGCCAAGCTGGGCGCGGCGCCAGCGGTTGCGCAGCGCAATGGCGACCGCGCGCTTGGCTTCCTGCTGGCCGACGATGTGGCGGTCGAGCTCCTGCACGATTTCGCGCGGGGTCATGCTTGCGTGCGAGGTGTCGATCTTCATGGCCATGCTCAGAGTTCCTCCACCACGACGTTGCGGTTGGTGTAGATGCAGATGTCGCCAGCAATGTTGAGCGCCTCGACGGCGACCGAGCGCGCGTCCATCTGCGTATGTGCCAGCAGCGCGCGCGCTGCCGACAGCGCGAAGGGGCCGCCCGACCCGATCGCGATCAACCCGTCCTCGGGCTCGATCACGTCGCCGGTGCCGCTGATGATCAGCGAGGTGTCCCTGTCGGCCACCGCGAGCAGCGCCTCGAGCTTCCCGAAGCGGCGCTCGGTGCGCCAGTCCTTGGCAAGCTCGACCGCGGCCCGGGTGAGCTGGCCGTGCTTTTCGAGCTTGGATTCGAACAGTTCGAACAGGGTGAAGGCGTCGGCGGCGGCGCCGGCGAAGCCGGCGAGGATCTGGCCGTCCTTGCCAAGGCGACGCACCTTGCGCGCGTTCGACTTCATCACCGTGTTGCCAAGGGTGACCTGGCCGTCGCCGGCGATGGCGACGCGGCCCTCGCGGCGAACCGAAACGATGGTGGTGGCGTGGAACACGTTGGGATTCTGGCTGGGATCCATTTGGCCTCCGGCGGTTGAATCCTTGACATGGGGACACGGCCTCCACGCATCAACCGCCGCCGGTGGTCGGTTCGGCGACGGGAGCCCCGGTCAGTCGAGTCGTACCGTCGCGCGCGACCGCGAGTTCAGCCGGTCCACCAGCCACAGCAGGCTGCCGCGCCAGAAGCCGTGCTTCGGAACAATGTCGCGCGTCGCTCAGCGCGCGCTCCCATCCTCGTCCACTTCCGTGGCGGGCAGCGCGAGGAAGCGCGCGGCGTTGTCATGGAAGATCGCGCGTTTCTGCGCCGGGGTGAGGAACGCAGCGCTGTCCACCCCCTCCACCGCCAGCGTGATCGCCTCCGGCCAGGCCATCTGGTCCGAGCCGAACACCAGCCGGTCGCCGAGTCCGGCGGTCATCAGCGCCTGCAGGTAATCGTGGAATTCCTGGCGCGGGATGATCCAGTTGATCACCGACACGTCGGCGTGCAACTGTGGGTACACGTACATCAGCGCCTTGGTCTCCTGCAGGTAGGGCCAGCCTGCGTGCATCAACCAGACGCGCAGCTTCGGATGGCGCTTGAGCATCGGCTCCAGCTTCTTCGGATTGCCGAGCTCGACGCTGAATTCCGGGCAGCAGCCGTAGGGCGTGCGAGGCGGACCCAGCCCGGTGTGGCCGCACTGGTCGTTTCCCCGGTAGCGGGGTTCGGCGCGCCCGGCGCGGCCGGCCCGACGTGGAGGTGGACGTCGATGATCGGACCGTCATAGGGTTGCGCGGGCACGGGCGCGGCGATGAGCAGCAGGAACGCAAGCAGCGTCAGGCGCATGGCGGGAGTTCCGGTGCGGGCCATGTGTACTACGTGGGGAGGCGCGCGCGACGGCCAGCGGACCGGCGTGCCGCCTACTCCTTCGCGCGCCGCTTCGCCCGCGGATGCGCGTCGTCGTACACCTTCGCCAGGTGCTGGAAGTCCAGGTGCGTATAGATCTGCGTGGTGGCGATGTCGGCGTGCCCCAGCAGCTCCTGCACGCCGCGCAGGTCGCCCGACGATTCCAGCATGTGGCTGGCGAAGGAGTGCCGCAGCAGGTGCGGATGCACGCGCTTGAACAGGCCCTGGCGCTGCGCAAGCAGCCGCAACCTCAGCTGCACTGCGCGCGCGCCGATGGGCGCGCCACCGCGGCCCGGAAATACCGGCGCGTCGGAGGCCGGGCGCGCGCCCGCGGCGCCCTCTGCACGCCAGTCGGCCAGCGCCCTGCAGGCATGCGAGCCCACCGGCACGGTGCGCTGCCGGCTGCCCTTGCCGAGCACGGTCACCAGGCCCTGGTCGAGGTCGATGTCACGCCAGCGCAGGAGGCGCAGCTCGGACAGGCGCAAGCCCGATGAATAGAACAGCTCGAGCAAAGCACGGTCGCGAAGACCCAGCGGCGCGTCGGTGGGCACTTCCACCAGGGCCATGGCCTCATCGACATCGAGCACCTGAGGCAGCTTGCGCGGCGCACGCGGAGCCCGCACGCCGGTGGCCGGATTTGCGGCCATGCGACCGTGCTTCAGCAACCACTGGTAGAAGCTGCGACAGCCCGACAGCCGCCGCTGCAGGCTCTTCGGCGCCAGTCCGCGGCGGTGCTCGGCGGCGACGAAGGCGCGCATCGCGGCGGTGTCGAGCGCCAGCAGATCGTGGCCCGAAGCCGCGGCCCAGCCGGCCAGCGCGCCCAGGTCGCGCCGGTAGGCATCGAGCGTATGCGGCGACATGCGGCGCTCGACTTCGAGATGGGCCAGGTAATCGGCGACCGCCGGATGCGGTCCGGCAGCCACGGCACTCTCCCCACCCGCCCCGGCCATGCCTCTTCCTCCCTTGGCGTCTTCGCGGCTTCGCGAGACTAATCGCGCTGGCGCAGCAGCGCCGCCGCGAAGGCTTCGCCCATCATCCGCAGGAACAGCGTCCCCATGCCCGGATAGAACCGGTTGGGATCCCGGCTGCCGACCGCGACCAGGCCCACGCCCTTGATCGGCAGCAATGCGGTGGAGGCGACCTCGTCGACGCGCGCGGCGTACAGCAGCGCCTGCTTGTCCGGGTGCAGCCTGCCGCACAGCGGTTCGCCATCGCGGATGCAGTCGGCAAAGGGCTGCAGGCTGCGGTCGTCACGGGGAATCACCTGCAGCCACTCCTCGTCGTGCAGGCCGGGAAGCGGCTCGAACAGCACCACGCGCACCAGGTCGCCGCTGAAGTCCTCGGCGAGCGTCGCGACCATGGCTCGGACCACGCCGGCGGCGCTGCCGGGGCGCATCAACGCCAGGGTCAGCTGGTGGGTGCGCACGGCCAGCCGCTCGTTCTCCTGCGACACCGCGTAGAGGTCCTGCAGGCGGCGCGAGAGCTCGCGGTTCTTGTCGCGCAGCACCTCCAGCTGGTAGCTGGCCAGCGACGCCGCCGGCCCGTCCTCGCGCGGGACCACCATGCTGATCGCCAGGTCCGGAAACTGCTGCAGGAACTTCGGATGCCGGCGCAGCCAGGCCGCGACGTCGTGGGCGCCGAGCTTCTCGACGGTGTCGTTCATGCGTTGAATACCCCTTCGTAGACAAATGCCGCCGGTCCGGCCATGCGCAGGCCGCCGTCGGCACCATGGTAAATGCGAAGCGTGCCGCCGGGCAGCGCGACATCCACGCCGGCCGCCGCGTCCACGCGCCCGCGCCGCGCCAGCACTGCCACCGCGGCACAGGCGCCGCTGCCGCAGGCCAGCGTCTCGCCGACGCCGCGCTCGAACACGCGCAGGCGGATGCGGTCGCGGGCGATGACCTCGGCGAAGCCGACGTTGCAGGACTCCGGGAACGCCGCGTGCCGCTGCAGCGCGCGGCCCAGCTCCGCCACCGGCGCGGCCTCGACGTCGTCGACCTCGAGCACGGCGTGCGGGTTGCCCATCGAGACCGCGCCGACGCGCAACGCCCGGCCTTCGACGTTGATCGCGTAGGCATCGGCCGCGGCGGCGAAACCGGCCACCGGGATCGCCGCGGGCGCGAACACCGGTGCGCCCATCGCGATGTCGAACATGCCGCCGCCGAGCGCGCGCGCGCGGTGGCTGGCCACGGGGCTGTCGAGAACGAAGTCGCTGGCGGCGGCGCCGTCGCGCACCAGCCAGGCAGCCACGCAGCGCGCGCCGTTGCCGCACTGCTGCGAGGGTGAGCCATCGGCGTTCCAGATGGCGTAGGACGCCACCGCGCCCGTGCTGCGCGGATCGGCGATGGTCAGGATCTGGTCGCAGCCGACGCCGCGGTGGCGGTCGGCGAGCAGCCGGCACAGCGGGGCATCCGGCGGTGGCCGGCCGTCACGCAGGTCGAGGACCACGAAGTCGTTGCCGGCGCCGTGCATCTTGCTGAAGCGCAGCGCGGCCGGTGCGGCCGCGGCCACCACGGGATCAGGCGCCGTCATCACCATCGTTGCCGGAAGTCCCGGCGGCCGGGTCGTCGCCCTCGCCATCGACGCCGGCCTCGACCTCGGGATCAGGATCGGGATCGATATCTGCGTCCGCGTCGAGGTCGGCATCCGCATCGCCGTCCACCGGCACGCCGTCGATGCTTTCCACGGCGTCAGCGTCGGCTTCGGCAGCGCGTTCAGCCGGCCAATCCTCGTCTTCCGGCGCCGGTGGCGGCAACAGCGGACCCTTGTTGCCGCAGGCGGACAGCACGAGCACGGACGACAGCAGGGCGAGCGGCAGCAGGGCGCGGATGTTCATGGCCGCAGTCTAGCGCGGCGGCGGTTCCGGCCGCATCCACAGCCACGCACCAACCGCGGCCATGCAGGCGATCGGCAGCGCGATCGCCCACCAGCGCGCGTAGCCGGTCAGCCAGGCCAGGACGAGCAGGATCGCGGCCGAGGCCGCCATGGCACCCGTGGCCATCCATTTCGAGCGCCGGGCGACAGCGCCGTACTCCTGCCAGTCCCGGATCATCGGCCCGAATCGCGGGTGCGCCAGCAGCCAGCGGTGCAGGCGCTCGGAGCCCTGCGCCGCCGCCCAGGCCGAGAGCAGGATGAAGGGCACCGTGGGCAGGCCCGGCAGCACCACGCCGAGCAGCCCGAGGCCGAGCGCGGCGTAGGCCAGCAGCCACCACGCCCAGCGGAAGCGCGCGCGGCGCGCGCCAGGCGGCCGGGCCGGGGTCGGGGCCGGCGTTGGCGTTGGCGTTGGCGTGCGGGGATTCTCATCCATCCCGTCATCATGCCTTTGGCAGCACCTGGGCGCCCGCTGTTGCAGGAGCGGCCTTTGTGTGAGCGGCTATAGCCGCTCCCACAACAGCAGGGATGGCAGGCATAGCGTCGCTGCGGGCATGTCCCACAACAGCACGGACGGGCGGTCGCAGCTGTAGCTGCTCCTACAGTGCCGGGGCGGGGTTGGCGGGGGATGCCGCAGCCGGGTTGGCGGGCGCAGTGGCGGCGACGCCCAGCTGGTCAAGCATGAAGGCGTACATCTCGGCCAGCTCGCGGTAGCGGCGGAAGCGGCCGGACTTGCCGCCGTGGCCGGCGTCCATGTTGGTGCGGAACAGCACCGGCGCGTCCGAGGTGTTGAGGTCGCGCAGGCGCGCGACGTACTTCGCCGGCTCCCAGTACTGCACCTGCGAATCCCACAGGCCGGTGCCGATGAACATCGCCGGATAGGGCTTCGCCTCAAGGTTGTCGTACGGCGAGTAGCGGATCATGTAGTCGTAGTCGGCCATGCGCTCCGGGTTGCCCCACTCGTCGTACTCGTTGGTGGTGAGCGGGATGGTCCGGTCGAGCATGGTGGTGACCACGTCCACGAACGGCACCTGCGACAGGATCAGCCGGTACTTCTCCGGCGCCATGTTGGCGATCGCGCCCACCAGCAGCCCGCCGGCGCTGCCGCCATAGGCGGCGACGCGATCCTTCGCCGCCCAGCCCTCGGCCACCAGATGGTCGGTGACGTCGATGAAGTCGGTGAAGGTGTTGATCTTGTTCTTCAGCTTGCCGTCGTCGTACCACTTGCGGCCCATCTCCTGGCCGCCGCGGATGTGGGCGATGGCGTAGACCATGCCGCGGTCCAGCAGGCTGGTGGTGGTCAGGCTGTAGCCCGGGTCCATCGACATGCCGTAGCTGCCGTAGGCGTACTGCAGGAGCGCCGCGGTGCCGTCCTTTTCGAAGCCCTTGCGGTAGACCAGCGACACCGGGATGCGGGTGCCGTCGCGGGCGGTGGCCCAGCTGCGCTCGGTCACGTACTTCGAGGGGTCGTAGCCGATCACCGGCTGCTGCTTGAGCAGGCGGCGCTCGCCGGTGGCGACGTTGAGCTCGTAGGTGGTGCCCGGCGTGGTCATCGAGGTGTAGCCGTAGCGCAGCCACTGCGTATCCGGCTCGGCGTTGACGGAGAGCCCCATCGAATACGCCGGCTCGTCGGCGGCCACGTACTCGTCGCCGCCACCGGCCTTCAGCACGCGCACCCGCTCCAGGGCATTGGAGCGCTCAGCGATCGCGGTGAAGCCGTCGAACAGCTCGTAGCCTTCCAGCAGCACGTCGTCGCGGTGCGCGATCCACTCCTTCCACTCCGCGCGCGACGTGGCGCCTGTGGGCGCGGTGGCGATGCGGTAGTTCGGCGCCTTGCTGCCGTCGGCGTCGGGGGCGTTGGTGAGGATCACCCAGCGGCCATCGAAGTGGTCGGCGTCGTATTCGACGTCGCGCTCGCGCGGCGCCAGCACGGTGAACTCGCCCGGGTCGGCGGCCGGGGTGCAGCGCAGCTCGCTGGACACCGTGCTGCCGACGCCGATGCAGATGAAGCGGTCGTCGCGGGTGCGATCCAGGCCCATGTAGAAACTGTCGTCCTTCTCTTCGTACACCAGCACGTCGTCGGCGACGGGCGTGCCGAGCACGTGCTTCTTCACGCGCACGGTCAGCAGGGTGTCCGGGTCGTTCTCGACGTAGAAGAGCGTGCGGTTGTCGTCGGCCCAGACCATGTCGGCGGACAGGCCGGCGATGGATTCCGGGAAGTCCTTGCCGGTCTCGAGATCACGGAAGCGGATCGTGTACTGGCGACGGCCGACGCTGTCATCGGCCCAGGCCAGGATGCGGTTGTCGGGGCTGACTTCGTACACGCCGACCGAGAAGTAGTCCTTGCCCTCGGCCATGGCGTTGACGTCGAGCAGCACCTGCTCCGCTGCGAAGTCGCCGGCCTCGTTCAGACGCATGATGTCCGCGGCGCCCAGGCCTTCGGCGTCCCTGCGACGGGCGTGCACGGGGTAGTCCTTGCCGGTCTCGTAGCGCGAGTAGTACCACCAGCCGCGCTCGCGGTAGGGCACGCTGGCATCGTCCTGCTTGATGCGGGCGATGAACTCGTCGTACAGCGCGTCCTCGACCGGCTCCAGCGGCGCCACCACCTGGTCGACGTAAGCGTTTTCGGCCTCGAGGTAGGCCAGCATGGCCTTGTCCTCACGGGCGTCGTCGCGCAGCCAGTAGTACTCGTCCTGGCGCACGGCGCCGTGCGGGGCGCGGACCTCGTGGGCGCGCTTCTCGACGTCGGGCGGCGTGGGCGTGGCGGCGTGGCTGGTGAGGGTCATGAGCAGGAGGCCGGCAAGTGCGATGGGCTTCATTGGATGGGGTCCACGGAGGGCGGATGCAACAGAGGCGCCCTGCGGCGCCCCCGGGATCGTTGCTGGCGGGATCAGTCGGCGTCGCGGCCGATCTGCTGCCAGAGGAAGGTCAGGTACAGCGCGTCCATGTGCGCGGCCTGCCTGTTGTTGGCCGCGCCGCCGTGTCCGCCCTCGATGTTTTCGTAATAGCGCACGTCCTTGCCGGACTCCGACATCAGCGCATGCATCTTGCGCGCGTGGCCCGGGTGCACGCGGTCATCGCGCGTCGAGGTCAGGATCAGCGTCGGCGGATAGTCCTTCGCGGCGTCGAACAGGTGATAGGGCGAGAACGTCTTGATGAACTCCCACTCCTCCGGGATGTCCGGGTTGCCGTACTCGGCCATCCACGACGCGCCCGCGAGCAGCTTGTGGTAGCGCTGCATGTCCAGCAGCGGCACCTGGATCACCACCGCACCGAACAGCTCCGGGTACCGGGTGAGCATGTTGCCGGTGAGCAGCCCGCCGTTGCTGCCGCCGCGGATGCCGAGGTGCGCGGGCGAGGTGATCTTGCGCGCGATCATGTCCTCGGCCACCGCGGCGAAGTCCTCGTAGGCCTTGTGGCGCTTGGCCTTGAGGGCGGCCTGGTGCCAGCGCGGGCCGTACTCGCCGCCGCCGCGGATGTTGGCCACGGCATAGGTGCCGCCCTTCTCCAGCCAGCCCTTGCCGACGCCGCCGGAATAGCCGGGAGTCAGCGAGATCTCGAAGCCGCCGTAGCCGTACAGGAGCGTCGGGTTGCTGCCGTCGGCCTTCGCGTCCTTCGGGCGCACCAGGAAGTAGGGCACGCGCGTGCCGTCCTTCGAAGTGGCGAAGTGCTGCTCGACCACGTGCCTGGAGGCATCGAAGAATGCGGGCTGGGTCTTCAGCACCTCCGGCGGCGCCGCGCCGGGCGCGGCACTGGCCAGCATCAGCGTAGTCGGGGTCAGGTAGTCGGTGACCGTCATCCACAGCGCGTCGGATTCGTCGCTGTCCACCGCCTGGGCGCTGACGGTGCCGAACTCGGGCACGCCGGCCAGCTCGCTGCGCGTCCAGCCGTCGGCGCCCGGGGTGAGCACCACGAGCCGGTTCTTGACGTCCTCCAGCACGTTCAGCACCAGATGGTTCTTCGTGAACGAAGAGCCGGCCAGCGAGGTGGTGTCGGTGGGTTCGAACAGCACCTCGAACTCGCGCTTGCCGGCCATGAAGTCGTCGAACTTCGCGACCAGCATCGAGCCGGCCTTGTAGGTCTTGCCCCCGACCTCCCAGGGCTCGCGCAGCTCGAGGCCGAGCCATTCGCGCTGCACGGACTTCTGCGCCGAGTTCGGCGCGTCGACTTTGGTCAAGGTGCCGTCGGCGCCGCGCAGGTAGAGCTCGTCGTTGTAGAAGGCCAGGGTGCGGCTGACGAAGTCGCGCTCGAAGCCCGGCGTGTGGTCGCGGCCGGCCGCGATGTACATGTCATCGGGCTTGCCCTCGTAGACCACCGTGGCCGAGTCGATCGGCGTGCCGCGGGTCCACTGCTTGACGATGCGCGGGTAGCCCGAGCTGGTCAGGCTGCCATCGCCGAAGTCCGTGTAGGCATAGACGGTGTCGCGGTCGATCCACACCAGCGCGCCTTTGGCTTCGTCGCGGAAGAAGCCGTCCTCGACCCAGGTCCGGGTGGACAGGTCGAACTCGCGGGTGACGTCGGCATCGGCACCGCCGCGCGACAGCGCGACCAGGCAGCGCGCGTATTCCGGACGCAGGCAGTTGGCGCCATGCCAGACCCAGTTCTCGCCCTCGGCCTTGTTGAGCGCGTCGAGGTCGAGCACGGTCTCCCACTTCGGCTGCGGCTTGCGGTATTCCTCGAGCGTGGTGCGGCGCCAGAGGCCGCGCTCGTGCTTGCTGTCCTTCCAGAAGTTGTAATACCAGTCGCCCTGCTTGTAGACGCCCGGGATCTTGTCGTCGGAGTCGTAGATGGCCAGCAGATCGGCTTCCAGCGCCTTGAAGCCGGGGGTGTCGGCCAGCTCGGCCTCGGCTTTCGCGTTCTGGCCGCGGACCCAGGCGAGCTGCTTTTCGCCTTCGACGTCCTCGAGCCACTGGTACGGATCGGTCACTTCGGCGTCCTCCTGTGCGGTCGCGCCGAAGGAGGCAACGGCAAGCGCGGCGAACAGGCAGGCATGGGGCAGCTTGGACATGCGACAGGCTCCGGCGGGTGGGCCGGCAACGCTAGCACAGGCCGCGGAGCGCGGCCCCGGGCCGAAGGTCTTGCTCAGCCGCGGCGACGAGCCACGGCCAGTGCCAGCCAGGCCGTAACGGGAAGCCCGGCCAGCCACAGCGGCACCCAGCCGAAGCTGGCGCTGTCGCCGCGCGCCTGCGGCAGCGAGAGCATGGCCACCAGGGCCAGGAACATCAGCGCCAGCACTCCGCGCGCCACCCAGTCCGGGCCGGCAGGCACGGCGGCGGCAGGGCGGGCGGAGTGGAACCGGTGGCGTGTGCGTGGTGTCATGATGGCTCTCCAGACTGTGGAGCCAAGCCTGCAACCGCCCCATCTCAAGGACTGCGACCCCGGCATTGACGCCGCCTTCGCCGGCCCGCTGGCAGCCTGCCGCGGCACCACGGACTACGTGATGACCCAGCATTCAAGACGCGTTCCCTTCCAGCCCGCTTCTTCCATCCGCGCCGTGTGCGCCCTTGTGCTGTGCCTGCTGCTGGCCGCCTGTGCCAGCGGGCCCGAGGGCAGCCGGCCCGGCGGCCGCGACGCGCGCATGCCGCCACTCGAACTGCTGATGGGCGACTGGTACGTGGCAGCGCGGGTGCCATGGTTCGGCGAACGCGGACAGGTTGCTTCCACCACCCACCTGGCGATGGCCGGCGAGGACCGGATCGAACTCGGCCGCCACTGGCGCGCGGGCTTCGACCAGCCGCTGGAATCCGCCAGCTCCACCGCCCGCCGCGACGGCCATGGCGACCGCATCTGGAAAGTGCGCGCCTACGGCGTCCTGCCCACGCGGCTGCGCATGCTGGAAATGGCCACCGACGGCAGCTGGCTGCTGATCGATTCACCCGGGCGCGACCACGCCTGGATCCTGACCCGGGCGCGGCAGGTGGAGGACGAGGCCTATCTCGAACTCGAGCGCCGGATCCGCAGCCACGGGGTCAATACCGACAGGCTGCGCCGCGTACCCCAGGTTCCGGAACAGGAGGGACGGCTCGGTTTCGAGCCTGCCGCCAGCCCGACGCCGGGCTCCTGAGGCGGTGGACCGGCTTCAGCGCTCGTAGTTCGACAGCGCCAGCTCGAGCAGCGACTTGGCCTGTTCGCGCAGCGACGGCGGCTCGAGGATCTCGGCGTCGCTGCCGTAGTGCAGCACGTCCATCAGCAGCTCGCGCGCGGCGCTGTACGGCACCTTCAATTCGTAACGGCCGTCGGCAAGGTGGCGACCCTGCTGCTGCGAGTGCCAGTGTTCGTCGGCGACCCAGCGCGCGGCCCTGGCGCTGAAGAGGATGGTCGCCACGCCCTTGGGCGCGCCCGAGAAAATGCCGTAGCTGCCGCCGAGGTGGCGGTCGAGCTCGCCCTCGTCGACATCGATCGCGGCGTCCTGCAGCCCGCGGGCGTGGGTGATGCGGTCGACCGAGAAGCTGCGCAGGCCGTCGCGCTCGTGGTCCCAGGCGTCGAGGTACCAGTTGTCGCGGTAGTGGGTGATGCGCTGCGGCGACACGGTGCGCCGGGTCTTCTCGTCGGTCGAGCGAGCACGGTATTCGAAGGCCAGGCGCTTGCGCTCGAGCACCGCCGAGCACACCGCGCGGAAGGCCTGTTCATCCAGGCGCCGGGTGCGGTGCGGGATCACGCGCACGCGCTCCATCGGCCACTGCTTGCCGCTGGCGTGCTCGCTCAGCAGCTTCTCGATGCGCGACTGCAGCGGTGCCAGCGCCGAGGACAGCACGCCGCCGCCGCTGCGCGACAGGAGCTGCTGCGCGGCCAGCAGCGCGTGCAGCTCCTCGGAGCTCAGCCACAGGCCGGGCAGTTCGAAGCGGCCGCTCTCTTCGGCGTCGTAGCGGATGCCGGCATCGTCGCCCACGATCGGCGCCATCAGCGCGTCGCGCAGGAAGGCGACGTCGCGGTAGACCGTGGCACGCGAACAGTCCAGCTCGTCCTGCAGGCGCGCGACCGTGACCGGATAGCGCGCGGAGCCGAGGATGCGGTGCAGCGAGAGGATGCGTTCGTAGCGGTCCATGGCGCGATTATGGCCCGGCCGCGTCGAGATGGGCGCGCACCGCGCCGGCGACGTCCCGGGCCTGGCCGCGCAGCTCGGGCATGGCGATGCTTTCCCAGAGGTCGCCCACCCGTAGCGCCCCCAGGGTCCAGAGCCCCGGCACCGGCGCGCCGTCGGAGCCGAGGGGAGCGCCGTCGGGCGCGGTTGCGGCACCGATGCGATGCGGTCCGGGGCGCAGCACCCCGCGCACGCACAGGCGCGCCAGCAACCCGTCGCCGACGTCGATCCTCTTGTCCACGCCGAGCGCATTCACCAGCACGTCGGCCTCCAAGCGCTCCTGGCCATCGCCACCACGGGGACGCCAGGCGATGCCGGGCCGGGGCCCGCCTTCGAACGCCACCAGCCGGCCGGCCAGCCTTTGCAGCTGCCCGGACGCCGTGGCTGCGTCCAGCTGGCGCGCGACCTCTGGAGCGATGCGGTGGCGGTGCACGTCCCAGTGGCGCACCAGATGGCGCAGGAAGCGCTGCTGACCGAGAGCATCCAGGCTGGTCCACAGCGCCTGCACGTGGGGCCTCAGCGCATCCATCACCGCCTGCCAGGGTCGACCCTGCGCCTGCTCGCGCGCGGCCATGCGGCGGACTGCGCGCAGCCTGGCGCGCAGGCCAGGCTCCGCCAGGAGGCCGGCCACGTCGACTTCGGCAGGCGGTGCCGGCTCCGCATGCGGCAGCGGCATCAGCCCGCTTCGGGACAGCGAAGTGATCCGCCCACGGTGGCCGTTGGCGCCCAGGCCCAGGACCACGTCGACCATGCTCAGCCCGGCACCGAGGATGCAGACATCGGCATCCGGCGGGATCGCCGCGACCGCGGCATAGTCCCAGGCCTCGACCACGGCCAGGTCGCTGGCGCTCCCGTCCGCCTGCGGCAGCCTCGCGGGGCGGTTGCCCACTGCCAGCACCACCGCCCGCGCCTGCAGCCGCCCTCCCGACGCCAATACCACTTCGAACCCGTCCTCCAGCGGCACCACGTCCACGGCGGCATCGGTGATCCGGCACAAGCGTTCCAGCCCCGGGCGACCTTCAGCCAGCGCAGCCAGGTAGCGCGCATAGACCATGCGCGGCATGAACCGCGCGCCGAGCGTGGCCCGATCCTGCCCGGCATGCTCGGGCAGGCCCTCCAGGAAGCTGACGAAATCCTCCGGCCTGTCGCCGAACGCGCTCATGCCGGCGGCGCGCACGTTCAGCAGATGCTCCGGGGACCGGGTGGAATACGCGACGCCTTCGGCCATCGCCGGACGCGCTTCGACCAGGGCCACTGTGTACGGGCATGCACCGTCGCCAAGCAGGTGGGTCGCGACCAGCGCGCCGCTGGCGCCACCGCCGACCACGACGACGTCGAAACGGGAAGTGTCTGGGCTGGGCAAGCGGTGCCTCGCAGGGCGGAAACAGGCCGCCAGTATCCCACCCGCGCGTGACGCGCATCCATGCCCTCGTCCGCCAGCGATGGCACCCTGTACCGTCGACATTGCACACCCACGGCCTGCGGATATCCTGACCTCCTGCGCGCCGGCTCCCGACGGGGGTGGCAATGCGCGTCCCCGGGGCCCGAGAAAATGGAATGCCTTTGAACCTGCTGGCGAGCATCGCCGCGATGACCACGCCTCCGCCGCGCGGCCCGGGAGCGCGGCGTCCATGACCCCGGACATGCTGCTCACCTTCCTGGTGCTCGCAGGCGCCATCGCGCTGTTCATCAGCGAAAAGATGCCGCCGGAAGTAGTGGCGATGCTGGTGCTGGCCGCCCTGCTCACCCTGCGCCTGGTCAGCACCGAGGAGGCGCTGTCGGGCTTCAGCAGCCCGGCCACGGTCACCGTGGCTGCGATGTTCGTGCTCAGCGCCGGGCTGCAGCGGAGCGGGTCGCTCAACCGGCTTGGCGAGACCATCGCGCGTATCCGCTGGGGCTGGCTGCTCGCACTGGTGATGATGCTGCTGAGCGCCCTGGTATCGGCGTTCATCAACAACACCGCGGCGGTCGCCGTGTTCCTGCCGCTGATCATCGCCGCGGCGGTGGCCAACAAGCTGCCGCCGTCGAAGTTCCTGATCCCGCTGTCATACGCGGCCCAGTTCGGCGGCGTGTGCACCCTGATCGGCACCTCCACCAACCTGCTGGTCGACTCCATGGCGCGGCAGGCGGGGCACGAAGGCTTCACCATCTTCGAGTTCAGCCAGCTCGGCATCATCTTCGTCGTGGTGGGCACGGTGTACCTGATGATCGCGCGCCAGTTCCTGCTGCCCGACCTCGGCGTTCCGCAGCAGGCCGACAGCGGGCATGCCGGACGCTACGTGGCCGAGCTGCTGGTGCCGGAGAAGTCCGGCGCCATCGGCAAGCGCGGCAGCGAACTGCTGCCCGACGACAGCGGCGACGTGGTGGTGCTGGAAATCTTCCGCGGTCGCGCCGCGGTGCCATCGCCACGGGGCACCGGGATCGAAGCCGGTGACCGCCTGCTGGTACGCGGCAACTGGACCGACATCGAGGCCGCGCGGCGCAAGCTCAAACTCCGCCACGACGACGTGGCCGGCGACCTCGAGGGCGACGACGAGGACGGACGCGTGCACGCCGAAGCCATGGTGGCGCCAAGCTCGCACCTCATCGGACACACCCTGGCCAGCCTGCGCTTCGCCCACACCTACCACGCCCGCGTGCAGGGCCTGCACCGCCACCGCCTGTCCACCAGGCAGCCGCTTGATCACGTGCCGCTCGCGGTCGGTGATGTGCTGTTGCTTGATGCGCCGGAAAGCGCGCTCGACCTGATGCGCGCCGACCCCGGCCTGGTGGTGCTGGGCGAGCGCGAACAGACGCGCACGTCCATTCGCCGCTCGCTGCTGGCGCTCGGGATCCTGGTGGCGGTGGTGGCGGTGGCCGCGGCCGGACTGATGAGCATCGTCGCATCGGCGATCATCGGCTGCTGCATGCTGCTGTTGCTGCGCGTGCTGGAACCGGAAGATGCGTACGCCGCCATCGACTGGCGCGTGGTGCTGCTGCTGGCCGGCGTCCTGCCGCTGGGCATCGCCCTGCAGAACAGCGGCGCGGCGGCTCTGCTCGCAAACTTCTCGATCGGCCTGTTCGGCGGCTTCGGACCGGTGGCGACCCTGGCGGTGATCTACGTGCTGACCTCGGTCCTGACCGAGACCATGAGCAACAACGCCTCGGCGGCGGTGGTGGTGCCGATCGCGATCGCCACCGCCGAATCGCTCGGCCTCGACAGCAAGCCCTTCCTGGTCGCGGTGGCCTTTGCCGCATCGACCAGCTTCGCCACGCCCATCAGCTACCAGACCAACACCATGGTCTACGCCGCCGGCGGCTACCGCTTCCGCGATTTCGTCAAGGTCGGCCTGCCCTTGAACATCATTTTCATCGTGATGGCGGTGGTGCTGATCCCGCGCTATTTCCCCTTCAGCGCTTGAGCCTGCCGTGACCGACCTGCCGCCACCATCGGATCCGCCGCACCCGCCCCTTGCGGTCATTTTTTCCACCACCCTCTCCGGCGCCGGCTACGGCCTGCTTGCCTGGACGGGGCTGACCATCGCCCTGCTGGCTCTGCGCGGCGGCCTGTCACCGGCGCTTGAAGGCGTACAGCTCGCCGGTCTCGGCCTGGGCCTGCTGCTGTCGACGATCGGCCTGCCCTGCTCGCTGGCCCAGGTGGGCGAATCCGGCCGCAGATTCAGCCGGTGGCGCAGCTTGTTGCTGTCGCGCGAGGGCGTGCTGGCAGTGGCCACGGCGCCGTTGGCGATGGCCGCGATGGCGCTGCTGCTGTGGATGCCGACTGGCGCCACGCGCGCCGCCTGGCTGGCCTGCCTTGGGCTGCTGCTGGCGGTGATGGCGCTGGGCACCGTGGCCTGCACGGCCATGGTCTACGCCTCGCTGAAGCCGGTTCCGGCCTGGCGCCACCCGCTGGTGCTGCCGGTCTACCTGCTGTTCGCGCTGCTGACCGGGCTGGCCCTGCAGCTGGTGACCATGGCGGCGATGCTGCGTGGCCAGGGTCCGGCCGGCATGCTGCCGACGCTGGTGCTGTTCGGGCTGGTGCTGGCGGTGCTCAAGTGGCTGTACTGGCGCGCCATCGATCGCGACATGGAGGTACCCGGGCTCGACGCCCCAAGGCTGCGATGGGCCGCGCTGGCAGGACTGGTCGCACTGCCGCTGCTGGCCACGCTGCTGATGGCGCTCGGCTGGATCCCGGCGCTGGCGGCCACCCTGCTGGCGGCGCTGGGGCTCCTGGCGGGCGCGTTCGTCGAACGCTGGCTGTTCTTCGCCCAGGCCCCCCACGTCGTCAGCGCCTGTTGCTGAACCCGAGCGTGGGCGCTGCCTTGGAACGGCCGCCGATGCCCGCGATAATGCCGTGTAACCGTTTCCACCGGACTCCCGATCCATGCTCGCGGCCCTCTGGCTGGCGCTCGCCGCCCCGCCCGTGTTCATCCAGCCCTTGCCGGAATCTCCCGGCGAGCCGGCGATGATCGCCCTCGCGGCGGGCCGCGCCGACCTGCGCCGTCCCTGCTATCGCCTGGTCTGCGAGGACGCCGCCTGGCAGGCGCCGACGCGGTTCACGCGCATCCAGCAGCCGAAGACGCCCGGCAGCGTCGACCCGCTGGTGCCGATGCGCCTGCCGGCGATCGCCGCGCGCCGCTATCCGCTGTACTCGCCGGCGTCACGCCGCGACTGGCGGGTGACCCACGGCAGCCACTCGCGCTTCACCGCGGGTTTCGGCTACGAGGCCGTGCGCACGCCCGACACCAACGTCAAGCTCGAATTCGGCACCGGCTACCGCCTGCAGCCCTACGCCGACTACGGCACCGCCGGCGAAGGCCTGATCGCCCGCGGCAGGCTCGAGCTGCGCCAGAGCATCGCCGACCGCGCCCTGCTGACCCAGAACCTGCTGGTCGAAACCGGCAGGTTCAACACCACCACCCGACAGGTGATCGGCCTGGACCTCAAGCTGGTGGACCAGTGGACGCTGCAGTCGAACTTCGAGCTGCGGCATGACAGTGCGGGGAATGGCGGGACGGGAGCGACGGACACCGAAGGCTCCGTGCAGGTCCGGTACCGGTTCTGACCACCCCCAACGGGGGCGGATGGGGCAAGCTCGCGGAACTGCTCGCTACGAAGCGGGCAAGAACTCCCCCGCTCCCCCGGCCATCAGCTTCCCCGCCACTTCGCGTCCCAGCGCGTCCGGCTCCGACGCCGGCCCCAGGGCCTCCGCCCGCACCGCACGCCCGTCGTTCGCCGATCCGACCAGCGCCTGCAGTTTCAATGCATCGCCATCGAGCTGCGCGATCGCCGCCACCGGCACGTGGCAGCTGCCGTGCAGCGCCAGGTTCAAGGCCCGCTCCGCCCCGGCGCAGATGCGCGTCGGCCCATGGTCGAGCACGCGGCACAGCGCCATCACCTTCTCATCGTCGCCGCGGCATTCGATCGCGATCACGCCCTGCGCCGGCGCCGGCAGCCACTCCGGCGCGTCCAGGCGCGCGCGGATGCGTCCGCCCAGGCCCAGCCGATCCAGTCCCGCACAGGCCAGCACGATCGCGTCGTATTCGCCGGCATCGAGCTTCGCCAGCCGCGTGTTGACGTTGCCGCGCAGGTCGCGGATCTCCAGGTCCGGCCGCAGCGCGCGCAGCTGCGCCTGCCGACGCAGCGACGAAGTCCCGACGCAGGCGCCCGGCGGCAGCGCGTCGAAGGTCGCGAACTGGCTGCT
This sequence comes from Luteimonas sp. MJ250, assembly GCF_039548455.1. Lineage (NCBI taxonomy): Bacteria > Pseudomonadati > Pseudomonadota > Gammaproteobacteria > Lysobacterales > Lysobacteraceae > Luteimonas > Luteimonas sp. MJ250. The sequence goes on along the minus strand of NZ_JBCLVB010000011.1, from coordinate 313,014 downwards.
GATGAAGGCATCGGCGTGGTCGGCGCGTTCGAGGAAGGCCGGCAGCGCGAACGGCGCGTCGACCTCCATCGGCACGTCCTTGAGCGAATGCACCGCGCAGTCGGCGTCTCCGCGCAGCATCGCCAGCTCGAGCTCCTTCAGGAACAGGCCCTTGCCGCCGATCGCCGCTAGCGAGCGGTCCAGCACCTCGTCGCCGCGGGTGGACATGGGCACCAGTTCGACCGTGAGGCCGGGGTGGGCGGCGCGCAGCAGGTCGGCGACGTGTTCGCTCTGCCAGAGGGCGAGCGGGCTTTTGCGGGTGGCGATGCGGAGCGTGGTCATGGGGGCATTATCGCCCGCGGACGATGCGGAGGACCCGGAATGGTTCGTTGGCGCTTGCGGTACGATCACCTGCGCACGCCCGCAAACGGTCGACGTGCCACGGGGCGTCAAGTGTCGACAGGGATTTTCAAACTCGCTCACCGCAACCGGATCGTCGCCAAGCGGGCTATCGCGGCCCTCGATCGTGTGCTCCCGCGCCCGCTGGGGCGGCGGCTCCGACGGCTGACGGAGATCCTGGCCTTCCGGTTCACGCCGCATTACCAGGGCGACACGCTGCCCCCGATCTTTCATTACTGGTCGGAGCGCCATGTGCGGCCGATGCTGCAGGCACGCGGCTACGAGTCACCCGAGGACTTCTATCTCAAGTACGTGCTGGCGGAAGCCGGGCGTTTGCCGGAGCCGCTGCACATCGTGAGTCTGGGCACGGGCGCGTGTGCGCTGGAGATCGGGCTCGCGGTCACGCTCAGGGAACGCGGTGTGGACTTCCGCCTGACGTGTGTCGACATCAACCGCGGCCTGCTGGACGCCGGACGGCACGCGGCGACGGCGGCCGGCGTCGGCGCTGCCATGCGGTTCAAGGCCACCGACGCCGGCCAAGCGCTCGCGGCCCTCGACGTGGACGCAGACGTCATCATCGCCAACCAGATCTTCCATCACCTGGAGGATCTCGAGGACACAGTGGCGGGAATAGCCCGGTGCCTGGCCTCCCGCGGCGGGGAGGGCGTCCTGCTCACGTCCGACATCGTCGGCAGGAACGGCCACCTGCTCTGGCCTTCGGTGGACCGCGTCGTGCAGGAGCGCTGGAGCGAACTGCCGAAAGACAGGCGTTTCGATCGTTTCACCAACAGCGCACCAACGCACTATCGCGCCGAGAACCACGCTGCGTACTCGAATGAAGGCGTGCGTGCACAGGACATCACGCGGGTCCTGCTGGACCACCTTGATTTCGAGCTGTTCCTCACGTACGCGGGCAGCATCATTCCCTTTGTCGAGCGGCGGATCGGCTTCAATTTCGATCCCGCATCGGACGCCGATCGGGGCTTCATCGACCGCGTGGCGGACGAAGACTGCGCCGCGATCATGGGCGGCGATTACCCGGCCAGCAACATGTTGGCCGCGCTGCGGGGAAGGGGGCGCGTGGTCGCACGCGATTTCCATCCGGTGACCCCGCAAGCGCATGCGTCCATGATTGCGAGAGAGATTGCCGCGTCCGCGCATTGACCCGCGCAGGGCATTGACCCGCGCAGGACCTGAAGCTACCGCAGCATCTCGCGAAGCTGCGTCGATCCATATAATGGCGGATTCCCTGAACCCGCCCGCCACGCCGCCGCCCTTGGCCGCCCGCCCGACCGAGTCAATCCAATGCGTATCCTGATCCTGGGCTCCGGTGTGATCGGAGTGACCAGCGCGTGGTATCTGCGTCAACAGGGGCACGACGTCGTCGTCATCGACCGCGCGTCCGGGCCCGCCATGGAAACCAGCTTTGCCAATGCCGGCCAGGTCTCGCCCGGCTACGCCTCGCCCTGGCCCGCGCCGGGCATTCCGCTGAAAGCGGTGGGCTGGCTGCTGTCGCGGCACGCGCCGCTGGCGATCCGGCCGACCGCGGACCCGGCGCAATACCGCTGGATGTGGCAGATGCTGCGCAACTGCACCCATCACCGCTACGCCATCAGCAAGGCGCGGATGGTGCGGCTGGCCGAGTACAGCCGTACCTGCCTGGAGGAGCTGCGCCGCGACACCGGCATCGCGTACGAGGAGCGCACGCTCGGCACCACGCAGCTGTTCCGCACCCAGGCGCAGCTTGATGGTGCCGCCAAGGACATCGCGATCCTGCGCGATTACGGCGTGCCCTACGAACTCCTCGACCGCGCGGGAATCGTCCGCGTCGAGCCGGCGCTGGCCAGGGTTGCCGACACGCTGGCCGGCGCGCTGCGCCTGCCGGGCGATGAAACCGGCGACGGCCACCTGTTCACCACCCGGCTGGCGGCGATGGCCGAGGCCGCAGGCGTCGAGTTCCGCTACGGGCAGGACGTCGAAGCCCTGCTCGGCGACGGTGATCGCATCGCCGGCGTGCGCGTCCAGGGCCGGACCGAAACCGCCGACCGCTACGTGCTCGCACTGGGCGCGTGGTCGCCGCGCCTGCTGGCGCCGCTCGGCATCCGCCTGCCGGTGTACCCGCTCAAGGGCTATTCGCTGACGATCCCGATCACGCATCCCGGGATGGCGCCGCACTCGACGGTGCTCGACGAAAGCTACAAGGTCGCGATCACCCGCTTCGACGAGCGCATCCGCGTCGGCGGCATGGCCGAGGTCGGCGGCTATGACCTGTCGCTGCCGCAGCGCCGCCGCGACACCCTGGAGATGGTGGTGAAGAGCCTGTATCCCGACGGCGGTGACCTCGCCAAGGCCAGTTTCTGGAGCGGCCTGCGCCCGTCCACGCCCGACGGCCCGCCCGTGGTGGGCCCCACCCGGTACAGCAACCTGCTGCTCAACACCGGCCACGGCACCCTGGGCTGGACGATGGCCTGCGGCTCGGGTCGCTACCTGGCCGACCTGGTCGACGGCCGCACGCCTGCAATCGACGGCGAAGGCCTCGACATCTCCCGCTACGGGCGCCCCTGGCCCGCCGCGCCCACGGGGCTGCGCTGATGCGCCCTGCGCGCGCCACCATCGACCTCGACGCCCTGCGCCACAACTACCGCCACGCGCGAACCCTCGGCGGCGGCAAGGCGCTGGCCGTGGTCAAGGCCGACGCCTACGGGCACGGCGCCGTGGCCTGCGCGCGCGCGCTCGACGGCGAAGCCGACGGATTCGGCGTGGCCTGCATCGAGGAGGCGATCGAGCTGCGCGAGGCCGGCATCCGCGCGCCCATCCTGCTGCTGGAAGGCTTCTTCGACGCCGACGAGCTGCCGCTGATCGAACGGCATGCGCTGTGGACGGTCGTGGCCTCGCCCTGGCAGGTTGACGTGCTCGAGCGCCATCCGCTGCGGCAGCCGCTGCCGGTCTGGCTGAAGCTCGACTCCGGCATGCACCGCCTCGGCCTCGCCCCCGGGGACTATCCCGTTGCATGGCGGCGCCTGCGCGCACTGCCATGGGTGGGCGAGATGGTCGCGATGAGCCACTTCTCGCGCGCCGATGAGCTCGGCCAGGCCAGCACGCCCGCGCAGCTGGCCACCTTCAACGCGACGCTGGCGCGGCTTCCACCCGGCGCCACCACCAGCCTTGCCAACTCCGCCGCGTTGATGGCCTGGCCGGAGGCGCGCGGTGGCTGGGTGCGCCCAGGCCTGATGCTCTATGGCTCGCACATGCTCGACGCGCCGTGCGCGGAGGCCGAGCCGCTGCGCGCGGTGATGGCGCTGGCGTCCAAGGTCATCGCGGTGCGCGAGCTCGCCGCGGGCGAACCGATCGGCTACGCAGGCACCTTCACCACCTCGCGACCGACGCGCGTGGGGGTGGTGGCGATCGGCTATGCCGACGGCTATCCGCAGTACGCGACCTCGGGCACCCCGGTGATCATCGACGGCCAGCCGGGCGAGCTGATCGGGCGCGTCTCGATGGACATGCTGACCGTGGACCTGACCGACCACCCCGGCGCCGGCATCGGCAGCGATATCGAACTGTGGGGCGCGTGCCTGCCGGTCGCCGAAGTCGCGGCGCGCAGCGGGAACAGTCCGTACCGGCTGCTGACGGGGCTGAAGCGGGCGACGCGGCAGACGGTGGAGCGCTCCTGACCCCGCCGCGCAAGGGCCCAGCCTGGCGCCGCCGAAAACCTGCGGCCGCTCAGCGCTCGCGAAGCATCTCGCGCAGCGGCGCCACGCAGCGCCGGCTGACTTCCAGCGGCTGCGCGCCGTGGCGGAGGATGGCGCGGACGTGGCCTTCGGGGTCGCGGCGGAGTTCGACCAGCTCATGGCGCGCGACCAGGCAGTTGCGGTGGATGCGCAGGAAACGGTCGCCGAACTCCTCTTCCAGCGACTTCAGCGACTCCTCGATCAGGTCCTCGCCGCGGGCGTGGTGCACCACCACGTACTTCTCATCGGCCTGCAGGTAGTGGATGTCCTCGATCGGGATCAGGCGCAGGCTGCCGCGCAGGCGCGCGCAGAGGTGGGTGCGGCGCTTGCCGCCACCGTCGCCGCGGCTGCGCTCGATGCCCGCCGCAAACGTGCGCACGCGTTCGATGGCCGCCTGCAGGCGCTCGGGGCGCACGGGCTTGACGAGGTAATCGACGGCGGCGGCATCGAAGGCCGACAGCGCGTGGGCGTCGTAGGCAGTGCAGAACACCACGGCGGGGCGCGGCTCGAAGGCGGCCAGGTGGCGCGCGGCCTCGAGGCCGTCGATGCCGGGCATGGCGATGTCGAGCAGGACGAAGTCGGGTTCGTGCTCGGCGCAGGCCTGCAGCGCGGCGCGGCCGTCCCCGGCTTCGGCGACCACTTCGATGTCGGCGTGCGCGGCCAGCAGGCTGCGCAGGCGCTCGCGGGCCAGCGGCTCGTCGTCGGCGATGACCACTTTCATGGCGTCCTCCTCCCCCCCGCTCCCAGCGACAGCTCGCCCAGCGGCAGCTGCAGCTCGCAGGCATAGTAGCCCGCGTCCCAGCCGCAGGTCATGCGCGCGCGCGGGCCGAAGGCGTAGCCCAGGCGGTGCACGATGCTGCGCTGCGCGTGTCCCGCGCCGTGTACCCCCGGCGCATCCGGCGGCAGCGATGGATTGCGCACGATGATCCGCAGCATATCGTCGTCCGCGACCAGCGTGATCCCCACCGTGCCGCCCTCCGGCAGCCGCGAGATGCCGTGCAGCACCGCGTTCTCGAGCAGCGGCTGCAGCACCAGCCTCGGCATCGGCAGGTCCCAGGGCAGCGGCTCTTCGCGCCGCCACTCCACGCGCAGGCGCTCGCCCAGGCGCAGCTGCTCGATGCGCAGGTAGTGTTCGACCAGCCGCACTTCCTCGGCCAGCGAGGAGTCGCCCTCTCCGGCACCGAGCGCAGCGCGGAACAGGTCGGACAGATCGAGCACCGCGCGTTCGGCGACCTCCGGGTCGCGCTTCAGCAGGGTGGCGATCATGTTCATGCTGTTGAACAGGAAGTGCGGGCGGATGCGCGCCTGCAGCGCGTCGGCCTCGGCGCGCGCATGCGCCGCCAGCTGCGCCTGCCAGCGGTCGATGACGTAGAAGTAGCGCAGCGCCAGCGCGGTGATCAGCGTGACCACCCCGGCCGACCCGGTGACGAAGCGCATCGCCGAGGGCCAAGCCCCCGCTTCGCCGACGCTGGCGAACAGCGCATGCACCACCGCCGCCACGACGCCGGCGACGACCGCGGCAAGCGCCACGGCGACCAGCGCACCGGTGCGCCGTGGCAGTCGCGACAGCGCGCGCCGGGACACGCACAGCAGCACCGACACCGACAGCGCCAGCCACAGCGCGAAACCGCTGGTGGACAGCACTCGCGCGACGTCCCAACGGCTGCCGGCATCGGGCACCAGCACCACAACGACAACTACCAGCTGGGCGATGCCGAGCATCGCCGCCAGCCGCGGCAGCCGGCACAGGTCGGGCAGCCACGGCTCGTCGGCGCGCGCGTTGCCCACGGGCCTCAGCCCGCCGCGAACCGCCGCCCCAGCCAGTCACCGAGGTCGCGGATCTCCTCGGCGCAGACCGAATGCGGCATGGGATAGGCGTGCCAGTCGACCTTGAAGCCCAGTTCGCGCAGCAGCGCCGCGCTCTGCTGGCCGGCCTGGAACGGCACCACCGGATCCTGGCTGCCGTGGCCCACGAACACCGGCTGCTTTTCGGCACCGGCGGCCAGCGCGTCGCGGGCCTTGTTCGCGGACGGAACGTAGGTGGACAGTGCCACCAGTCCGGCAAGCGGTTCGGCGCTGCGCAGGCCTGCAGCGAGGGCAACCGCGCCGCCCTGCGAGAACCCGGCCAGCACCACGCGCGAACGCGGCACGCCGCGCTCGACCTCGCGCGCGATGAGCGCTTCGACCTGGACCATCGATTCGGCCACGCCGGTTTCGTCGGCGCGGTTGGCCAGGTCGATGTCGACGATGTCGTACCAGGCGCGCATCGGCACGCGGTTGTTGATGGTCACCGGGCGTACCGGCGCATGCGGGAACACGAAGCGCAGCGCCGGCCAGTCCGGGCGCACCAGTTCGGGCACGATCGGCACGAAGTCGCCGCCGTCGGCGCCGAGGCCGTGCAGCCAGATGATGCTCCAGGCCGGGTTGGGTCCGGTCTCGCGCTCGATGCAGTCCAGCAGCATGGCAAGCCTCAATACGGTTGGCGCGCCATTATGCATGGCGCTGCCACGGCGGCCCCGCGGGGCCGCCACCGCGGGCGATCAGGCCGCTGCGTCGGGACGCGTCGCGCGCAGCTCGGTCGCGCGCACCAGCACCTGCGGCGGCGCCAATTCTTCTGGGGTGGCGAAGATGCGTCGCCTGCGCAGCCACTGGCCGGCCGCGTACGAGGCACCCAGGGCGACGATCGGAATCGCCAGCACCAGGCCCAGGATGACCGGCGACATCCACGCCGCCAACGCCGGTGAAACCATCCAGGCGGCCACGCCGGCCACCACGCCGGCAAGCGTCAAGCCCCCGTACAGGCGCAGCAGCTCGCGCAGCGGCAGCGTGCCGTCGTCGCGGCGCTGCGATTCCCATCCCGAGTCCTTGCCGGCCAGCACCCCGGCCACGCCGCGCGACTGCACGTACATGGTCACCGGCGCCATCAGCGCAGCCAGAAGCGTTTCCAGAAGCATGCCGACGAAGGTCCGCCACGCGCCGCCACAGCCGCGGCGCATGGCCGGGTCAATCATCGTGGCGAAGTAACCCATCAGCTTCGGCGACAGCAGCATCGTCATCGTCACCACGAACACGGCGATGAAACGGTTGGCGTCCTGCTCGCGCCAGTAGGCCGTGGGCGTGAAGCCCTCCAGCGAGAACTGGCCCCAGGAAAAGCCCGCATGCAGCAGCGGGATCGAGACGCCCACGATCATCAGCATCGCCCACATCGGGGCGGTGAAATAGTGGCCGATGCCGATCAGGAGGTGCCAGCGGCTGACCCAGTGCAGGCCGCGCGCGGGCAGCACCGCGCCGTGCTGCAGGTTGCCCTGGCACCAGCGGCGGTCGCGCACCAGCATGTCGGTCAGCGAAGGCGGCCCCTCTTCGTAGCTGCCGCCCAGGCCCGGGATCATGTGCAGCGCCCAGCCGCCGCGGCGCATCAGCGCCGCCTCGACGAAGTCATGGCTGAGCACGGTGCCGGCGAAGGGCTTGACCCCGCGCAGCTCGGGCAGGCCCGCGCACTCCGCAAAGGCGCGGGTGCGCACCATCGCGTTGTGGCCCCAGTAGTTGCTCTCGGCGCCGTGCCACCAGGCCACGCCATAGGCGATCACCGGCCCGTACACGCGGCCGGCGAACTGCTGCATGCGCGCGAACAGGGTGTTGCCGTTGACGATCACCGGCAGGGTCTGGATCAGCGCGACGTCGTCGTGGCGCTCCATCGCCGCGGCCAGGCGCACCAGGGTGCCGCCATCCATCACGCTGTCGGCGTCGAGGATCAGGAACTGCGGCCAGGCGCCGCCCCAGCGCCGCACCCAGTCGGCGATGTTGCCGGCCTTGCGCTCGCTGTTGTCGTCGCGCAGGCGGTAGTACGCCCGCGCACCTGGCCCCAGGCGTTCGCACAGGGCGCGGAACGTCGCCGCTTCTTCCGCCTGGATGGCGGCGTTGCGCGTATCGCTGAGCACGAAGAAGTCGAAGCGCTCGAGCTGCCCGGTGGCCGCCAGCGACTCGTGCATGGCCTGGACGCCGGCCATCAGCCGCGCGGGATCCTCGTTGTAGATCGGCACCAGCAGCGCGGTACGCGTGGCGAGCGCCGGCAGCGGGCCGCGCGCGCTCATGCCCATGCGCAGCGGCCGCCGCTGCAGCAGCAGCACGAAGCCGGCGATCGCGCCCACGAAGGCCTGCACGATCCAGGCGAACAGGCCGACGAACAGCACCAGCATCGTGCCCTCGAGCGGATCGATGCCGTCGCCGCGCAGCAGCCACCACAGCTGGTAGGTGGCGATGGCGGTCAGCAGCACGGCGGCGGCGATCACGGCGAAGCGGCGCCAGGCCATGTTCGGCGGCGTGGTCGGGCGCAGCGGGTTGCTGATCGTGCCGCGGTCGAGCGCCTGCACCGGCATGTCCAGCGGCGCCTCGGGCGGCAGCGGTGGCAGCGCGGGATGCGGTGCGACCGCACCGCCCGGCACGGCTGCGGAAGGGCTCACGGCGTCCATCGCGACAGCCAGGTTTCGGTCAGGCGCCCGCTGTCGCCTTCAAGCCACAGCCGCATTTCAACCGCCGCTGCATCGCCGGGTTCGAGTTCGAAACCCACCCGCCAGCCGCTGCCGTGGGGGTTGCGGTAGGCCACCGCGTTGCTCAGCGCGCCGGCGCTGGCGCTGGCCTGGGCACGCACGCCGCCATCGCTCTCCGGCAGTGCCCCGCCTGCGAAGTCGATCAGGTACTGGCGGCCCGGCGCGCGGTCCAGCGCACCGCTGCGGCTGGCCACCACGCGCGCCAGGCGCGGGTTCCAGCCGTGACCGGCGGCCCAGTGCAGCCGGTAGCGCCAGCGGTGTTCGCGGCCCGCAGCCAAGGGGGCGGCCGGACGCCAGAAAGCGACGATGTTGTCGGCGTACTCGTTGGCGGTGGGGATCTCGACCAGGTGGACCTCACCCTCGCCCCAGGGGTCGAGCGGCTCGACCCAGCAGCTGGCGCGCTTTTCGTAGCCGGCCTCGAGGTCCTGGTAGTCCTCGAAGCGGCGCTTGCGCTGCATCAGGCCGAAGCCGCGCGGATCGTGATCCTGGAAGCCGCTGTGCTCGACCGTGCGCGGATTGCGCAAGGGGCGCCAGGCCTGTTCTCCGCTGCCGGTGAGCAGGGCCAGGCCGTCCGAGTCATGCACCGCCGGACGCGGATCGTCGATGCGCGCGCGATCATGGGCATCGAATTCGTACATGCTGGTCAGCGGTGCGATGCCGGCGGCGGCCAGGTCCGTGCGCGGATACAGGCGCGCGTCGACGTCGAACACGGTGTCGTCACCGGGCGTGATCGCGAAACGGTACGCGCCGGCCACGCTTGGCGAATCCAGCAGCGCGTGCACCACGACCTGCCCGGCAGCGCCTGCGGGCGTCTCCAGCCAGAAGGCGCGGAACAGCGGGAACTCCTCGGCTCCCGGATCGCCGCTGCCCAGCGCCAGGCCGCGCGCCGACAGCCCGTAACCAAGGCCGCGCGCGACGGCGCGGAAATAGCTCGCGCCAAGGAAGGACGCGATTTCGTCCAGCGCATCGCCGGCCTGCCCGGTGGCGTGCAGGCGGAAGCCGGCAAAGCCCAGGTCCGTGCCGGCGGGCGGCGGCGGCGCGCCGTGGTCGAAGCGGAACAACGAGGGCGAGTACGCGAACGGCCGGCTGCGCCCGCCTTCGACCACGTGCATCTCCACCCGGTCGCGGAACATGTAGCCGCGGTGGAAGAACTGCGCCTCGAAGCCACGTCCCTGCCCATGCCACAGCGCCTGCTCCGGCCGGTAACGATAGTCGCGGTAGCGGTCATAGCCGATAGCGTCGAGCGCGGCCGGCAGCTCGCGCGAAGGCGCGCGGTACGCCGCGGCAGCGAGGGCCGCGGCCAGCGCCGGCACCGTGCGGTCGTCGAACGCGGCGCCATCGTCGGTGGCGGCGAAGACGTGGCCGGGCAGCGTGACGGCCACCGGCAGGGCCAGGCCTGCCAGCAGGAGTTCTCGTCGATGCAAAGGTGGTCGCCGGGGAGAGGGGATGGCGCCGGAATATAGCCTGCAAGCCGTGCCCGTCTTCACGCATAGCTAACGCTTCGCAGCTTGCACGCGGACGCGTTGACGGCCTGGCAACCTGCCGCATGCAATGCTCGCCCGGCTATCTGTCTCCCGGAACCGCGATGCCGACGACCAGCCCTCTTGTGTGGGAAGCCACGATCGCGCTGATCATCGGCCTGCTTGTCTTCGACTATTTTTTCCACGTGCGCAAGGCGCACGCCCCGACTCTGCGCGAAGCCACGATCTGGTCGGCGCTCTACGTCGGAATCGCGCTGCTGTTCGGAGTCGCGGTGTGGACCTGGGGCGGTGCCGACATGGGCGCCGAATACTTCTCCGGCTACATCACCGAGAAGGCACTGTCGATCGACAACGTCTTCGTGTTCCTGGTGATCATGTCCAGCTTCAAGGTGCCGCGCGAGGACCAGCAGAAGGTGCTGCTGTTCGGCATCACCTTCGCGCTGATCGCACGCACGGTGTTCATCCTGCTGGGCGCGGCGCTGATCGAGCACTTCTCGTGGGTGTTCTACCTGTTCGGCCTGGTGTTGCTGGTCACCGCCGGCAACCTGCTCGCGCCCGACGACCACGACGACGACAAGCCCAACATCGTGGTGCGCCTGGTGCGGAAGATGTTCCACTCCAGCCCCCACTACGACGGCGACAAGCTGTTCACCACCTACCAGGGCAGGCGCGCGCTGACGCCGATGCTGCTGGTGATGCTGGCGATCGGCGGTACCGACATCCTGTTCGCGTTCGACTCGATCCCGGCGATCTTCGGCCTGACCCAGAACATCTTCATCGTGTTCACCGCCACCGCGTTCTCGCTGCTGGGCCTGCGCCAGCTGTACTTCCTGATCGGAGGGCTGCTCGAACGCCTGGTCTATCTGTCAATCGGCCTGGCGGCCGTGCTCGGCTTCATCGGCGTCAAGCTGGTGCTGCACGCCCTGCACGAGAACAACCTGCCCTTCATCAACGACGGCGAGCCGGTGCCGGTGATCGAGATCGGCACCTGGACCTCGCTGGTGGTGATCGTGGCGATCCTGCTGGTGACGGTGGTGGCGTCGCTGACCAGTCCCAAGGGCAAGGCGAAGGTGGCGGTCTCGGCGCTTCGGCAGGAGATCGCCGACTACCTGCTGCTTTCGCCCGACAGCGCGCCAGCGGCGCGGCGCGGCGCGTTCGACGACCTCCGCGCAAGCCAGGCGCGCGTCGACGCGCTGGAGCCACGCTTCAAGGCGATGGTGAAGCGGCCCGACGTGCTGCAGCATGACCTGCGGCGCGCGCACGAGGCGCATGCCGCAGCGACCGGGACGCCGCTGCGGTCGAGCAGACTCGACCTGCCGCCCACGCCGGAGGACGACGGCGACGGCGACAGCGGCCACTGAGGCGCCTCCCCAAGGCGCAGCGGCGCACATTTCCTTGTGAGCAGGCTGCACCCTTGTGGGGCAGCTACAGCAGCGTTGGCCCGGTGCTGCGCCCTTGCTGGATCGCGGCTATAGCCGCTCCCACAATCGCCGCTGTCGCCGCTTCCCCACATGGGCGTCCGGGTGCGCTGCCGGACCCCTGTGGGGAATCAGCCCTGCGGCGTTGCCGCCGGTCGTGCGCTGTCTTCGAGCCAGCCACCGCCAAGCACGCGGTACAGCGTGACGCGATTGGCCTGTTCGGCCAGGCGCGTGGCGACCAGCGCCTGCTGCGCGCTGTACAGCGTGCGCTGGGCGTCGAGTTGCGACAGGTAGCTGTCGAAGCCGGCGTCGAAGCGCGCGCGCGCCAGCGACTCGGCACGGGTGGCGGCATCGACCAGGTCCTGCTGCGCGGCAACCTGCGCCGCCAGCGTCTGCGACAGCACCAGCGCATCGGCAACTTCGCGGAAGCCGGACTGGATGGCCTGCTCGTACTGCGCAAGCGCGATGTCGCGATCGGCCGTGGCCATGCCCAGCGCCGCGCGCAGCCGGCCACCCTGGAAGATCGGCAGGTTGATGCGCGGAATGAAGCTCCAAAGCTTCGTGCCGCTATCGAACAGCCCCGACAGTTCGTCGCTGGCCGAACCGATGCTTCCGGTCAGCGTAATCGACGGAAAGAACGCCGCGCGTGCCGCGCCTATATTCGCGCTGGCGGCCGACAGCCGGTGCTCGGCCGCGATCACGTCGGGGCGACGCAGCAGCACCTCGGCGTCGAGCCCGGCCGGAACCGCGGACAGGCCGCTGACCGGACCCACCCTGGCATCGGGCAGCAGCGACGCGTCCACCTGCGCACCGGCCAGCAGGTTCAGCGCGTTGCGGTCCTGTGCCACCTGGCCGGTCAGGCGCTCGACATCGACACGCGCGCCGGCGACCTGGGTGCGCACCTGCTCCAGCTCCAACGCCGAGGTGGCGCCGTACTCGAAGCGCTTGCTGCTCAGGTCCAGCGTCTGCCGGTAGGTGTCCAGCGCGGCCTCGGCCAGCCGCAGCTGCTCCTGGTCGGCGGCAAGCGCCAGCCAGGTGCCCGCGACCTCGGCCACCAGCGACAGCTGTGCCGCGCGCTGCGCTTCTTCCGTGGCGAGGTACTGCTGCAGCGCCGACTCACTGAGGTTGCGCACGCGGCCGAACAGGTCGAGTTCGAATGCCGCAAGGCCGATGCCCGCGGTGTACTGCTCGGTGACCGGGATGTCGCCGCCCACGCGCTCGAGCATTGCTTCCGCGCCGATCGACGGCAGCCGGTCGGCGCGCTGGATCCGGTACTGCGACCGCGCACGCTCGACGTTGAGGATGGCCACGCGCAGGTCGCGGTTGTTGTCCAGCGCCAGCGCAACGACGCCTTCGAGCCGGGGGTCGGCGAAGAAGTCGCGCCAGCCGATGTCGACCATCGGCAGCGCCGCCGCCCCGTCGATGACACCGGTGCCGGGAGCAACGGCATCCGCTCCGGCCGTCACTTCGGGCATCGGCCAGGCAGCGGGGATGCCGGCCTGCGCTTCGGGCGTGGCGGGTACGAGGGTGGCGCAGCCGCTGGCGGCGAGAACCGCCGCCAGCGCCAGCGCGAGGCGTGCGTGCTTATTCATGGTCGATGGCTCCTGCGGAGGCGGGCCGTGCGTCGGCCGTGGCGCGCTGGCCGCCGAACAGCTTCTGGATCACCACGAAGAACAGCGGGATGAAGAACACGCCCAGCAGCGTACCCACCACCATGCCGCCGACCACGCCGGTACCGATCGCGCGCTGCGCGCCCGAGCCTGCGCCCGTTGCGATAGCCAGGGGCAGCACGCCGAGGCCGAAGGCGAGCGAGGTCATGATGATCGGGCGCAAGCGGTCGCGGACGGCCTGCATGGTCGCGGCGATCAACTCCATGCCACTTTCCACGTTGGCCTTGGCGAACTCCACGATCAGGATCGCGTTCTTGCTGGTCAATCCCACCGTGGTCAGCATCGCCACCTGGAAATAGACGTCACGCTCCATGCCCATCAGGGTGTTGGCCAGCACCGCGCCGAGGATGCCCAGCGGTGCGACGAGCAGCACCGCCGTCGGCACATTCCAGCTTTCATACAGCGCCGCCAGGCACAGGAAGATGATCAGCAGCGACAGCGTGTACAGCAGCGGCGTCTGCGAACCGGATTCACGCTCCTGGTAGGAAACGGCCGTCCATTCGACGGCGAAGCCGGCCGGCAACTGCGCGGCCAGACGCTCGATTTCGTCCATGGCCTCGCCCGAGGACAGGCCTGGCGCGGCCTCGCCCTGGATCTCCACCGACGGCACGCCGTCGTAGCGCTCCAGGCGCGGCGAACCGTAGTCCCAGTGCGAACTGCCGAAGGCGCTGAACGGCACCATCTCGCCCGCGCTGTTTTTCACCGACCACAGGTTGAAATCCTCCGGGGTCATGCGGAACGGTGCATCGGCCTGGATGTAGACGCGCTTGATGCGGCCACGGTCGATGAAATCGTCGATGTACTGGCCGCCCCAGGCCGCCGCGAGGGTTGCGTTGATCATGTCCTGCGACAGCCCGAGCGCACCCGCCCTGGCCACGTCCACATCGATGCGCAGCTGCGGCGTGTCCTCTTGGCCATTGGGGCGCACGTTGGCGAGCAGCGGGCTTTCTCCGGCCAGCCCGAGCAGCTGGTTGCGCGCGGCAATCAACGCGTCATGGCCCTGGGCGCCCGTGTCCTGGAGATAGAACGAATAGCCGGTGGCAATGCCCAGTTCGGGCATGGCCGGGGGAGCAATCACGAAGATGAAGGCGTCCTTGATCCCGCTGAGTGCGGCATTGCCACGCGCAGCGACTGCCTCGGCGCTGAGTTCGGCGCTGCCGCGCTCACTCCAGTCCTTGAGCTTGACGAAGGCGATGCCGGTGTTCTGGCCCATGCCCGCGAAGCTGAAGCCCTGCACCGCAAACACCGACTCGACCGCGTCCGTCTCGTTCTCGAGGAAGTGCTTTTCAAGCGCAGCGATCGACTCCAGCGTGCGCTCCTGGGTGGCACCGACCGGCGTCTGCACCATCACCATCAGCACGCCCTGGTCTTCGTTGGGCAGGAAAGAACTGGGCATGCGGGCAAACAGCAGACCCATGACCAGCGCCAGGGCCGCGAACACGGCCATGAAGCGCCAGGGGCGGTTGAGGATGCCGCGCACGCCGCGCTGGTACTTGCCGCTGGTCTTCTCGAAGCCACGGTTGAACCAGCCGAAGAAGCGCGCGAACCAGCCGGTCCCGCTGTCGTGGTGCTCGCCCTTCTTCAGCGGCTTGAGCATGGTCGCGCACAGCGCCGGGGTCAGCACGATGGCAACGATCACCGATAGCGTCATCGCCGAGACGATGGTCACGGTGAACTGCCGGTAGATCACGCCGGTCGAGCCGGACATGAAGGCCATCGGCACGAACACCGCCGACAGCACCACGCCGATGCCGACCAGGGCGCCGGTGATCTGGTCCATCGACTTGCGCGTGGCCTCGAGCGGCGACAGGCCCTCTTCGGACATGATGCGCTCGACGTTCTCCACCACCACGATGGCGTCGTCGACCAGCAGGCCGATCGCCAGCACCATCGCGAACATCGTCAGCATGTTCACCGAGAAGCCCAGCGCGGCGAGCACGCCGAAGGTGCCCAGCAGCACCACCGGCACCGCGATCGTGGGGATCAGGGTGGCGCGGAAGTTCTGCAGGAACAGGTACATCACCAGGAACACCAGCACGATGGCCTCGAGCAGGGTCACGACCACGCCCTTGATCGATACCTGCACGAAGGGCGTGGTGTCGAAGGGAACCACAACCTTCATGCCGGGCGGGAAGTAAGGCTCGATCTCCGCCAGGGCGTTCTTCACGCCCTCGGCGGTGTCCAGTGCGTTGGCGCCGGTGGCCAGCGAAATCGCGACGCCGGTGGCCTGCTGGCCGTTGTAGCGGGAGTCGAACTCGTAACTCTCGGTGCCCATCTCGACGCGCGCGATGTCGCCCAGGCGCAGCGCCGAGCCGTCGGGGTTGCTGCGCACGATGATGTCGCGGAACTGCTCCGGCGTCTGCAGCCGGTCCTGGGCGTTGATGGTGGCGTTGATCTGCTGGCCGTCGATTGCCGGCGCACCACCGAGCGAACCGATGGCGACCTGGGCGTTCTGCGCCTGGATCGCGGCCGTGACTTCGGGGATCGACAGCGCGTAGGTGTGCAGCTTGTTCGGGTCCAGCCAGATGCGCATGGCGTACTTGCCGCCGAACACCTGGATGGTGCCGACGCCCGGGACGCGGCTGAGCGGGTCGACGACGTTGGCACCGACGTAGTCGGCGATGTCGACCTTGTCCATGCTGCCGTCTTCAGACACGAAGCCGACCACCTGCAGGAAGCTCGACGTCGACTTGCTGACGTTCACGCCCTGGCGCTGCACCTCCTGCGGCAGCAGCGGCATGGCCAGCTGCAGCTTGTTCTGCACCTGCACCTGGGCGATGTCGCCGTCGGTGCCGGTTTCGAAGGTCACGGTGATGGTCGCCATGCCGTTGGACGACGACTGCGAGGAGAAGTACATCAGGCCGTCGAGGCCCTTCATGTTCTGCTCGATGATCTGGGTCACCGAGTCCTCGACCACCTTGGCCGACGCGCCCGGATACATTGCCCGGATCTCGACGCTCGGCGGTGCCACGGTGGGATACATCGAGACCGGCAGGCTGAAGATCGACAGCGCGCCGGCGAGCATGATGATGATCGCGATGACCCACGCGAAGATGGGTCGGTCAATGAAGAAACGTGCCATGGCGGTCTCCGTTACTCCTGCGCGGCCGGCGCGGGCCCGGTGGCGGCGTCGGCCGCGTCGGTCGTGGCGGTGTCCGCCGCATCAGCGGCATCGTTGGCCGGGTCGCGCGCAGCGGCTTCGTTGCCGGCGCCGGGCAGTCGCGGCGCACGCGCCTCCTCCGTCATTTCGACCGCCGCACCCGGCGCGACCTTCTGCAGGCCCTCGACGATCACGCGGTCGCCCGCGGCCAGGCCCGACTCGACCAGCCACTGGTCGCCGATGGTCTGGCTGACCACGACCGGACGCTGCTCGACCACGCCTTCGGCGTTGACCACCAGGGCGGACGTATCACCCTTGGGATCGCGGGCCACGCCCTGCTGTGGCACCAGCAGCGCGTTCTGGCGCACGCCGGCGCCGAGCTTCGCGCGCACGTACATGCCGGGCATCAGCACGTGGTCGGGGTTGGGCACCTCGACGCGCAGCGAGTAGCTGCCGGTGCTCGGATCCACGGCGACCTCGGAGAACTTGAGGCTGCCGGGATGTGTGAACGCACTGCCGTCCTCCATCAGGATCGCCACCGGCATGTCCTGGGTGCTCTCCAGGCGGCCGGCTTCCAAAGACCGGCGCAGCTCCAGCAGTTCGGTGCTGGACTGGGTGAGATCGACGTAGATCGGATCCAGCTGCTGCACCGTCGCCAGCGCCTGCGGCTGGTTCGCGGTGACCAGCGCGCCCTGGGTGACGCTGGACTTGCCGATGCGACCGCTGATCGGCGCGATGATCCGGGCATAGCCCAGGGTCACGTTGGCGGCGTCGAGCGCGGCGCGGGCGGCGCCGACATCGGCCTCGGCCTGCGCCAGCGCGGCGGTGGCGTTGTCGTGGTCCTGCTTGCTGACCGCTGACACCTTGACCAGCTCCGCGGTGCGGTTGGCGGTCAGGCGGGCGGCGGTGCGGGTGGCCTCGGCGCGCTTGAGCTGGGCGCGGGCACTGTTGGCCGCGGCGCGATAGCTGGCGTCGTCGATCTGGTACAGCGGCTCGCCGGCCTTGACCAGGCCGCCCTCGGTGAACAGGCGCTTGGCCACGATGCCGTTGACCTGCGGCCGGACCTCGGCCACCAGCCATGCATTGGTCCGCCCCGGGAGTTCGCGGGTGATGGTTACCGGACGGGTCTCGAGGGTGGCGACGGTGACTTCGGGCTTCGGGGGCTCTCCACCCTGCTGGCCGCCGCCACACGCAGCGAGCACTGCGGCAGCGAGGACGACAGCAATCGGGCGGGCACGGCGGAGGGTCGTGGTCATGTGGGGAGGGGCCTTGTGGGGATTCGAAAACATACGCCCAGCAACCGGAGTTCCGCGCTTGCGGCATCGGTGCTGGGCGTTTCAGGTGACGGGGTGTAATATACATACATGAATGTATGTTGGTCAACGGGCATAGACTGCCCGCCGGACAGGAGGCGTTAATGGCACGCAGGACCAAGGAGGACGCGCAGGCCACGCGCGAGGGCATCCTCGACGCGGCCGAGGAGTGCTTCCGCGAAAAGGGCCTGTCCGGCACCAGCCTGGAAGCCATCGCAGCACGCGCCAGCGTGACCCGCGGCGCGGTCTACTGGCACTTCAAGAACAAGGCCGAAGTGCTGGAGGCGATGATCAGCCGCGTCAGCCTGCCCTTCTTCCACGGACTGGAGCGCGTGTCGCGTCCCGACGGCATGACGCCGCTGCTGGACCTGCGCGAAATGCTGCGCCAGTCATTCGCCGACCTGGTGCACACGCCGCGGGTGCGCGCCACGCTCGAGGTGCTCGAACTGCGCTGCGAGATCCCGGCCGCCGACGACGCCCTGGCCACGCTGCGCAAGACCGGCATGCATCAGACCCTGTCGCGCATCAAGGCCGCCTTCCGCCGCGCGGAGGCGCTGGGCCAGCTGCGCGAGGACATGAGCGCTGACAGCTGCGCACGCACCCTGCACTTCATCATCGGCGGCGCCCTGCGCATGCACCTGGTGGATCCCGAGGAGATCGACCTGGAGCGCGACGGCCTGGCCGCGGTCGAACTGGCCCTGCGCGGCTGCGCACGCGATCCCTCGCAGCTCGACGCAGCGGGCTGATTCCTCCCGCTCGACGTGAGTGCCGCTCCCGGCGCAACGGGCGGCCGACCACAAAAAGGCCGCCGCACCTCGCGATGCGGCGGCCTCCCTGCACGTGACTCCGGCGCCGGACGGATCCGGCGCGCGGGCTGTGCGCTTACTCGCCCTGCTTGGGCACCGCGGCTTCGGTGGTGATGCGCAGCTGCACTTCGTCGCTGACGTAGGGCGCGTTCATGCCCAGGCCGAAGTCGGTGCGCTTGAGCGTGGCCACGGCATCGAAGCCGGCGGCCGGCTGGCTGGTCATCGGGTGGGTGTCGACCTTGTTGATGGTGGCGTCGAGCACCACCGGCTTGGTGATGTCCTTGATGGTCAGGTCACCGGTGATCCTGAGCTTGCCCTCGCCCGCGGATTCCACGGCGGTGCTCTTGAAGGTCGCCTGCGGATATTTGGCGGCATCGAAGAAATCGTCGCTGCGCAGGTGGTCGTCGAACGCCTTCACGTGCGAGGACAGACCGGCCAGCGGGAGGATGACCTCGACGCTCGATGCGGCCACGTTGTCGGCGTCATAGGTGATGGTGCCTTCGACCTGGCCGAAGTGGGCGATCGGGTTCGAGAAGCCGAGGTGGTTCCACTGCGCGACCACGTCGGTATGGGTCGGGTCGATGGTGTAGGTCACCGGCGCGGCAAAGGCGTAGGCCGACGCGGCGGCAAGGGCAAGGCCGAGGATGGTGCAGGGGATACGGTTGGACATGACAGGCTCCTGGATGAGGTGTGCTTCGCGGATGGTGGTGGGGCTCGAGAGGACCGAAGGACACGGGTCATCAACCGAGGACGACAGTCTATCGTTCTGTATTCGTGCCTAGTTGCTTAAAAATGAAACAAATGATCACAAAACTAGAACAGCAACCAGTTTGAACCATGCGCAATAGAGCGCAGCGTCCGGCCTCAATGCCTACAAAAACAGAACAATGATTGATAATTGATGCTGTTTATTCCAAACATCGAATCAATCACACTGTCTCTCCACCGCGCAGAGTCGCATTCGCAACGGAGTCCGCATCATGATCACCTACCGCCCCGCCAACGAACGTGGACATGCCCGGCATGGCTGGCTCGAGTCCTGGCACAGCTTCTCCTTCGCAGGTTACAACGATCCCGACCACGTGCACTGGGGTCCGCTGCGCGTGATCAACGAGGACCGGGTGCAGGCCGGCCAGGGGTTCGGCTCCCATAGCCACCGCGACATGGAGATCATCAGCTACGTGATCGACGGCGCGCTGGCGCACAAGGATTCGATGGGCAACAGCGCGACGATCGTGCCCGGCGAGGTGCAGCGCATGAGCGCCGGCAGCGGCGTGACCCACTCCGAGTACAACCACGATCAGGAAGGCCTGACCCACTTCCTGCAGATCTGGATCATCCCCGACACCCAGGGCATCGCGCCCGGCTACGAGCAGAAGACCTATGCCGAGGCCGAGAAGCGCGGCCGCCTGCGCCTGGTCGGCAGCCGCGACGGCAGTGAAGGTTCGGTCACCATCCATCAGGATGCGAGCATGTATGCGGGCCTGTTCGACGGCAACGAGTCGGCGACGCTCGACATCGCCGCCGGGCGCCTGGCGTATATGCACGTGGTGCGCGGTGCGGCAGTGGTCAACGGCCGCGCCGTCTCCGCCGGCGACGCGCTGCTGTACGCCGACGAGCCGCGGGTGGAGATCACCAGCGGAGACAATGCCGAGATCCTCGTGTTCGACCTGCCACGCCTTCAGTAAGGGAACAGCGCCATGCAAATCGTCAATTCCGACCATCGCTGGGGCCCGGTCAGCATGTTGCTGCACTGGGGCATCGTGGCCCTGATCGGCTGGATGGCCTGGCTGGGCCTGACCATGGTCGACCTGCCGCCGACGCCGGCGAAGATCAACGCCTATGCACTGCACAAGTCGCTGGGCCTGACCTTGCTGGCGCTGGTGATCGTGCGCGTGGCCTGGCGGCTGTTCGCCGGTGCGCCGCGTCCGGTCCCGGGCACCCCGACCTGGCAGGAGCGCATCGCAAACCTCACCCACATCGCGCTGTACGTGCTGCTGTTCGCGATCCCGCTGAGCGGCTGGGTGTTCAACTCCGCCTCCGGGTATCCGCTGCAGTGGTTCAAGCAGTTCAACCTGCCGGCAATCACCGGGCGCAGCGAAGAGCTGGCCGCGACCGCCATCCAAGTGCACGAATACGGCTTCTGGCTGCTGATCCTGCTGGTGCTGGCCCACGCCGGCGCCGCGTTTTACCACCATATTTTCCAGGGCGACGACACCCTGCGCCGCATGCTGCCCTCGCTGCGCCGCGCCGACGCCACTCCCGACCCGACTTCGGAGCACTGACATGAGCACCCGCATCCTTCGCAACCGCCTGCTTCCCCTCGCCCTTGCCGCCACGCTCACCGCGATCGCGGCCCCGGCCGCCGCCGCCGACTACGTCCAGTCTTCGGGCGCGCTGAGCTTCGCCAGCGAATACCAGGGCGAGACTTTCGTCGGACTGTTCCCCGACTTCAGGACCACGCTGAGCTTCGACCCCGCGGCGCCGCAGGACGCGAAGCTGGACGTCACCATTCCGCTGGCCACGGCCGACACGAAGAACGGCGACCGTGACGGCACGCTGAAAACCGCCGATTTCTTCAACGTCGCGAAGTTCGCCACCGCCCGCTACACCGCCAGCGGCTTCCGCAGCCTGGGCGACCACCGCTACGTCGCCGACGGCACGCTGGAGCTGCGCGGAGTAAAAAGGCCGGTGGCGCTGACGATCACCTGGACCCCGGGCCGGCAGCCGGTGCTGGTCGGCAATGCCACGGTCAAGCGCCTGGACTTCGGCGTCGGCGCCGGTGACTGGGGCGACGTATCGATCATCCCCGACGACGTCGCCATCTCCACCAAGGTCACGTTCGCACCCGCGCCCTGATCCGTGCGCCTTTTCCCTTGCGGGAGTGCTCACGACATCGGTTCGGGCTCGCGCATGCGGCCGATCTTCGGCGGCAGCGGGATGAACTCGTCATTGTCCAGGTCCGGCAGCTTCATCCGCCCCGCTGCCCAGTCGGCGCGCGCCTGCTCGATGCGCTCCTTCGACGAGGACACGAAGTTCCAGTCGATGTAGCGCGGCCCCACGGGCTCGCCGCCCAGGGCCATGACCACCGCATCACCGAGCGCGGCGATGGTCGCAGCCTTGCCGGGCACAAGGACCGCCATGCTCCCGGCCTCGACGCGCTGGCCGGCCACGTCCACCGCGCCCTTGGCAACGTAGACCGCGCGCTCGCTGTATTCCGCGGGCAGCGATGCCCGCGACCCCGCGCGCAGCTGCCAGTGCACGTAGAACTGCGGCGAATCGGCCTGCACCGGCGACCGCACGCCCGCCAGCCGGCCCGCGATCAGGCGCCCGACGATGCCATCGCCGTCGAACACCGGCAGCGCGTCGCTGGGGTAATGCCAGAAGCCCGGATCCATTTCCTCCCGCGCATCGGGCAGCGCCACCCAGGCCTGGATGCCGTCGATCGGCCCGCCTTCGCGGCGCAGGCGCTCGAAGCGTTCGGAGTGGGTGATGCCGCGGCCGGCGGTCATCCAGTTGACCTCGCCCGGGCGGATGCCCTGCTCGGAGCCGACGCTGTCGCGGTGCATGATCTCGCCGTCGAACAGGTAGGTGATGGTCGAAAGGCCGATGTGCGGGTGCGGTCGCACGTCCGCCTCGGGCGGCAGGCCCGGCGCGAGGTCCTTCGGGCCCATGCGGTCGAAGAAGATGTAGGGGCCGACCATGCGGCGCTTGGCGAAGGGCAGCACGCGGCCGACCTCGAAGCTGCCGAGGTCGCGGGCGCGCTGCTGGATGACGAGTTCGATCATCGACTGGCTCCGGTCTGATGGAAACGGGTTCGCGGATCACGTCGACTATCGCACCGGACGCGTGCGGGCGCGTCGTCCCGGGTATCGCTGCCCATGACCTACCGTCCGCGAAACCGCGAGCCGCGGGAACCATGGCGGCACGAAACTTCGACTTCGGACCAGCCCCGGGTTTCAGGCCGGTTCGGCTTCCAGCCGATAGGCGGGATAGTCGGTGTATCCGGCCGCGCCGCCGCCGTAGAAGGTGTCGTTGTCGCCATCGGCGAGCGGCCAGTCGTTGCGCAGCCGCTCCACCAGGTCGGGGTTGGCGATGAAGGGCCGGCCGAAGGCGACCAGGTCGGCGAGGCCGGCGGCAAGGTCGGATTGGGCGCCTTCGCGCGTGTAGTTGCCCGCCAGGATCAGCGTGGTTCCGGCGCAGGCCTCGCGGTACTCGCGCAGGAAGCCTTCGCCGGCATTGTCGATGATCGCGCCGCGGTTGCTGAGGTGCACGTAGGCGAGGTCGCGCGTAGCGAGTTCGCGGGCCAGCGCAAGCGCCGTATCCGCCTCGCCGTCAAACGCCGGCATGTCGAACACGCGGTTGAACGGCGACAGCCGGATGCCGACGCGATGGCTGCCGATGGCCGCAGCGACGGCGTCGACGGTTTCGAGCACGAAGCGCAGGCGGTTGGCGATGTCGGCGCCGCCGTAGCGGTCGTCGCGCACGTTCAGTCCACCGTTGATGAACTGCTCGAACAGGTAGCCGTTGGCGCCGTGGATCTCGACGCCGTCGAAGCCGGCCTCGATCGCGTTGCGCGCCGCGGCGACAAAGTCCGCGGTGATGCCCGCCAGCTCGTCGGCGGCCAGCGCGCGCGGGGTGCTGGTCGGCATCTGCCCCGGCGTTCCGTCCTCGCGGTAGACGAACGCCTGTACGCCTTCGGCCGCCTTGGCCACCGAGCTCACCGGCGCGCGTTCGCCCGGCTGCAGCGAACGGTGCGCGACGCGGCCCACGTGCCAGAGCTGCGCGAAGATCGTGCCGCGCTCGGCGTGCACCGCCGCTGTGACGGCCTTCCAGCCCTGCACCTGGGCCTTGGAATGCAGGCCGGGAGTGAAGAGGTAGCCGCGCGCCTGCTCCGAAACCTGCGCGCCTTCGGTGACGATCAGCCCGGCACCCGCGCGCTGCGCGTAGTAGGTCGCGGTGAGCGCGTCGGGCACCGTGCTGGCGGCGCGGGAGCGGGTCATGGGAGCCATGACGATGCGGTTGCGCAGGCCGAGGCCGCGCAGGTCGAAGCGGTCGAAAAGAGTGCTCATGGCGGGGGTCCGGTGTTCCAGTGACGTATGCGTCCAATCTACGTCGCCGGCACCCGCGGCGGGTGCCCTGCAGTGGAACGATGGATTCCGGACGCGCCGTGCCGCGGCGCCTTGAAGGGCCGCGCCACGGCGCTGCGCATCAGGCGCGCGCGAACACCAGGCTGCCGTTGGTGCCGCCGAAGCCGAAGCTGTTGGAGATCACCGTATCGAGCTTCGCATCGCGGCTTTCGCGCACGATCGGATAGCCCTCGGCACGCGGGTCGAGCTGGTCGATGTGCGCCGAACCGGCGATGAAGCCGTCGCGCATCATCAGCAGGCTGTAGATCGCCTCGTGCACGCTGGCCGCGCCGAGCGAATGCCCGGTGAGCGCCTTGGTCGACGACAGCGGCGGCATCGCGTCGCCGAAAGCGGTGCGGACCGCTTCGAGTTCGACGATGTCGCCCAGCGGCGTCGAGGTCCCGTGGGTGTTCAGGTAATCCACCGGCGCGTGCACCGACGCCAGCGCATTCTTCATGCAGCGCACCGCGCCCTCGCCGCTCGGCGCGACCATGTCGGCGCCATCGGAGGTCACGCCATAGCCGACCAGTTCGGCGTGGATGGTCGCGCCGCGCGCCTTCGCGTGCTCGTACTCCTCGAGCACCAGCATGCCGCCGCCACCGGCGATGACGAAGCCGTCGCGGCCGGCGTCGTAGGGACGCGAGGCCACGGCGGGCGTGTCGTTGTAGCCCGAGGACAGCGCGCCCATGGCGTCGAACATGACGCTCATCGCCCAGTGCTCTTCCTCGCCGCCGCCGGCGACGACCACGTCCTGGGCCCCGTGGCGGATCAGGTCCGCGCCGGCACCGATGCAGTGCGCCGAAGTGGCGCAGGCCGCCGAGATCGAATAGCTCAGTCCGAGGATGCCGAAGGCGGTGGCCAGCGTGGCCGACACCGTCGAGCACATCGTGCGCGGCACCATGTACGGGCCGACCTTGCGCACGCCCTTGGCCCGCAACAGGTCGGCGGTGGCGACCTGCCACTCGGCCGAGCCGCCGCCGGAACCGGCGATCACGCCCACGCGCGGGTTGCTCACCTCTTCGGCCGACAGCCCCGCGTGCGCGATCGCGTCGCGCATCGCCACCCAGGCGTAGGCCGCGGCGTCGCCCATGAAGCGCTTGCGCTTGCGGTCGATCTCGGCGTCGAGGTCGATCACCGGCACGCCGGCGACCTGGCTGCGCAGGCCGAGCTCCGCATACGCCGGCGCCGCAGTGATCCCGCTGCGGCCCTCGCGCAGTGCACGCGAGACGTCATCAAGCTTGTTGCCAAGGCAGGACACGATGCCCATGCCGGTCACGACTACGCGACGCATCAGTTGTCCTCCAGGTCCTTGAACAGGCCGACCCGCATGCTGCGGACGACGTAGATTTCCTTGTCGTCGACGAAGGTGCGGCCGTCGGCGATCACCAGCGGCACCTTGCCGCGCATCACGCGCTTGATGTCGATCTCGTAGCGCACGCGCTTCGCGCTGGGAAGCACCTGACCGGAGAACTTGAGTTCGCCGCAGCCCAGCGCCCTGCCGCGGCCGGGTTCACCCAGCCAGGGCAAGTAGAAGCCGGCGAGCTGGAACATGGCGTCAAGGCCGAGGCAACCGGGCATCACCGGATCGCCAAGGAAGTGGCATTCGAAAAACCACATGGACGGGTCTATGTCGAGTTCGGCAACGATCACACCCTTGCCGTAGGCACCGCCCTCGCTCGCGATGTGGGTGATGCGATCCATCATCAGCATCGGCGGGGCCGGCAGGCGGGCATTGCCTTCGCCGAACATTTCACCGCGACCACAGGCCAGAAGTTGCTCACGGTCGATGGAAGAAGGACGCGTCATGGGACTCCCGGGTCAGTGCGGCGCAGGCGCCGGAAAGGCCGACATTGTGCACCACGCAGGCGGCGGCGCACCTGATCCCGGTCAGCAATCCGGTGGCGGCGACGCCGGGAGTTTGGATCCGTGTGCGTATGGTGCGGTTTTCTGGTGGGCCCACCAGGATTCGAACCTGGAACCAAGGGATTCGCGTATCCCGAAGGTTTCCCTCCGGCGCGGACTATCTCTTCACCCTTCGCTTTCGCGGGTGGGGTGCGGGACGCTCGAGCCTGTGATCAAGGGCACTGCAGCCCCCAGGTAGTCTCTGCACCTTCCGGCGGTGTACCGCCGGCTTGGCTCAGGGTTGCCACCGTCCACGCCTGGGCGCGCCGCTGAGGTTTCCCTGAATTCATCCCGTTCCCGTCCGCGCATTCCTGCGCGGCGGCACCTTTTCGATGAGTCCCCTGCTCTAACCGTTGAGCTATAGGCCCGTGGGAACGATCTTACCTACTGCAGCGCACGAGCGCGCGCCCAGAAAAAAGAATCGCGCAACCGCGGCCAGACGACGAGGACTGGCCACGACTGCGCGACACGATCCCGCGACGGAACCCGTCGCAAGGTTCGTTGCAGTGGACGGCTTACATGCCGTCGGTGTTGTTCTCGCCATCGGCCGCCGCGTTGGCTTCCTCGGCCGCGTCCTGCGCCTGCTCGGCCGCATCGGCAGCCTTTTCGGCAGCGTCGGCGAGGTCATCGCGGCGGGTCATTTCGTCGCCCGTGTCCACCTGGCCGGCAATGTGCGCGGAGGCATCGGCTGCGGCATCGGCAGCATCGGCCGCGGCCTGCGCCGACTGCGCGGCGGCCATGTCGCCGGTGTTGGAGGCGTGCTGCGCGGCTTCCTGGGCTTCGGTGGCCGACTCGGCGGCTTCCTGGGCGGAATTGGCGGCCTGGTCGGTGTTGCTGCAGGCGGCCAGTGCGGTGGCGAAACCGAGGGCGAGAAGGGTCTTTGCGGTATTCATGAAGGGATCTCCTGTTCGGGCGCCGTGGTGCGCCGTGGCGGTCACATTGCATGTGCCGATGTAGCGATCATGCGAAGGCGACCGCATGCTCGCGGATGCCATTCATATTCCCGCCCACGAAAAAGCCCCGCGAGTGGCGGGGCCTTTCCTGGATCAGCCTGTCCCGGTGCTCACTCGATATCGAGGAAGCTCCGCAGCTGCTCCGAACGGCTCGGATGACGCAGCTTGCGCAGCGCCTTGGCCTCGATCTGGCGGATGCGCTCGCGGGTGACATCGAACTGCTTGCCGACTTCCTCGAGGGTGTGGTCGGTGTTCATGTCGATGCCGAAGCGCATGCGCAGCACCTTGGCCTCCCTCGGGGTGAGGCCGGCCAGCACGTCGTGCACGGTCTCGGAGAGGTTGGTGTTGGTGGTCGCGTCGATCGGGGACTCCACGTTGGTGTCCTCGATGAAGTCGCCCAGGTGCGAGTCCTCGTCGTCGCCGATCGGCGTCTCCATCGAGATCGGCTCCTTGGCGATCTTCATCACCTTGCGGATCTTGTCCTCGGGCATCTCCATCTCCTTGGCCAGCTCTTCCGGCGTGGCCTCGCGGCCGAACTGCTGGAGCATCTGGCGGGAAATGCGGTTCAACTTGTTGATCGTCTCGATCATGTGCACCGGAATGCGGATGGTGCGCGCCTGGTCGGCGATCGAGCGGGTGATGGCCTGGCGGATCCACCAGGTGGCATAGGTCGAGAACTTGTAGCCGCGGCGGTACTCGAACTTGTCGACCGCCTTCATCAGGCCGATGTTGCCCTCCTGGATCAGGTCCAGGAACTGCAGGCCGCGGTTGGTGTACTTCTTCGCGATCGAGATCACCAGGCGCAGGTTGGCCTCGACCATTTCCTTCTTGGCCTTGCGCGCCTTGGCTTCGCCGATGGCCATGGTGCGATTGATCTCGCGCAGGTCGGCCAGCGTCACCATCATGCCCTTCTCGATGGCGATGGTCGCTTCCTGGCCGGCGACGATCTGGTCCTTGACGTCACGCAGGCCGCTGGCCCACTTCTGCTTGCGCTTGAGCAGCTCGTCGACCCACTCGAGGTTGGTCTGGTTGCCGTCCCACGCACGGATGAAGTCCTTGCGCGGCATCCGGGCGACGCGCGTAGACAGGTCGAGGATGCGGCGTTCGTGGTCCTTGATCTCGCCGACCACGTCGCGCAGCTGGCGGACCAGGACATCGGTCAGCGGCAGCGGCAGCTTGAGGCTGGTGAAGGTCTCGGCCATTTCTTCGCGGAGCTTGAGCGCCGCCTTGGCGGTGGGACCACCCTTGGCCACGGCCTTTTCGAACTTGGCGTAGTTGGCGGCCATCTCTTCCATGCGGCGTGCGACCTCGGCCGGGTCGGGACCGGTGGGACCGGTCTCCTCGGCAGCGGCGTCGTCCTTCTCGTCTTCTTCGTCCGCGTCGGCATCGTCGTCGGAGGCCTTGGCATCCGGGGCTTCGTTGCTGGCGGCCGGCGCCGCGGGGGCCGGCGGCGCTGCAGGCGGCGGCACCGAATCGTCGAGGCCGTCGGTGAAGCCGACCACGATTTCGGGCAGGCGCTTCTTGCCGGCCTTGTGCAGTTCGTAGTCCCCGAGCAGGTGCGCGATCGTGCCCGGGAAGGTCGCCAGGGCGGCGGCCATCTGGTTCAGGCCTTCCTCGATGCGCTTGGCGATCGCGATCTCGCCTTCGCGGGTCAGCAGCTCGACCGTGCCCATCTCGCGCATGTACATGCGCACAGGGTCGGTGGTGCGGCCGCCCTCGCCGTCGAGTGCCGTCAGCGTGGCGGCGGCCTCCTCGGCGGCGGTGTCATCGACCTCGCGGCCACCGCTGGACTCGCCGGCCAGCAACAGCGTCTCGGCATCCGGGGTGGTTTCATGCACCTGGATGCCCATGCTGTTGATCATGCCGATGATGTCTTCGAGCTGCTCCGCATCGACGAGATCGTCGGGCAGGTGGTCGTTGACTTCGGCATAGGTGAGGTAGCCCTGCTCGAGACCCTTGGAGATCAGGATCTTGATGTCGGACTGCGGGGCTGGACGCTCGATCGCCATGTGGCGCGCACCGTAGAAAATGGGAACCCGTAATTATACCATTCCGCGCGAGGGCTCATGACCGCAGCAGGAAGGTGGTTGGCCCGTCATTGACCAGGCTTACCGTCATATGGGCCCCGAAGCGGCCAGTTTCCACCCCCCCGGCATGAAGTCGGCGGCATTCCTTGACCAGGGCGCTGAACATGGGTTCAGCTTCGGCCGGCGCTGCAGCGGTACTGAAGCCCGGCCGGAGCCCGGAGCGGGTGTCGGCAACCAGCGTGAACTGGCTTACCAGCAGCAGCCCGCCGCCGGTATCGGCCAACGAACGGTTCATGCGCCCGGCATCGTCGCCGAAGACCCGATAGGCGAGCAGCCGCGGCGCCATCTTCGCGATCTGCAGCGCACCGTCTCCGGGCTCGATGCCGGCCAGCACCAGCAGGCCCGCGCCGATGGCACCGACTTCTTCGCCGTCCACCTCGACGCTGGCCCGGGTCACGCGCTGCAGCAGCAGGAGCATCGATCGGCATCCTCGTGATGGTGGGTCCGGCGGATAGACTCTAGCGATGACCGAGCTGTCCGCAAGCCTGCTGCACGCCGCCGCTTCCGCCATCGGGCGCCTGCCATGGCCGGTGCAACGGGCGCTGGGCGACGCGCTGGGCTGGCTGGCGCGCATGCTGCGTACGCGCGAGAGCGTGGTGGCGCTGCGCAACCTGGAGCTGGCCATGCCCGCCCTGGACCACGCCGCGCGCGAGCGGCTGCACCACGAGGTGATGCGCACCACCGGCCGGCAGATGATCGAGACCCTGCGCCTGTGGACCCGGCCGCACGCCGAGAACCTGGGGCTGATCCGCGAGGCCCATGGCGAAGCGCTGTTCGATGCCGCGATGGCCACCGGGCGCGGGGTGATCGTGGCCGCGCCGCACCACGGCAACTGGGAGCTGCTCAACCAGTGGCTGGCCGCGCGCACGCCGCTGGCGATCCTGTACAAGCCGCCGGAGTCGGCGATCGGCGAGGCCTTCCTGCGCCGCGTGCGCGCCGACACCGACGCCGGCCGCATCACCCAGGTCCGCGCCGAGGGCCCGGGCATCCGCCAGCTGTTCAGGACGCTCAAGGATGGCGGCGTGGTCGGGATCCTGCCCGACCAGCAGCCCAAGGCCGGCGACGGCGCGTTTGCGCCCTTCTTCGGCGTGGAGGCGCTGACCATGACCCTGCTCTCGCGCCTGGCCGAACGCAGCGGCGCGACGGTGTTGTTCGCCTGCTGCGAGCGCCTGGAAGGCCGTGACCTGGCCTATGCGCTGCGCATCGACCCGGCACCGGCCGGCATCCACGACCGTGACACCACGGCATCCGTTGCCGCGCTCAATGCCGGCGTGGAACACATGGCACGGCGTGCGCCGGCGCAGTACCAGTGGACCTACAAGCGCTACAAGCTGCGCCCGCCCGGGAGCAACGAACCCAATCCCTATCGCGACCTGGAACGCCGGCGATGAGCGAAGACTTCATCCCGGTTCCGCCCGGCGACGCCGCAGCCACCGCGGCCCGCGACGGCTGGCAGCCGCTGCCGCCGCGCGCGCGGACCCTGTTCCTGCTCGCCAACGGCGCCGGCTGGGGCGGCCTGGCGCTGGCCAGCCTGGTGCCGATCGGGCTGCTGCTGCCCACGCCGCTGCCGGCACTGCCGGTCGCCGTCGCCAGCCTGTTGCTGCTTCCGGCCTGGGGCCTGTGGCTGGCCGTCCGACGCTACCGCCACACCCGCTGGCTGCTCGATGACACCGGCCTCGGCTATCGCCGCGGTCGCATGTGGCATGTCGAGACCCGCGTCCCGCGAACGCGCGTGCAGCACGTCGACCTCAAGCACGGACCGCTGGAGCGGCGCTTCCGGCTGGCCACCTTGGTGGTCCACACCGCTGGCACCCGCGACAGCGCGGTCGCGGTGGCCGGCCTTGATGCCGATGTTGCGGCAAGGCTGCGCGACCTCCTGGCGCAGCAGGTGGACGACGACGACGACGATGCCGGCACCGCCTGAACCCCGCGCACCGGTGGATGGCGACGAGCGCCGCCTGCACCCGTGGTCGTGGCTGTTCGTGCTGCTGCAGCAGCTGCGCCAGTTCATCGTGCCGCTGCTGGTGCTGGTATTCCTCGGCCGCGGCGATCGCTATGCGCTCTGGCCCCTGGTCGGCGTGGCGGTGCTCGCGGCGGCCTCGATCTGGCGCTACTTCACCTACCGCTACCACGTCGATGGCGATCGCCTGGTCGTGCGCGAGGGCTTGCTGGAGCGGCAGGTCCGGCAAATCCCGTTCGCGCGGATCCACAACGTGGCGCTGCACCAGACGCTGCTGCACCGCGTCTTCGGCGTCGCCGAGGTGCGGCTGGAATCGGCGGGCGGCAACAAGCCCGAGGCCGAGATGCGCGTGCTGCGCATGGGCGAGGCGCTGGCGCTGGAGCGGCTGATCCGCAGCCATGGCGCGGCAGCCGCGA
Source organism: Luteimonas sp. MJ250 (assembly GCF_039548455.1). Lineage (NCBI taxonomy): Bacteria > Pseudomonadati > Pseudomonadota > Gammaproteobacteria > Lysobacterales > Lysobacteraceae > Luteimonas > Luteimonas sp. MJ250. The sequence continues at coordinate 282,123 of NZ_JBCLVB010000011.1, read as the reverse complement.
ATGCCGATCCCGATGCACTCGAAGGCGAAGGCGCGGCCGACCACGCCGACGGCAGGCTGCTGCTGTCGCTCCAGGGCGTCGAGCTGGTGCGCCTGGGGCTGGTCAGCAACCGCGGCATGGTGGTGGTGGCCGGCGCCTTCGCGGTGTCCTGGCAGGTGCTGCCCGACCACATGCTCTCGAGCGTGGTCCGGGACGCCGCGGACAGGATCTTCGGCTACGCCAGCGGCTTTGCCGACGGAATGATGGCGCGCGCGGCGGCGGTGGCCCTGGTGGTGGTCGCGGCGCTTGCACTGCTGCGGGTGCTTTCGGTCGCACTCGCGCTGCTGCAATACCACGGCTTCCGGCTGCTGCTGCAGGGCCGGCGCCTGACCGTCGAGCGCGGACTGCTCACCCGCCTGCGCACCAGCGCACCGCGGCGGCGCATCCAGTCCTGGTCCCTGCGCGAAGGCCTGCTCCACCGCCTGCTGCGGCGCCGTTCGCTGTACATCGACACCGTCGCCAGCGCCGGCGACGGCGGCGAGCAGCGCGGCCTGCGCGAACTGGCGCCGATCGCCACCCCGGAGGCCTGCGACGCCCTGGTGCGCGAGGTGCTCGCAGGCGCGGCACCGGCGTGGCCACCGGCGGGATGGCGGCGCGTGCATCCACGCACATGGCAGCGGCTGGCGCTGCCGGGACTGATGTTTGCCGGGATGGGTGCCCTCGCTGCCTGCTGGCATTTCGGCCCCGCGGGTCTGCTGGCCCTGGCCTGGGCGCCGTGGGCCGTGTACGCGGCGCGCCAGAACGCGCAGCGCGCGGGCTACGCGCTCGACGCGCGCATGGTGGCCGCGCGCTGGGGCTGGTGGTCGCGGCAGTGGCGCTTCGCAGAGATCGACAAGCTGCAGGCCCTGCGCCTGGAGCAGTCTCCGCTGGACCGCTGGTTCGGCATGGCGACGCTGTCGCTCGACACCGCCGGCGCCCGGCCCACGACCGTGCTGCGCCTGCGCTTCATGCCGGAGGTCGAGGCCCGCGCGCTGCACGGGCGACTGGCGGCAGAGCTGTCACGACTTCCATTGCGCTGGTGACGCCGACAGCGGAAGCGCGGAAGGCGCCGCGGAGCCGGACGGGGCCATGACCGGGCCCGGCCGGATGCCGAACTCGGTCCACGCCCGCCCGGTGCGCCGGGTCTCCGCACGCAGTGCGCGGTTGAAGGCGATGCCCTCGGCCGTCACGTAGCCCCGCGGGTGCTCAAGATGGACCGCGATCGCCCGATGACGGATGCGCTTGCCGCGGATACCGGCGTTTTCCAGCCGCTCGCCGAACTCGCGATCCTCGCCGCCGTAGCGCATGCGCTGGTCGAAACCATTGACCGACAGCACGTCCCGGGCCCAGCCGGACGCGTTGTGACCGTTCCAGCTCGCGCGCGCGGTGCTGACCGCGTCGAGCAGGCGCGCGGCAGTCGGGCCGGCAGTGAGCTTGCGGTCGCGAAGCGTGCGCGGCATGCCCCGGGCATGCAGCCAGCGCGCATCGAAGCAGCGCTGGTCGCGGATGTCATCGGCGGTGATCGCGTGGCTCGTCGCCATCGGCAGCTTGTGGTAACCGCCCGAGAGGAAGCGCCCCGGTGCGCGTTCGCGCAGGTGCGTGGACACGAAGTCCGCGCGCGGGATGCAGTCACCATCGGTGAACACCAGGTAGTCGGAACGTGCCGCCGCGATGGCCATGTTCAGCGCCTCGCACTTGCGGAAGCCGTCGTCGGGCTGCCAGAGGTGACGCACGGGCATCGGCAAAAGCGGCTGCAGCGCGAGCAGGCGTTGGCGGGTGCGGTCGTCGCTGCCGTCGTCGGCGACCAGCACTTCGAAATCGGCGCGATCCTGGGCGGCGAAGCCGAACAGCACCTTCTCCAGCCAGTCCGGCTGGTTGTAGGTGGTGAAAATGACGCTCGCGGCGGTCGCACGATTCATCGCAACATCATCACAGGGCCGGTGCATTCGAGCATATGCCCGGACGACAGTCCGATTGCAATGCCGGGGCGGCAACGCGCGGCCGATGCCGGACTGGTGCGCGGGCTCAACGCGCTGCCGGCCCCCAGTACCCCAGCTCCCTGCGAATCTGCAGGCCGCGGTACGCGGCGGCAAGCGGGCGCCTGCGCAAGCGACCCGGAGTGCCGGCCAACAGGGCATCGGTCGCCGCGATGACCCGCTGTGACGAACGACCGTCCCTGTACGGGTGGATCCGGTCGGCATAGGCCGCCAGCGCGTCCTGCAGCTCCGGCGTCGGCGCGAAGGCCCGCGCAAGCAGCACCGGCAGGGCCGCCGGATCGTCGAAATCGAGCATGTGCGGCTTCGGCGCGCGATTGCGGAAGGTCACCACCGGCCTGCGCTGGACCACGAACTCGCTGACCACCGAGGTGGTGTCGGCCACCAGCACGTCGGCCGCGCGTTCGGCGCTGACCAGCTGCTCGGTCTCGACGAAGGTGGCGTTGGCACCCGCCAGGGCGCGATAGCGTTCGACCAGCCCCGGCGGGCACTTCGGATGCAGGGTCAGCAGCCAGTACCGGTCGCCCGAGGCGACCTGCGCTGCGATCGCTTCGTACAGGTGCGGCGCGGCGCTCAGGCGCTCGGTGAAAGTGGAGGCGAACATCACCACCTCGCGCCCGCCGGCCTGCGCGCGCAGCCGCGCCGCCAGCGGATCCTCCGGCCCGAACAGGGGGTCGAGCTTGGGCCAGCCGGTTTCGGCCACCCTGAAGTGGCCTGCCCGCTCCGCCAGGGCCTGGAAGGGCCCGGTCGTGGCCGGCCCCTGGGTGCAATACAGGTCGAACAGGCCGCGCAGGCGGAAATGGCCGCGGGCGTCGCCGCGCTTCTCGACGTTGAAGCCGTGGAACAGCTGCACCTTGGCGCCAGCCACGAACGGCGGCACCCAATTGGCGGCGCTGAACACCGCGCGCGGACGCAGGCGCACCGCGTCGCGCGCGCTGCCGACCATGTGCACCGGCGCCGGCAGGCGCGATTCCGCGGCCCCGTCCACCAGCCAGGCATGCACGGCGTGCCCGGCGCCTTGCAGGGCATCGGCCAGCGGCTGCAGGATGGGCAGCCCGTAGCGCTCGGTCGCGAACAACAGGTAGTCCGCCATCAACACCTCCTCGAGCCAAGACCCCGCCGTTACGGCCTGCATTATCGCGTTCAACGAGGCCGACCGGATCGGTGACTGCCTGGCGTCGCTCGCATTCTGCGACGAGATCGTGGTCGTGGACTCGTTTTCCACCGATGCCACCGCCGACATTGCCCGGGCGGCGGGCGCGCGCGTGCTGCAGCGCGCATTCGATGGTTTCCGCAGCCAGAAGGCGTTTGCGGTCGAACAGGCCAGCCATGACTGGGTGCTGTGCCTGGACGCGGACGAACGCGTGGGCGACCAGCTGCGCGCGTCGATCCAGTCCGCGCGCGCCGGCGGGCTTCGGCACGCCGCCGGCTACCGCTTCGCGCGCCTGGACAACTACTTCGGCCGCTTCCTGCGCCATGGCAACGCCTATCCGGATCGCGTGCTGCGGATGTTCGACCGCCGTCGCGGCGGCTGGCGTGGCACCCGCGAAGTACACGAGGCAGCCAGCGTCGACGGCCCGGTCCACACCCTTGTCGGCGACCTCATCCACTACCCGTACCGCTCGCTGGAACAGCAGCTGGCCAAGACCGGCCGCTACGCGCGGATGATGGCCGAGCACGACTTCGCCCGCGGCAAGCGCGCATCGCTGGCAAAGCTGGTGCTGTCGCCGGGGTGGCGCTTCCTGCGAGGCTACGTGCTGCGCGCCGGGTTCCTCGACGGCTGGCACGGCCTGGTCTACGCCTATGTGCGCGCCAACTACGTGCGCCAGAAGACGATCATGCTGTGGCTGCTGCAGAACGGGCAGCCCGTGGCGACGCCGCCACCGGCCGGCCCGGCACAGGACTGAGGCGGCACCATGTGCGGAATCGCAGGCGCCTGGGCGCCCGGCCCGGAGGATCCCGGCGTGCTGCATGCGCTGGGCGCGGCGATGGGCGTGGCCATTGCGCATCGCGGCCCCGACGATGCGGGCACCTGGGCCGATGCCGAAGCCGGGCTGGTGCTCTCGCACCGCCGCCTGGCGATCCTCGACTTGAGCCCCGCGGGTCACCAGCCGATGGCGTCAAGCGACGGACGGTGGCAGCTGGCCTACAACGGCGAGGTCTACAACCACGCCGAGCTGCGTACCGAGCTGGCGGCACTCGGGGTCGCGTTCCGCGGACACTCCGACACCGAGGTGCTGCTGGAAGCGATCGCACGCTGGGGCGTGGACGCGGCGCTGGCGCGCGCCAACGGCATGTTCGCCTTCGCCGCCTGGGACACGCAGGCGCGCGAACTGTGGCTGGCGCGCGACCGCGTCGGCAAAAAGCCGCTCTATTACGGCTGGTGCGGCGACGGCAGCTTCGTCTTCGGCAGCGAACTGGCGGCGCTGCGCGCGCATCCCGCGCTGAAGGTTGAGGTCGATCCCGACGCGTTGGCGCTGCTGTTGCGCTTCGACTACATCCCGGCGCCGCACGCGATCCTGCGCGGCGTGCACAAGCTGGGCGCCGGCCGCCTGCTGCGCATCGACGGCGCGCGCCTCCGGGCCGGCGGCGCCGGCCACGACCCGGCACGCGACCAGCAGGCCTGGTGGAACGCCCGCGAGCGGCAGGAGGCCGCGATCAGGCACGGCTTCGACGGCGACGAGGCCGCAGCGACCGACGCCCTGGACGCCCTTCTGCGCGACGCGACCGCGCTGCGCATGGAGGCCGATGTACCGCTGGGGGCGTTCCTCTCTGGCGGCACCGACTCCTCCCTGGTGACCTCGCTGATGCAGGCGCAGTCGATGCGCCCGGTGCGCACCTTCTCGATCGGGTTCGACAACGCCGTCCACGATGAAAGCGCGCATGCCGCGGGCGTGGCCAAGCACCTCGGCACCGAGCACACCGCGCTGCACGTGGACGGCCATGCCGCGCTCGAGCTGGTGCCGTCGATGCCGCGGGTGTTCGACGAGCCGTTCGCCGACTCCTCGCAGCTGCCGATGACCCTGCTGTGCAGCCTCACACGCCGCCACGTCACCGTCGCGCTGTCCGGCGATGGCGGCGACGAGCTGTTCTTCGGCTACGGCCGCTACGCGCGCGCGCTGCGCAACCAGCGCATGGCCGAACGGATACCGGCGCCGATGCGTAGCCTGCTTGGCGATGACCGCGGCGAGGCCGCCCGCCTGGGCGGCGTGGCGGCGCTGCGCGCGGCGCTGGCGGCCACGGGCGTGCAGGACATCGCGCGCCAGCGCGTGCAGCGCTGGCGCAACCCCGAAGCCGTGGTTGCCGGCGCGCGCCGCAGGGCCACCGCCTACGACGATCCAGTAGCCGTGCCGCGCAACGGCACCCCGGCCGACACGCTGATGGCGCTCGACTTCGCCTGCTACCTGCCCGAGGACGTTCTCACCAAGGTCGACCGCGCGAGCATGGCCGCGTCGCTGGAGGCGCGCGCACCGCTGCTGGACTGGCGCGTGGCCGAATTCGCCTGGTCGCTGCCGCTGGACATGAAGTGGCGCGACGGCCAGCTCAAGCACCTGCCGAAGCGGCTGCTGGGCCGCTACCTGCCTGACGACCTGGTGCAGCGCCCGAAGTCCGGCTTCGGCGCCCCGGTAGGCGACTGGCTGCGTGGCCCGCTGCGCGAATGGGGCGAGGCCCAGCTCGACGAACGCCGGCTGCGCGAGGAAGGGCATTTCGATCCGGTGCCGGTACGCGCGCTGTGGAACGCGTTCCAGGCCGGCGAGCGCAAGTGGCACACCCACCTCTGGGGCGTGCTGATGTTCCAGGCCTGGCTGGAACACGGCGGCCGCCCCGGGGCGCCGTTGACACGGGCTTAACACTCGCAGCAACATGCTCACGCGCAGAGCGCGTTACCTGTCAGGGGGCAGGCGACGAGGCGACCACCTCCATACCGGCACGGCCCCGCATGCCTTTCCGCATCCCCCGCCCCCCCTCACGCACCCGGCATGCGCCACCGGCGTCCATCAGCCTGCTGGTGACGACCTACAACTGGAAGCAGGCGCTGCAGCGCGTGCTCGAAAGCGCGGCGCGGCAGACCCGCCTCCCGGACGAGGTGGTCGTCGCCGACGACGGCTCCCGCAGCGACACCGCGGACCTCGTGGCGTCACTCGCGCGGACCTATCCGGTGCCGCTGCACCATGTCTGGCAGCCCGACAGGGGCTTCCGCGTGGGCCGGGCGCGCAATCTCGCGATCGCCGCGGCCAGCGGTGACTACGTTCTCCTCCTGGACGGCGACATGGTGCTTGAGCGCCACTTCGTGGCCGACCATGCCCGCGCCGCCCGCCGCGGCAGTTTCGTCCAGGGCTCGCGCGTCCTGACCGGCCCCTGCTTCCGCGAACGCATGCTCGCGGATGCCGGCGAGAGGCCGACGCCGCTCGCGCGCGGCGTCACGCGGCGCCGCAACGCGCTGCGCTCGCTGCTGCTGTCGGGCGCGTGGCTGGCCGCCAACCCCACCACCGCGCCGCGCACCATCAAGACCTGCAACCAGGGCTGGTGGCGCAACGACCTGGTGCGCCTCAACGGCTTTGACGAGCGCATGGAGGGCTGGGGCCGCGAGGACGTGGAGCTGGCCTGGCGCGCGCACAACGCCGGCATGGAATGCAGGCAGCTGCGCTTCGCCGGGCTCGCCTACCACCTGCACCACGAGGAGCGACACCAGGAGGGCGCCAGCCCCAACGACCGCTACGTGGCCGAAACCCGGAGGCACCGGCTGACGCGCTGCACGCTCGGCCTTGACGCGCATCCCGTCGCGGTCGGCCGGATACCGCGGCACGACGGCTACGCGCCTGCCGCGACGGAAGACGCGGGCGCCGGCGTAGCCGCAGCCTAGGGCGCAGCCGCCCTGCGCAGACGCGCGACGTAAAAGCCGTCCATGCCGCCTTCGCCGGGCAGGCGCTGCCGCCCCGCGCCACTTTCGCGGCCGAAGCATGCGTCCAACGGTTCGACCGTGGCATCGGCATGGCGGGCGAGGAAGCCCGCGACCTGGCCCGCGTTCTCCGCGGGCAGGATCGAACAGGTGGCATAGAGCAGCACCCCGCCGGGGCGCAACATCGTCCAGGCCGCGTCGAGCAGCCTAGCCTGCAGCGTCACCAGGGCGTCGACGTCCGCGGCGCGCCGATGCAGCAATACGTCGGGCTGGCGGCGGACGATGCCGGTGGCCGTGCAGGGCGCGTCGACCAGGATGGCGTCGAAGGGCTCGCCGTCCCACCACGCGGCCGGATCGGTGGCGTCGGCCACGCGCGTCGCGGCGCCGGGATCGATGCCTTGGCCCAGGCCCAGCCGCCGCCAGGTGTCGCGCACCCGCGCCAGGCGCCGGGCGTCGACGTCGATGGCCAGCAGGCGCAGCGTGGGGTCGCGCTCGAGCAGGTGCGCGGACTTGCCTCCGGGCGCGGCGCAGGCGTCGAGCACGCGCGCGCCCGGCGCCGGCGCCAGGGCGTCGGCCACGGCCTGCGCGGCACCGTCCTGCACCGAGGCGTCGCCATCGGCGAACCCAGGCAGCGTGCCCACGGCGATGGACTGGGGCAGCCGCAGGGCGTCATCCAGCGTCGCCTCGGCCCCGGCCTGGATCCCGGCCGCGTGCAGGCGCGCGAGGTAGCCGTCGCGCGTCCCGCGGCGGCGGTTAACCCGCAACCAGGTCGGCGCCGGCTGCGCGCTGGCCGCGAAGATCGCGTCCGCGTCGTCCGGCCAGTCGGCGCGGATGCGGTCGCGCAGCCAACCGGGCCAGGCATCGGCCGGAGCCGCGGCGGGCAGGCCGTCGCGCTGCGCGCGGCGCAGCAGGGCATTGACCAGCTTCGCCTGGTGCGCGCGGCCGATGCCGCGCGCGGCATCGACGGTTTCAGCCACCGCCGCGTGCGGCGCCAGCCCGAGCGGGTCAAGCTGGGCGAAGCCGACGTGCAGCAGCGCGCGAAGGTCGCCATCGCGGCGGCCGGGCGGCTTCGCCATCCACGCCGACAGCGCGGCGTCGGCGCGCGCATGCTGGCGCAGCGCGGCGAAGCAGATCGCCTCCACCAGCGCGCGGTCGCGCACGTCCTCGATCGAATCAAGGTGCGCTGCGAGCTCGGCGCGCAGCGAGTGCCCGCGATGCAGCACCGCGTCGAGGATGCGCGCGGCCACCACGCGCGGCAGGCTGCCGGATGAAGTCTTCATCCCCGTATTGTCGCGCGATGCGGCGGCCCCGTGCGGGCGGCCATGCCAGACTGGAACGCTCCCGCCCATCGGCCGATCCGTCCATGTCCGACTCGCCAGCCCCGCCGCAGGACGCCGCCACCGGGCGCGCCGACAGCTTCCGCACCGGCTTCGACGGCCGCCGAATGCGCGAATACAAAGGCCTGCCGATCTACGCCGCGCCGGGCCTGCACGAAGCCGCCGCAGCGCTGCTGGGCGCCGCGGTCGAACCGGGCGCGCGGGTGCTGGAGTTCGGCGCCGGCAGCGGTGCGATGTCGCTGCGCCTGGACGACGCCGGCTACCGGGTCACGGCCAGCGACCTGTTCGCGGAAAGCTTCAGGCCCAGGCATGTCCCGTTCGTCGCGGCCGACCTCAACGGCCCGTTCGCGGCGCAGTGGCCGGAAGGCTTCGATGCGGTCATGGCGCTCGAGATCGTCGAGCACCTGGAGAATCCGCGGCACATGCTGCGGCAGATCCGCGCGCTGCTGCCGAAAGGCGGCCGGCTGGTGCTGTCGACGCCGAACATCGCCAATCCGGTCTCGCAGGCGCTGTTCCTGCGCCGCGGCGTGTTCCAGTGGTTCCGGGACGTGGACTACCGCGAGCAGGGCCATATCACCCCGCAGAGCCCCTGGATGCTGGAAAAGGCCCTCGAGGAGGCCGGCTTCGCGATCCGCGGCGAGCAGGCGGTGTCCAACCCGTTCCGGCGCGTGCGCAAGCTGGGCTGGCGCGTGCGCCTGTTGGCGCCGCTGTTCGCGCTGCTGGGCGGATTGCCGCCCACGCGCCGCGGCGAGGTCTGGCTGGTCGAGGCCGAAGCCGTCTAGGAGCCGGGCGCGAGCAGGTCGCGGCGCGCGTTGAGGTAGTCGGCCGCGGCGATCGCCTTGCCGCCGTCGCGCTGCAGCGTGCGGATGCGCAGCGCACCGGTGCCGCAGGCGACATCGATGCCGTCGCGACCGGCGGCCAGCACGGCGCCGGGGGTCGCGCCAACGGGCGCATCCACGGCGAGGGCCGCATGGATGCGCACGCGCTCGCCGGCCAGCGTGGCTTCCGCCACCGGCCAGGGATTGAAGGCGCGCACCTTGCGCGCCAGCGCTTCGGCCGGCTGCGACCAGTCCAGCTTCGCCTCGGCCTTGTCGAGCTTGTGGGCGTAGGTCACGCCCTGCTCCGGCTGCGGCTGCGGGACCGGGCGGATGCCGGCGCGCAGCAGGCCGAGGCCGTCGGACAGCACCTGCGCGCCAAGGGCGGCCAGGCGGTCGTGCAACTCGCCGCCGGTCTCCTCCCCGCCGATCGCCAGCGACTGCGACAGCAGCACCGGCCCGGTATCCAGGCCCTTTTCCATCTTCATCAGGCAGACGCCTGTCCGGGCATCGCCGGCCTCGATCGCACGCTGGATCGGCGCGGCTCCGCGCCAGCGCGGCAGCAGCGAGGCATGCACGTTCCAGCAGCCGTCTTCGGGAATATCGAGGATCTTCTGCGGCAGCAGCAGGCCGTACGCCACCACCACCATCAGGTCGGGCTTGAGCGCACGCAGCGCATCACGCGCCACCTGCGTCTTCAGGCTTTCGGGCTGCAGCACGGGGATGCCGCGCGCCAAGGCCTCGAGCTTCACCGGCGAAGCCTGCAGTCCGCGGCCACGCCCTGCGGGACGGTCGGGCTGGGTATAGACCGCGACCACTTCCGCCCTGGTGCAGGCCGCGCGCAGGGACGGCACTGCGAACTCCGGCGTGCCCGCGAACACGATCCTCATCGGACCGCGCCCGCGCCGCGGCGATCACTCGCCATGCCGGCGCAGCTTCTCGTATTTCTTCATCGCGCGGTCGCGCTTGAGCGGCGACAGGTAATCGATGAACAGCTTGCCGTCCAGGTGGTCGACCTCGTGCTGCACGCAGGTGGCCAGCAGGCCGTCGACCGTCATGGTGAACGGCTTGCCGTGGCGATCGAGCGCCTCGACCTCGATGCCGTCGGCGCGGGTGACGTCGGCGAAGATCCCGGGGATCGACAGGCAGCCTTCCTGGTGCACGCGCAACTCGTCCGAGCGCTCGCGGATGACCGGGTTGATGAACACCAGCGGCTGGTCGCGGCCCTCGGTGACGTCGATCACCATGAAGCGCTCGTGGACGTCGACCTGCGTGGCCGCCAGGCCGATGCCGGGTGCCTCGTACATGGTCTCGAACATGTCGTCGAGCAGGCGCTGGAAGGCGGGGTCGGCAACGCCGGCAGCCTCGCGTTCGGCGGCGACCTTGCGCAGGTTCGGGTGGGGGTGTTCGAGGATGGTGATCAGGGACATACAGGTGTGCGATAAAGGAGGCCGCCGTCACAACCGTGCGGCACGGCTTGCAATTGTAGCGCCAGCAGGCTTGCGCCGGATCGGTTCCTGTAGGCATAGTGCGGCCGCTATACGGGGAAATCTCCAAGGGGAGCAAGTAGATGGCAGGCAAGCTTCAGCGCCTTTCTCATGCGCTACGCACGGGTGTTGCGGTGGCGATGCTCACGGTGGCTACGTACGCGGCGGCCCAGGGCCTGCGCGGCGACCACCCTGATACCTATGTCGTCCAGCGTGGCGACACGCTGTGGGACATCTCGGGCCGCTTCCTCGAGAAGCCCTGGCTGTGGCCGGAAATCTGGCAGGCCAACCCGCAGATCGCCAACCCGCACCTGATCTACCCGGGTGACGTGATCAGCCTGGCGTACCTGAACCGCGTCGGCGTCAGCGTCACGCCGGGCCCGCGGACCGAGGCCGCGCCCGTCAACGCCGTGCCGCTGTCCGAGATCGAGCCCTTCCTCAAGGACCTGCGCGTGGTCGACGACTTCGACCACATGCCCTACGTGGTCGGCCTTGAAGAAGACCGCATGCGCGCCAGCCGCGGCCAGGTGGTCTACGTGCGCGGACTTGGCGACGCGTCGCCCGGCACCCGCTACGCGGTGCTGCGTCCGACCGTGCGCTACACCCACCTGCTGCGCGCCGGCATGTGCTGCGACACCTTCGGCCGTGACGAGCTCGACGCCACCGGCCGCCGCAGCGTTGACTGGGGCCAGTACTGGGCCAACGTGGTCATGCCCGACAAGGGCCAGGAAGTGCTGGGCCACGAGCTGATGCGCGTGACCGCCGGCACCCTGACCCGCGGCGAAGTGGGCGGCATCCAGGCCAGCACCCTGCTGCTCGACGAGGAGGGCCGCGAGGTCCGCATCGGCGACCGCGTGGTGGCGGTGGACGCCCAGCCCTACGACCTGCAGTTCTTCCCGCACCCGCCTGCGGTCCAGACCGACTACGGCAAGGCGCGCGTGCTGGCGGTGACCGACATGCTCACCTCCGGCGGCCCGCGCGACGTCATCGCGCTGTCGGTCGGCGCCCGCGAAGGCGTGGACAACGGCACCGTGTTCTCGATCTGGCGCGAAGGCAGCAACACCGTCGACCGCGTCGAGAAGGGCCTGGACCGCGACGAGGACACCGTGTTCTTCGAGAACAAGGTGCGCCTGCCCGACGAATTCGCCGGCCACGTGATGGTGTTCCGCACCTTCGACAAGGTCAGCTATGGCCTGGTCATGGACAGCATCAAGCCGAGCCGCGTCGGCTACCACCTTAAGCATCCGGACGCGACCTACTGACGCGCGGCCTTCCCTGACCTGCACACGCGACGGCGCCCGATGGCGCCGTCGTCGTATCCGGGCCAGGCTGGGGCCATGGACAGCGAAGACACCCTGGCATTGCTACGCCTGCTGGCTGCAGGCGGTCGCAGCGCCCCCCGCCGCAGATTGCTGGAGCACCACGGCAGTCCCCGCGCGGCGCTTGGCGCCGGACGCACCGCCTGGCGTGCCGCCGGCCTGGACTCCGCCCAGCAGGGCGCACTGTGCGCCCGCGGCGGTGGCCAGGACCTGCTGCAACGCCAGCGCTGGCTCGATGCCGGATCCGGGCGCAGGCTCATCGGCGTGCAGGATCCGGACTATCCACCCCTGCTGCGTCGCCTGGACACCGCGCCGCTGGCGCTCTGGGTCGTGGGCGACGCCAACCTGCTCTGGCATCCGGCGGTGGCCGTGGTCGGCAGCCGCGCCGCCAGCGCCGGCGGCCTGAGGAACGCCTACGACTTCGCCCGCGCCTTCGCCACGGCCGGCCTGTCGGTATGCAGCGGCATGGCCGCCGGAATCGACACCGCCGCCCACGAGGGCGCGCTCGCGGCGCCCGCCGGGCGCACCGTGGCCGTGCTCGGCACCGCCATCGACCAGCCCTACCCCCGGCGCAACGCCGGGCTCTACCAGGACATCGCCCGCACCGGGGCGGTTGTCAGCGAGCTGCCTCCGGGCTCGGCTTACGGGCGCGGCGCGTTCCCCAGCCGCAACCGGATCCTCATGGGCCTCTCGCTCGGCGTCGTGGTGGTGGAGGCGGCCCTGCGCTCGGGCGCCGCCATCACCGCCCGACTGGCCGGGGAGGCCGGGCGCGAGGTGTTCGCCATCCCGGGCTCGATCCACAACCCCAAGGCCCGCGGCTGCCACCGCCTGATCCGCGACGGCGCCGCCCTGGTGGAATCGCCCGCCGAAGTGGCGCAGGCGCTGGCTCCGCTTGCGATCAGCTACGGCGACGACTTGCGCGGGCGCCTGTCCGTCCCCATGGTTGGGGTCGGGAACAACGCCACGGCGGCCGGCAATGCCGACCCGCCTGCAGGCTCCGACCACCAGCGCTTGTGGCAGGCACTGGGACACGACCCCACCGGTATGGATGAACTGGTCTCACGCACCGCGTTGACGGTTGCGGAGCTAGGCAGCATGCTGCTGCTCATGGAGCTGGAGGGTCGTGTCGCGGTCGAGCATGGCCGGTATTCCCGAAAGTCTCAGTAACGCGCCCGCGGGCGCAGGCCGGGGGAAATGAAAGAAAGCATCCTGGACGTCCTGCTCTACCTGTTCGAACACTATTTCACCGAAGACGCGGACCTCGCCCGCGACCGCGATTCCCTCCAGAGCGGCCTGCTCCAGGCCGGGTTCAGTCCAGCGGAAACCAGCAAGGCCTTCGATTGGCTCGATGCGCTGGCCGCCCAACGGCCCGGGGACGGCCCGTCGCGCGCCAACGGTCCCACGCGCCTGTTCTCGACCCCGGAAGAGGCGAAGCTGGACGTGGAATGCCGGGGTTTCCTGATGTTCCTCGAGCAGCACGGCGTGATCGACGCCGATCGCCGCGAGCTGGTCGTCGACCGCGCCATGGCGCTCGACCAGGACGAACTCGACCTCGACGACCTCAAATGGGTGGTGCTGATGGTGCTGTTCAACCAGCCAGGCTCCGAGGCCGCGTACGCCTGGATGGAAACCCAGATGTTCCTGGACGAGCCTGAAACTGTGCACTGAGGCAGCGTCGCATCAGTACGCACGGGCGTTGTTCCTGCGAAACCGGCCACAATGCGGCCAGGGGAGTCCCTCCACGCCGCACTTGACAGTGCCATCGCCGCCGTGATTCCACTATAAAGAGCAGCATCGAACGCCCGGGGCACCTGTCCCGGGCGTCGGCGTCTACATCACCCCACATCAAGGCGCGGCGCCCGCCGTCCCCGGAACCCCAGCCGCAATGGCCAAGAACCTCCTCATTGTCGAGTCGCCCGCCAAGGCCAAGACGATCAACAAGTACCTCGGCAAGGATTTCCAGGTGCTGGCCTCCTACGGCCACGTCCGCGACCTGGTGCCCAAGGAGGGTGCGGTCGATCCGGAAAACGGTTTCCGGATGCGCTACGACCTGATCGACAAGAACGAGAAGCACGTCGAGGCGATCGCCAAGGCGGCCAAGAGCGCCGAAGGCATCTACCTCGCGACCGACCCGGACCGCGAGGGCGAGGCCATCAGCTGGCACATCGCCGAGATCCTGCGCGAGCGCGGCCTGCTCGAGGGCAAGGAGCTGCAGCGGGTGGTGTTCACCGAGATCACGCCGCGCGCGATCAAGGAAGCGATGCAGAAGCCGCGCGCCATCGCCGGCGACCTGGTCGATGCGCAGCAGGCGCGGCGCGCGCTGGACTACCTGGTCGGCTTCAACCTGTCGCCGGTGCTGTGGCGCAAGGTGCAGCGCGGACTGTCCGCAGGCCGCGTGCAATCGCCGGCGCTGCGCATGATCGTGGAGCGCGAGGAAGAGATCGAAGCCTTCATCGCCCGCGAATACTGGTCGATCGAAGCCGAATGCGCGCACCCGACGCAGGCCTTCAGCGCCAAGCTCACCAGGCTTGACGGCAAGAAGTTCGAGCAGTTCACCGTCACCGACGGCGACACCGCCGAGGACGCGCGCAGCCGCATCGTGTCCGCGGCGCAGGGCGCGCTGCACGTCACCGACGTCGCCAGCAAGGAGCGCAAGCGCCGCCCGGCGCCGCCGTTCACCACCTCCACCCTGCAGCAGGAGGCCTCGCGCAAGCTCGGCTTCACCACCCGCCGCACCATGCAGGTGGCGCAGAAGCTGTACGAGGGCGTGGCCATCGGCGACGAGGGCACCGTCGGCCTGATCAGCTACATGCGTACCGACTCGGTGAGCCTGTCGGCCGAGGCGCTGGGCGAGATCCGCGATGTCATCGCGCGCGACTTCGGCACCAGGGCGCTGCCGGACAAGCCCAATTTCTACCAGACCAAGTCGAAGAACGCGCAGGAGGCCCATGAGGCCGTGCGCCCGACCTCCGCGCTGCGCACCCCGGCGCAGGTCTCGCGTTTCCTGTCCGACGACGAGCGTCGCCTGTATGAACTGGTCTGGAAGCGCGCAGTGGCGTCGCAGATGGTGCCGGCGATCCTCAACACCGTGTCGGTGGACCTGGCCGCCGGCAGCGAGCACAGCTTCCGCGCCAGCGGCACCACGGTGATCGACCCCGGCTTCCTGGCCGTGTACGAGGAAGGCAAGGACAACAAGGGCAAGGACGACGACGACGAGGGCCGCAAGCTCCCGGCGATGAAGCCCGGTGACCGCGTGCCGCTCGACCGCATCCACGCCGACCAGCACTTCACCCAGCCGCCGCCGCGCTTCACCGAAGCCTCGCTGGTGAAGACGCTCGAGGAATACGGCATCGGCCGCCCCTCGACCTACGCCTCGATCATCCAGACCCTGCAGTTCCGCAAGTACGTCGAGATGGAAGGCCGCGCCTTCCGCCCCAGCGACGTCGGCCGCGCGGTGTCCAACTTCCTGAGCAGCCACTTCACCCGCTACGTCGACTACGACTTCACCGCGAAGCTCGAGGACGAGCTCGACGCGGTGTCGCGCGGCGAGGAGGAGTGGGTGCCGCTGATGGAAAAGTTCTGGGGTCCGTTCAAGGAACTGGTGGTGGAAAAGACCGAGTCGGTCGACCGCTCCCAGGCCACCGGCGCCCGCGAGCTCGGCACCGATCCCAAGACCGGCAAGCCGGTCAGCGTGCGCCTGGGCCGCTACGGACCGTACGCCGCCATCGGCAGCATGGCCGAAGGCGAAGAGGAGAAGCCGCGCTTCGCCTCGCTGCGCCCGGGCCAGAGCATGCACACCATCACCCTCGAGGCCGCGATCGACCTGTTCCGCCTGCCGCGGACGCTGGGCGAGGACAAGGACGAGGAAGTGAGCGTCGGCGTTGGCCGCTTCGGTCCCTTCGCCAAGCGCGGCAGCGTGTATGCCTCGCTCAAGAAGGAAGACGATCCGTACACGATCGACCTCGCGCGCGCGGTGTTCCTGATCGAAGAGAAGGAAGAGATCGCGCGCAACCGCATCATCAAGGCCTTCCCCGAAAGCGACATCCAGGTGCTCAACGGCCGCTACGGGCCGTACATCAGCGACGGCAAGCTCAACGGCAAGATCCCCAAGGATCGCGAGCCCGCTTCGCTGACGTTCGAGGAAGTGGTGAAGCTGCTGGAGGAGACCGGCAAGCCCGCACGCGGGCGCTTCGGCAAGAAGGCCGCGGCGAAGAAGGCGCCTGCGAAAAAGGCGGCGGCGAAGAAGGCACCCGCGAAGAAGGTGGCGAAAAAGGCAGCAAAGAAGGCCGCGACGAAGAAGACCGCGACTAAGAAAGCTGCGGTCAAGAAGGCGGTCTCAAAGAAAACCCCGGCCAGGAAAGCTGCCGCCGACAAAGCGGATCTGTCCGACAGCGCGCCGTTCTGATCCCGCACGCCCTGGCGTTCCAGCCGTGGTATATAACCGCGACTGGATCGACAAGGACGTGATATGGAAACGGTATTCCGTGCAATAGCTTTTGCCGGCATAGCAATGCTGGCTGCCTGTGGGATCGGTGCGACCGAAACCCACGCGGCCTCGTTCGCCGACACGACAGACGCCGCAGCTGGCGCGGTATCCGGCGATGGAAACGCCGCCAAAATCAGGGAAGCGCTGACCAGCGCCGACGGCTTGGCCATTGTTTCGGGCGATATCCGTCTGCAAATACGTTCAGCCGGGTGTGAGCCCTTCGTCGAAGGGCTTCTGGTCTGCGAGGACGACGTTCAATTGGACGTTGCAATGCCGCAAGTGAAGCTTCAGCAGACGCTGCATCCGGCGACGGTCATGCTGAAGGCCGGCTCCCTGGTATATCGCGGCCCACTGCATGCGGGCGAGCGGCCGGATGCTCATTCTTTCATCATCAGCGACGTCAACGCCGACGGCCGCGAAGACCTGATCCTCTGGTCGGGGCGGCATGGTGCCTACGGCGGACCCTCCTTCCAGGTCTACCTGTTCGACGAAGGCGATGGGCAGCTGCATTTGAGCGAGGCCTTCTCCGAGCTGACGGTCGGCTATATCGGCATCTTCGGCGTGGACGGTAGAACCGTCACGACCGATGCAAAGAGCGGCTGCTGTCTCCACGTTCAAGAGACCTACGTCATCGAGGAAAGCATCCCGGAGCTTGTGGCACGGGTCACGACCGAAGAAGAAGCCGATGGCACCGCCAAGGTGACCACCGAGCGGCTGCTCGACGGAAAGCTGCAGGTGGTCGACGACGAATGACAATGCGGTCCTGCATATGGAGATGCAGCAATGAACAATGGAGAAGGCCGCAGCACCGGGGGATTCGGGATCGATCGCGAATCGTCCGTCAACTTGATCGTGCGCACCGCATTGGACCATGGCGTGAGCGATCCGAAGCAGATCGCATACATGCTGGCAACCGCGCAACACGAAACCCGCGATTTTGCCGCGCCTGAGGAGGACTACGGTCGGAGCCAGGCCCGGAAGCTCGGATACAGCGGAGGCGAGGATTTTTACGGACGCGGGTACGTGCACCTTACCCACGACTACAACTACCGGAAGTTTGACGAACTGCTCGGCCTGGATGGAGAGCTTGTAAAGAACCCGGACCGGGCCAAAGAGCCTGAGCTCGCTGCACAGATCCTCGTCATCGGCATGCGCGACGGATTGTTCACCGGCAGGCGACTGGACAGGTATATCAACGGCGACTCGCAGGACGCATACAACGCGAGGCGTGTGGTCAACGGAATCACAAGTCAGGCTTGGACGATCAAGGCTGCGGAGGATTGCGAACGGTACGCCACAGCCTGGGAGCAGTCCGTTCCGATGCTCATCGAGAAGGCCAGGAAACAGGATCCGGTCGCAGCGCTTGACTGGAATCAGAGGCTGCAACAGACCCTTGACGGCATCGTGCCACGCGCGCCCGCTGTCTATTCCGAGATAGAAGACGGTCTCCCCGCCTACCTGCGCACAAACTTGGTACCTCAAGGCTCTGACGCCGCCAATGAACTGCGGCAGGGCGCTCGCGGCGAGCAAGTCCGCGCACTGCAGTCGGCCCTGGACGGGATTGGTATCCGGGACGGGCAAGGACGCGCGCTCACCGTCGACGGAATCTTTGGCTCCAGCACGCGCCAGGCGGTCGAGAACTTCCAGCTCTGGAATGGGCTCGAGACCAGCGGCGTAGTCGACCGGCTGACGCGTGAACTGCTGCACGATTCCCAGACCAGGACGGCAACCATGCGTCCCGGCGATGCCCACGACGCAGCGTCGGCTCCGGCACGCACACTTACCGACCCCACCAACCCCTCGCACCCCGACCATGAGATGTACGAGCGCATCCGCTCCGGCGTCCGCGCGATCGACGAGGCCAACGGCAAGCCCTACGACGAGGCGAGCGAGCGCATCAGCCGCAGCCTGCTGGCCCGCTGCAAGGGTGCCGACGCCTGTCCGGTTGCGGACGCGGCTGTCGCGCCCGGCATGACGCTGCGACGCGTCGACCATGTGCTGGTGAGTACCAGCGGCAACGTGTTCGCCATCGAAGGGCGGCTGGACGACCCGGCACACCGGCGGGCATCGGTGTCTGCGGCCGAAGCCGCGCTCGTCACCGTCGAGGAGTCCGACCGCCGGCTGGCGGTGGTGAACACGATCGGCGAGCGGGAGCAGGATGTCGTCCGGCAGCAAGCGGCTGCGCTCCGTCCGGGCCATCCGTCCGCGGGCCTGCCCTGCATGGCGGGGTAAGCTGTCGGCGCGGGCCGCAGCCGGCCGGCACCACGTCTTTCCGCAGCCCTGTTGCCCCGATGAACCGGTCACTACAAGTTGAAGCTGCCGCCGCCGCACTGCGCCGTGGTGGCGTCATCGCCTATCCAACCGAGGCGGTCTGGGGCCTTGGCTGCGACCCGTTCAACGAGGCCGCGGTCATGCGGTTGCTGGCGTTGAAGCAACGCGCGGTGGACAAGGGTCTGATCCTGATCGTCGCCGATGCCACGCAGCTCGAAGGCCTGGTCGACTGGGGTGCGCTGCCGGATGCACGCCGCGAAGAAGTCCATGCGTCATGGCCGGGTCCGCATACCTGGGTCATGCCCGCCACCGCGCGCGTGCCGCGCTGGATCACCGGCCAGCATGACGGCGTCGCCGTGCGCGTCACCGCGCACCCGCTGGTGGCCGGCCTCTGCGATGCCTTCGGCGGCGCACTTGTATCGACCAGCGCCAATTCAGCGGGTGCACCTCCGCCGCGCATACTCGCCGAGGCCGACGCCGCGCTGTTCGCGGGGCTCGATGCCGTGCTGGAAGGCGACACCGGCGGAATCGACCGCCCCACGCCCATCCGCGATGCCCTGACCGGCATGCCATTGCGCCTGTAGGAGGCGCACCGGCTTTCACCGGGGACGCGGCTGGCGCAAGATGCACCCATGATCCGGATCCGCTCCACTGCCGCCGTGTCCGCCATTCTTTTTGCGCTGGCCGTGCTGGCCATCGCGCCGCTGCCGGCCCAGGACGACGTCACCATCTATCGCTGCACCGATGCCGGCGGCCATGTGGTCATCGGAAACGTGCCCTGCGTCGACGGGACGCAACAGGACGTACGCAGCATGGTGCGCCCGGTGGACGGCGAGCCGTCGCCGGTGCCGGACGCCCCGCGCGCGCCCGAAGCGGCTTCGCCGCCAACCGTGCAATACGTGGTCGCACAGCCGCCGCAGCCTCTGTACGAGTGCGTACGCCCGGACGGCAGCGTCTACCAGAGCGACAGCGGCGACGGCGAGCCGCGCTGGGTGCCGCTGTGGACGACGGGATATCCCGTAGGCATCGGTGCCGGGCCTCGCGGTCGTCCCGGTCATGGCGGCCACGGTGACACCGGTGGCCACGGTCGCGGCGACATCGGCAGCCGCGGCCCGACCGTTTCCGCCGGCAACGGTCTGAGCGCACCGCCGATCAGCCGCATCAGCATTCCGCCCGACCCGCCGCGCCCGAATCCCGGCAGCCTCGGCTCACGTCCGCGTCCGCCACATGGCGGCCACGGCTGGCCGGGTGGCGCCGGCACGTGGGAGCGCGACGAATGCCACGTGCTGCCGGTGGCCGAGACCTGCGCCCGCCTGGCCGACCGCCGCGACGCTATCCGCACCCGCTTCTTCAATGCCCAGCAGCGCGAGCGCGATATCCTGCGCGTCGAGGAGCGTGGCCTCAACGCCCGCATCGACCGCGACTGCAGGACGTATTGATGTATCGATCCACCCCACGCTGCGTGGGCCGCCCAGGCCTTGCGACGCTGATCGTCATCGCCATCGCCGCGATCGCCATGACCTCTGCGGCGGCCGCGCCGCAGGTCGTGATCTACCGCTGCACCGACGCCAGCGGCGCGCTCACCGTGCAGAACGACGAGCCCTGCCCTGCCGGCAGCAGGCAGGAGCGCACGGTGGTGGAGCCGCCACCGCCGATGCCGGTCTACGTGCCGCTGCCACAGCCGCCCGCGGCAGCCGACCCGACCCCGGCCGCCGCGGAACCCGTGCCAGCTGCGGAACGGCCCGACGCACCGCCGCCGGCACGCATCGCCGACGCCGACCGACTGCCTCCGCCGCCGATTTACCGTTGCCACACTCCCGGCAACGACCGCTACGTCAGCGAATCATCCGAGCCACAGCCGCGCTGCGTCGCGATGCAGACCGTCGGCATCAACGGCGATCCCGGCCTCGCCGCCGGCGCCGCCTGCGAATGGCAGTACGATCGCTGCGAACGCATTCCCGACGGCGAGGCCTGCGACGGCTGGCGCCAGCGCGGGCGCGAGATCGAATCAGGCTGGCGCTACGCCCGCGGCGACGCCAAGGCGCCGCTGCAGGAAGAGTTCGCACGCGTGGCGACGATCCTCGGCGATACCACCTGCGGACTGCCGGCCACGCGCTAGTGCGGGACGAGCGCGGGCGCCTGGTACTGCGGCGCGAGATCGCGGCGCGACACTGCCAGAGGTTCCGGGCTCAAGCCTCCCACCGAAATGCCCGAAAGCTCCGGGCGCGGGCTTTCCAGCTGACGTGCGCTCTCAGCCAGCGACTGCGCCAGCGCCGGCACCGTATCCACCCACGCCCGCCGTTGCGCCGGATCGTGCAGGACGCCCTGCACCGCGAAAATCCGGCGGCCGCTGTCGCCAGCGACAACGTGGTCGATGCTCCGCAGCCCCTCGCGGGCGGCCGTCGCCGCCAGCGCAGCGGCCAGGCGCTCGCTGCCCGCGTCAGGCTCCCGCCCCAGTCGCGCATCGAGCGCGTGCACTCCATCCAGCGCCTGCCGGAACAGCGCATGGCCGCGATGTTTCGGATCGTGAAGCGGTGAAATCGCGGCATCCGCAGTCGGCATGGGCATGAAGGATGGCGATCGGTATTCGAAGCGCGCCGCGAGCGCCTCGTCACGCGACATCGCGTCGGTGCAGGGATCGACCACCACGCAGAGGCGCTCGCGCACGTAGCGTTCGCCAGGCTCCGAGGCCCCGATGGCGAACAGCCCGAACATGGCCTGCTCGGAGCGATGGATCACGCTCATGGTCGGATCGGCCGGGACCTCGCGCGTAGAAAGCAGCGGGCGATCCATCAGCGCGTTGAGATAGCCGACCATCACGTTGCCGGAGCGGATCTCAAGTCCGTTCGCACGATAGCCGCCGCCCACGTCGGAGTGCGAGCCCGCAACAGTGCTGCGACCGAAACGCCCGTCCGGCGTGACGCCGTCGCCGATCATCGTGGTGTGCGAAAACAGCCGCCGCCGTTCATCGGCGGCCAGCAGCGAATAGCCCGAGATCACCGACGATGGCAGGCGCAGATCGTAGTTTTTCGGCAGGCTGGTGGACACTGGATCGAACAGGGCAACCGCGTGTGCGGTTTGACCGGGTGGCACCAGCGGGGGTCTCGGGCTGGTGGCGACGAGTTCGCCGTTCGCGTCCTTGTGGAAGCTGAGGCCGGTGGGGTCGAGGATGCCGTATTGCTCGACGAGTCGCGCGAAACCGGGAATCAAGGTGGCGCCGCGACTGTAGCCGATGGACGCAATGTGGATTTCGGCGCCTGGGCTCTGCTCGAGCCAGCGGTGAGCTTGGTCTGCGAACTCCCTATACATCACGGTTATGCGCTCGCTGTAACTGAAGGCGATAAGGCCGTCCGCAATTCGCACCAATGGGTTTGGTTGTGTACCCGGACCGGGGACGTAACCACCCGCGATGCGACCCTCACCGAGCTTCATCAGCTCTTCCACCTGACGGTGGATCGCACCCACGTTTGTGGCTGCTTCGCCCACGCGGCGAACGTCATGTCCGGTACCGTCGAAACTGGCGACGTATAAATGGCTACCCGCGTCATCATGGCTGTACAGGATGGGCACCCGCATCTGTGCCACGTTCATCTCTGCGGCGTCAAAGAAACTCAAGTCCTCCGCGCCTGCTGGCCGCGTACTTATGCCGCCTGATTTCTTGCCACCCATGGCATCCAGCTCCTTCGGTCTCGCGGTGCTAGAACGATTCCGTATGAGCGAGGATCAAATCGCGCTCCATGGTGCTGAAGCGATTGCCGGGAATGCGCGGCTCCTTCAGCGGTATAGAAGCAAGCATGTAGACCCTGATCGTTCGATCGTTTACCTCCAGGAAAATGTCTGGATTTCTGAAAGTGGCGAACGAAGGAATTTTTTTCCGCGGCACGTTATGGCGCACCAACTGGTCCTTGAATATCTCGCCAAAATCGATCGATGTTTCGTGCGCAACACCGTCCTTCGATCTCCAGCTGACTTTCGCCGGCGGTGGGAAGTTTCGGAAGCCCAATCGCCCCCCCAGCCAATTCCTCCTGTAATCCGCCCCAAGACTCGCCGACGACCGCTGCAGCACTTCCGGATCATCCATGGCCTGCACCCGCCCGTCGTACACCACCTTGCATCCATAGGTATCGAAACAATGGATGCCCAGATTGTGTTTCTTGAACTTCAACGGCCACGGTGAATACAGCTCGCCGGAAGCCGCGGCTTCATCTCTTTGCGCGTCGGCAGATGCGTCGTTGCTCATGTTGGTCTGGCATCCCTGCAGCAGGAGGGGCGCGGCCAGGGCCATGGCGAGCACGGCGGCGGGCGCGGCGGGGCGGCATCGTCTCATCGGGCGCTTCCTTGCACGGTGTCCAACGGATGTAACACCTGCCCGTTGCGGCATGCAAGCGCGTGCGGCCGGGAATGGGGTCGGGTTATCCCTTTCCCCGCCGGGGCGCCGCTGGCCTTCCGGCAAGCGGCCTGGGCCGTGGCTGCTCCAGCCCCTCCGCCGCGTACAGCCGCTGGCAGGTGTCACACCAGAACGCCCGCCGCTGCGCCTGCCCCAGGTGCTTGCGATAGCTCAGCGGCGTGCCGTCGCGGGGACAAGCGGTCTTCGCATGCACCTGCCAGTGCTTCCTCAGCACGAAGTCCTTCTTCCAGCGGAGGAAGTCGAAGCTGTACTCGCGCGCCTGCGCCACCAGCTCCGACAGCTTGCGCGGCGGCAGCGCACCGATACGGCTTTCCGGATGCACGCGGATCCGGTGCAGCACCTCGTTCTTGATGATGTTGCCTACCCCCGCGAACACGTCCTGGTCGAGCAACACGTCGGCGGCCAGTGCGTCCGGCCGCGCCCGCAGCTTGCGCCGAGCGGCCGCAGCGTCCCAGTCATCGGACATCACGTCAGCGCTCCAGTCGTAGCTTTCATCGAGGTCGCCTTCGATGAAGCGCACCGAGCAGGCATAGAAGTTCAGCGCTTCGCCCTTGCTGAAACCCAGGGACAGCCGCGGCGGCGTGTCCTTGCCCTCGTTGATGCGGTAGCTGCCGAACAGCAGGAAGTGGATGCGCAGGCTGAAGCCGGCGAACTCGAGCAGGAAGTGCTTGCCCCAGCTGCGCACGGCCAGGACCTTGCGGTTGTGCATGCGGGCGATGTCCTGCGTGCTGTTGCCGGACACCCGCAGCACCTTGCGGCCGGCGAAGCGCGCGGCTTCCTCGCGCAGGATGACGATGGACGGGCCTTCGGGCATGGCGGGAGTATCACCGCGGGCGGTGAGGCCGGGATCAAGGGCGGCGCGCGACGGCCGGCGCGCAAGCAGCGCGGATGGCGCAGCACGTTCACGGGCCCCGGCCCGCGCAACTGCTATCGATGACACATCACCCGTCGAAGCCCCCACGTCGCCCGTCGCCCCATGTCGCGCCCACCTGTCATGCCTCCGGTCCGAACCGCCATCGCCGGCTGGTCCATCGCAAGCCAGCACCGCGATCTGTTCGGCGCCGGCGACAGCGTGCTCGCGCGCTACGCGACGCGTTTCAGCGCGGTCGAGATCAACTCCTCCTTCCACCGTCCCCACCGCCAAACGACCTATGTCCGTTGGGCAGCCAGCGTGCCCGATGGGTTCCGCTTCTCGGTCAAGCTGCCGAAGACGATCACGCACGAGCACCGCCTGCACGCGACGATGCCGCTGCTGGATGCCTTTCTCGAACAGGCCGGCGGCCTCGGCGACAAGCTCGGCTGCCTGCTCATGCAGCTGCCACCGGGCCTGCCGCACGACGCGCGTGTCGCCCACGCCTTCTTCGCCGCCCTGCGCCGGCGCTGGGCGGGCGGTGTCGCCTGCGAGCCACGCCACGCCAGCTGGTTCGGGCCAAAGATCGACGCCCTGTGGCAGCGCCACCGCATCGCACGCGTCGCCGCCGATCCCGCGCCGGTCGCGGGCGCTGCCGAACCCGGTGGCGACCCCGCGCTGCGCTACTGGCGCTGGCACGGTTCGCCACGCACGTACTACGGCGCCTACGACGCCGACGCCCTGGCCTCGCTGGCCGCACGCGTGACATCGACCTTGCCGCCGGGCGGCGAAGCCTGGGTGGTGTTCGACAACACCGCGCACGGACACGCGACGCCTAACGCCGCGGACTTCCAGGAGCTGCTGCGGGGCTGAGCGCCGTCGGATTCACGCCGATCCAATCCCGCCAACGCTAGGTTCAAGCGCACTCCCTGGAGCACCCGCATGACCACCGACCCCACCCCGCAGGAAATCCCCGGCCAGATCCCGCATCCCGCCCGTGATCCGATCCCCAACCAGCCGCACGATCCCGTTCCCAACCAGCCGCGGGACCCCATACCCGACCAGCCCATCGATCCCGTTCCCGACCGCCCCGTCGACCCTACCGCACCGCCGCCGCTGCGCGAGCCCGACCATCCGGAACCGGAGCCCGTGCGCGAGCCCAGCCCGCAGCCCGCGCCGGAGCCCATGCGCTGAGTTGACGTCTCCTTACGTGCACAACGCACCCGCCACGGGCTGGGGGGCCAACCCCAGACGTGGTAGACGCAGACATCGCAGCGAAGGCCAAGGCGCACCCAGCATCGCCGTTCAGTCCGCTGCACGGGTCCGGAAGCTGCCCTCGACCGTGACCGAGGCGGTGCCCGCGCGCTCCCGCGCCGAGAACGCGTAGCGACCCGTCAACTCGTCGCCCGAGGCAGCGGAAACCACCAGCTCGCCGTCCTCGATGGCGTAATCGACCGGACCAGGATGGATCTCGATGTTGCCGTCGAATTCGCCCTCGTCACCAAGCGCGTAGGTTCCGGGCGCTGGGGACGCGGTGTCACCGCGCGCAAGCGAGATCACGACCGGGCCGGACCCGCCGCCAGGCTGGCCGGAGAAACTGAGGTGGTAGCGACCATACCTGGCACCGGCCATGGCATTCACACCGTCCAGCGTCAACGCGTGATCGCCGGTCACGGTGGCCTGGAAACCGGGCCCCGCTGCTGGGCCGGGTGCGGCCGCCACGGTCGCCGCCGGCGCAGTGCCGTCGGGAGAACCGGCGGCGGCGTCATCGGCCGGTGCCGCGCCGCAGGCAACGAGCAGGCCGCAAATGCCCGCCGCAGCCAGCGCGCGCCCGAAGCGGCGGCGCGCAGCCGTAGGGTTCGGATGCATGTGTTTCATTCCGGTCTCCATCAGGGGTTCTCTCCAGGCGTTACTTTGATCGTCTCGCGCGCAAGTACCGTTGCTTTCTGCTTCTGCACATAGCGCACTTCATAGGTGCCCGCCGTCGCCGGCATCCGCAGCTGCAACGGACTTCCCTCGCGGGTGTAGGTGTAGCTCTCGTATGAGCCGCCAGCCGCAGCCGGCTTGGCCACGGTGATGAAGTCGCCGGAATAGTCGGGGCCGGTCCAAGCCACGGTGATCCTCGAACCGGCCGTGGCGGTCGAGGGGATCTCCTGGAGACTCGCCGCGACCGCGGTGATGGTGATCGCTTCCCGCGCCAGCACTTTGTGTCCCTGGGCCTGGATATAGCGCACCTCATAGGCCCCGGCATCCGCCGGCATCAGCAGCCGCAGCGGGTTTCCATCGCGGGTATATGTGTAGTTTTCGTAGGAACCGCCGCGCGCCTCGGGCTTGGCCACCGAAATGAAGTCGGCGGAATAATCCGGACCGGTCCAGGCCATGGTCAGCGTGGAGCCTGCTTCCGCAGTCGCGGGAACCTCCACGCTCGCCGTGATATCGGTGACCGCTATCGTTTCACGCACCAGCACCTTGCGTCCGCTGTCGAGGACATAGCGCACCTCATAGGTGCCCGGGTCCTTCGGCAACAGCAGCTGCAGGGGGTTTCCTTTCCTCGTGTAGGCGTAGTTCTCGTATGCCCCACCCGCTGCGTCGGGCCTGGCCACCGAAATGTAGTCGCCGGGCTGGTCGGGGCCGGTCCAGGCCACGCGCACCGTGGCGCCGGCCGCCCCTGTCGCTGGCGCGTCGATGCTGGCGTCCAGCGCGACGATGATCGGCAGCGTCAGGCTGGAACCGGTGATCTGGCCTTCCGCGCTCGCACCGTCGGATGCGCGCTGCACGGTGACGTCATGCACGCCGCGGGGCAGCTTCACCTTGATGGCGCCGGCTTCGGCTTGCTCGTGGAGGATCTCGCCGGTCGCACCATGGCGGACGGTCCACGTCAGGCCCTGTCGGATGGTCGGTCCCTTCTCCTGATCGGTCGCCGACAGGCTGATTTCCACGGTTGCGACGGGTGCCGGTTCGGCTGCCGGCGCCGGCTTGGCGGCGGGCGCGACCTGCGCGGCACTGATCTGATCGAGCGCTGCGCGCAGCTCGTCGGCATCGTCGGCAAGGAAGAAGCGGCCGCCAGTGGCCTCTGCAATGCAGCTGAGCTCACCCTTCGCGCCCGCTTCTTCCGCGCCCAGGCCGAAACCCACGGTGTGCACGGTAAGCCCGATGCCCATCTTCTCCAGATTGGCGGCGGCCTGGCAGGGATCCTTGTGGCAGGTCTCCTGGCCGTCGGAAACGAGGATCACCGTGGCCTGGTTCTCGGTGGATTTCAGTACCTCCGCCGCGTGCTCGACGGCCGCGGTCATCGGGGTCATGCCGACCGGATTGACGCTGGCAATGGCCTTGCCGATCGCAGCACGGTCGGTGCCCACCGGAACCAGGGTCTGGATGTCGCCGCAGTCGCCCTTCCGGTTATGTCCATAGACCACCAGCCCCAGGCGCCGCTCTGGCGGCAGGTCGTTCAACAGGCTCTGCACGACGTCGCGGGCGATGGTGATCTTGGGCACGCCATCGATCTGTCCCCACATCGAACCGGAGGCATCGAACACCAGGATGGTGTCGCTGGCCGCGGTTTGCCGGGCCTGGGCACTGGCCAGAGGAGCGGCCAGGCCGACGATGAGTGCGAGCGTCAGGTGTCGAAGCATGCTGGTTCCCTGTCTTTCGTTTGATGGACGACACCCCGCCATGGGCGGAACATGCCTGCGCGTGACCGGCAGGCATGGCGGCGCATCCAGCAGTACACGATGCCGGTTACGTAAAGCGGACATCCGGCCGCAGCCGGGCAGGGCTGGCGGCCAGGGTCGTGTTCGACAGCACCGCGCGCGGGCACGCGACCGCAAACGCCGCGGCATTCCGGGGCCTGCTGCCGAACTAGAACCCGTAGCGCAGGAATCCGCCGTCCACCGCGATGCATTCACCGGTGACGTAGGACGACGCCGGCAGGCACAGGAAGGCCACCGCGGCGGCCACTTCCTCGGGTTCACCGATGCGCCCCATCGGCGTGCGCAGCAGCACGTCGTCGAGGTAATCCGGATCGGCCAGCGCCGGCGAGGTGCGGCGGGTGCGGATGTACCAGGGCGCGACGCTGTTCACGCGCACGCCGTCCTCGGCCCATTCGCAGGCGAGGTTGCGGGTCATCTGGTGCAGCGCGGCCTTGCTCATGCCGTAGGGCGCGCCGGTGCGGACATGGACGGCGCCGGAGACGCTGCCCACGTTCACGATGCTGCTCACCGCGTGCTGCGTCAGCAGCGGATAGGCATAGCGGCTGAGTTCAAAGGCGCTGAACAGGTTGACCTCGAAAATCTCGCGCCACTCGTCTTCGGTGTAGTCGATCGAGGATTTGGCCAGGTTGCCGCCGGCGTTGTTGACGAGGATGTTGAGGCCCTCGCCCTGGTCCTCGACCCAGTCCAGCAGTTCGCGACGCTGTTCGTCGTCGGCGACGTCGGCGATCAGCCCGCGCACGTCGCCTTCGGGGTGCTCCTCGAGCAGCTCCTCGCGCGTGGCCTCGAGCGCGTCGCCGTCGCGCGCTGCGATCAGCACGCGCGCACCGAAGCCGAGCAGTTCTGAAGCGATCGCACGGCCGATGCCGGCGCTGCCGCCGGTGACCAGGGCCAGCTGTCCATCGAGGCGCCAGCGCGACCGGTCCATGTTGCTCACGGCATGCAGAAGCAGTGGGCCACGGCCTTCACCGGGTGGCCGCCGCGCGCCATCACCTGTTCGATGAAGCGCAGCTCGGCGACGAGGTCTGGAGCCACCCTGGCCAGCAGGCTCTGGGCCAGGCCGCTGCGGGCCATCACGCTGGCGCCGACGCGGCTTTCGGCCATGCCGGCGACGAAGTTCTCGAACGGCGTCATCGGCTTCTCGATGTAGCTCACGCCCCAGCCGTCCTCACCCAGCTCGGCGCGCGAGGCGGCGTTGGCCAGCGCGTCGCGCAGGCCGCCGAACTCGTCGACCAGGCCGCGCTCCTTCGCCTGTGCGCCGCTCCACACGCGGCCGCGGGCCACGGTGTCGATCTGTTCCACGCTGCGCTCGCGCGCGGTCGCCACCTTGCCGATGAAGTCGCGATAGCCCTTGTCGATCACGCTCTGGATCACCGTGCCCACCTCGGGCTGCAGCGGGCGTGTGGGATCGAAGGCGCCGGCGAAGCGGGTGGTGCCGACGCCGTCGGTGCGCACGCCGATCTTCTCGAGCGTGCGCGGGATGGTCGGGAACATGCCGAAGATGCCGATCGAGCCGGTGATGGTGGACGGGTCGGCGTAGATCGCGTCGGCGTCCATGCTGATCCAGTAGCCGCCGGACGCGGCCATGTCGCCCATCGACACCACGACCGGCTTGCCGGCCTGCTTCAGCGCGACCACTTCGCGGCGGATCTGCTCGGAGGCGAAGACCTCGCCGCCGGGGGAGTCCACGCGCAGCACCACGGCCTTGACCTTGTCGTCATCGCGCGCCGCGCGCAGCAGGGCCGAGGTGGACTCGCCGCCGACGCTGCCCGGGTTCTGCTTGCCGCCCATGATCGCGCCCTCGGCGACCACCACCGCGACCTGCGGCCGTGCGTCGGTCGCCGCCATCGGGCTGGTGACGTGCTTGAGGTAGGCGTCGTAGGCGATCTCGCGCACGCCGCTGTCGTTGTCTTCGTCGGTTTCGCCGCGCTCGGCGAGCAGCTGCTGCACCTCTTCCAGCGTCTTCAGGCCATCGACCAGCCTGGTGTCCAGTGCCAGCTTCGCCAAGTCGCCACCGGCGGCCTGCACGCCCTGCGGCAGGTCGTCGATGCCGGCCGCCAGCGCCGCGGGATCGATCCCGCGCGCGGTCGCGATGTCGCCCATGAAGCGCTGCCAGATGTCGTTCATCCAGTACAGGTCGGCTTCCTTGGCCTCGGGCGAGGCCTGGTCGAGGATGTAGGGTTCGGCCGCGGACTTGAATTCGCCGACCTTGAACAGGTGGATGTCGACGCCGAGCTTGTCCTGGAGGCCTTCGCGGTAGTACTGGCGATAGCGTCCCAGGCCCTCGAGCACCAGGCCGCCGTAGGGATCCATGTAGACCTCGTCGGCCTGCGCGGCCAGCAGGTACTGCGCCTGGCCGAAGTAGTCACCGTAGGCGACGACCTCCTTGCCGGCCTCGCGCAGCGTCCCGATGGCGTTGGCGAGTTCGCGCATCGATGCGTAGCCGGAGAACGCCATGCGATCGGTGCGCAGCAGCACGCGCTCGATGCGCTCGTCTTCGGCGGCCTTCTCGATCACGCGCAGCAGGTCGCGCAGGCGGACCTCGGGCGTGTCCTGGCCGGTCATCTTGCCGAACGCACGGCTGACCGGGTCGACGCTGAACTGCTCGACCAGGGCACCTTCGGGCGCGATCACAAGGGTGGTGCGATCAAGCAGCGGCTTGGCCCGCTCGGCGCTGAAGATCGCCGCCAGCACGAGCAGCACCAGCAGCAGGAACAGCAGGTTGAACACCAGGCGACGGGTGAAATTGAGCGCGTCCCAGGCACCCACGATCACGCGGGCGATGGGGCCGCGTCGACGCGGCGCGGTCGGGGGCAGTGCTGACATGGCGGACAACCGGGAAAAGGCAATGCGGCCAGTATCGCCGCTGGCGGCGGGCGGCGTCATCCGCCATCGGTCACTGTGCTTCCGCGGCCGGGCGCCGTCAGCCAGGGTTCCGCGGGGGCAGCCGGCCGCTGCTGCACAGGAAGCGCCCGGCCATCAGCACGGCGGCGACCGACAGCCCGGCGATCAGACCGATCCACATGCCGCGTGGGCCCATGCCCAGCCCCAGCCCGAGTCCGGCGCCAATCACCATGCCCACGCCCCAGTAGGCGAAGGCCGCCAGCAGCATCGGCACGCGCGTGTCCTTCAGCCCGCGCAGCGCGCCGGCGGACAGCACCTGGACGCCATCGGGGAACTGGAACGCCGCCGCGAACAGCAGCAGCGACGCGGCCAGCCCCGCCACCGCTTCGTCGGCGGTGTAGACCGCGGCGATCGCGTCGTGGCCGAGCACCAGCACCAGCGCCGACAGCGCCTGGGTGCCCAGCACCAGGGCCAGCCCGGCCAGCATCGTCCTGCGCACGCCCTCGCGACCGCCGCCGGTGCCCAGGGCATGACCCACGCGCACCGTGGTGGCTTCGGCCACGCCAAAGGGGATCATGAAACACAGGCTGGCGACGTTCATCGCAACCTGGTGGGCCGCGGCCTCGAACTGCCCAAGCCGGCCGATCAGCAGCGCGGTGACGATGAACAGCCCGCCCTCCATCGCCACCGTCACCCCGATCGGCAGGCCGGTGCGCAGCAGGTCGCTGATCGGTTCCCGGCGCGGCGGGTCGAAGTGCGCGAACAGGCCCAGCGAGGCGAAGCGCTTCGCACGCGCAAGGTAGACGGCGAACGCGGCCGCCTGCGCCCACATCATCACCGCCGACGCCAGGCCCAGGCCGCCAGCGCCCATCTCCGGCACGCCGAAGGCGCCAAAAGCGAATACATAGCCCAGCGGCACCAGCAGCAGCAGGCCGCCGAAGCCGAGCAGCATGGTCGGCAGCGTCCAGTGCAGGCCGTCGCTCAGGTAGCGCATCGCGAAATACAGGGTCAGCGCCGGCACGCCCCAGCGGATGCCGTGCAGGAAGTCGCGTGCACCCGGCTGGATGTCTTCGGCGATGCCCATCGGCGCCAGCGCCAGCGGTGCAAGGCTGAGGAAGGCGAACAGCAGCACGCCAAGCGCCAGCGCCAGCCACAGCGACTGCCGGAACAGCGGCGCGATGGCGTCGCGGCGACCGGAACCGTTGAGCTGCGACACCGAGGGCGGCAGCGCCATCAGCGTGCCCATCGGCACCATCATCGGCAGCCAGAACACGGCCGTGCCCACCGACACCGCGGCCAGGGTGGCGGTGCCGTGGCGACCGGCGATCACGCTGTCGACGAAGCCGATCAGCCCGGTCGAAAGGTGCCCTGCCACCAGCGGCAGGGCGAGCATGGCGGTGGTGCGCACCTCGCCCGCGAAGCCCGGGACAGGGGTCTCGCGCACCCTGTCCGGGACGGAGTTCATTGGACCGGTGCCACCCTGCGCCGCAGCCAGCGGCTGCGCTGGGCCGGCGGCGTTGCGAGCAGTTCGATGCGCAGCTCGGCGCGCTCCTGCGGGGGGGTACGCACGGCAAGCACGACGAGGTCGTCTCGCGCCTGCGGGTCGAGGCCGCGCAGGGCCTCCACCAACGCGGTGCGCGCATCCAGCGGCACCTGGGCGATCAGCGGATGCAGCTGGGGGTAGTCGGCGCCAAGGTCCGGCCCCAGCAGCCAGCCGTGGCGGTCGCTGGCGTCGAGGGCGTCGAAGCGAGCGCGCAGGGCGGCCTGCTCGTCCGGCGTGCGCAGGGCGTGCTGCGCTGCGGCGCCGCGCAGCGACTGGCGCTCCGCGACGGAGAGGTCGCGCCAGGCCAGCCAGCGCTCGCGGCGCTCACCGCGCTGTTCGTGCGGCAGTGCGTCCCAGCGATCACGGCGCTGCGCCAGCTGCGCAAGGGCCGTGGGGTCGAGTGCATCCAGGCGTTCTTCCGCCGGGGCCGCGGGTCGCTCCGCAGGAATCCGGATCGCCGCCGCGGCGGGGACCGAAGGCGGGTCGGTGGCGATGGCACTGGCTCCCGCGTCGGCACCTGCAACGGGGTCCGCATCGGCCTCACCCTCGGCCAGCAGCCAGGCGTGGAACGCGGGATCGGCGGCGGCCGCGTCGGCTTCGCCGGCATCCAGCAGCAGGGCCAGGTCCGGGTGCAGCGCGAGCGCGTCCTGTTCGGGGTAGCGACCGGCCGGCGCTTCGGCCGCGGGGAGTGCTTCCACCAGAATGCCGTCCGGCGCTTGGGCCAGGCCCGCGGGAAGTCCATCGAAGCGAACGAAGGTCGCGACCAGGCCCAGCACGGTGGCGGCCGCCACCAGCCACAGCGTCGTGCGAACGCCCCGGCCAGCGGGAGCGCGCGTCGGCGCGCCATCGCCAGGGCCGGGCGCCGCGCGCGCTGCCGCAGCCGATCGCGTCGACGGGGCCGGCTGCACGTGCGGCTGTGCCCGCAGCAGGTCCTGCACGGCTCGGCCCAGCGCTTGCCAAGCGTCGACATCGGCGTTGCCATCGGCGTCGCGGGGCAGCGCGCGCTGCAACCCCAGGCGATAGGTCGGTCGCGCGATGCCGAGGACGGTCGCAGCGTCGGACTCGGCCAGCCCTGCGACCAGGCGCAGCAGCAGGGCCGCGCGCGGACCGTGGCCAATCCGCGACAGCCATTCGAAGTCGGGCTCCCAGTGTGGGTCCGGCGGCGGCCGGCGCATCGCCGGTGCTGCCAGCAGCAGCGACCAGAAGCGGCGCGGCCATTCCCCGAACGGCGTCCGCCCCGCCTCGCGCGCGAACCGCTCCAGCGCCCAGGCCAAGGCGTCGTCGCCGGCCGCGCGGGAACCCGCAAGCAGCCATGCGAACGCATGGCCGCGGCGTTCGACACCGCGCAGGAACGCGCGCAGCGCAGTGGGTGCGGCGAGGTCGGCGGGGTCGGGCGGGCGTGGTGGGGTCATGGGGTCGGGCGCGTGGAGGGCGCCATCATAGCGGTGGCAGCGGCCGTGGCCGGCCCTTGACGGCGCGCACAGTTTGCGCTCCACCGCGGGCACTCGGCCGTTTCCCGCTGCCGAAGGTTGTTCACAGCGGTCACGCAAATGTCATTGACGGAACCTTCACGGCAACGTGGAGCATTGCGACAGTCATGTTTCACGGCCAAGTGACTGTATCCACTCGCTTTTCAGGCAATGGTGCTTTTTTAGCCAACGCTGCCTGAACGTTGTTCCCACGCGGTTTGGGGGTCCCGGCGCATGGACCATGCACAGACTTATCCACAGCTTGTGTGGATAAACAAAATTCCTTTGAGGTTCCGGTACTTGCAGCCTAATCGTAGTTTGCAAGGCAACATTGGCTCGCAACCGGCATGGGTGCCGCGGGGACGACTCGCTAGACTGCCGCGATGCCCGCCAACGTCCTGCGCGTCGCCCTGCCGCTGCCGATGCCGCGGCTGTTCGACTACCTCGCTCCCGGTGCCACAAACGCCTCCCCGGATGATGTCGGCAGGCGCGTTCGCGTCCCCTTCGGCCCGCGCGAACTCGTGGGCGTGGTGGCTGCCGCGGGCCCGGCCGCAGCGAACGCGCCGGCGCTGCGGGAGGCGCTGGCCTGGCTTGATCCCGGCCCGCTGTTCCATGGCGAGCTGCTGGCCACTGGCCAATGGCTGGCCCGCTACCTGCACGCGCCCCTGGGCGAAGTCCTGGCCACCGCACTGCCGGCGGCGCTGCGCCGTGGAGGCCCACTCCCGGACACCGTCGTCTGGGGCCGGGCGCTGACGGCAGCCGGCGCCACGGCGATCGGGGACCTGAAGCGCGGTGCACGCCCGCGGCGGCTGGCCGAAGCGCTGCGCGACGGCGTGGTCGCCGAAGACATGCTGGATGACGCCATCGAAGGCTGGCGCACGGCGGCGCGCAGCCTGGAGGCCCGCGGGCTGCTTGAGCGGGTGGCCATCACCGGGCCGGCGGCACCAGCCACGGGCGGACCCGCCCACGCGCCCAATGCGGAGCAGGCCGCCGCCCTGGAGTCGCTGCGCGCCGTCCAGGGCTTCGCCTCGGTGCTGCTCGAGGGCGTGACCGGCAGCGGCAAGACCGAGGTCTACCTGCAGGCCATCGCCGAGCGCTGCCTGGCCCACGGCCGGCAGGCGCTGGTGCTGGTGCCGGAGATCGGCCTGACGCCGCAGATGCTGGCGCGCTTCCGGGCGCGGCTGGGGGTACCGGTGCATGCCTTGCATTCGGGACTTTCCGACGGCGAACGCGCGCACGCCTGGGCGGCCGCATGGCGCGGCGAGGCGCAGGTGATCGTGGGCACGCGCTCGGCCGTCTTCGCGCCCCTGCCCCAGGCCGGGCTGATCGTGGTCGACGAAGAGCACGACGGCAGCTACAAGCAGCAGGACGGCATCCGCTACCACGCCCGCGACGTGGCCCTGGTGCGCGGCAAGGCGCTGGACATCCCGGTGCTGCTGGGCAGCGCGACGCCGTCGCTTGAAACCCTGCACAACGCGCGCGCCGGCCGCCATGCCCACCTGCAGCTGCGCCAGCGCGCAGGCGAAGCCAGGCCGCCGCGCGTGCGCGTGCATGACGTGCGCAAGCGGCCGCTGCACGCCGGGCTGTCGGACGAACTCCTGGCCGCGACCCGCCGCGCTCTCGACGCCGGGGGACAGGTGCTGGTGTTCAAGAACCGCCGCGGCTACGCGCCGGTGCTGCTCTGCCACGACTGCGGCTGGAGCGCGGCATGTTCGCGCTGCAGCACGCCCGAGCGTGCGATCCCGATGACCGTGCACGCTGGCGGCCGCCGGCTGCAGTGCCACCACTGCGGTTCACGGCGGCCGGTGCCGATGGCCTGTCCCGACTGCGCGGGCTTGGCGCTGCAGCCGCAGGGCGTGGGCACCGAACGCATCGAAGAACTGCTGGCCGCGCGCTTCGGCGACGTTCCGGTGCTGCGCATCGACAGCGCCAGCACCCGCCGCCGCGACGGCCTGGCGCGCGAACTGGCGAAGCTCGAGGACGGTCCCGGGATCCTCGTCGGCACACAGATGCTGGCCAAGGGCCACGACCTGCCGAAGCTGGTGCTGGTGTGCGTGGTCGGCATCGACGAGGGCCTGTTCTCGGCCGACTTCCGCGCCAGCGAGAAGCTGGCCCAGCTGCTGATCCAGGTGTCGGGCCGCGCCGGCCGCGCCGAGCGCCCGGGCGAGGTGCTGCTGCAGACCCACCATCCCGAGCATCCGCTGCTGGAGGTGCTGGTCAACGGCGGCTATCGCGCATTCGCCGACGCCGAACTTGCGCAGCGCGCCGCCGCCGGCTTCCCGCCGTTTGCGCACATGGCGCTGCTGCGCGCCGAAGCCCAGCAGGCGGGCTTGCCGGAGGCGTTCCTGCAGGGGGCGGCTGAAGCCTTCCAGCAAGCGCGCAATGCGCTGCCGCCTGCGCAGGCGCGAACGCTGCAGGTCATCGGCCCGATCCCGGCGCCGATGCCGCGTCGCGCCGGCATGCACCGCGCCCAGCTGCTGTTGTCATCGCCCGGGCGACCGGCGCTGCACGCGCTGCTCGATGCCGTGGTCGCGGCCTTGCACGCGCTGCCGGAAGCACGCCGCGTACGCTGGTCGCTCGACGTGGACCCCACCGACCTGTATTGAAACGCGACCTCTTCCCCGTGGGATCCGCCGTGTGTGGGAGAGGCTGCTCCATCCGCAGCCCCATGAAGGCGGTCTGGCAGGTCAGGGTTTGGGTGGGGTCTTGGCGCGCCTGGGGGCTTTGGCCGCGGGGGCCTTGGCTACGGGCACCTTGGCCGCGCCGGTGTTTTTCGCCGCCTCGGGCGCGGAGGCCGCGCTGGTCGCTGTCTGTTTGCGCCCGCGCGCGCTGCGGCTGCGCACCTCGATCACCTGCCCCTGGCGGCGCACTTCGAACAGGCCGATCGCCTCGATCAGGTCGCTGAGCTTGCGGTAGCCGTGGTTGCGCGAGTCGAACGAGCCCTGGTTGCCGATGTGGCTGCCGACCGCGCCGAGCTTCGACCAGCCGTCCTCGCCCTGGGTCGCGTCGACCGCGCCGCGCAGCAGGCGCACCAGGTCGGCGTCCTCCTGGAGCTGCAGCGTCGAGGGCGCCCGGCTTGCGTCGGAACCGCCGTCGTCCTCGGGCTCGCCAAGCTTCTCCAGGTACAGGAAGGTCGAACACGCCCGCACGAACGGCTCCGGCGTCTTCTCCTGCCCGAAACCGTACACCGCCACGCCGTCGTTGCGCAGTCGCATCACCAGCGGGGTGAAGTCGGCGTCGGACGAGACGATCGCGAAGCCGTCGAGGTTGCCCGCGTACAGCAGGTCCATGGCGTCGATCACCATCGCCATGTCCGAGGCGTTCTTGCCGGTGGTGTAGGCGAACTGCTGGATCGGGCGGATGGCCCAGGTATGCAGGCACTTCTCCCAGCCCACCAGGTGCTGGCTCTTCCAGTTGCCGTAGGCGCGGCGCACGTTGGCCACGCCGTGGCGCGCGATCTCGGCGAGGATCACTTCGATCTTCGACGCCGGCGCGTTGTCGGCGTCGATCAGCAGCGCGATGCGTTTTTCACGGTCGGACATGCGGGAGGATCCTCGACGGGCGCCGGAGCGGCGGGATGCGCGCACAATAGCAACCGGCGCACCGCCCTTCCCGCATGCGCAGGCCCTGGGCTACCTTGGCACGCCCACCACTCCACCGCCGGCGGCTGGCCCGTCGCTGCCATCGACCCGGGCAGGAGCCTCCACGCATGATCGAAGTCGCCACCGCAAACCTGCTCGTCGCGCTGGCGGTGACCACCGCGGCGGGCCTCGCCACCGGCGTCGGTGGCCTGCTGGTCTTCGCGCAGGCTCGGCCCAATGCGCGACTGCTCGCGTTCGGCCTGGCTTTCGCCGGCGGCGCGATGGTCTACGTGTCGCTGTCGGAGATCCTCAACAAGTCGATCGACTCCTTCAGCCAGGGCTATGGCGAGCGCCTGGGCTTCAGCTTCGGCACCATGGCCTTCCTCGCCGGCGTCGGCCTGATCATGCTGGTCGACCGCCTGGTGCCGAACCCGCACGAGCGGCTGGAAGCCGACGACCCTTTCTTCCGCGAGCACAACGCCGCCTACATCAAGCGCGTCGGCCTGCTGACCGCGCTTGCGATCACGGTGCACAACTTCCCGGAAGGCCTTGCGACTTTCTTCGCCACGCTGGAGAACCCGGGCGTGGGCA
Source organism: Luteimonas sp. MJ250 (assembly GCF_039548455.1). NCBI lineage: Bacteria > Pseudomonadati > Pseudomonadota > Gammaproteobacteria > Lysobacterales > Lysobacteraceae > Luteimonas > Luteimonas sp. MJ250. The sequence goes on along the minus strand of NZ_JBCLVB010000011.1, from coordinate 244,503 downwards.
TGCCGCTGGCCTTCGCCATCGCCATCCACAACGTGCCCGAAGGCATCGCGATCGCGGTGCCGGTCTACTTCGCCACCAACAGCAAGGGCTATGCCTTCGGCGCCTGCCTGCTCTCGGGTCTGGCCGAGCCGCTGGGCGCGATCATCGGCTATGCGCTGCTGCGGCCCTGGCTGTCGGACGCGGTGTTCGGCAGCGTGTTCGGGATTATCGCCGGGGTGATGGTGTTCCTGGCGCTGGACGAGCTGTTGCCGGCGGCCAAGCGCTACGCGAAGGGCCACGAGACCGTGTACGGGCTGGTGAGCGGCATGGCCGTGCTGGCGGTGAGCCTGGTGCTGTTCAAGTGGTGAGCGACGCCCTGCACCAGGGTCGCAGCGGATAAGCGCGGCGGAACGAAAAAGCCCGGCCTGCGCCGGGCTTTCCACGGGCGATCCGCGCCGCGATCAGGCCGCGAACAGCGCCTTCATCTTCTTCAGCGCGTTGGCCTCGACCTGGCGGATGCGCTCGGCGGACACGCCGTACTCGTCGGCCAGCTCCTGCAGGGTGACCTTGTTGTCGGCGTCCAGCCAGCGGCGCTTGACGATGTCGCGCGAGCGCTCGTCCAGGCGCGACATGCCCTCGCGCAGCAGTTCGAGCTGGCTGGACTGGCTGTCTTCGCGCTCGTAGGCCTGCGAAGGATCCTCGTCGCGCGACATCAGGTAGGCGGCCGGCGCCGGCGGCGCGCGCTCGTCATCCTCGTCGGCGGACATGTCGAAGCCGATGTCGCGCCCGGACAGGCGCGACTCCATCTCCAGCACCTCGCGCTCGGAGACGTTGAGGTCCTTGGCCACCGCGCTGACCTCGGCGGCGTTGAGCCAGCCCAGGCGCTTCTTGCTGCGGCGCAGATTGAAGAACAGCTTGCGCTGCGCCTTGGTGGTGGCGACCTTGACGATGCGCCAGTTCTTGATGATGTACTCGTGCATCTCGGCGCGGATCCAGTGCACCGCGAACGAGACCAGGCGCACGCCGACATCCGGGTCGAAGCGCTTCACCGCCTTCATCAGGCCGATGTTGCCCTCCTGGATCAGGTCGCCCAGCGGCAGGCCGTAGCCGTTGTAGCCGCGGGCCACGTGGACCACGAAGCGCAGGTGCGACATCACCAGGTCACGGGCGGCACCGAGGTCTTCCTCATCGTGGAAGCGACGGGCAAGCGCCTGTTCGTCTTCAACCGTGAGGATGGGGATCTGGTGCACCGCACCGATGTACGCGTCCAGCGAGCCGAGCGCGCTGGGAATCGGCAGGTTGTTGGGAACGAGCGGATAGCTGGGGGCGGTTGCAGTCATGGCAGCGATTTTAGCAGTGGTCTGTTAAGACTGCTAAACGATGGGAAAGTTCATTCATCCTACAGATAGAACAATAAACCGATTAAATCACGACTCGCCGCGCGCAGAACTCCAATTGCAGCCAGGAGGAAGCCGCGGGAGCGCGCCCCGGTCCGGTGCGGCCCAGGGCGCGCCGGCCATCAAAGGCCTCCGGCCGCATCCACCTCCCTGTACATGATGGTGCTCAGGTCGACGCCGGACGGCAGGTGGCAGCTGAAGTTGAGGGTCGCGCTGGCCGTCCCCTTGTCGACGCCGTTCCAGGTCAGCCAGGCGCTCCCGGCGGCCGGCACCACGATGCTGCCTGCGGTGTACGTCGGGGCGTCGGCGGTCCCTGCCACCAGCTGGCATTGGACCGTGACCGGCGGCGCCTCGCCGATCATCGCAAAGCGCGCGCTCACCGACGCGCCGCCGGGAGGAGCCGCAGAGTCGGCAGGCAGCGAGCACGATACGAAGACCGACGGGCCACCCTGGTTGGTGATGCCGATCGGGCGCTTGCGAAGCGTGGTGTCGAAGACCGGCAGCGGCGCCTCGCACACCGCCGTGGCACTGACGCGCTGCACGCGCTCGGTGGCGGCGCTGGCTGCAGGCGCGTGCAGCATTGCGAAAAGCCCCAGGGCACAGCTGGCGGCGGCGGACATGCGGCAAGGGAAGGACATGGGCATGAATCGGTTCTCCATGGCTGGGACGGCTCAGAGCCGGCCCGCGGAATCGGTCTGGGTGTAGGTGACGGTTTCCATGGCCACGCCGGGGGGCAGGTGGCAGTTGAAGGAATAGGTCCCGGAGGTGCTCCACTTGTTGATCTGCTGCCAGGCGACGCTGGCGCGGCCACCGGCGGGGATCGCCTGCTCCGCACCCACGTAGAACACCTGCGCGTCGCGCGTCCCGGACACCATGGTGCAGCTGACGCTGGCGGCGTCGCCGCTGCTCTTGAACGTGACCCGCACGGCGCCCGTAGTGGACTGGCCGTAATCGTCGGTGGCCAGCGTGCAGGAGACGAAAACCGGCTGGGCGCCCTGGTTCTGGACCGCGACCGGCCGCCTGCGCAGGTTGACGTTGAAGTGCGGCAGCGGCGCATCGCAAATGCCGGTGGCTGAAACATTGATGGTGCGCGTGGTCGCCGCGGACGCGTCGACGGGCTGCAGGAGGAGGGAGACGAACACGCACAGGCCGGCCGAAGCCAGGGCACGCGGGAAGCGGCGATCGATCATGGATGTGCTCCGGGATGCGGAAGGAAGGCTGGACATGTCAGATACCGCCGGCGCTGTCTTCTTCGCTGGCGTAGACCTTGGTCATCTGGACCCCCGGCGCCAGTGAACACATGAAGGCGAACAGGCCGTCCGCGCTCTGCTTGTCGAGGCCGCTCCAGGTGAACCAGGTCCTGCTGCCCGGCGCAATCGAGCGCGAGCGCACGTCGTACACCGGCAGGTCGGCGCTGCCGGTGACCACGGTGCAATTCACGGTGGCACTTGCCGCGGCCGTGGACGCGAAGTGGATTTCGACCCAGGCCTCGCCGACGTCGCCCACCGGATCGCTCGGCATCGCGCAGTTGACGAAGACGGGCAGGTTGCCGACGTTGTCGACCCTCAGCGGCGCCTTGCGCAGGTGGGCGTCGTAGACGGGCAGCGGCGCCTCGCAGATCCCGCTGGGACGGGTATAGCGGGAGCGCTGGGCGGCGGCCTCGGCATCGGGCACGTGCAGTCCGGCGGCCAAGGCCAGGACACAGCTGGCCGCCAACAGGGGCGGCATCGTGGAAGTGAGCATGGAACGGGTCTCCTCTCGGGTTGCGGACGCGCCAACCGGCGGCCCTGACCACTCCTATCGAGGAAAGCGCGCTGCTCCCGCCATCGTAGGCGGCGCTTCAGGCGCCGCGTCGCGCCAGCGCCCAGCGGTACAGGGCGACATCGCCGGCGTGGTGGCGTTCGATGCGGGCCTGCAGCTGCGGATCGATGTCGTAACCAGACTCCCCGCACTCCGGGTTCACCAGTTCGGCGGCGTCCACCGCCTCCCAGCCCAGGCGCTGCGCGAGGCGCTCGAGGTCGGCATGGTAGTGCTCGGTGATGCCGATGAAATCGAAACGCTCGGGGTCGAAGCCCCACAGGTACTGCCGGTAGACGTTGCGCATCTCCGGCCCAAGCGCGAAGCGTTCGAACGTCCACTGTTCGCGCAGCATCCGGTTGCGCAGCGGCTGGGCGGGGTCGTCGCCGTCGTAGTCGCGGCGCCAGAACGCGTAATGCGAGGCCAGGCGCTGCACGGGATCGCGCATCCAGGTGATCCAGCGCGCCGGCCGCCGGCCCAGCGCGATGCGGTATTTCAAGGCCAGGAAATGCCCATGGATGCAGGTCGCATCGACCGGGACGCCTCCGCGCAGCGCCAGGCCGCCACGCAAGGCGTGCTTGCGCCTGCGCAGCGCGCCGTACTGCATGGGCAGGTCGGCATAGTCATCGCGATAGCCGTCGCCATTGGCCGCGCGCAGGGTTTCGGCAAAGCTGGTCCCGGCGGTCTTGGGAAGGTGCAGGGACACCAGCAGCGGCATGTCCATCACATCGCCTCCAGCTCCGCCCTCGGCGGCAGCGACCAGTCCAGCGCCGCGCCGCCGCTGTGGGTGAGGTACGCGTTGGTCGCGGAGAAGTGCCCGCAGCCCAGGAAGCCGCGGTGCGCGGACAGTGGCGACGGGTGCGTGCTGCGCAGCACGCGGTGCCGGTTGGCGTCGATCACCTTGCCCTTCGCCTGCGCATACGCGCCCCAGAGCATGAACACCAGGCCGTCGCGCTCGCGGTTGAGCACATCGACCACGTGGTCGGTGAAGCCTTCCCAGCCTTTGCGCTGGTGCGAGCCCGGGCATCCTTCTTCGACCGTCAGCACGGCATTGAGCAGCAGCACGCCGCGGCGTGCCCAAGGCAGCAGGCAGCCATGGTCGGGGCGGGTCATGCCGAGGTCGCGCTGGATCTCCTTGTAGATGTTGTCCAGCGACGGCGGCACGCGCACGCCCGGACGGACGGAGAAACACAGGCCATGTGCCTGGCCGGCTCCGTGATAGGGATCCTGGCCGAGCACGACCACCCGCACGTCGTCGAAAGGCGTGGCGTCGAAGGCGGCGAAGATGTCCGGACCAGGAGGAAAGATCCGCACGCCGGCGGCCTGGCGCTCGCGCAGGAAGGCCGACAGCGCCAGCATGTCATCGCGCTCGAACCAGTCGCCTACCCGCGCCTTCCAGGATGACTCCAGGCGAACGCGGCCTGCCGCTTCGCTCATCCGTCGGCCACCGCGGTTTCGGGCAGGCGTGAAAGCCGCAGCTGGAACAGCGCCTTGGTCACCAGCAGCCGCTCCTCGATCGGCTTGAGCACGAGGTCGTTGGCGCCATCGCGCAGCAGCGCGGCCTGGTTTTCGGCATTGGCATCGCCGGTCATCACCAGCACCGGCAGCCGGCGCTTGGACCAGCCGAATTCGCCGCGGATCGCCTGCACCAGGTGGCCGCCGTCGAGCTCGCCCTTGAGGTAGACATCGGTCAGCACGAGGTCGATGCCCGGCGCCTCGCCGGCCGCGATGCGCTCGTGCAGGAACTCCAGCGCGGCTTCGACGCTGGTCAGGTGCACCACCTCCATCTGCTGCGCCTTGAGCATGCGCGTGGTCGCAAGCGCCACGGTGCGGCTGTCTTCGACGTACAGCACGCGGGCGCCGGGGATCGGCGCCGGCTGCACGTAGCCGCGGATGAATTCGGCCAGCGCGCGATGGCCGTGGGACTTGTCGAAGTAATCGGTGATGTCGTCGCTGAAGCGCCGGCCCTCGAGGTGCTCCTGGGCGTTGCCCGAGACCACGATCACCGGCACGTAGCGCTGGCCGGCCGCGGCTCGCACGGCCATGGCCAGCTGCTGGCCGTGCCCGTCGGGAAGGACCAGCGAGGTGGTGGCGAGATCGATGGGCGCGGCCGCCAGCGCGGCATGGGCTTCGGCCAGGCCGGCGCAGGATATGACCTCGGCCTGCGGCAACTGGTCGCGCAGCACGTCGCCGATCAGCTTGCGCACCAGGCGCGAACCGTCGACCACCATGATCCGTGGACTGCTGCCATCGAGATGGCGGATATCGGTCACGGTCACGGTCAGGTCTCCGTGGGCCGGGTCTGGCGAAGGAAGTGCCCGGTGACCGCCCCGGCGCCAAGCCAGCCGAGCACGGTCGCACCGGCGATGACCGCAAGTGCCTGGCGCGGCGTGAAGCCCGCCAGCGCGAAGCTGCTGCCATAGCTTGCGGCAAGCTCCGCCAGCGGCGCACGCAGGGCGGCACCGGCGGCCATCAGCAGCCCCAGCGCCAGCGCGCCCGAGGCCAGGCCGTACCAGGCACCCAGGTACAGGAATGGCCGGCGGATGAAGCCGTCGCTTGCGCCAAGCAGCTGCAGCACGCCGAGTTCGTCGCGTCGCGACTGGATGTCCAGGCGCACGGTGTTGCCGACCACCAGCAGCGCGCCCAGGCCGAGCAGCGCCGCCAGCACCCAGGCCACGCGGCCGCCAAAGCGCAGCCAGCCGTCCAGGCGCTGCCGCCATGCGGCGTCGTGCTGCACGAGCTCGGCCTCGGGCAGGGTGCGCAGGGAGTCGGCGAGCAGCACTTCGTCGCCGGCCGGCGTCAGCAGCAGCACATGCGGCAGCGGGTTGTCGCCAAGCAGGTCGATGGCCTCGTCCAGGCCGCTGCGTTCGCGCAACTCCTCCAGGCCCTGCGCCGGCGTGCGGTGCTCGACCACGCCGACGTCGGCGCGAGCGTCGAGCTCTGCCACCAGTTCGGCCACGCGCTCCGTTGCGATGTCCTGCTTGAGGAAGATGCTCAGCTGGCGCGACGCCTGGACGTCGCCGGCAAAGCGTTCGACGTTGGCAAGCACCAGCCAGAGTCCGAGCGGCAGCGCCAGCGCCACCGCCATCACGCCGATGGTGAGCGCGGTGGAGCCCGGCCTGCGCAACAGCCGGCCGAGGCTGGCGACGATGCTGTAGGCGTGGTGGTCGATCCAGGCACCCGGGCGCGAACGGGTCGAAGCCCTGGCGCGTGCGATCGGCTTACTCATCGGCCAGGTCCTCGGGCGCGATGTCGTCGGCCAGGCGGCCATGCTCGAGCACCAGCACGCGCTTCTTCATGCGCTTGACCAGGCCGAGGTCGTGGCTTGCGACCAGTACGCTGGTGCCCTGCCCGGGCAGCGCGGCGAACAGCGCCATGATCTCCGCGGCCAGGGTGGGGTCGAGGTTTCCGGTGGGTTCGTCGGCCACCAGCAGGCGCGGCTCGGCGACGATCGCCCGCGCGATGCCGACGCGCTGCTGTTCGCCCGCCGACAGCTCGCCGGGCAGGGCGTTGCCGCGCGCACCCAGGCCCAGGCGTTCCAGCACCGGGCGCACGCGCCGGCCGGCGTCGCCGCGGCGCATGCCGCGCAGCACCAGCGGCAGGGCGACGTTGTCGTGCACGCTGCGGTCGGCAAGCAGGCGGTGGTCCTGGAACACAACGCCGATCTCGCGCCGGTGCAGGGCGACGCGGCCACCGCGGACCTTGAGCAGGTTGCGCTCGCCGAACAGCACCGCGCCGCGGCTGGGCCGCTCGGACAGGTGGATGAGCCTGAGCAGGGTGCTCTTGCCGGCGCCGGAATGCCCGGTGACGAAGAGCATTTCACCGGCGTCAACGCCGAAGCTGACGCCATCCAGCGCGACGTGGCCGCCTGGATACTGCTTGCAGACGTTGTCGAAGCGCAGGACCTGCGGCATCGCAAAACTCGCGTCGTGTGGAGACACGAGTATCGCTTGATGGCCGCTTTGCGGCCAGACGTGCGGATCCGGTCGGGTGACCGGACCGGTTCAGTGCTGCGAGCGCGGCCCGCGCTTGACCAGCTTGCGCAGGCCCTGGCCGATGCGGCCGAACAGCGACGGCTCCTGCGCCGGTGCGGACGCCGCGGGCATCCCCGGCTGCTGGCCGGGGGCCGGCGCGGGCACCGGCTGGGCCTGCTGCTGCGGCTTCGGCTGCGGCCTGGGCCGCGGTGCACGCGCAGGCGGGGCGCCGGCTTCGGCGCTGCTCTTCGACGGCCCGCCTTCGTCCTGCCCGCCGCCTTCGACCTGCTGGCCCTCGGCGTTGACGCGACGACCGCCGCGACGACGACGACGCTTGCGCGGTGCGCGCTCTCCGTCGGCGCCGGCGACTTCTCCCGGAGCGGCGGCAGCAGGCGCGGCGGTTGCCGCCGGCGCTGGCGACGCCACGTTCGCGGCGGCCGCATCATCGGTCGCGGCCACGTCCGCACGCGGCTCGCGCGGCTTGCGCGGACCGCGCTCGGGCCGACCCTCGGCGCCGCTGCGCGGACCGCTGGGACGGCCGCCACCCTCGCGACGGCCGCCGCCGCGGCGGGCATCCTCGGCGGCACGCTGCTCGCGCGCCTCGCGGAAGATCTCGCTCACGCTCTCGCCGGCTTCGGGCTCGAGCTCCACGCCTTCGCGCGGCTTGCGCGGCAGCGCGGTCAGGAGCTCGGCGCTCACCGGCTCCGACGGGATCTTCTGCTCGATGAAGGCCTCGATCTCGGGCAGGCCGATCGCGTAGCGCTCGCAGGCAAAGCTGATCGCGTCGCCCTCCTCGCCCAGGCGCGCGGTGCGGCCGATGCGGTGGACATAGTCCTCGGCATCGAACGGCAGGTCGTAGTTGTAGACGTATTTGACGCCGTCGATGTGCAGGCCACGGGCGGCGACGTCGGTGGCGACCAGGATCTCGAGCTGGCCGGCCTGGAACTTCTTCAGCAGGCTTTCGCGCTTCTTCTGCGGCACGTCGCCCGACAGCACGCCGACGCGATAGCCGGCACGCTCAAGCGAGCGCGCAACGCGCTCGACGAACACCTTGGTGTTGACGAACACCATCGTGCGCGCGCCCTCGCCGCGGGACAGCAGCCCCAGCAGCAGCGGCAGCTTTTCCTCGTCGGACGGGTAATAGAGCTTCTGGCGCACGCGGGCCGCGGTGATGGTTTCGGTCTCGACCACCAGCTTCTGCGGCTCGTTCATGTGCTCGTAGGCCAACTCCAGCACGCGATGGCTCAGCGTGGCCGAATACAACAGGGTCTGGCGCTCGGTGCGCACCGGCATGCGGCGCAGCAGGAAGCGGATGTCCTTGATGAAGCCGAGGTCGAACATGCGGTCGGCCTCGTCGAGCACGCAGACTTCGCAGGCGTGCAGGCTGACCACCTTGTGCTGCTTGACGTAGTCGATCAGGCGGCCGGGGGTGGCGATGATGACGTCCACGCCTTCCTGCAGCAGCTGGCGCTGCTTGTCGTAGTCGACCCCGCCGTAGACCAGGGCGAAGCGCAGGCCCAGCTCGGGGCCGAACTTCACCGCGTCCTTGTGGATCTGGATCGCGAGCTCGCGGGTGGGCGCAAGGATCAGCGCGCGCGGGTCTTCGGGCTTGCGGTCGGCCAGCGCCGGGCGGGTCAGCAGGCGGTTCATCACCGCGACCAGGAAGGCCAGCGTCTTGCCGGTGCCGGTCTGGGCCTGGCCGGCGACGTCACCGCCGGGGAGTGCCACCGGCAGGCTCAGCGCCTGGATCGGCGTGAGGCGCGTGAACCCGGCGAGCGCCAGGCCGGCCTGCAGCCGCGGGTGGAGGTCAAAGGAAGAGAAGGTAAGGTCGGTAAGTGGTTTGTCGGTCATTCGTCGGAAGTCTGCGCGGCGTGGCGCGCTTGCGTGGAAGGCGGCAGCCAAGCAGACTGCCGTGGAGATGTCGCGGCGGCTTGCCCGCTCGAGGCCCGCCCCCTCCGACGGGGCAGCCACTTGAATCGGCCGCGAATCGCCCAAGCTTAGCAGCTACCGCGGCCGCCAACCGGCCCGCCCACCGGGGCCGGCCCGATCGCCCCATGCAGGAGACCCCCGTGACCCAAGCCGTCATCCACGCCAGCGATACCGATTTCGACGCCACCGTCCTCGCCTCCGAGGAGCCGGTGCTGGTCGACTTCTGGGCGCCCTGGTGCGGTCCGTGCAAGATGATCGCCCCCGCCCTGGACGAGCTCGCCGGCGAATACGCCGGACGCGCCAAGGTGGTGAAGATCGACATCGACCAGAACCGCGCCACCGCCCTGAAGTACCACGTGCGCTCGATCCCTATGCTGCTGCTGTTCAAGGGCGGCCAGGTCCAGGCCACCCAGATCGGCGCCGTCGGCAAGCCGGTCCTCGCCCAGATGATCGACAAGGCCCTCTGAGACCCGTCGTGCCTGACGCGCTGGCAGCATCCAGCGCGTCGCTGCCGTAGGAGCAGCCACAGCTGCGACCGGCACCGCGCGATCGGAGCGGACGCTCTGATCCACCGGGTCGCAGCCATGGCTGTTCCCGCGGCCGCTCCCCGTTCCCGTTTCCCGTTCGACCGCTGCGGCACCGCCAGGCCGGCGCTTGCCGCGCGCTCCACGGGATGCTAGTTTCACCGGTACCCCGGCGCGCTCCATCGCGCCGCACCTTCTGCAACACACCACCAGCCCATTCGCAGGCCGCCCGTCCAGGGCGCTCGCAGCAAGCGAGGTTCAGCACTTGTCAGACAATCCTTCCGATCCCGGCGAAACCGCCGTGAAGCGCGTGCGCAAGCCGCGCGTAACCAAGGCAGCCGCCGCCCAGGCCGACGCTCCCGGCGCGACCCAGGCAGAAAAGCCGGTCCAGGCCGAGCTCAAGGTCGACGCCCCCGCGCAGAAGCCCGCAGCCGATGCGCCCGCGGCAGCGGCGGCGCCCGCCACGCAGCCCCCGGCAAACGCCCAGGCTCCGGCCCCGGCGCCCGCTTCCTCCCAGTCGACGCCGCAGGCCGAAGCCGGCAGCGCGCAATCCGGAAGCGATGATCGCTCCGGCTCCCGGGACGGTGGCAGCCCGCGCCAGGCGCAGAGCAACCAGCAGCAGGGTGGCCAGCAGCACGGCCAGGCCCAGGGCGGCGACCAGCAGCAGCATGGCCAGGGCAACCGCCGGGACCGTTCGCGCAACCGTCGCGACCGCGACCGCCCGCGTGGCGATCGCCCACGCGACGACGGCCTGCCGACCGACAACAACGACCAGGCCAACCGCCTGCCGCCGCCGAACATCCCCGAGGGCTTCCCGCAGTACTCGCTGTCGGACCTCAAGCGGATGCCGGCGCAGAAGCTGCTCGACATCGCCGACCAGCTGAACATCCACGAAGGCGTGGCCCGCGCCCGCAAGCAGGACGTGATCTTCGCCCTGCTGAAGGTGCTGACCCGCCACGGCGAAGGCGTGGTCGCCGACGGCGTGCTGGAACTCCTGCCGGACGGCTTCGGCTTCCTGCGCGCGGCCGAGGCGAGCTACCTCGCCGGCCCCGACGACACCTACATCTCGCCCAGCCAGGTGCGCCGCTTCAACCTGCGCACCGGCGACCACCTGTCCGGCCGCATCCGCTGGCCCAAGGACGGCGAGCGCTACTTCGCGCTCAACGTGGTCGACACCATCAACGGCGAGCCGATCGAGGCGTCGAAGAACAAGGTGCTGTTCGAGAACCTGACGCCGCTGTTCCCGCGCAAGAAGTTCAAGCTCGAGCGCGGCGACGGCAGCAGCGAGGACATCGCCGGTCGCGTGCTCGACCTGATGGCCCCGCAGGGCAAGGGCCAGCGCGCGCTGATCGTGTCGCCGCCCAAGGCCGGCAAGACGATCATGATGCAGCAGATCGCAAGCGCCATTACCTACAACCATCCCGACGTGCACCTGATCGTGCTGCTGATCGACGAGCGGCCGGAAGAAGTCACCGAGATGCAGCGCACGGTGCGCGGCGAAGTGATCAGCTCGACCTTCGACGAGCCGGCCGCGCGCCACGTGCAGGTCGCCGAGATGGTGATCGAGCGCGCCAAGCGCCTGGTCGAGCACAAGAAGGACGTGGTGATCCTGCTGGACTCGATCACCCGCCTGGCCCGCGCCTACAACAACGTGTTGCCAAGCTCCGGCAAGGTGCTCACCGGCGGCGTCGACGCCAACGCGCTGCATCGCCCGAAGCGCTTCTTCGGCGCCGCGCGCAACGTCGAGGAAGGCGGCTCGCTGACCATCATCGCCACCGCCCTGGTCGACACCGGCAGCGCGATGGACAAGGTGATCTACGAAGAGTTCAAGGGCACCGGCAACTCGGAAGTGCACCTGGACCGCCGCATCACCGAGAAGCGCGTCTACCCGGCGATCAACGTCAACCAGTCGGGTACCCGCCGCGAGGATTACCTCATCGAGCCGGAGCTGCTGCAGAAGATCTGGATCCTGCGCAAGCTGCTGCACCCGATGGACGAGATCGCGGCAATGGAGTTCCTGCTCGACAAGATGAAGACCTCCAAGTCCAACGACGAGTTCTTCGCTTCGATGAAGCGCTGAGCCTGCGAAGATCCCACCGTTTGCCCAAGGGGCCCCGCGATCGCGGGGCCCTTTGCGTTTGCAACGTTCGCGCCGCGGATCACCTCCGCACCAGCCCTCGTCCAGCGACGTCATCGGGCATGCCCCGGCAGTGCACGCAGCCGCTGGGGTCGGCCCGGGCTGACGCACGCCCCATCGATGCGCAATACTCGGCGGCTTCGGGGCTAATCGGTGAGTTCAATGGGCAAGTGCCGGGTTCGCGCGTGTGCCGCCATCGTCATCCTGTCCGCCTGGGGCAGCGCCGACGCCAGTCGCTTCGGGCGCGACGGCTTCTCGGGCAATCCGGGCAGCAACGGCGGATCCACCTGCACCGCCTGCCACGCGCCCGGCGCAGCGACGCCCACGGTCACCATCAGCGGCCCGCAGGTCCTGGATGCCGGCACCATCGCCGACTACACCGTGACTATCAGCGGTGGTCCTGGCGTCACCGGCGGCCTCGGCGTGTCGGCATCGCGCGACGCCGGCAGCTTCAGCGCGACCGGCAAGGACGTGCACGTGATCGGCGGAGAGATCTCGCACAGGCAGCCCAAGGCCTTCGCCAACGGCAGCACCAGCTTCAGCTTCCGCTGGCAGGCGCCGGCCTGGAACGGGCCTGTGACCCTGTACGCCGCAGGCAACTCCAGCAATGGCCAGCTCGACCTGCTCGGCGACGGCATCGGCACCCGCCAGCTGACCGTCAACGTGCGGAACGGGGATTCCGGACCGCCACCGCCGATGCCGCCACCGCAGGCCGACGCCGTGCTCGAGCCCTTCGTGGGCGGGCTCGGACAGCCGGTGGTGATCACCCACGCCGGCGACGCGCGCCTGTTCGTGGCCGAGCAGCCGGGCCGCATCCGGGTGGTCGACAACGGCGTGGTGCTGCCCCTGCCCTTCCTCGACATCACTGCGCGCGTGGACGACTCGGGCAACGAGCAGGGCCTGCTCGGCCTGGCCTTCCATCCCGACTACGCGAGCAATGGCCACTTTTACGTCAACTACACCTGGGACCCGCCGGGCAGCGGCACGGACCGCACCCGCATCTCGCGCTTCACCGTCGGCGGCAATCCCGACGTCGCCGACCCGGCCTCCGAGCTGGTGCTGATGGAGTTCGAGCAGCCCTACAGCAACCACAACGGCGGTGACATCCAGTTCGGCCCGGACGGCTACCTCTACATCGCCTCGGGCGACGGCGGCAGCGGTGGCGATCCACACAACAACGCCCAGAACCCGAACCGCCTGCTGGGCAAGCTGCTGCGCATCGATGTCGACGGCGCCGGCGGCGGCAGCGCGCCCGACTGCAGCCTGGCCACGGGCGCGCACTACGGCATCCCGCCCGACAACGCCTATACCGACGGCGCCGGCGGAGCCGGCTGCGACGAGGTCTATGCGCTGGGCCTGCGCAACCCGTGGCGCATCGCCTTCGACTCGCTCACAGGCGACCTCTGGATCGCCGACGTCGGCCAGAACGCGTACGAGGAGATCAACCTCATCACCGCCGGCACTGGCGGCGGGCTCAACCTGGGCTGGCGCTGCTACGAGGGCGACCAGCCCTACAACGGCTCCGGCTGCAGCGGCGCGTACTTCGAGCCGCTGGTGACGACCTCCCATGCCGGCGGCAACTGCTCGATCACCGGTGGCCGCGTCTACCGGGGCTCGTCCCACCCGTCGCTGGCGGGGCGCTACTTCTTCACCGACTACTGCAATACCGCGGTGCGCTCGATCACCTTCGACGACGGCCAGCCACGGGTCGAAGACCCGATCCCCGCAGGCACGATCAGCCAGCCGGTCGCGTTCGGCGAGGACGTCGACGGCGAGCTGTACCTGGCCAGCCTGACCGGCACCCTGTACCGCATCGTCGGCACCGGCGACACGGTCGCGTCGCGGGTCATGACGCTGTCGGGGCAGTGCCTGCACCCGGCGCTCCCGGTATCCGGCGCGGGCCTGGCGGCCTGGCCCTGCACCGGCGCGGACCGGCAGCGCTGGGTGCTGCGAGGCGACGGGTCGCTGTACAACCCGGCATCGAACCGCTGTGCCACGGTGGCCGGGGCGCGGCATGGCGCCGCGGTGCAGCTCCAGGCCTGCAACGGCCAGGCCAGCCAGCGCTTCTCGTCGACGCCGGCCAGCGAGCTGCGCGTCAACGGCCTGTGCCTGGACCACTCGCGCACGATGCGCCGCAAGGTGCAGGCCTCGACCTGCAGCGGCATCGACAGCCAGGCCTGGGTGCTTTCGCCCGCGGACTGAACGCGGGCGACTGTGGCAAGCTCCCCGGCCTGACCCGGGGAAAGGGAGAGACCTGATGGAACGCACATGGACGCACCGCCTGGCCGGCGGACTGATGGTGCTGCTGCTCGCGCTGGCAGGACCGGCGCCGGCACAGACCCGCAGCGGGCTGATGAAGCAGCTTGAAGGCTCGATGCTGCTCAAGGGACGCATCGACGTGGCCGCAGACGGCTCGGTGACCGCCGTTTCGATCCAGGACAGCGAACGGGTCGACCCGCTCGCGCTCCAGCACGTCATGCGGCACGCGCCGAACTGGACCGTCAATCCCGCGACGGTGGACGGCGTTCCGGTGGCCTCCTCCACGCCCTTCTCGGTGCGACTGGTGGCACGCCGCATCGATGACGACCAGTACGGGGTTTCCATCACCGGGGCGTCGATCGAGGACGACCTGCCGGAAGAGGCGCGGCTGCAAAAGGGCGTCATGGAACCGCCGCGCTACCCGACCGACATGCTGCGCGCCGGCGCCAGCGGCATCGTTTACCTGATACTGCGCGTGGACGCGTCCGGCCAGGTGGTGGACACGCACGTCGAACAGGTGAATCTCACGGTCCTGGCCCGGCCCAGGGAAGCGGCGCAGGTCCGCTCGCGGCTGGCACAGGCGGCCGCGGACAAGGCCGGCAGCTGGACCTTCCATCCGCCAGCCATCGGGCCGCATGCCGGCAAGCCCGACTATGTGATGCGCATTCCCGTGGAGTTCACCCTCGGCGAGCCGACCGGCTACGGACAATGGAGCGTGCACGTCCCCGGCGAACAGACCAGGGCTCCGTGGACGGTCGAAGACGACGGCAACGCCCGCATGGCGGGCATCCCCGGCCGGGCGACGCTGGCGGGGACCGGACTGCGACTGCGCTCCGCGCTCGAACCGGGAAGCTGAGGCGCGGCCTCAGCTGCGGTCGCGCAGGAACCGGGCCATCGATACCCCGGCCTGCGCCGGGGCGAACTCGGCGGCGACATCGATGAAGCCACGCATCACCGCGATCTCGCGCGGGGTCCGGTTGAGGGCGTCGCGCAGGTCGGGGTCGCAGCCGGCGCGCAGCAGATGGCGGGCCAGGCGCAGCAGGCCGTGCAGCGCGGCCAGGTGCAGCGGACCGAAGCCGCGCGGGTCCTGCGCATCCAGGCGGGTGTCCTCGTCGAGCAGGCGGTCGACGGCCGACAGCACCACGTCCTCGTCGCAGGCGGTGCCGGGTTCGGCGCGTGCGCCGAGCAGCAGCAGCAGCGGAGTGACCCCGCCGGCGGCGATGGCGTCGGGCTCTGCGCCGGCCAGCAGCAGGGTGTCGAACAGGGCGAGCAGGCGCGGGCGGTCGCGCGCGGTGAAGCCGTAGAGCGCGGCGCAGTGGAGCGGCGTCAGGCCCTGTGCGTCGGCGGCCTGGATGTTGGCGCCGGCGGTGAGCAGGCGCGCGCAGACATCGGGCATGCCGAGCGCCGCGGCCAGCATCAGCACGGTCACGTCGCCGGGCAGGCGATGTTCCAACGCGGCCCTGGCCACGAGCAAGCGGTCGACGATCGCGACGTGGCGCATGCTGACCGCGGCCGAGAGCGGCGTGGCGCCGGTGTGCGCGGCGCGCTGGGGGTCGGCCCCGCGCTCGAGCAGCAGCTCAAGGGTCCCGGCGTGTCCGCCACCGGCGGCGCGCAGCAATGCGGTGCAGCCCTTGTCGTCGGCGGCATCGATCGGGAAGCCGAGTTCGAGCAGGCGGCGCACGGCGTCGCTGTCGCCGACCATGGCGGCGGCCGGCAGGTCGCTGGCCTGCAGCGGGCGCCGCGGCAGCGGCCAACCGCGCCAGTCGAGCCAGTCGGCGAGGTCGCGGCGTCCCGCTGAAAGCGCCACGCCGAGCGGGGTCTGGCCATCCGCGGCGCGCACGTCCGGCGAGGCGCCGCCCTGGACCAGCAGCTTGAGCGCTGGCTCGCGGGCGAGGGCTGCCGCCAGGTGCAGGGCGGTCATGCCATGGCCGTCGCGGTGGTCGAGGTCGACGCCGTCTGCAACCAGGCGCTCGAGCAGGCGCATCCAGCCCAGGCGCACGGCCAGCGCCGCCGCGGGCTCGCCGCATGTCGAAGGCGCGAACAGGTCGGCACCACGTTCGATGAGCTCCAGCGCGAACTGCTCCAGGCCACGACCGGCCTGGTCCTCGCGCACGCAGGCTTCGAGGAAACGCGCCAGGCCACCGGCACCAGCCGGCGACGCGCCGCCACGCAGCAGGGCCTGGGTGGCGGCAAGGGCCTTGGTCCCCCGCCCGAGCAGCTGCATCAGCGCGGTGTCGCCAGGCTCGTTGCGGGCGTCGGGATCGGCGCCGTTGAGCAGCAGCCAGTCGATCCGCGCCGGCGCCGGCACGGCGTCGCCGTCCACCAGCAGGCCGCCGAGTTCGGCCGGGGACAGCAGCTGGGCCAGCGGCTCGAGGCCTTCGAAGCGCCCCTCGCCCAGCTGTTCGCGCAGCACCTCCAGCGGCGCGCGGTCGGCCGGCAGCTCGCTGTCGTCGCCGCGCACGCTGGCCGGCAGCGGGTGCTCGGGGTCGAGCGTGGCCACCATCGCCCAGCGGCCGCCGGCGGCGGCGTGGTCGACCGGACGCTTGCCCGTGGCATCGGCGAGTCCGGCGTCGACCCCGAGCTCCAGCAGGCGCGAGGCCAGCGCCGCGGTGCCGCGCCCGCCCAGGCAGGCCAGGTGCAGGGCGTTGCGACCCTCGCCATCGACCGCATGCAGGTCGGCGCGGCCGGCGAGCAGGTCCAGCGCGGCGGTATGTCCGCCCACAGCGGCCTCGTGCAGCGGGCTCCGGCCGTGCCGGTCGCGGGCGTCGGCGTCGGCACCGGCTTCGATCAGCGCAGCCATGGTTTCGACATGGCCGGCTAGCGCCGCTTCGTGCAGGGCGCTGCGACCCTGCGCATCGCGGGCATCCAGCTTCGCCTTGTGCTTGAGCAGCAGCGCGACGCCCGCGACGTCGTCGTCCTCGCCGCCGGCCGCGGCCAGCAGCGGCGGCGACCCGCCTTCGGGTTCCGTGCGCGCGCCCCGCTCCAGCAGGAAGCGCGCGATTCGCCAGTTGCCACAGCCGCAGGCGATCCCGAGCGGCGTTACCCCTTCGAGGTTGTGCGCGTCGACCTCGGCGGCGGCGTCATGCAGCAGGGCGGCGACGCCCGGATCGGAACTGCGCGCAGCGTGGTGCAGCGGCGTATTGCCATCGCGGTCGGCGGCGCGCGGATCGGCGCCGTTGGCCAGCAGTGTCATGACCGCCTCGGGGCGACCGTGCCAGCTGTCGCGGGTGGCCGCCAGCAGTGGCGTCAGCCCGGCGTGGGCGTGGTTGAGGTCGACGCCGCCCGTGATCAGGGCGCGCAGCAGGCGCAGGTCGGGCAGCACCGCTGCAAGCACCGGCAGCGCCCGCTGGTCGCGGCCGTCCGGGTCGGGCAGCGCCCGCGGATCGGCGCCCTCGCCAAGCAGGGCCAGCGCGCGCTCGACGCGGCCGCTGCGCGCGGCAGCGTAGAGGGCGACCGCGGGATCGGCATCGGCGTCGTCGACCTCCGGGGTGTTTCTCGGCTCCGGCATCTCGAACACTTCAAGCTCGGCTACGGGCAGCGGCGTGCGCACCAGGGCCAGGTGCAGCAGCGGCCAGGCCAATGCGGCCAGGCCAGCCAGCGCCCAGCGCAGGCCACCGGCCACCAGCCCCGGCCAGGCGAGGGCCAGCGCCAGCGCCAGCACCGCCGCGATCGCCAGCGCGGCGCCGAGCCCGCGCCAGCTGGAACCATCGTGTCCATCCAGGGCATGCCAGTGGCCCGCAAGCCCGCGGCCCCCTTCGCACTCGGCCAGGTGCCACAGCGGCCACAGCCGCCACAGCGCGATCACGCCCAGGCCCGCGGTCGCGCTGAGGGCAACCGCGGCTCCCAGCGATGCGCCGCCGCTTGCAAGCAGGGCCGAGAGCGGCCAGCCCACGAGCAGCGCCGTGCTTGCCATGGCCAGCGCCCAAAGCAGGGCCAGCGCCAGCAGGTCGCGGCGAAGCCCGGCACCGGCCGGCAGGCCGCCACCACGAAAGCCGCGCAGGCCCAGCGCCAGAACGGGCTGCGCCAGCCACGCGGCGGCGGCGGCAACGGAGGCTTCCGGCACGCCGGCGAGCAGCGCGAACCCCGCTCCGGCGGCCAGCAGCAGCCCGTGCTTCAGGGGCGCAGGCTCAGGCATCGGTGCCCCAGTCGTCGGTCAGCGGATCGACGTCGGCGCGCGGCGGCATCTGCAGGTGGAAGCCGCGGGCCACCAGGTTGGCGCGCACCACGTCGGCATCTTCCCGCGCCAGCCGGCGGCCGGGATCGAGCGCGACTTCGAGCACGAAACGCAGCTCGCCGAGCTCGCTGCGGAGCGGAGCGGCGATGCGGCCGAAGTCGTCGCGGCCGGCGACGTAAACGTAGGTATCGGCCTTTTTCAGGCTCTTGTAGACGAAGGCTTGCATCTGCTGGTCCGGCGTGTGGGCGCACGCGTGCACAGGGAAGCATAAAGCAAGCGCGCCACGCCGCCCTGCACCGGCGTGCGCGGGGCGGCGCGGGAAGCTTCAGTGGTAGCCCGCGTCCGCCTGGACCTTGCCGCGAAACACCGAATACGACCACGCCGTGTAGCCGAGGATGATCGGCAGCAGCACGACCAGCCCGACCAGGGTGAAGGTCTGCGAAGACGGCGGCGAGGACGCCTCCCAGATGCTCAGCGAAGGCGGGATGATGTTCGGCCAGATGCCGATCACCAGGCCGATGAAGCCGAGCACGAAGAACGTCAGCGTAAGCAGGAACGGCGCCACGTCGCGTCCCTCCCGCATCACCGCGCGCCACAGCAGGAACGCGTTCACCAGCGCCAGCAGCGGCACCGGCGCAAGCCACCAGAAGTTCCCGCCCTCGAACCAGCGCGCCATGATCTGCGAATCCAGGAAGGGCAGCCAGGCGCTGACCAGACCCATGAACACCACCACCACCAGCACCAGCGGCCGGGTGAGGCTGCGCGCCACCCGCTGCAGCGGGCCTCCGGTCTTCAGGATCAGCCAGCAGGCGCCAAGCAGCGCGTAGCCGAACAGCACCGCTGCGCCGGTCAGCATCGAGAACGGGCTGAACCAGTCGAATGCGCCGCCGAGGTACTTGCCCTCTTCCAGCGGCATGCCCTCGACCAGCGCGCCGAGGATCAGCCCCTGCGCGAACGCCGCCACCATCGAACCCATCGCGAACGCACCGCCCCAGAAGCGCCTGGCGCGCCGCGCCTTGAAGCGGAATTCAAAGGCCACGCCGCGGAAGATCAGCGCGATCAGCATCATCAGCACCGGCAGGTAGAGCGCCGACAGCAGGATCGCGTAGGCCTTCGGGAACGCGGCCAGCAGCCCCGTGCCGCCGAGCACCAGCCAGGTCTCGTTGCCGTCCCAGATCGGCGCGGCGGTGTTCATCATGTTGTCGAGCTGGTCGCCGTCCTCGGCGAATGGCGCGAGGATGCCCAGGCCCAGCACGAAGCCGTCCAGCAGCACGTACATCAGCACGCCGAAGCCGATCACGAAGTACCAGGCCACCGGCAGCCAGGTCGCGGTGTCCATCACATGCCCTCCGTGCGTGCGTCGTCGCGGTCGCCCACCGACAGCGGGCGTGCGGGGGTCCTGTCGCCGCCCTCGGTGTCGGGCGCGTCCTCGAACGGCTGCGGGCCCTTGCGCACCAGGCCCAGCAGGTACCAGATGCCGGCCCCGAAAATCACCGCGTAGGCCACGGCATAGGTGATCAGCGATGACAACACCGCGGCCGCGGTGATGTTGGGGCTCAGCGCCTCGCTGGTGCGCAGCAGGCCGTAGACCACCCAGGGCTGGCGCCCGATCTCGACCACATACCAGCCCGCCAGCAGGGCAATGAAGCCCGCCGGACTCAGCAGCCGCCAGCCGTTGAGCAGCCAGCGCGATTCGAACAGCCATCCGCGCCACCAGGCCCAGGCCGACGAGAGCGCCAGCAGCAGCATCGCGACCCCCAGTCCGACCATGATCCGGAAGCCCCAGAACACCGGCGCCACCGGCGGGCGCTCGCTGGCCGGGACCGCGGCCAGGGGCTCGATCTCGCCGTCCCAGCTGTGGGTCAGGAGCAGGCTGCCCAGGCGCGGGACCGCGACTTCGTAGCGATTGCGCTCGGCGGCGGCGTCCGGCCACGCGAACAGCACCAGCGGCACGCCGGCCCCGGGTTCGCCATGTTCCCAGTGGCCTTCCAGCGCCGCCAGCTTCACCGGCTGGTGTTCGCCGACGTTGAGCCCGTGCAGGTCACCGACCAGCACCTGCAGCGGCAGCGCGATCGCGGCGAATGCGACCGCGAGCTTCAGCGACCTGCGCCCGGCTTCGACATGGACGCCGCGGCGCAGGTGCCAGGCGCTCACCCCGCCGATCACCATGCAGGTGGTAATGAACGCGGCCAGCACCATGTGCGCCAGCCGGTAGGGGAACGAGGGATTGAAAATGATCGCCCACCAGTCCACCGGGTGGAACATGCCGTCGACGATCTCGTGCCCCTGCGGCGTCTGCATCCAGCTGTTGGCGGCGAGGATCCAGAACGTCGAGAACAGCGTGCCCAGCGCAACCATGCAGGTCGAGAAGAAGTGCAGCTTCGGCGACACCCGCTTCCAGCCGAACAACATCACGCCGAGGAAGCTGGCCTCGAGGAAGAACGCGGTCAGCACTTCGTAGGCGAGCAGCGGGCCGAGGATGGCGCCGGCGCGCTCGCTCAGCATTGCCCAGTTGGTGCCGAACTGGAAGCTCATCACGATCCCCGACACCACGCCCATGCCGAAGGAAATCGCGAAGATCCTGAGCCAGAAGAAATAGAGGTCGCGCCACATCGCGTCGCGGGTGCGCAGCCAGCGCCACTCCAGGAACGCAAGCCAGTGCGCCAGGCCGATGGTGAAGGCCGGAAACAGGATGTGGAAAGTGATCACGAAGCCGAACTGGATCCGCGACAGCAGCAGTGCGTCCACGCCGTTCTCCGCGGCGTGACCGGGCGCCGCGCCCCTGCATTCTGCGCTCAGGCGTTGCCCGCCGTGTCCAGAGGGCGTGAATTCGCCTGCGCAAGATGGCCTTGGAAGCACCGTTTTTACCGACGCGCGCGCGATGGCGCGGCGCAGCCAGCCATGACCACCGGCCCAGAGCCGCGGCGCGCGCGGCTGATACGCTGGCGCGTCGACTGTTCCCGGGGATTACCGCACCATGCGCCACCGCTTCGCTCTTGCACTCCTGCCGCTTTCGCTGCTGCTGGTCACCGCGCCGGCATCCACGGTCTCGGCCCAGCCCGCGCAGGCGCTCGACCTGCACCAGGTCATGGCCGACCCCGACTGGATTGGTCCGCCGGTGGAGCGGGCGTGGTGGTCCTGGGATGGCGAGACCGTCTATTACGTGGCCAAGCGCAGCGGCAGCAGCGTGCGCGACACCTTTGCGCAGCCGGTCACCGGCGGCGCGGCGAACCTGGTCGACGGGGCCGCCCGCGCCGGCATCGACGCCGCCGACCCGATCTATGACTCCACCCGCGCACGCATGGCCTTCCTGCGCAACGGCGACGTCTTCGTGCGCGACCTGCGCGGCGGCGCGCTGACCCAGCTGACCCGCACCGAAAGCGGCGAATCCCAGCTGCAGTGGGGTCGCGACGGCTCCCTGTCCTGGCGCAGCGGCAACGACTGGTTCCGCTGGACCACCACCACCGGCGTCGGCCAGGCGGCGAGCCTGAAGGCGGAGGACGCGCCCGGCACTGCGCCCAGGCCCGACGCGCTGCGCGAACGCCAGCTGCGCTACATCGAGACCCTGCGCATCGAGCGCGAGCGCCGCGAAGAAATGCGCACCCAGGCCGAGGCCTGGCGCAGCGCCGACCCGTCCCGCACGCCGGCCGCCGCCTACCTGGGCAAGGACGTCGAGATCCAGGGCAGCGCGCTGTCGCCCGACGGCCGCTGGCTGTTCGCCGTCACCCAGGGCAAGGGCGCCGAGGCCGGCCAGGACGGCAAGATGCCGAAGTACGTCACCGAATCCGGCTACGAAGAGTTCGAAGACGTGCGCACCCGCGTGGGCCGCAACGACCCGGCGCCGCAGTCGTTCTGGCTGGTGTCGGTGGCCGACGGCGAGGTGCGCGAGCTGAAGACCGACGCGCTGCCGGGCATCACCACCGACCCGCTGGCGAGCCTGCGCAAGGCCGCCGGCAAGGACGCGCTGCAGGGCAACCGCGCCGTGCGCATCGAAGGCTGGGGCGGCGACGTCTCCGGCGGTGCGCGCTGGAGCGACGACGGCCGCGGCCTGGCGCTGATGCTGCATTCGGTCGACAACAAGGACCGCTGGCTGGCGACCGTCGATCTGTCTGCGGCGACGCTGCAGCCCGTGCACCGCCTCACCGACGAGGCCTGGATCAACTGGGGCTTCAACGAATTCGGCTGGATGCCCGATGCCCGCACGCTGTGGTTCCTGTCCGAGGAGTCGGGCTGGTCGCACCTGTACCTGTCATCCGGCGGCCGCGCGCGCGCCCTGACGTCCGGCCGCTGGGAGGCCTCGATGCCGGTGCTTGCCGCCGATGGCCAGGGCTTCCTGTTCCTGTGCAACCGCGCGCGTCCGGGCGACTACGAGGTCTGCCACGTCGGGACCGGCGGCGGCGAGGTCCGCGAGCTGACCGCGCTCGACGGCGTCGAGGACTTCGTGCCCTCGCACGACGGCAGCCGCGTGCTGGTGCGCCATTCCACCAGCTACCTGCCGCCGCAGCTGTCGGTGGTCGACGCCGCCGGTGGCAGCGCGCGCCAGCTCACCGACACCCGCACCGCGGAGTTCAAGGCCCGCGAGTGGATCCAGCCCGAAACCGTGCAGGTGCCCTCCAAGCACGGCGCCGGCACCATCTGGGGCAAATATTACGGCCCGGCCACCATGGAACCCGGCCGCGAATACCCGATCGTCCTGTTCGTGCACGGCGCCGGCTACCTGCAGAACGTCAGCGACCGCTACCCGAACTATTTCCGCGAGCAGATGTTCCACAACCTGCTGGTGCAGCAGGGCTACATCGTGCTGGACCTCGACTTCCGCGCCTCCGAAGGCTACGGCCGCGACTGGCGGACCGCGATCTACCGGCAGATGGGGCAGCCGGAGCTCGAGGACTACCTCGACGGCATCGACTGGATTGTCCAGAACCGCCAGGGCGACCGCGACCGCGTCGGCATCTACGGCGGCAGCTACGGCGGCTTCATGACGTTCATGGCCATGTTCCGCGAGCCGGAGACGTTCCACGCCGGCGCCGCCCTGCGCCCGGTGACCGACTGGTCGCAGTACAACCACGGCTATACCGCCAACATCCTCAACACGCCCGAGCTCGATCCCGAGGCGTATGCGAAATCCTCGCCAATGGAATACGCCGAGGGCCTGCAGGGGCACCTGCTGATCGCGCACGGCATGATCGACGACAACGTGTTCTACAGGGACTCGGTGATGCTGGCGCAGCGCCTGATCGAGCTGCGCAAGGACAAGTGGGAGCTGGCGAGCTATCCGATGGAACGCCACGGATTCGTGCATCCGGACTCCTGGTACGACGAGTACCGGCGGATCCTTGAACTGTTCGAGCGCGCACTGAAGGCGCCCTGAGAACAGCAGGTGGAACTGCGGGAGCGGCTACAGCCGCTCCCGCAGGGTGAAGGCGGGCGGCGGTGACGCCAGACCGGCATCGCTGCCCCGGCCATTACAATGTCCGGCATGAACGACTTCAATTCGGTCCGCGATTACCTGACCGGCCTGCAGGACCGCATCTGCGCGGCCATGGAGGGCGCCGACGGCGCCGCGCGCTTCCACGAGGACGCCTGGACTCGGCCCGACGACAGCGCCGACGGCGGCCTGTCGGGCGGCGGCCGCACCCGCGTGATGCGCGACGGCGCCGTATTCGAGCAGGCCGGCATCGGCTTCTCCGATGTCTCCGGCACCCGCCTGCCGCCTTCGGCCACCGCCAACCGGCCCGAGCTCGCCGGCGCCTCCTGGCGCGCGGTGGGCGTGTCGCTGGTGTTCCATCCGCGCAATCCCTACCTGCCCACCACCCACGCCAACGTCCGCCATTTCCGCGCCGAGCGCGACGGCGAGACCGTGGCCTCGTGGTTCGGCGGCGGCTTCGACCTCACGCCCTTCTATCCTTTCGACGAGGACGTGCTGCACTGGCACCGCACCGCGCGCGCGCTGTGCGAGCCATTCGGCGGCCAGGCGCGCTACGACGCGCACAAGAAATGGTGCGACGACTACTTCTTCCTCAGGCACCGCGATGAGACGCGCGGCGTCGGCGGCCTGTTCTTCGACGACCTCGCCGACGACTTCGAACGCGACTTCGCCTATATGCGCGCGGTCGGCGACGGCTTCCTCGACGCCTGGCTGCCCATCGTCGAGCGTCGCCGCGCCATGCAGTACGACGAGCGCGAGCGCGAGTTCCAGCTCTACCGCCGCGGCCGCTACGTCGAGTTCAACCTGGTCTGGGACCGCGGCACCCACTTCGGCCTGCAGTCGGGCGGCCGCAGCGAATCGATCCTGATGAGCCTTCCGCCGCTGGCCCGCTGGGAATACGGCTACCAGCCGGAACCCGGCGGCCCCGAAGCGCGGCTTGACGACTACCTTCGACCGCGCGACTGGCTGGCGGAGCTCGGCTGAGCCATCAGTCCCCGGCTCCCTTGCGCGGGACCACGGTAATGGTGCCGTCGATCTCGAGCATGATCTGCTCCGCCTGGGAAGGTTCCGTCAGGCCGTTGTCGCGCAGGGCTTCATCGATGTCGGACCGGCTCAGGTTCTGCTTGCGCAACACGGCCGGGAGCAACTCGCCGTCGCGGCACAGCGACACCGGGCTGCCCTCGATCAGGCGCGCCAACCCGGGGACGCGCGCGGTAGCGAATCCGACCAGCCAGTTGCAGGCGATCAGGGTCGCGGCCAGGATCAGGCCGCCCGCCAGCGACACGTCCTCCCCGATCAGCGAGCCCTCCACCGCGGATCCGAGGACCACCAGCACCATGAGGTCGAAGGGCGTGAACTGGCCGACGGTGCGCTTGCCCGACATGCGCAACAACACCAGCAGCGCGGCGTAGATCACGACCGCACGGAGCACGAATTCCCACCACGGCATCGCGAGTTCGAACAGGCTTGACATGGCTGCACCCGGGTTTGGATCGCAGCGAGTTTGCCGTCGCGCGGCGTGAAGACCCCGCATCCGCACCGGCCTCCGGGTTCACCGGTGCAGGCGATCAAGCCGTCCGGGCGGGTCCACCTGCACCGTGACATGGTCGATCGCATAGCGCTGGTGCAACCAGCCGGCCACCAGCGCCGGCAGTGACAGCGGATCGACCCCTTGCGCCGGGCTGACGTGCACGGTCGCCACGCTGGATTCGTCGGTCAGCGTCCAGGCATGGAAGTGCCCGGCCTCGGCGATCTGCGGCAGCGCGGCGAGCCCGCGCTCCGCCTCGCGCGCATCCACGCCCTGCGGCACGGCCTGGATCAGGACCCGCACTGAATCCGACACCAGCCGCCACGCCGAGCGTACGACCAGCAGTGCCACCAGCACCGACAGGATCGGGTCGAGCACGGACCAGCCGGTCAACATAATGCCCACCGCTGCCGCGATCGCACCCACCGAACCCAGCAGGTCGCCGATGACGTGCAGCAGGGCACCACGCAGGTTGCTGTCGCCGCGATTGCCGGACCAGAGGATCCAGGCCCCGGCGATGTTGACGAACAGGCCGACAACCGCCACGACCAGCATCGGCAGCGCCATCACCACGGTGGGCGACTGGAATCGCTGGATCGCCTCCCAGGTGATCCAGGCCACGAGCAGCAGCAGGGCGGCGCCGTTGGCCAGCGCCGCCAGCACGCGCACACGGTGAAAGCCATAGGTCCGGGTGCCGTCCGCCGGGCGCCGCGCAAGCCGATAGGCGACCAGCGCCAGCAGCAGCGCCGCGGCGTCGGAGACCATGTGGCCGGAATCGGCGATCAGCGCCAGCGAACCCGACAGCCACCCGCCCACGGCCTGGATGATCGCGTAGCCAAAGGTGAGGACCAGGACGAAGCCGATGCGACGCTCGTTGCCCTGCGTTACCGCATGGACGTGATCATGAGCGTGACCGTGGCTGTGGCCGTGGCCGTGGCCGTGGAGATGGCGATGGGAGCGAGCGTTTGACTGGGCCATCGATGGCTGTCCTGACGGGTTTGCCGGAAGCATGCAGCTTGCCATCGCTGCAAGGTCAAGCGCTCACGTGCTGCGCGGCTCGGCACGCGCCGGCACCGGCTCACGCAGAGCCATGGCCGCACCAAGCAGGCCGGGGTCGGGGTGGATGACGGCCTGGATGACCACCGGCTCGAGCCAGGCGGCAAAGCGGCCCTTGGCCAGGAAGCGCTCGCGGAACGCGCTGGCGCGCAGGAACGGCAGGAACCGCGGCACGATGCCACCGGCGATCACCACCGTGCGCGCGCCGTGCACCAGGGCGATGTCACCGGCGACGCTGCCGAGGATCGCGCAGAAGCGCGCCAGTGCGCGCCGCGCCACGACGTCATGACCGTCCAGTGCGGCGGCCAGCACCTCGGCAGGCTCCCGCGGCGGCCAGGCCGCACCACCCGCGCGTTCGCGCAGCACGGCATCGATTGCGGCCAGGCCGCTGCCGGACAGCAGCCGCTCCCATGACGCGCGGCCGTGGCTCGCAGTCGCCCAGTCGGCAAGCGCGCGCTCCTCCTCGCCCAGCGGCGCGAAGCCCACGTGTCCGCCCTCGGTCTCCACCACCTGCCAGCCCTCGCCGGCGCTGCCCACCAGCAGGCCGACGCCGAAACCGGTGCCCGGGCCGATCACGCTGACCGGGCCTCGCAGGGGCAGGTCGGGCTGACCGTGCAGCGACATACGCTGTTCCGGCGCCAGCACAGGAACGGCGCGCGCGATGGCGCCGAAATCGTTGACCAGACGCAGCTCCTCCAGCCCAAGCGACTCGCGCAGTTCGTGCCGGTTGAACGACCAGGCGCGGTTGGTCAGGCGCATCTCATCGCCGTCGACCGGACAGGCGAGCGCGATCGCCGCGCGCCGGGGTCGTGCGCCCACCTGCGCCAGGTACTGCTCGGCGGCGTGCTGCAGGCTGGCGAACTCCGCGTTGCGCAGCCGCAGCCGATGCAGCAGCTGCGGCACCGGTGCCGCCGGGTCGCACAGGGCGAAACGCGCGTTGGTGCCGCCGATGTCGGCGATCAGGGCCAGATGCTCGTTCGCGCTCATGTCCGCCCTTCCGGCATGCAATGGATCGGAACAGGCTAACCCAGGCAATCGCGGCCATGGCCGCTCCCACAGACAGTTCCCGCAGACAATAAAAAGCCCCGCAGGCAGGGGGGGCCGGCGGGGCTGGAGAACGGGGCTTGGGGAGAAGCCGTCGTTCCGGTCGATCAACTCCAGGGGAGGGGAGGTGATCTGCGACAGACCTTGCATCTGTCACGGGCTATATGACCATCCCGCACATGGATGGTTCGTGAAGATAAGGGTTAAGTTTTTGTTGGATTCAGCGGGCGTTTACCGGAGTCCTGCGCGCGCGCAATTCGGGCTTCCGCGGCTACGCCGACAAGGGCCGGCCCGGCGAGTTCCTGAATGCGGTCAATGCGCCTGTTCCCAGTTGTCGCCCACCCCGCTGTCGACCACCAGCGGCACCCTCAGGCTGGCCGCTCCGGTCATGCGCGCCACCACTTCTGAAAGCAGGGTGTCGACGAAGTCCGCGTCGGATTCGAACACCAGTTCGTCGTGCACCTGCAGGATCATCCGCGCGCGGTCGCCGTGTGGTGCGAGCCAGGCGTCCACCGACACCATCGCGCGCTTGATGATGTCCGCCGCGGTGCCCTGCATCGGCGCGTTGATCGCGGCACGCTCGGCGCCGGCGCGCTGCGGCTGGGTGCCGCGGCTGATGTATTCCAGGTAGAGGCGGCGGCCGAAGACGGTCTCGACATAGCCCTGTTCGCGTGCCTGCACGCGGGTACGTTCCATGAAGTCGCGCACGCCGGGATAGCGCGAGAAGTACAGCGCGATGTAATCCTGCGCGTCGGCGCGGCCGATGCCGAGATTTCGCGCCAGGCCGAACGCGCCCATGCCGTACATCAGGCCGAAGTTGATCGCCTTGGCGGCGCGGCGCTCGTCGCCGCTGACCTCATCGATCCTGCGGCCGAAGACCTCGGCCCCGGTGGCGCGGTGGATGTCGGCGCCGGCCTCGAACGCGGCCACCAGCCCCGCGTCGCCGGACAGGTGCGCCATGATCCGCAGCTCGATCTGCGAGTAGTCGCAGGCCACGATCTTGCGCCCCGGCGGCGCCACGAACGCGGTGCGGATGCGGCGGCCGTCCTCGGTGCGGATCGGGATGTTCTGCAGGTTGGGATCGCTCGACGCCAGCCGCCCGGTGGCGGCGCCCGCCTGCTGGTAGCTGGTGTGCAGGCGGCCGGTATCCGGGTTGACCATCTCCGGCAGCTTGTCGGTGTAGGTGCCGCGCAGCTTGGCCAGGCTGCGGTAGTCCAGGATCACCCGCGGCAGCTCGTGCAGGTCGGCGATGGCCTCCAGCGCCTCCTCGTTGGCCGAGGGCTGGCCTTTCGGCGTCTTCACCAAGGTCGGCAGCTTCAGCTCGTCGTACAGCAGGGCGCAGACCTGCTTGGGCGAATCCAGGTTGAACGTGCGCCCGGCAAGCCCGGTGGCGCGCTGCTGGAGGTCCAGCATGCGCCGGCCCAGCCCCGCGCCCTGGGCGCGCAGCCCGTCGGCGTCGAGCAGCACGCCGTTGGCCTCGATGCGCGCCAGCACCGGGACCAGCGGCATCTCGATGTCGCGGTACACGGCGGCCAGCGAGGGTTCGGAAGCCAGCCGCGCCGACAGCACGCGGTGCAGGCGCAGGGTGATGTCGGCGTCCTCGGCGGCATAGGCGGTGGCGTCGTCGAGCGCGACCTGCGAGAACGGGATCTGCTTGGCGCCCTTTCCGGCCACGTCGGCGTAGGCGATGGTCTGGTAGCCGAGTTCGCGGCGGGCCATCGAATCCATGTCATGGCGCGCGCGGCCGGCGTCGAGCACGAAGCTCTCCAGCAGCGTGTCTTCGGCGTAGCCGGCCACGTCGATGCCGTGGCGGCGCAGCACGTGCAGGTCGTATTTGCCGTTCTGCCCGACCTTGCGCACCGCGGCGTCTTCCAACAGCGGCCTGAGCATGTCCAGCGCCTGGCCACGGTCGAGCTGCGCCGGCACGCCGGGATAGTCGTGCGCCAGCGGCAGGTAGGCAGCCTGGCCGGGCTCGCAGCTGAAGCTCATGCCCACCAGGTTGGCACGCAGCGCGTCGAGCGAATCGGTCTCGGTGTCGAGCGCGAACAGGCCCGCGTCGCGCAGGCGCGTGATCCAGGCCTCGAGCGATTCGACGTCCAGGATCAGGTCATGGCTTCCAGGCGCGGCCAGCGCCGGGTCCAGCACGGCATCGCCCACCGTCGGCGCGGGGGCGACGAAGCCGCTGCCCGCGCGCGGCATCGCGGCGCGCGCCGGGACCACGCCGCTGGCACTTCCGCCATCGAGGTCCTTCAGGGCCTGCACGAAGCCGTAGCGCTGGTACAGCGTGCGCAGGGTCTCGGTTTCTGGCGTGCGCAGGGCCAGGTCCGCCGGTCCGACCTCGAGCTCGACATCGGTGCGGATGGTCGCGAGCGTGCGGCTCAGCGGCAGCCGGTCGAGCGCGGCGCGCAGGTTGTCGCCGACCTTGCCCTTGATCTCCCCGGCCGAGGCGATCACGCCGTCGAGGCTGTCGTAGGCCGCCAGCCACTTCGCCGCGGTCTTCGGACCGCACTTCTCGACCCCGGGGATGTTGTCGACGCTGTCGCCCATCAGCGCCAGCAGGTCGATGATCTGGTCCGGCCGCACGCCGAACTTCGCGAATACCGCTTCCTCGGAGTCGGTGCGGGTGCCGCTCATGGTGTTCACCAGCGCCACGCCCGGGCGCACCAGCTGGGCGAAGTCCTTGTCGCCGGTGGAGATGGTGACGTCCATGCCCTGGCCTACCGCCGCCAGTGCCAGGGTGCCGATGACGTCGTCGGCCTCGACCCCGCCCACGCGCAGGATCGGGATGCCCAGCGCCTCGACCACGTCGCACATCGGCTGCACCTGCGTGCGCAGGTCGTCGGGCATCGGCGGCCGGTTGGCCTTGTACTGCGGGTAGATGTCGTCGCGGAAGGTCTTGCCGGGCGCGTCGACCACGAAGGCGAGGTAGTCGGGCTGCTCTTTCAGCGTCGCCCGCAGCATGTTGACCACGCCGAACAGCGCGCCGGTGGGCTCGCCATCGGCATTGGTCAGCGGCGGCAGCGCGTGGAAGGCGCGATACAGGTAGGAGGAACCATCGATCAGCACGAGTCGCGTCATGCCGCGGATTCTACGTGTCCACGGCTTCGCCCGCGCCGCTGGCGCATAATCGTGGCTAGCCCCGGGAGATCGCCATGAACCGTTCCGCCGCCGCATTTGCCACCGTGCTCGCCGCAGGCCTCCTGCTCGGCGCCTGCGCCACGAACGGCATGCCCGCCGATGAAATCCCGGCCGACGCGGTGGAAGCCACCCGCATCGAGGCCAACGGCGACACGGTCACCGAGTACCGCGTCGACGGCCGCCTGCGCGCGCTCAAGGTCGTGCCCTCGCGCGGCGCGCCGTACTACCTTTTCGACCGCAATGGCGACGGCGTCGTCGACAGCGAGCGCGACGGCGTGTCGCCGGTGTACTTCAAGCTGTTCGAGTGGAACTGATCACCCCGCCACACCACGGCCAGGGGCAGGAACCGGGCCCGGCCGACGCCGCCAGGCGCCTGCCGCCGATGGTCGCCACCTGGCTGACCGGCCTGTTGGCGGTGCTGCCGCTGGTGCTCACCCTGGTGCTGCTGGGCTGGGCGGTGGGAATCGTCAACGGCGTTCTTGGCCCGAGCAGCCTGTTCGGACGCTCGTTCACGGTGTTCGGCGCCTGGTTTGCCGCCCATCCGGTGTTCGCCTGGCTGCTCGGCACGCTGCTGACCATCGCCCTGATCTACCTGCTGGGCCTGCTGGTGCAGTCGCGGCTCAAGGCGCCGATCAAGGCCATGCTCGACAACACCATGCGCCGGATCCCGCTGGTCGGCAGCGTGTACGCGCTGGCCGAACGCTTCGTCTCGGTGATCGGCGACCGCCAGCAGGCCGACATCGCGGCGATGAGCCCGGTGTGGTGCTTCTTCGGCGGCGACGGCGTGGCCGTGCTCGGCCTGCTGCCGAATCCGGAGCCGATCGAACTCAACGGCCGCACGTACCTCACGGTGCTGGTGCCGACCGCGCCGATCCCGGTCGGCGGCGGCCTGCTGTACATGCCCGCGGAGTGGGTCAAGCCGGCCGATTTCGGCATCGACACCCTGACCAGCGTCTACCTGTCGATGGGCATCACCCTGCCGCGCGGCAAAATTCCAGGTTCGGTCGCGGAGTAGCCCGCTTCCGTCCCGGGAAGCGTCTGCATCGACATGCCAGGCACCGATGCCGTGGCTTGGTCGGCGCGTGCACGCGCGCGGTGTCTTTTCACGCCTTGTCCAAAGGGCGCGCGGCACCATGGCCCGTGTCTGCAACACAGGAACGCACATGTACGGTCGCGAGCGCCGAAGCCCGCCAGCATTGGATCCCGCCGAGCTGCGCAAGGGCCTGACGCCGGCCCAGCTGAAGGCGCTGGAAACGCTGGAGCACTTCCAGTGGACGCTTCGTTTCGTGCGCCGGCCGCTGTTCCGCGACCCGATCCCGGTGGTCTTCGACCGCGACGGCCAGCGCTGGGCGGTGCTCGAGGCCGACGGCGGGATCAACGAGTCGCCGGGCTTCCAGCTGCGCGACTAGCCCGGCCGCGGCCCCGCGGCGATCCCTCAGGCCGCCTGCAGCTTGGCATAGGCCAGCACCAGCCACTTGCTGCCGACACCGTCGAAATTGACCTGCACCCGCGCATGGGCGCCGGCACCCTCGATGTCGGTGACCACGCCGTTTCCGAAGCTCGCATGCACCACTTCCTGGCCCACCGCGATGCCCGGCGTGTCCTCCATCGCCGCGTGCCCGTAGTCGCGTCGCGGCGTGGGCGCATAGCGCGGCCGCGAGACCTGCACCTTGGGGCGCACCTCGTTGAGCAGCGCCGGCGGGATCTCGCGCAGGAAGCGCGAGGGCATGCCGTACATGTCCTGGCCGTGCAGGCGCCGGGTCTCGGCGTGGCTGAGCACCAGCTTCTGCCGGGCCCGGGTGATGCCGACGTAGGCCAGCCGGCGTTCCTCCTCCAGGCGCCCGCTTTCCTCGATCGAGCGCGCGTTCGGGAACAGGCCTTCCTCCAGCCCGGCCAGGAACACCAGCGGGAACTCCAGGCCCTTGGCGCTGTGCAGGGTCATCAGCTGTACGCCGTCCTCACCGGCCTGGGCCTGGCCCTCGCCGCCCTCCAGCGCGGCGTAGGCGAGGAAGGCGACCAGCTCGGACAGCGCGGCCGACTCGTCATCCTCCCCGCGCACGAAGCGCGAAGCGACCGAGACCAGTTCGTCAAGGTTGTCGACGCGCGAGTCCAGGCTGCCCTTCGATTCGCGCGCATAGTGCTCACGCAGCCCGGACCGCAGCAGAACGTGGTCGATCTTGTCCTTCAGCGGCAGGTCGCCCAGCTCGCTTTCGATCGCGTCGACCAGCGCGTGGAAGGCCGCCAGGGCATTGCGCGCGCGCCCCGCCAGGCCACCACCCTGTGCGCAGCGCAACGACGCCTCCCACAGCGAGACGCCGTCGGCGCGGGCGCGCATGCGCACTTCGTCCAAGGTGCGTCCACCGATGCCGCGGGTGGGCGTGTTGACCGCGCGCTCGAAGGCCGCGTCGTCGGCGCGGTTGGCGACCAGGCGCAGGTAGGCCAGGGTGTCCTTGACCTCGGCGCGCTCGAAGAATCGCACGCCGCCATACACGCGGTACGGCAGCTGTGCGGCCAGCAGCTTTTCCTCGATGATCCGCGACTGCGCGTTGCTGCGGTAAAGCACCGCGCAATCGCCGTGGCTGCCGCCGTCGCGCACCCATTCGTTGACACGGCCGACGATGTACTCGGCCTCGTCGATCTCGTTGTAGGCGGCGAACAGGTCGATCGGGTCGCCCTGCCCGCTGTCGGTCCAGAGCTTCTTGCCCATTCGCCCCGGGTTGTGCGCGATCACCGCGTTGGCGGCGTCGAGGATGGCTGCGGTGGAGCGGTAGTTCTGCTCCAGGCGGATGGTCCGCGCGCCGGGGTAGTCCTGCAGGAAGCGCTGCACGTTTTCGACCTTGGCACCGCGCCAGCCATAAATGGCCTGGTCGTCATCGCCGACCACGAACACCTGGCCGCTGTCACCCGCGAGCAGGCGGATGAAGCCGTACTGGATGGCGTTGGTGTCCTGGAATTCGTCCACCAGCAGGTGCGCGAAGCGCTGGCGATAGTGCGCCAGCAGCGCCGGGGTGTCGCGCAGCAGCTCGTGCGCGCGCAGCAGGATCTCGGCGAAGTCGACCAGGCCGGCGCGGTCGCAGCGCTCCTGGTAGAGCGCGTAGGCCTTGAGCATCACCGAGCCCCACTCGTCCTGGCCGTCCTGGATGTGCGGCGGGCGTCGGCCTTCGTCCTTCTGGGCGTTGATCCACCACGCGATCTGCCGCGGCGGGAAGCGCGCTTCGTCGAGTTCAAGCTGCTGCACCACGCGCTTGACCAGCCGCAGCTGGTCGTCTGAATCCAGGATCTGGAAGGCCTCCGGCAGCTTCGCGTCCTGCCAGTGCAGGCGCAGCAGGCGGTGGGCCAGGCCGTGGAAGGTGCCGATCCACAGTCCGCGCGCGCCGTTGCGCAGCAGCGCGTCGGCGCGATGGCGCATTTCCGCCGCCGCCTTGTTGGTGAAGGTGACCGCGAAGATGCCGTGCACCGGCACCCCGAACACCTCGTTCATCCAGGCGATGCGGTGGGTGAGCACGCGGGTCTTGCCGGAGCCGGCGCCGGCCAGCACCAGGTAGTGGCCGGGAGGCGCGGACACGGCTTCGCGCTGGGCGTCGTTCAGCCCATCGAGCAGGTGGGAAACATCCATGCCGGCATGTTACGCCAGGCCCGGCACCCACCCCAGGCGTCAGCGCGCGGCGATCTGCCGCAGGCGTTCGAGCACGGCGTCGAAGTCCTGGGGGCGCGCGAGCAGGTAGCCCTGGAAGGCGTCGCAGCCGCGCTTGCGCAGCCATTCATGCTGGTGCCGGGCTTCCACGCCTTCGGCGACGACGCCCAGGCCCAGGCCCTTGGCCATGCGCAGGATGGCCTCGCAGATGGCTTCGCTTTCCGGATCGCGCCCCAGGTCGCGGACGAAGGACTGGTCCAGTTTCAGCCGCTGGACCGGCAGGTCCTTGAGGTAGGCCATGCTCGAGTAGCCGGTGCCGAAGTCGTCGATGGCAAGCGACACGCCCAGATCGCCAAGCGCCTTCATGGCCATGCGGGCGTCCGCCGGGCTCTCCAGCAGCACGCTCTCGGTCAGTTCCAGTTCCAGCCTGTCGCGCGGCAGTCCGAACTCCGCGAGCAGCTGGCCGACCTCCTGCACCAGTCCCTCCTGGAACTGCAGCGCCGACACGTTCACCCCGATCCGCAGTGCTCCCCAACTGCACGCGTCCAGCAGGCACCACCGGCTCATCGCCTCGCGCAGCACCCAGCGACCCAGCGGGAGCACCAGCCCGGACTCTTCGCAGACGTCCATGAAGGCCCCCGGCGCAAGCAGGCCGCGGTCCGGATGCCGCCAGCGCACCAGGGCTTCGAGCCCGCAGGGGTGGTCCTGGCAATCGAACTGGAGCTGGAAGGCCAGCTCGAACTCTTCGCGCTCGAGCGCGTCATGCAGCTGCTTGACCAGCAGCAGCCGGTCGCCTGCGCGGGAGTCGAACTCGCTCCTGTAGCCCACGCTGCGGTTGCGCCCCAGGCGCTTGGCCCGGGCGCCGGCCTGGCTGGCCGCGCGCAGCAGGGTGGTGCCGTCCATGCCGTCGCCCGGGAAACAGCTGTAGCCGAGGCTAGGCGTCACGTGCAGTGCGGCGCCGCGCACTTCAACCGTGCCCGCCAACGCCAGGCGCAGCGCTTCCACGCGCGCCGGCACCTCCGCGTCCGGCCCGAGGGGAAGCAGGATGCCGAACTCGTCGCCGCCCAGCCGCGACAGCGTGGCCCCGGCGCCCGCCGCGGTCTCCAGCCGGCGTGCGACCGAGATCAGCAGTTCGTCGCCGACGCCATGGCCAAGACTGTCGTTGACCAGCTGGAAGCGGTCCAGGTCAAGGTGGCAGACCGCGAACCGGCCGTCGGCATCGGCCAACGCGCGGTCGATGCAGCCGATCAGCAGGTCGCGGTTGGCCAGGCCGGTCAGCAGGTCGTGGCTGGCACGGAACGCCATTTCCTCGGCAGCGCGCTTGCGCAGGGTGACGTCCTCGACGACCCCGACGAGGCTCGCCGCGGGGCTGTCGACATCCAGCACTGCAGCCAACCGGACCTCGAGGTCGCGGATGTCCCGGGGGGCGCGTCGGTCGCTGACCTCGATGCGGACGTCGCGACGACGCTTCATGGCCGCACGCAGCAGGCGGACGTCCACGGGATCAAGCAGCGCCCTGAGTGCCGCGCGCACGGCGGACGGCGGAGCACCGGGATCGACGCCGGTCAGGCGGGTGAATGCGGCGTTCGCGTAGACCAGCCGGTCGCGCGGCGCCTGCAGGATGAACGTGCCCTGGTCCGAGGTTTCGATCGCGCGCCGCAAGACCCGCATGTGCTCGCGCAGGTGGCCCACCGCGTCCCGGCTGGCGGCCACGCTCCGTCGCATCCTTCTCTCGCGCAGGGCCGCCCGGTGCAGAAACCACATGCCGACAAGCCACGCGGCGGTCAGCAGCAGCATGCCGCAGGCGAGGGTGGCCACGAACGCCCGCCAGCCACCGTACAGTGCATCGGGTGTCATGCCGACGGTCGCGATCAGGGGCCGGTCGCCAATGTGCCGGTACCCGACCATGCGCTCCAATCCGTCCAGGCGGCTTCGTGATCTCAGGAGCCCGCGGTCCTGGCCGGCGCCCACGCTGAACACCGGAGACACTCCGGCATCCAGACCCGCATGCAGCGTGCCGGTGTCGGAGCGCGCGATGAGCACGCCGTCCCGATCGAGCAGCGAGGACACGCCATCGGGTCCGACCTCATGCTCCTGCAGCACTTCGATGAAGGCCTCGGCGTCGAGGTCGGCGCGCAGCCACTGCGTTGGCTGGCCGTCGTCCACGGCCAGGTGGAAGGGCATGGCCAGCGGCAGGACCCAGCGCCCCCCGGCATCCTGTCCTGCCGGCCCGAATTGCAGGTGGTAGGGTTCGAGCGCGGTGGTCGCGGCGAAGGCCGGGGCCTCGGCCTCCACGCGAAGGTCGAGCAGGTGGCGATGGCCAAGGGCGATTCGGCCGATCGCACCCTGCGTGAACGCAGCCCTCGTTTCCGGTACGGCGCCATCCACTGTTTCGAGGCCGACGGCCAGCCCGTGCATGGCGCGCTCGATGCTGCGGATCTGCTGCCCGGTCTGGCGGACATGACTGTCCACCAGTGCCCGCAGGTAGCGCGCGCCCGCGTCGCGGCGCACGCGGAGGTCGTTCCAGGCGACGGCCACGGCGGCCAGGAGCACGCACAGCACCAGCGTCCCGCCGAACCACCAGGCGCGACGGAAGCGCGCGGCTCCCGCATCCGCGCCGTCGGCGCTGCGGCCGCCAGTCCCGGGCGTCCCTTGCGCATTGTCCTGGGGTTCCACGTCCATCGGTCGATATTCCCCGCGGGGTCGGCTGCAGCCTAACCCGCGTCGGAACCGCTGCGCCAACGTGCTGCACCGTGCGCCCGGGCGTCCTGCCCGGACGCTGCGTTGCGCGCCGCAGCCCATCGCCGGCGCGGCGCCGGCCTAGACTTGGAGGCCCACCTTCGCGGAGTCCCCGGATGATCGACCTCCACTACTGGCCCACCCCCAACGGCCACAAGGTCACGTTGTTGCTGGAGGAAGCGGGCCTCGACTACCGCATCCATCCGGTCGACATCGGCAAGGGCGCGCAATTCGAGCCGGACTTCCTGGCGATCTCGCCCAACAACAAGATGCCCGCGATCGTCGACCATGCCCCCGCCGACGGCGGCGCGCCGCAGAGCGTGTTCGAATCCGGCGCGATCCTGCTCTACCTGGCGGAAAAGACCGGCCGCTTCCTGCCCACCGACCCGCGCGGACGCATCGAGGCGCTGGAGTGGCTGTTCTGGCAGATGGCCGGCCTGGGGCCGATGACCGGCCAGTACGGCCACTTCAACGTCTACGCGCCCGAGAAGATCCCCTACGCCATCGATCGCTACAGGAAGGAGGCCGAGCGCCTGCTGGGCGTGCTCGACCAGCGCCTGGCCGGCCGCGCCTTCATCACCGGCGACGACTACGGCATCGCCGACATGGCGGCCTATCCCTGGATCAATGTCTACGCCAGCGCGCCGCTGGACATGCAGCCCTTCCCCGACGTGTTGCGCTGGCAGGCCGCGATCGCCGCCCGCCCCGCCACGCAGCGCGCCTATGCGCTGTCGACACAGGTGAATCCCGACGCCGGCAAGCCGATGAGCGACGCGCAGAAGGCCGTGCTGTTCGGACAGGGCACCCGCCCGGCCTGAACCGGCAGTGGCTGCGGCATCATGGGGCATTCGACCGCCTCCCGGACCGCCACATGCGCCTGTTCCTGGCCACCGCACTCATGACCCTTGCCCTCCCCACGGCCCACGCCGCCACTCCCGACGCCCCGCCCGCGAAGCCGCTCACCCTCGAGGCGATCACCGGCGACGCGGCGCTGTCGGGGCCGACGCTGCTGC
Source organism: Luteimonas sp. MJ250 (assembly GCF_039548455.1). Classification (NCBI taxonomy): domain Bacteria; kingdom Pseudomonadati; phylum Pseudomonadota; class Gammaproteobacteria; order Lysobacterales; family Lysobacteraceae; genus Luteimonas; species Luteimonas sp. MJ250. The sequence continues at coordinate 206,753 of NZ_JBCLVB010000011.1, read as the reverse complement.
GGCCCAAGGTGGCGCCCGACGGATCGAAGGTCAGCTTCCTGCGCGGCCGCGAGGACGACCGCAACCGCCTCGACCTCTGGGCCTACGACGTCGCCAGCGGCAGCACTGCGATGCTGGTGGATTCGGCCGTGGTGCTGCCCGGCGACGAGGTGCTGAGCGACGAGGAGAAGGCGCGCCGCGAGCGCCAGCGCATCGCCGCGCTGTCGGGCATCGTGGACTACCACTGGGCCCCGGATTCGCGGCGCCTGCTGTTCCCGCTGGGCGGCGAGCTTTACCTGTACGACCTGTCGCAGGCGGATGGCGACGCGGTGCGCAAGCTGACCTCCGGCGGCGGCTTCGCCACCGATCCCAAGGTCTCGCCCAAGGGCGGCTACGTCAGCTTCATCCGCGGCCGCAACCTGTGGGTGGTCGACCTGGCCGGCGGCGACGAGGTGCAGCTCACCCGCGACGGCGGCGGTGCGATCGGCAACGGTGTGGCCGAGTTCGTCGCCGACGAGGAAATGGCGCGCCACACCGGCTACTGGTGGGCCCCGGACGATTCCGCCATCGCCTACGCCCGCATCGACGAGTCTCCGGTGCCGATGCAGAAGCGCTACGAGGTCTATCCCGACCGCACCGAGGTGGTCGAGCAGCGCTATCCCTCGGCCGGAGACGACAACGTCCGCGTCGAACTGCTCGTCGCCCGCCCCGGCCGACCGGACCAAGCCCCGGTGCGCATCGACCTCGGTCCGGAGCAGGACATCTACCTGGCCCGCGTCGACTGGCGCGACCCGCAGCGGCTGACGTTCCAGCGCCAGTCGCGCGAGCAGCAGCGCCTGGACCTCATCGAGGTCGAACTGGCCGGTGGCCGCCAGCGCACCCTCATGACCGAGACCTCGGACACCTGGGTCCCGCTGCACGACAACCTGCGCTTCCTTGCCGACGGCCGCTTCCTGTGGTCGTCCGAGCGTGACGGTTTCGAGCACCTGTACATCGCCGGCGCCGACGGCACGGACCTGCGCCAGCTGACGCGCGGCGACTGGCCGGTGGACGCGCTCGAGGCGGTGGACGAGGCGAAGGGCCTGGCCTACTTCACCGCCGGCCGCGGCTCGCCGACGCAGCGCGTGCTGTATTCGGTCCCGCTGGAGGGCGGCGACATCGTCGAACTCACGTCCACGCCCGGCATGCACGCGATCACCTTCGCCGGCAACGCCAGCGTCTACGTCGACAGCTGGTCGAACACGCGCACGCCGCCGCAGCTCGAGCTGTACCGCGCCGATGGCAGCCGCATCGCCGCGCTGGTGGAGAACGATCCCCGCGACCCGGGCCATCCCTACGCCGGCCACCTGGGCGCGCACCTGCCAACGGAGTTCGGCACGCTCACCGCGGCCGACGGCACCACGCCCCTGCACTACAGCGTGATCAGGCCCGCCGGCTTCGATCCCGCGCGGTCCTACCCGGTCGTGGCCTACGTCTACGGCGGCCCGGCCGCGCAGACCGTGCTCGACGCCTGGCCCGGCCGCGCCGACGCCTTCTTCAACCAGTTCCTGGCGCAGCAGGGCTACGTGGTGTTCTCGCTCGACAACCGCGGCACGCCGCGGCGCGGGCGGGCGTTCGGCGGCTCGCTTTACGGCCGGCAGGGCACGGTGGAAGTCGAGGACCAGCGCGCGGGCGTGGACTGGCTGCGGGCGCAGCCCTGGGTCGATGGCGAGCGCATCGGCGTGCACGGCTGGTCGAACGGCGGCTACATGACCCTGATGCTGCTGGGCCAGGCGCCCGGGCACTACGCCTGCGGCATCGCCGGCGCGCCGGTCGCCGACTGGGCGCTGTACGACACGCACTACACCGAGCGCTACATGGGCCTGCCCAAGGCCAACGTCGACGGCTACCGCACGGCCAGCGTGTTCACCCACCTCGGCGGCATCCGCGACGACGCCCTGCTGCTCATCCACGGCATGGCCGACGACAACGTGCTCTTCAGCAACGCCACCGCGCTGATGTCGCGGCTGCAGGCGGCGGGCACGCGCTTCGAGCTGATGACCTACCCCGGTGCCAAGCACGGGCTGCGCGGCGCCGATGCGCTGCACCGGTATCGCCTGTCAGAGCGATTCTTCGCCGGCTGCCTGGGCGACTGAGCCCGTGTGCCCTTTCCACGGCACTCCCGCGGCCATGGCTATACTCGGCGCCTTTCTTGCACCGGGTGCACGCCTTGCCGTCATCGCAGTCGCCTTCCCCCATCCCGGCCCTGGCGATCACCGCCTATACCGCAACCACCGCGCTCGGTCGCGGCCGCCAGGCCCAGTTCGACGCGCTGCGCGCGCGCCGCGGCGGCCTGCGGCGGAACGACTTCGGGCCTGATCCACTGCCGGCGTGGATCGGTCGCGTGGACGGCCTCGAAGACGAGGCGCTGCCGGCGTCGCTGGCCCAGTGGGAATGCCGCAACAACCGCCTGGCGTGGATGGCGCTGCAGTCCGACGGACTGATGTCCGCCATCGACGACGCACGCACGCGCCACGGCGCCGAGCGCATCGCGGTGGTCATCGGCACCTCGACCTCCAGCATCGGCGCCAGCGAGGAGGCCTACACCCGGCTCGAGCCGGATGCCGACGGCATGCCCTCCTTTCCTGCCGACCTCGCTCGCCCGGTCGTGCATACGCCGCATTCGCTGGGTGACTTCGTCCAGGCCGCCACCGGCCTGCGCGGCCCCTGCGTCACCGTGGCCACGGCCTGTTCCTCGAGCGCCAAGGTGTTCGCGCAGTCGGCGCGCCTGGTCCAGGCCGGCCTGGTCGACGCGGCCCTGGTCGGCGGCGTCGACACCCTGTGCGGCAGCGTGCTGTCCGGCTTCAACTCGCTGGGCCTGGTCTCGGCCAATCCCTGCCGGCCCTTCGACCGCGACCGCGACGGCCTGTCGCTGGGCGAGGCCGGCGGCTTCGCGCTGCTCGAACGCCCGGTGCCGGGCAGCACCGGCCTGCGCCTGTGCGGCTATGGCGAATCCAGCGATGCCCACCATATGTCGGCGCCGCACCCCGAAGGCCTCGGTGCGCGCCTGGCCATGCGCGACGCCCTCGCACGCGCCGGGATCGATGCAGGGGACGTCGGCTACCTCAACCTGCACGGCACCTCGACGCCGGCCAACGACACGGTCGAGGCCGCGGCGGTGGCCGCGATGTTCCCGGCCACGCTGCACGCCAGTTCGACCAAGGGCTGGACCGGGCACACCCTCGGCGCGGCCGGGATCGTGGAGTCGGTGTTCGCACTGCTCGCGCTCGAACATGGCCTGCTGCCAGGCATCCTGCACAGCGAGACGCCCGATCCGGCCTGCGGCCCGCAGATCCGGTTCGACAACGTGGAGGGCAGCGTCATCCGCTACGCCATGAACAACTCCTTCGGCTTTGGCGGCAACAACGCCGCACTGGTGTTCGGACGCGCATGACGAAGCTCAATACCCTTGCCGCGCGCATCGAAGGCATCGGCTTCTGGGCCGACGGCCTGCCCACCTGGAAGGCCGCGGTGGACCACGTGCTCAATGGCACGCCGCCGGGCGACGGCGGCAAGCCCTCGCCGATGATGCTGGCGCCGAATGAACGCCGCCGCGCACCGCCCTCGGTGGCGGTTGCGCTGGACGTCGCACTGGCCGCCTGCGAGGCGGCCGGCCGCGAGCCGGCGTCGCTGCCATCGGTGTTCGCCTCCACCCATGGCGATCTCGCGATCACCGACTACATGTGCGCGACCCTCGCCGACGACCCGCGCGCGATCTCGCCGACAAAGTTCCACAACTCGGTCCACAACGCCGCCGCCGGCTACTGGACCATCGGTGCCGGCTGCCTGCGCCCGGCAACGGCGCTGAGCGCGCACCGCGCGAGCTTTGCCCAAGGGCTCCTGGAAGCGCTCGCCCAGCTCGCGTGCGGCGACACCGCCGTGCTGCTGGCGGCATACGACACGCCCGGCAGCGGGCCGCTGGGGGCGGTTTCGCAAAGCACCGGCCTGCTTGGTGGCGCGCTGGTGCTGGCCACCGGCCCGGGCGCGGACCAGCAGCGCGACAGTGGCGGCATCAACCTGCGCGCGACCCTGGTCGATGGCGATGCCCCCCGCGGCAACGGCGTGCTGTCGCGCCACGCCGGCGCCAATGCGATGGCGCCGATGCTGCCGCTGTTCGACGCGCTGGCCACCGGCAGCGACCTCGTGCTGCTGCACGCCGGCCACGGCCGCACGCTGCGGGTGGAGCTGGCCCATGGCTGAGCCCATCCCGCTGCGCGGCGAAGACACTGCGGTGGTCATTCCCGCGCTCAACGAGGCGTTGCGCATCCGCGACGTGGTCGAGGGCGCGCTGGCGCAGGCGCCGCTGGTGATCGTGGTCGACGACGGCTCTGACGACGACACCGCCGCGCGCATCGCCGACCTGCCCGTCCGCGTGGTCCAGCACCCGGCGCGCATGGGCAAGGGGGCAGCCCTGCGCAGCGGCTTTGCCGAGGCCGCGCGCCTGGGCGCCCGCGCGGTGGTCACCATGGATGGCGACGGCCAGCACGACGCCGCGGACATCCCGCGGCTGATTGCCGCCGCGAACCGTCACCCGGGCTGCGTGATCGTCGGCGCGCGCCTGCGCAAGCGGGCCTCGCAGCCGCCGCACCGGCGCGTGGGCAACGACTTCGGCGACTGGGGCATCAGCTGGGCCTGCGGCTTTCGCGTGGTCGACAGCCAGAGCGGCCAGCGCCTGTACCCGCGGGAGGTCTTCACGCTCGAAGGCGTGCCGGGCGAAGGCTTCGTGTTCGAGGCACAGATGCTGATCTCGGCCGCGCGCGATGCCGGCGCTGGCGTGGTCGCCGTGCCGATCGAGACCCGCTATGCCGGCTGCGAACCCGGCGTCGAGTTCCGCAAGAGCCACTTCCGCCTGGGCCGCGACCTGTGGGCGATCACCTCGCACGTGGTGGGCCAGGTCCTGCGGCATGGCGATGTCCTGGGCGGGTATGCGCGCACGCGCAGCCGTCCGCCCGTCATTGACGACGGCAACGGGACATCCACGCCCAGCCACGCCGAAGACGGCAGCGCACGGACCGGCGAGGGCCAGTGCTGATGGACGAAAACAATCGCTTCGACGTCGCGATCCTCGGCGGCGGCTTGGCCGGCCTGACCCTGGCGCTGCAGCTGCGCCAGGCCGACCCCTCGCTCTCTATCACCGTGCTTGAACGGCGCGTGCACCCGGCGCCGGAGGCCGCGTTCAAGGTCGGCGAATCCACGGTCGAGATCGGCGCCCACTACTTTTCCCACGTGCTGGGGCTGCGCGAGCACCTCGACCGGGAGCAGATCCGCAAGTTCGGCTTCCGCTTCTTCTTTTCCGACGGCCGAAGCGACATCGACCGCTGCACCGAGATCGGCGTCAGCCAGCTGCTGCCGACGCCGTCCTGGCAGGTCGATCGCGGCCGCTTCGAGAACATGCTCGGCGAACGCGCGCGGGCGATGGGCATCGGGTTCCGCGACGGCGTGGTGGTGCGCGGGGTCGAATTCGGCGAGGGCGACGAGGACCATCGCATCGCCTGGTCGGGTGACGGCGGCGAAGGCAGCCTGGCCGCGCGCTGGGTTGTCGACGCGAGCGGCCGCGCCGGCCTGCTCAAGCGCCAGCTGGGCCTGGCCGAGGCCAACGGCCACGATGCCAATGCCGCCTGGTGGCGGGTCGACGGCATCCTCGACCCCAACGACTGGTCCGACGACGAGGCCTGGCGCACCCGCTGCACGCCACCGGACCGCTGGCGCTCGACCAACCACATGTGCGGCACCGGCTACTGGTTCTGGATGATCCCGCTGGCCTCGGGCGCGCACTCGCTCGGCATCGTCTGCGACGCCGCGATGCATCCGCTGGAGGGCATGAACAGCCACGACAAGGCCACGGAGTGGCTGCGCAGGCACCAGCCGCGCGTGGCCGCAGCGCTCGAAGGGCACGCGGTCAAGGACTTCCGCTTCCTGCGCGGGTTCTCGCACGGCTGCAGCCGCCTGTACGGCGAGCGCTGGGCGCTGACCGGCGAGGCGGGCCTGTTCCTGGATCCTTTCTATTCGCCGGGCAGTGACTTCATCGCGATCGCCAACACCCAGATCGCCGACCTGATCGCGCGCGACCGCGCAGGCGGGCCGTTCGCCCCTTACGCGTCGATGTACGAGCGCCTGTTCTTCTCGTTCTACGAGAACACCATGACGCTCTACCAGGGCCAGTACGCACTGTTCGGCGACGAGCAGGTGCTGCCGGTGAAGGTGATCTGGGACTACACCTTCTACTGGGCGCTGCTGGCGCCCGCGTTCTTCACCGGGCGCATCACCGACATCGGCATGTTCGGGCGGCTGCAGCCGCTGTTCGAACGTGCCAGCGCGCTCAACGCCGCCATGCAGCCGCTGCTGCGCGAATGGGGTGAACGCAACGCCGCCGCGGGGTCAACGCCCGCGGGGACCGGGCGCTCGCTCGACCAGCACGGGATCCAGTGGTTCCACGAGCTCAACCGCGCGCTGCGCGACACGCTCGACGACGACGCCTTCGACGCGCGCATCGCCGACAACGTCGGGCGCATGGAGGCGCTGGCGGCGGAGATCCTGGCGCGCGTGCGCGACCTGCACCCGTCGATCGGCGAGCACGGTCTCGACGGACTGCTGGCCGGTACCGACGTGCAGCCGGCCTCGCTTGGCGACGCCTGGTACAGCGCGGCCTGAACCGCGCCCGAGGATCGCATGCATCACAGCCCCCTCCTGCTGCAACTGGTCATCATCCTGCTTACCGCGCGCGCCTGCGGCCTGCTGCTGCGCCATGTCGGGCAGCCGCCGGTCATCGGCGAGATGGCCGCCGGCCTGCTGCTGGGGCCGATCGTGTTCGGAGCCTGGTTCCCCGGGCTCCATGCCACGGTGTTCGCGCCGGAGTCGCTGCCGGGCCTGGCCTCGCTGGCCGAACTCGGCCTCGTGCTCTTCATGTTCATCGTTGGCGTCGAGCTGCGCGCGCCCGACGGCGTGCGCGCGCAGCTGAAGTCCGCCGGCCTGGTCGGCGTGGCCAGCGTACTGGTTCCGATGGCGCTCGGATTCGCGGTATCGCCACTGCTGCATCCCTACGCACCCGCGGGCGTGGGCCTGGTGCCGTTCGGGCTGTTCATGGCCGCGGCGATGTCGATCACCGCCTTCCCGATCCTGGCGCGCATCCTGAAGGAACGCGGCATGACCCACACGCCGCTGGGGCGGCTGGCCCTGGGCGGCGCCGCGATCGCCGACGTGCTCGCCTGGATCATGCTGGCGCTGGTGGTGGCCCTGGTCGGCGCTGGCGACGGCTACGGCGGCTTCATTCGCGCCACCGCGGGCCTGGCGATCATCGCCGTGGTCGTGTTCACGCTGCTGCGGCCGCTCTATGCCTGGCTGCTGCGCGCGCACGCGGCCGACGGCGTCCCCTCGCTGATGGTGCTGGCGGCGCTGCTGATCGGCGCGTTCGCCTGCGGTGCGGCCACCGACCGGCTGGGCGTGCACGCCGTCTTCGGCGCCTTCCTGTTCGGTGCCTGCCTGCCGCGGGACGAGCGCTTGCTGAAGTCGCTGATCGAGCGCGTCGAGTACCTCGCGATCGTGGTGCTGATGCCGATCTTCTTCGCCCTGGCCGGACTCGGCACCACGTCCGATGCATTCACCGGCGCAGCCTTCGGCGCGATGCTGCTGATCCTGGCGGTGGCGGTGATCGGCAAGGTGGCCGGCGGCGCGATCGGCGCGCGGCTGTCCGGCCATGGCTGGCGCGAGAGCTTCGCGGTGGGCTCGCTGATGAACGCGCGCGCCCTGATGGAGCTGATCGTGATCAAGGTCGGCCTGGACGCGGGGATCATCGGGCCCGACCTGTTCACCATGCTGCTGGTGATGGCGATCCTGACCACGGTGATGACCGGGCCGCTGGTCACCCTGTCACTGGGGCGGCGCGCGACGCAGGCCGCGTCGGCCCCGGGCGCGACGGTGGCCGCCGGGACCCCGGAAGGCGCGGCGGCCGAGGCGCCCGCGCGGCAGCGCGGCTGACGCTGCGGTTCAGTCGACCGGCTGCGGCACCGGCTGCGGCGGCAGCACCTGCTCCGGCGGCGGGTTTGGCAGGTAGATGGCCACGCCGCGGGCGTGCTTCTGACGCGGACTGATGTTCACGCCAACGCCGCCGCTGCTGAAGCTGCGGCTGCCGACGCGTCCCGTGCCCGCGCCCACGCTGACCCCGCCGCCGCCGTAGCCCTCGGCCGTGCCCTGGAACAGGATGCCGTTGGCGCCCAGCGACGCGGCTTCTTCGCGCAGCTTGCGCAACACCGAATCGGTCTTGTTCTGCTCGCCGTAGGTGAAGGCGCCGCTGGAGGTCTCGAGCAGGGCCACTTCTTCATATGGGACACCAGGCGCGCCGTGGTAGACGCGCACCAGCGCCGGATCGATCGGCGCACGCGGCGTGCCGGTGAGGATGTGGGACGAGGCGCAGCCGGCCAGGAGCAACACGGCGCTGGCGGCGGCGATGCGGAACAAGCGGGCGGTGGTCATGGCGTCACCTGGCAGGGATGGGATCGATCATCTTCCCACCCGGGTGAATCCGGTGTCACCGCCGCCGGGAATCCAGGTCCGCCCGCCTTCAGCCCATGCCGCCGTTGACGCCGATCACCTGGCCGGTGACGTAGGCGGAGGCGTCGGAGCACAGGAAGCGCACTACGGCGGCGATTTCGTCCGGGGTCCCGGCGCGCCCGGCGGGCACCATCTGCTTCACCGCCTCGGGCGGGAAGGCGGCTTCGGCCATGCGCCCGGCGACCACGCCCGGCGCCACCACGTTCACGGTGATGCCGCGGCTTGCCATCTCCCGGGCCAGCGATTTCGAGGCGCCATGCAGCCCCGCCTTGGCCGCCGCGTAGTTCGCCTGGCCGCGGTTGCCGAGCACCGCCGCCACGCTGGACACGCTGACGATGCGCCCCCAGCGCGTGCGCGCCATCGGCAGCAGCAGCGGCTGGGTGACGTTGAAGAACCCGTGCAGCGACACGTCGATCACGCGCCGCCACTGCTCGGCGGACATGCCGGCCATGGGCGCGTCGTCGTGGATGCCGGCGTTGTTGACCACGATCTGCACCGGGCCGGATTCGAGCAGGGCGCCCATCGCCGCGGCCGTGGCCTCGCCGTCGGCGACGTCGAAGGCCACCGCCTCCGCGCTCCCGCCGGCGGCGATGATTCCGGCCACCACCGCTTCCGCGCGCGCGCGGTTGCCATTGGCATGGACGATGACGTGGACGCCGTCGGCGGCCAGCTGGCGGCAGATCGCGCCGCCAAGATCGCCGCTGCCGCCGGTGACGAGCGCGCGGCGCGGAGTGGCCTGCGACGGCCGGCTGGTTTTCGCGGGAGTGGCGTTCTGGCTCATGCGGCGATTATCCCGGCATCGATGCCGCATCGGCGAGCACCACCGCCGCGCGGCCCTCGGCGAGCAGCACGCCGGCATGATGGATTCGGAACGCGTACTGCTGGCTGGCCCCGCCCTCCATCAGCAGCTCGGCTTCGCCTTCCAGGTCGCCCGCCAGGTCGTCGATCCTCGCGACATGCAGGTCCACGCCGCGCAGCGCGACCAGCATGCCCGGGCGCACCGCAGCGCCGGAATCGCGCCCGCGCAGGCCGCCGTGCACGGCCATCGCCTGGGCGCCGTATTCGCACAGGTGCACCGCGCGCAGCAGGCCTTGGCTGCGCAGCGGATGCGCCGGGTCGCGGTGGTTGCCGGCGCGCAGCACGATGCGCGTGGCGTCCCACGCGATGACCTGGTCCCACAGGCACATCGCGCCCTGGTGCGGCACCAGCGACAGGATCCCGGCGCGGGTGATCATGCGTGGCCCTCCACTGCGGGAGCGCCTTCCGCGGCAGGTCCGGGGCCGGCGTCGTGGCGGGAAACCAGCAGCGCCAGCACGAAGTTCGAGACCACGCCGATCGCGACCGTGCTGCCGATCGCACGCAGCACCGGAATCGACGACAGCGCAAGCAGGCTGAACACCAGCGCGGTCATCAGGCTGCAGACCAGCACGGCGTGCAGCGTGCGCAGCTGGTCTTCGCGGCGGTCGCCGGCGTGTTCGAAGAACAGCGCGTAGTCCAGGCCGAGGCCGGCAGCGAGGATCAGCGCCACCAGGTGGAACAGGTTGAGCTCGACGCCAAGGCCGCGCAGCACGGCCAGGATGACCAGCGTGGTCAGCGCCATCGGCAAGAGCACGCGCAGGACCCGCCCGGGCGTGCGCAGCGCGATCCACACCGTGCCTGCCAGCAGCAGCGCGGCCAGCGTCAGCGCGGCGAGCACGCGGCCGCGGTACTCGGCCACCAGCGATTCGGACGCGGCCTTCATGTCCAGCAGCTCGCCGCCGGCATCGGCCGCGGCCTGCGCCACGGCATCGACGTCCTTGAGTCCGCTGAGCGAGACCAGGGCCGTCGCGCCGCCGCCGCCCTCGAGCAGAAGTCCCTGCACGGTGCCGGCGAGCGGCGTGCCGGCAAGGTCGCCCGGGCGCAGCGGCGGGGCTTCGCGCGCAAGCTCGACGTCGGCCAGGAAGGGGGTGAACGCGTCCTCGCGGAAAGGCGTACCGGCCAGGGCATCGGCAAGCGATGCGCGCAGCGCCGCGGGCGTCGGCAGGGCCCGCTGGCGCGCGCGCTGGGTGGCCGCGGAGGGCAGGTAGCGCGCGGCGCTGTCATAGCCGTCCAGCGCGCCGGCGGCGACCAGCGCGTCCAGGCGCGGGTGGAGTGCTTCGGTCGCGGCCAGGGCAGCGTCGGCGTCGGCGCCGCGCAGCACCGCCACGTAACGGACGTCAGGCGCGCCCAGCTCCGCACGCAGGCGCGCGTCCAGCGCCATGCCTTCCTCCGGGACCGGAGTCAGCTTCGAAAGATCGTTCTCCCAGAACGGCCCGCGTGCGCTGGCAAGCACCGCGACGCAGGCCAGCGCCAGCGCCAGCAGCGACCAGCGCGGCCGCGGCAGGCGCCCGATGCCACGCCACAGCGCCTGCAGCACCGGCGAGTCGGCGAGGTCGCGCGGAGCGGGGTCGACCAGCGGCGGCAGGCCGAAGCGCGTCGCCAGCGCCGCCGCCGCCAGCGCGGAGATGGTGAACACCGCCAGCTGGCGCAGGCCATCGACGCCGGAGAACAGGAAGGTGAGGTAGGCGATGCAGGTCGCGACCACGCCGGTCACCAGCGCCGGCCACAGCGCGCGCACGTTGTCGCGGGGGCTGATGCCGGCGCGCTGCTGGCTGAGGAAATGGATCGGATAGTCCTGGACCACGCCGATCAGGGTGAAGCCGAAGGCGACGGTGATGCCGTGCACGGCCTCGAACAGCAGCGCCACCGCGCCCAGGCCGGCCAGCCCGGCGGTGGCCAGCGGCAGTACGCCCAGCAGCGGCGCGCGCCAGCTGCGGTAGGCGAGCAGCAGCAGCAGGACCAGGGCGATGCTGTCGATGGTGCCGATCCACTGCGCCTCGCGCGCGGTGCGGCCGCCGATCTCGACCGAGAACGCGCCCGGGCCGGTCATCCGCAGCCCGGCGCCGCTGTCGCCCGCCACCTCGGCAAAGCCGGCGTACACGGCGTCGTAGGCGCGCTGCTGCGCGCTGGGGTCGAAGCCCGCGGCGCCGGTCTGCGCGAGCAGCAGCGCCTCGCGCCCCGCGGCGTCGAACCAGACGCCGTGCAGGCGCTGCGGCGCGGCCTTGGGCTGCCAGGCTTCGGCCAGGACCAGCATCTCCAGGGTGGGGTCGGCGGGCAGCAGGGGCTCCACCAGCGCCGCCATCGGCGAGCCCAGGTCCTGCAGGCGCTCGGCGAGCTGTTCGCCGAGATATGCGGCGTCCAGCGGCCGGTCGTCGAAGCTGGGCGAGAGCAGGTAGCGGTACGGCCGTAGCGATTCCGGCACGGCGTCGAGGCCGGCGTCGGCGCCGTTGGTGACGAATTCGAAATCGGGGTTGGCGGCCAGGGCCGCGGCCAGCGCTCGGGATTGCGCGGCCAGGACCTCGGGCGCGGCGCCGGACAGCGACACCAGCAGCAGCCGCGTACCCGGCCCGTCGCCGAGCTCATCGACCAGCAGGGCCTGGGCGGGCGTGCGCGGCTCGGGCATGAAGCGGCGCAGGTCGCCGCTGAGTTCGAGCCGCTGGCCAATCGCCCAGCCCGCGACCAGCAGCGCCGCAAGCCACAGCAGCGCCAGCGCGGTTCGACGCCGCGGACTCATTGCGCCACCGCGGCGCGGTCCACCGGACCCGGATCCGCGGGACTCATTGCGCCGCTGCAGCCGGGTCGCGGCACAGGACCTCGTAGGCGGCGCCGTCGCCGGCGGCGATCGCGGCGCGCGCCGCGCCCGCGAGCAGGCTGCGCTGCAGCTCGCCATCGGCCGGCCGGGTCTCGATGCAGCGCAGCTCGGCGCCGCGCCCATGCAGGGTGATGTCGCGGACGTTCGCGGCCAGCGTCGCGTCGCGTGGCACCAGCACCAGGGTCCAGTCCTCGCGGCTGCCGCCGGCGCTGATGCGGTAGTCGCGCTGCAGCGCGGCCGCATCGCCGGCCAGCAGCGCGCCGAAGCTGGCCTGCAGGCCGGCAAGCTCGGGCGCCCGCGACAGCGCGAAGGTGCGCGGCCTGCGGTCACCGCGGGCGATGGTCGCCTCGCCGCCGCGGATGGTGGTGGTCTCGGCGTAGGGCACGCGGACCTCGCGCACCAGGGTTGTGGCGTCGGGGCGCGCGTATTCGCCCTCGATGCGCAGCGGCGCCTTCAGCATGGCCGAGCCGCGCAGTTCGACGAAGGGCGTGCGCACCGGCGCCGGCCGCGCCAGGCGCTGCAGGATCCAGGCGCTATCGACCGCCGGCTGCGCCGCCGACGGCAGCGCGGTCGCCGCCAGCAGCAGGGCCGCCAGCGCCCAGGCCGGCGTCCCGGGCCTGCGGTTCCGGGTCGGCGGATGCCGGCGCCCCGGACCCGCGTCCATGTTCGTGCGGCAGGCGCTGTTGCTGCCCTCGGCTGTGTTCAAGGTCACCCCAGAAGTCGTAGAAATTGAACCAGTTGAACGGTGCATCGCGGAGATGATGTTCAAGCCGGGCAGCGTAACGCTGGATAAGCGCGGGCAGCGCCGCCGCGCGCTCGCGCCGCGGGATCGCGACGCCGTCGCTGAAGTGTTCGAACACGAGATCGTAGCGCCTGCCGCCGCGATAGATGCCGAAGGCCAGCTGCACCGGCACCTGCAGCACCGAGGCCAGCAGCCATGGCGCCATCGGGAACTGCGCCTGGTCGCCGAGGAAGGAGGCGCCGACCGAGGTCCCGCCCGGCTGCGTGCGGTCGACCAGCAGCGCCACCAGCGCGCCTTCGGCCGTGGCCTGCTGGATCGCGAACATGATCGCCGGGCCGTCCTGGCCGGCATCGATCACCGAGGCCGCGAGGTCCGGGTTCAGCGTGTCCAGCAGCTGGGTGACCGCCGGGCTGTGCGCCTTGTCCAGCACCACCCGGATCTTCTGCTCCGGTCGCTGCCGGCCGAGCACGCGCAGCACCTCGAAGCTGCCCAGGTGCGAGCCGAACACCAGCACGCCCCGGCCGCGGTCGAGCGCGGCGTGCAGCGAGTCCAGGCCGCTGACCCGGATGTCGAAGCGGCCCATGTCTCCACCCAGCAGGAACACGCGATCAAGGATCGTGGCGGCGAAGGTGTGGATATGGCGGGCGACGTCCGCGAGCCGGGCGGGTCGGCCGAGCACGCGACCGAGGTAGGCGCGCGAATCGCGCCGCTCTTCGCCGCGGCGGAACAGGAAGTACGCCGTGATCGGGTACAGCAGCAGCCGCGCCAGCCCGCGGCCGGCGCACAGGCTGACCCTGCTCAGCAGCCACACCGCGAACCGGCCGCCCCCCTCGCGGCGCTGCTTCCAGCCGTTCATGGCAGTGCCACCTCGCCCGACGCGACCAGCGTCGCCTCCCGCAGCACGCGGAAGCGACAGCGGAGCGCCTCACCGGTGAGCTCCACGCGCGCGACCTCGCCTGGCAGCAGCGGGCTGGCGAACTTCACTTGCGGCATGCGCAACGGGCCCAGCGGCCCGTGCACGGCTTCGATCGCCGCCAGCACGTGGTCGAGGATCACCACGCCCGGCACCAGCGGACGTCCGGGAAAGTGACCCGGCAGGCAGGGATGATCGTGTTCGACGACAAACTCCATCGGGCCGCGCACGCGCCTCAGGATGCCTGGCGCAGCAGTGCGACCACCGAGGCGTGGGCCGCGTCGGCCAGCGCCTGGCGGGCGGTCGCGCTGGAGCCACTGCCGGCGGTCGGCAGCGGCGTGCCGAAGCGGACGCGGATCACGCCGGGCCGGGCGCGGAAGCCGTCCGGCGGCAGCACCGCGCCGGCACCTTCGATCGCCACCGGCAGCACTTCAACGCCGGCGTCGATGGCAGACTGGAAGGCACCGCCCTTGAACGCCGCCACCGCGCCGCAGCGGCTGCGCGTGCCCTCGGGGAACAGGCACAGCGTGTGGCCATCGCCCAGCAGCGCCGCGGCCTCGCGGCGCAGGCGCGGGCCGGCGCGCGGGTTGTCGCGCTCGATGAACAGCATGCCGCAGGCGCGCGCGTACCAGCCCACGAACGGCACCCGGGCCATCTCCTGCTTGAGCAGGAAGCGCAGAGGCACCGGCACCGCGCGGAACAGCGCGCAGACGTCGATGATCGACTGGTGGTTGGACACCAGCAGGCGCGGCTGCGACCAGTCGATGTGCTCGGCGCCTTCCACCTCCAGGCGCGCGGCGGTCCCGGCAAGGAGCGCGGGCGCCCAGCAGCGCGCGGCCATGCGCAGCGGCCAGTCGCGGCGACGGCTGACGAGCAGCACCAGCAGCGACAGGCTGATCAGGCCCGCGGTCCAGGTCAGCATGAAGACGAAGCCCGCTGCGTTGTGGACGCTCCAGGCCAATCGTTGCAGGGCCGGTTCGGCCACTTCCATGTTGTCGACGCGCTGCTGCATCGGCAAAGCATACCCAAAGGCCACGCCCGAACCCCTGTTCAGCGCAGGAAATCACGCCAGAACGCCGGCCCCAGCCCCGCCATCTGCCGGAGGAAGTCGACGAAGCTGCCGTGGTGCCCGGGGAGGCGATGCCTGCGCCAGGCGAACTCGATGGCGGAGAACCCGCCAAGCAGCCCGTAGTTCAGGATGTTTGCGAACAGCGACCACTGCTCGCGGGTGATGCTGACCGGCGACGGCAGGCCGAGGCTGGACAGCAGGCCACCGGGCTCGGCGACCATCGCCAGCGCCAGGTTGGCCGTGCCCAGCAGCAGCAGGACGCCCGCCCAGGCCGCGGTCAGGCGGCGGCTGTAGACGAGCAGTTCGGGTGCCAGCGTGTCGACGGTGCTGCCATCGATGGCGGCGACGATGCGCGTGATCAGCGCACCGCGCGGCGACCAGAGGCTGCGGCCGAACAGCCACGCGATCACGCCGACGAAGATCACCGGCGCCACCAGCAGCGGCAGCCCGGCATGCCCCGAGCGGTACAGCAGGTGGCAGGCGGCGACCGCCAGCGGCAGCGCGGCCCAGGCCTTGGCGCGGCGCGCGGCCAGGCCCGCGGCAAGCATCATCACCGCCAGCGAGAGCAGGGCGGCATAGGCGTAGCGGTCATCGAGGGTGGCGCTGGCCAGGTGCGCAAGCACCGCGTAGGCCACCGCCATCGCGACCGTGAGCGCCAGGCCCATGGCCGGCACCGGGCGCGCCGGCGTCAGGCGCGGTTGGCTTCGACGTGCGCCGACAGCGCGCGCAGCGAGGCGAAGATCCGGAGATTCTCTTCGCTGTCCGAACGCAGCTGGAAGCCGTAGCGCTTGCCCACCGCCAGCGCCAGCTCCAGCGCGTCGATCGAGTCCAGCCCAAGGCCGGCGTTGAACAGCGGCGCTTCGGGATCGATCGAACCGGGCTCGACGTCATCCAGGCTCAATGCCTCGACCAGGAGTTCGGCAAGTTCGCGTTCGGCTGGGGACTGTGTGGACATGCTGCGGCTTCCGTTGCGGCTATCATCTTGCCCCCGATGATCGCATGGCCACCGCGCGTCGCGAAATGCACAACCCCGCAGAAGACACACACGCCGGCCCCCGCGCCACGGTTCGTGGCGCCCCCGCGGCCGCGGGCTTGCCCCGGCTCTCGATAGAGTACGTCGATGCACCGGGCCCGTCGGCCCTGCTGGGCTGCGATGACGTGCTGGCGGTGTTCGGTTTCGGCGGCGCGGTGCCGGCCACGCACGACGATCCGCGCTACCTGCGGGTGCCGCTGGAGCCCCACGACAGCACCGGCTTCGAGGTCTGGCGCGGCAGCGCGCCGGTGATCCGCGGCTGCGACGATGGCCTGCGCTGGGCCTGCGACGGCCAGCTGCTGTTCGGCGTGGTCGAGGTTGCCGAGCGCGAGGGCGACATCCAGGAAGCCGCACGGCACGCCTATTCGCGGCTGGCGGCCTTCACCACCGGCAGCCGCACCCCGCACCTGCTGCGGGTGTGGAACTACGTCGACGCGATCACGCTCGGCAGCGGCGACGACGAACGCTACCGCGCCTTCTGCGTCGGTCGCGCCCGCGGGCTGGGCGATTTCGACGTGCGCACGCTGCCGGCGGCCACCGCCATCGGCCGATGCGACGGCGAGCGCGTGGTGCAGGTGTACTGGCTGGCCTCGGCGGCGCCGGGCACGCCGGTGGAGAACCCGCGCCAGGTCAGCGCCTACCGCTATCCGCGCCAGTACGGCCCGCAGGCGCCAAGCTTCGCGCGCGCGATGCTGCCGCCGGCCGGCAGCGCCATGCCGTTGCTGCTCTCGGGCACCGCGGCGGTGGTCGGCCATGCGTCGATGCACGACGGCGAGCTGCTCGCCCAGCTCGAGGAGACCTTCGCCAACTTCGACGCGCTGGTCGGCGCGGCGCGGCGCCACGACCCATCGCTGCCAACGCGCTTCGGCGCCGGCACGCGGCTCAAGGTCTACGTCCGCGACGCCCACGACCTGCCGCTGGTGGCCGACGCGCTGGACCAGCGTTTCGGCGACGCCGTGCCTCGACTGCTGCTGCACGCGGCGATCTGCCGCCACGAACTGGCGGTGGAGATCGACGGCGTGCATGGCGCCCCCCTGGTCTGAGCAGCGGCGCGACCATCCGCACCCGTCTTGTTGCAGCGCACGATTGAGTGATATCCGGACACGGCGCATATTCGGGCTGGGCCAGGACGACACGGCCTGCACACCTTCGCATTGACCACGAAGGCACCGTTCGGGGGGAACGGTGGCTCACGCCACGGTTTTCCCGGGTGCCTCGACTCCGAGGATTGACTCCGATGAAACGCACCACCTTGCTGTTGCTGGCCGGCCTGTCCGCCGGCTTCGCTGCTCACGCGGCCGAGCCCGCCACTGCCGACGCACCCGCCACCGGTTCCTATGCAGGCGTCACCGTCGCCATCGATCCCGCCACCGGCCGCCTGCGCGCGCCCACGGCCGCTGAACAGGCCGAGCTGCGCAAGGCCGCCGCTGCAAACTCGCGCCTGCGCACCGCCGACCGCATGTCGATCGCGAAGCCGGGCCCGAAGACCCGCGCCGAAGCCGAGCGCACCACCAAGCGTCACCGCGACGGCCGCGTCAGCATGCAGGTCTCCGAAGACATGATGTCCTACGTGACCGCCACCCAGCTCGAAGACGGTTCGATCGTCATCGGCCACGGCGATGCCCACGGCCATGCCGCACCCGCGACCACCGTGGAGTCCGCCCGTGAATAAGACGATCCTTGCCTGCGCACTCGCAGCCGCCTCGACCTTCGCCATCGGCGCAGCCAGCGCCGCGACCATCATCCCGGTCAACATGAACGCGCCGGGCGTCGGCCTCAATGACCCCACCCCGGCCGTGCCGGTGGGCGGCAATCCCGGCAAGACCGTGGGCGAGCAGCGCCAGATCGCCTACCAGTTCGCCGCCGACCTCTGGGGCGCCGTGCTGGAAAGCGAGGAGCCGATCCGCGTCCAGGCCCAGTTCACGTCGCTGACCTGCACCGCCACCGGCGGCGTGCTCGGCTCGGCCGGCGCGCGCTACATCCAGCGCGACTTCGATGGCGCCGTCCCCGGAACCTGGTATGGCGAAGCACTGGCCAACTCGATCACCGGCATGGACCTGACGGAGGGCCAGGACGAGATCAGCAGCAACTTCAACGCCGACCTGGGCTCGCCCGGCTGCATGGAGACCTCGGGCTGGTACTACGGCCTGGACGGCAACACCCCCACGGGGCTGATCAACTTCCTCGACGTGGTGATGCACGAAATCGGCCACGGCCTGAACTTCCAGGGCTTCTACAGCCTGGCCAGCGGCGCCCCGCAAAGCGGCTACCCGGACATCTATTCCAGCTTCGTGTTCGACAACGTGTCGGGCCTGAACTGGATCGACATGACCAACGCACAGCGCGTGGTGGCGGCGACCGGCGGCGGCCTGGCCTGGACCGGCGCGAACGTCATCGCGCAGGTGCCGATGGCGCTGGCACCGAAGATGACGCTCAGCGGCGGCGGCACCGTCAGCGGCGAGTTCGAGTTCGGCACGGCGGCGTTCGGCGCAGAGCCCACGCCGGCCAACTTCAGCGGCGAGCTGGTGCTGGTCGACGACGGCAGCGCGAACCCGGGCCAAGGCTGCGTGGCCTCGCCCGCCGGTGCCTATGCCGGCAAGATCGCCATCGTTGACCGTGGCACCTGCGCCTTCGAAATCAAGGCGAAGATGGCCGAGGATGCCGGTGCGATCGCGGTCGTGGTCGCCAACAACGTCGCCGGCGTGATCCAGATGGCCGAAGACGCCGCCGTGGCCGCGACCGTGCCCACGATCAGCGTCTCGCTGGCCGACGGCACCCTGCTCAAGGACGGCATCCCGGGTGCGACCCTGGCCCTGGAGGAGGACGAGAGCGCCTTCGCCGGCACCGACGATTCCGGTCGCGCGCTGATGTACGCCCCGGCCGTCCTGGCCCAGGGTTCCACGTTCTCGCACTTCGACGTCAGCCATTCGCCGAACGCGCTGATGGAACCGTCGATCAACCAGGACCTGGATGGCTCGCTGCGCGTGGACCTGTCGCCTGCGCTGTATGCGGACCTCGGCTGGGGCCTGAACGACAGCACCGCCAAGACCCGCGGCGGTCGTTGCGATACCGGCGTGCCGGTGCTCGACGCCGACGTCCCGGGCCTGATCGGTGGTGCCAAGCTGCAGGCCGCCGACGCCCTGTGCCGCTCGACGGTGAAGGCCAAGACCGGCGTGGCGGCGTGCCTCGCGCCGTTCATCGCCTCGCTGCGTGCTGTTGACGCGATCCCGGCCAGCGCGGAGTCCGCGCTGCGCAGGTGCTCGCTCTGACTGCAAGGCTGTGATGTGAACCATGGCCGGCGCCCCCCAGCGGGGCGCCGGCTTTTTCAATGCTGTCAGGCCCGGCCTGGCATCCGGCGGGGGCCCGCCGACGCTCCGGCGGGCTGCCGAGCGCACACCCGCGACGTAGAATGGCCGCATGGCCTACCCAGACACCCGCTTCCGGCGCATGCGCCGCGACGCATTCTCGCGCCGCCTGATGCGCGAACACACGCTCACCGTCGACGACCTCATCTATCCCGTGTTCGTGCACGAGCCCGACGGTCGCACCGTCGTGCCTTCGATGCCCGGCATTGAACGCATGTCGATCGATGAGTTGCTGCGCGATGCCGAGCAGGCCTGCGAACTCGGCATCCCGGCGCTGGCGCTGTTCCCCGTGACCGCGCCCGAAGCCAAGTCACTCGACGCCGCCGCGGCCTGGGCCGACGACGGCCTCTGCCAGCGCGCGGTGCGCGCGCTGAAGGCGCGCTTCCCCGAACTCGGCGTGATCACCGACGTCGCGCTCGACCCCTACACCAGCCACGGCCAGGACGGCATTGTCGACGACGCCGGCTACGTGCAGAACGACATCACCGTCGAGGCGCTGGTGAAGCAGGCGCTGTCTCATGCCCGCGCCGGTGCCGACGTGGTCGCACCCAGCGACATGATGGATGGCCGCATTGGCGCCATCCGCATGGCGCTTGAAGAAGACGGCCACGTGCACGCGCGCATCCTGGCCTACGCCGCCAAATACGCCTCGGCGTTCTACGGCCCGTTCCGCGATGCCGTCGGTTCCGCGTCGGCGCTGGGCAAGGCCGACAAGCGCACCTACCAGATGGATCCCGGCAACATCGACGAGGCGCTGCGCGAAGTCGCCGCCGACCTCGACGAGGGTGCCGACATGGTGATGGTGAAGCCCGGCATGCCCTACCTGGACGTCGTGCGCCGGGTAAAGGACGCCTTTGGCGTGCCGACCTTCGCCTACCAGGTCAGCGGCGAGTACGCGATGCTGAAGGCGGCCGCCGCAAATGGTTGGCTGGACGAGCGCGACTGCGTGCTCGAGTCGCTGCTCGGCTTCAAGCGCGCCGGTGCCGACGGCGTGCTGACCTACTTCGCGCTCGACGCCGCGCGCTGGCTGCGCGAGCGCTGAGCCGAGGCGTAGACTCGAACCCATCGGCGGTGCGCCGCGTACCGCTACGGCCTCCCGGGAGACAGTCATGAAGCACTACGCAGTGTTCGGGCATCCGGTCGCGCATTCGCTGTCGCCGCGCATCCACGCCGCCTTCGGCCGCGACGCCGGCATCGCCATCGACTACGCCGCCATCGACGCCGACATCGGCGACTTCCGCACCCGCCTGGCGGAATTCGCCGAGCGCGGCGGCGCCGGCGCCAACGTCACCCTGCCGCTGAAGCAGGAGGCGCTTGCGCTCTGCGCCGACACCACCGAGCGCGCGCGCCGCGCCGGCGCGGTCAACACCCTGGTGCGCAACGGCGACGACTGGCACGGCGACAACACCGACGGCGAAGGCCTGGTGCGCGACCTCACCGGCCGCCACGCCCTCGACCTGCGCGCGCGCCGCACGCTCCTGATCGGCGCCGGCGGCGCCGCGCGGGGCGTCGCCCCGGCGCTGCTGGACGCCGGCATCGGCGACCTCTACATCATCAACCGCACGTCGGCCCGCACCGACGCGCTGGCCGACCTGCTCGGGCAGCCCGGCCGCGTGCATCCGCGGCACATGGCCGACATCGGCACGCTGGGCGAGTTCGAGCTGGTGGTCAACGCCACTTCGGCAGCGCGCAGCGGCGGACTGCCGACACTGCCGCGCTCGCTGATCGGCCGGCGCATGGCCGCGGTCGACCTCAACTACGGCGAGGCCGCCATTCCCTTCCTCGCCTGGGGCCGTGCCAGCGGCGCGTACGCCGTGGTCGACGGCCTGGGCATGCTGGTGGAACAGGCGGCGCTGTCGTTCGCACGCTGGCACGGCGTGCGGCCGGAGACCGACGAGATCTACGGCGAGCTGCGCGCCGAGCACGCGCATCTGGTCACTGCCGACTAGCTGTGATCTCTCAGTAGGTTGTTCATCCGGGGTGATCCCGGAAGACTGGAGGTGCGAATCAGCCACCCCTCCAGGAGCCCCGGATGAACCTGCATAAACATGCCCGTCTTACGCCTCGCGGTCGAGCCTTGCTTGTGGAGCGAGTGATCAACCATGGCCTGCGGGTCGAGGAGGCAGCGCATGCCGCGGGCGTGAGCGTCAGAATCGCTTACAAGTGGCTGCGCCGCTTTCGCGAAGAAGGCTGGGCAGGCCTGGATGACCGGTCATCGCGCCCGCACCGCTGTCCGCATGCCACCCCACCATCGGTGGCCGCCGAGGTGACCGCGCTGCGCCGTCAACGCCAGACCTACCGCCAGATCGCATTGGCCTTGCCGGTCGGCCTGAGCACCATTGCCCGGCTGATGCGCCGCGCCGGGCTGCACCGGCTGGCCGAGCTTGAGCCGGCTCGCCCGGACAATCGCTACGAGTATCACCAGGCCGGGGACCTGCTGCATCTGGACATCAAGAAGCTGGGCCGCTTCTGGCGCCCAGGGCATCGGGTCACTGGCGATCGCCAGGGCGCCTCCGATGGCGCCGGCTGGGAGTTCGTCCACCTCGCCATCGACGATCACTCACGAGTCGCCTTCGGCACCATTGAAGGTGATGAGCGCGGATCCAGCGCCTGCCGCGCACTGCTTCAAGCCCTGCGCTACTACCGCGGCCTGGGAGTCACCTTCACCCGGGTGATGACCGACAACGGTGCCTGCTACAAGTCCCGGCGCTTCCGCCAGCTCCTGCGCCGCTTGGGCCTGCGCCATCTGCGCACCCGGCCCTACACGCCACGCACCAACGGCAAGGCCGAACGCTTGGTGCAGACCGCACTGCGCGAATGGGCCTATGCCCGCTCCTACGACAGCTCGGAGCAGCGTCGGCACGCTCTTCCTCGCTGGCTGCACCAGTACAACTGGTACCGGCCGCACGCCAGCCTTGGCTACCAACCCCCGATCAGCCGCATCCAGCTTCCACTGAACAACGTCCTGGGTTTACACAACTAGCCGACCAGGTATTCGTCCTTCAGCCGCACGTAGTGCGCGGCGCTGTACAGCAGGCCCTCCACCGCCGCGTCGTCGATCACGCGCACCATCTTCGCGGGGTTGCCAAGCCACAGCTCGCGGCTGCGCACCACCTTGCCCGGCGCCACCAGCGCACCGGCGCCGACGTAGCCGTGGTCTTCCACCACCACCCCGTCCATCACCGTCGCACCCATGCCGATCAGCGCGCCGTTGCCGATCGTGCAGGCGTGGACGATGGCGCCGTGGCCGATGGTGACGTCGTCGCCGATGATCGTGGGATAGCCGTCCATGCGCGAATGCGGGCCGGCATGGCTGACGTGGACGATGGTTCCGTCCTGCAGGTTGCAGCGCGCGCCGATGCGCACGAAGTTGACGTCGCCGCGCACCACGGTGCCCGGCCAGATCGAACTGTCGTTGCCGATCCCGACGTCGCCGATGAGGACGGCGGCGGGGTCGACGTAGACGCGTTCGCCGAGCCTCGGCAGCGTGCCGCGGTAAGGTCTGATGTTGTTGTTGGCCATGGGCGGATTCTAGCCCGGGCGTGAGTGCAGCCATGAGCCGGGGCGTGTTTGCCCTGGACGCCGCGGACCGACGATCATTGGCGGATGAAGATCGCCAGCTGGAACGTCAACTCCCTCAACGTCCGCCTTCCCCATCTCACGCAGTGGCTGCAGTCTTTCGCGCCCGACATCGTCGGCCTGCAGGAAACCAAGCTCGACGACGAGCGCTTCCCCGATGACGCCCTTGCCGCGCTCGGCTACCGCAGCGTGTTCCTCGGCCAGAAGACCTACAACGGCGTGGCCATCCTTGCCCGCGAGCGCGCCATCAGCGACGTGCAGTACGGCATTCCCGGCTTCGAGGACGAGCAGAAGCGGGTGATCGCGGCCACCGTCGACGGCTTGCGCATCGTCAACCTCTACGTGGTCAACGGCCAGGACGTGGGCACCGACAAGTACGCCTACAAGCTGCGCTGGCTGGCGGCGGTGCACGCCTGGCTGGCCGACGAGCTGCAGCGGCACCCCAGGATGGTGGTGCTGGGCGACTTCAACATCGCGCCCGACGCGCGCGACGTGCACGACCCGGAGGTGTGGAACGAGACCCACATCCTCACCTCCACCGCCGAGCGCGCCGCGCTGCAGGCGCTGCTCGACCTGGGCCTGCACGACGCCTTTCGCCTGCACAGCGACGAGGCAGGAGTGTTCAGCTGGTGGGACTACCGCCAGGCCGCGTTCCGCCGCGACCTCGGCCTGCGCATCGACTTCACGTTGGTGTCGGATGCGCTGCGGGAGGCCGCGGTCGGCGCAGGCATCGACCGCGAACCGCGGACCTGGGAACGCCCCAGCGACCACGCCCCGGCCTGGGTGGAGCTCGACATCCCCCGGTAGGAGCGGCCCTGCCCGTGCCTGCCGGAAACGAAGAAGGCCCGGGAATCCCGGGCCTCCTGTGAATCACGTCTGGAGCGCTGCGTCAGCGCACGCTGCCGCGTCGGAACAGGTTGACGATCGCCAGCAGCACGATCGCGCCGATCAGCGCGGTGATCAGGAAGCCGAGCCAGCCGCCACCCAGGCCGAGGCCGAGCATGGGCAGCAGCCACCCACCCAGGAAGCCGCCGATGATGCCGACGATGATGTTCAGCAGGAGTCCCTGCTGGCCGTCGGTGCGCATGATGATGCTGGCAAGCCAGCCGGCGATGCCGCCGACGATGAGATAGACGATGAAATTCATGGATCCTCCGGATTGGTCCTCGCCGGTACGGCGCAACGCCAGTCTGGGGATTCCCCCGTGATGGCGACGTGGGCGTTTGCACGGGGGGTCAAGCCCCCGAAAGCAGGTCCAGCAACGCCTGTCGCGGGAGCTTGCCGGTGTCGTTGCGCGGCAGCGCATCCACCAGGCGCAGCGGCCGCGGCAGGAACACCGGGTCCACCACTTGGCGCAGCGCGTCCCTGATCGCGGCTTCGTCCAGGCCCGGAGCCACCACCGCGGCGGCAAGGCGGCAGACGCCGCAGGCATCTGGCGCAAGCTGCACCAGCGCCGCGTCGCGGACGCCGTCGATCGCCAGCAGGCGATGGGTGAGGTCGCCCAGCGAGGCGCGCTTGCCGGCGATCTCCAGCAGGTCCGACTGCCGCCCGCACAGCCGGAAGCGGCCGCCGGGCTGGAGTTCGACGATGTCGGCCAGGGCCACCGCGGCGTCCAGATGCGCGGCATGCACCAGGGTGCCATCGGGCTGCGGCTGCAGTTCGACCCCGGGCAAGAGCGTCCAGGCCTGCTCGATGGCGGTGCGCCGGCGCGCGAGGATGCAGGTTTCGGTCGAGCCGAACAGTTCCCGCACCTCGCAGCCGAAGGCGGCTTCGGCGGCCGCGGCCAGCGACGGCGGCAGCGGCGCGGTGGAGGCGATGACGCCGGCCAGCGGCGGCAGCTTGACGCCCGATTCGACCAGCGCGCGCAGGTGCACCGGCGTGGTTACCAGCAGCGGCGGCAGCGGGGCGGCGGCCAGCGCGGCGGCGATGTCGACCGGGAAGAACGGACGCGCCTGGTGCACCGCCACGCCGCCGACCAGCGGCAGCAGCACCGACATCTCCATGCCGTACATGTGCTGCGGCGGCACGGTCGCCACCACGTGCGCGGTGGCGCCGGCGGGCAGCAGGCCTTCGAGCGCGGCCATGTTCTGCGCGGTGCTGGTGGCAAAGCTGCCCCACGTCTTGGGATTGGCCGTGGGCGCGCCGGTGCTGCCCGACGTGTAGCCGATGGCGACGGTGGCTGCGTCGGACAGCTGCGGCATGCCGCCGGCCAGGCGCGGCAGGGCGTCGGGCAGGCGGAGGTAGTGCGGCAGCGGCACCATGTCGGCGCAGCCGCAGGCGTCGGCATCGCCCAGGCAGTAGCTGTCGGGGTGCCGGGCGCGGACCTCGTCGATCGCGGCGCGCGTGCGCGAGGGCGGCAGCAGGGTGACCTGGCCGCGCACGGCGGCGGCGGCGAAGGCGACCAGGAAGCGGTAGCGGTCCTCGCACAGGTTCACCGCGAACGGCCGCTCGGGCAGCAGCGCGGCCACGCCGCGCACTTCGGCCAGGAAATCCGCCAGCGCCACGCTGCCGCCCTGGCCGTAGGCGACCGCGCGGCCCGGCGCACCGGCCGCCAGCGGCGACCTTGGGCCGGTTGCGGCGTCCGGCCGCTCCTGGATGGTGATGACTGCCGACATGCGCTGCATTCTCCCGGACGCGCCCGCGTCCCCCTGTGTACGGACTGCCGACTCCCTCCGGCAGAGGCGGTACTTTACGCTGGCAATCCGCCCCATCCAAAGGAATCCCGCGCCGATGCCGCTGTCCGCAGGCCAACTCCAGCTCGGCCCCGTCCGCTGCGCATGGCGACCCTATCGCCACGGCCAGCAGGCGGAACCGCTGGTACGGGAATGGCTGTCCAGCGAGCTTGCCTCACCCGCCGGCAGCCTGGCGATCAGCCGCAGCGGGCATGGCCGGCCGCAGCTGGGTCCGCCGCACCAGGACTGGGACGCCAGCTGGAGCCACAGCGGCGAAGGACTGCTGATGGCGCTGGCGCGTGGCCTGCGCGTGGGCATCGACATCGAAGCGAAGCGGCCGCGGCCCAAGGCTCAGGTACTGGCCGACCGCTTCTTCGCGCCCACCGAAGCCGCGGCGCTGGCGGCGATGCCCGACGCGACCCGCGAGGCCGCCTTCGTCCGCCTCTGGTGCGCCAAGGAAGCGGTGCTCAAGGCGCACGGCCAGGGGCTGTCCTTCGGACTGCACCGGCTGGTGTTCGCATGCGTGGACGAGGCCTGGCAGCTGGCGGACTGCGATCCGGCGCTCGGCATTCCCGCGGACTGGACCCTGCAGACGTTCCGGCCGGCGCCCGACTACCTGGCCACCGTGGCCTGGCGCGCGCGCTGGACCTGACGCGCAGCCGCCTACAATGGCCGCCATGCACACCGATCCCCATCCGGCGCTGGACACCGGCCTTGCCGAACTCGGCCTGGACCCGGCGCTGGCCGCGCCGCTGCGCCGCTACCTCGACCTGCTGGCGCGCTGGAACCGCACCTACAACCTGACCGCCATCCGCGACCCGCGCGAAATGGTGACCCTGCACCTGCTCGACTCGCTGTCGATGCACGCGCATGTGCGCGGCATCGCCCGCCTGGCCGACCTCGGCACCGGCGCCGGCCTGCCCGGCATCCCGCTGGCGATCGCGCTGCCGGCGCTGCAGGTCACCCTGGTCGAATCCAACGGCAAGAAGGCGCGCTTCCTGCGCGAGGCCGTGCGCACATTGGGGCTCGCCAACGCGCAGGTGGCCGAGTCGCGGGCCGAAGCCGTGGACATGCCCGGCGCCTTCGACGCGATCACTGCGCGCGCGATGGCCACCCTCGCCGACATCCTCGCCGTCGGCGGCCATCTGCTCGCGCCGGGCGGCCGGTTGCTGGCAATGAAGGGTGCGCGCCCGGAGGCCGAACTCGCCGCGCTGCCCGCGGGTTGGCAGGTCGAAGCCGTGCATCCGCTGGCCGTGCCAGGGCTTGCCGCCGAACGCCACCTGATCGTGGTGGGCCGCGCGGCGCCCGCCGGGGCATAATCACCGACCCGGTCACGATTCCGTGCCGGGTTCCCGCCGCAGCCCTGCATCGAGGCAGACCGAGCCCATGGCCCGCATCATCGCCATCGCCAACCAGAAAGGCGGCGTCGGAAAGACGACCACGGCGGTGAACCTTGCCTCCGCGCTCGCGCAGACGCCCAAGCGCGTGCTGCTGGTCGATCTCGACTCGCAGGGCAACGCGACCATGGGCAGCGGCGTGGACAAGCGCGAGCTGGCCGCTTCCACCTGCGACGTGCTGCTGGGAGAAGCAAGCGCCGCCGATGCCCTGGTGCGCACCCCCGAAGGCTTCGACCTGCTGCCCGGCAACACCGACCTGACCGCGGCCGAGATCGAGCTGATGGACGCCGAGGGCCGCGAGCAGCGACTCAAGCGCGCACTCGACCCGCTGCGCCCGACGTACGACTACATCATCATCG
Organism: Luteimonas sp. MJ250; assembly: GCF_039548455.1. Lineage (NCBI taxonomy): Bacteria > Pseudomonadati > Pseudomonadota > Gammaproteobacteria > Lysobacterales > Lysobacteraceae > Luteimonas > Luteimonas sp. MJ250. The sequence continues at coordinate 179,389 of NZ_JBCLVB010000011.1, read as the reverse complement.
ACTGCCCGCCGGCGCTGTCGCTGCTCACGCTCAACGCGCTCACCGCCGCCGACAGCGTGCTGGTGCCGATGCAGTGCGAGTACTACGCGCTGGAAGGCCTCAGCTCGCTGCTGCAGACCATCGAGGCCTTGAAGCAGAAGCTCAATCCGGCGCTCGAGATCGAAGGCGTGCTGCGGACCATGTTCGACGTTCGCAACAATCTCACCAATGCGGTTTCGGCCGAGCTCGTCAGCCACTTCGGCGACAGGGTCTTCCGCACCATCGTGCCGCGCAACGTGCGCCTGGCCGAAGCGCCCAGCCATGGCCAGAGCATCGTCGGCTACGACCGCGCCTCGCGCGGCGCCATCGCCTACCTGGGCCTGGCCGGGGAAGTGATCCGCCGCCAGCGCGAGCGCGAACAGAAGGAGAAGGCGGCATGACCGCAGCCAGGAAGCCGCCGGCCAAGGCCGGCACTGCGAAGAAGCGCGGCCTCGGCAGGGGGCTCGAGGCCCTGCTCGGCCCCAAGGCCGCCGAAGAGGCGCCGGCGCTCGAGGCGCGCCCCGGCGACGCCCTGCGCACCCTGCCCGTGGACGCGCTGGCGCCGGGCAAATACCAGCCGCGGCGGCACATGGACCCGGCGAAACTGACCGAGCTTGCGGAATCGATCCGCGCCCAGGGCGTGATCCAGCCGATCGTGGTCCGTCGCCTGCCCGACCGCACCTACGAAATCATCGCCGGCGAGCGCCGCTGGCGCGCCTCGCGCGAAGCCGGCCTGGCCGAGATTCCGGTGGTGGTGCGCGAAGTCGACGACCGCACCGTTGTAGCGATGGCGCTGATCGAGAACATCCAGCGCGAGGATCTCAATCCGCTGGAAGAAGCCCAGGCCCTGCAGCGCCTGATCGACGAGTTCGACCTGACCCATGCCGCCGCGGCCGAAGCCGTGGGCCGCTCGCGCGCAGCGGTGTCCAACCTGCTGCGCCTGCTCGAGCTGCCGCCGGCGATCCGCGCACTGGTCGAGGCCCGGCGACTGGAAATGGGCCACGCCCGCGCCCTGCTCACGCTGTCGCCCGACCTGGCCAGCAAGCTGGCCGCCGACGCCGCCGAGCACGGCTGGTCGGTGCGCGAGGTCGAACATCGCGCCCAGCAGTTCGCCGCCGGCCGGGTGCCGACGACCGCGAAGAAGAAGGGCAGCGGCAGCACCGCGCGTCCGCAGGCCGACATCGTGGCGCTGGAGAACGAGCTGTCCGGGGTCCTGGCGGCCAGGGTCAGCATCGCCCACGGGCGCGGCAACAAGGGCAAGCTGGTGATCCACTACAGCGACCTGGACACCCTGGACGGGGTGCTGGAGAGGCTGCGCGGACAGCGCTGAGCGGGCGCCAGGCCCCCGGGCTTGCCTTGGGGAGGTGCGAGCCCGCATAATGCTTGGCTCGCTGCGTCCGGCCGCCCAGATCGGGTGGTCCAGGCGGCCCGGAATGCGATCCGGCGCCTGCCCGGCAGCAATCAATGACCCGTATCGCATGGCGCATCCCGCACGGGACGCCGGGGCCGCCGTCCCCCAGGCCATGGGGAACACCCAATCACCATCGAGGTGCGTTATGTCCCGAGTTTGCCAGGTGACCGGCAAGCGCGTGCAGACCGGCAACAATGTCTCGCACGCCAACAACAAGACCCGTCGCCGTTTCCTTCCCAACCTGCACGAGCGCCGGTTCTGGGTTGCCAGCGAGAACCGCTGGGTGAAGCTGCGCGTTTCCGCGGCTGCCATGCGCACCATCGACAAGAATGGCATCGACTCGGTCCTGACCGAGCTGCGTGCCCGCGGCGAAAAGGTCTGAGGAGGACACCATGCCCAGCAAGCGCGACAAAATCCGCCTGATCTCCTCGGCCAACACCGGCCACTTCTACACCACCGACAAGAACAAGAAGAACACGCCCGCGAAGATGGAGATCAAGAAGTACGATCCCGTCGTCCGCAAGCACGTGATCTACAAGGAAGGCAAGATCAAGTAAGGCCCCGGCCTCACGCGATCTGCGAAAAAGCCCGCCGCAAGGCGGGCTTTTTCGTTGTGGGAGCAGCCATTCCCGGCCGTGGGAGCGGCTACAGCCGCGATGGCACGCGTGGCACTCCCCCGCAGGAGCAGCTACGGCTGCGACCGAACCATCCGGGATATATATGCCCGGAATCGCCGCCACTGGAAGCCGCTGCAGGTCGACCGGCGCTATCCTGTGGCGCAGCTGTGCTGCGGGTGACGGGGCCGGTCGCAGCCGTAGCTGCTCCTACAGTGTCGAAGGGGAACGCGGATGCTGCCAGGCTGGATCCTGCTGCTGGTGTCGCTGGGCTACGCGGCGCTGCTGTTCGCGGTCGCCTGGTGGGGCGACCGCAATCCGGTGCACATGCGCGCCGGCGGCACGTGGATGCGGCCGCTGGTCTACAGCCTGTCACTGGCGGTGTACTGCTCGTCGTGGACCTTCTACGGCGCGGTCGGCACCGCGGCGCGCAACGGCATCGGTTATTTCGCGATCTACCTCGGCCCGCTGCTGATGCTGCTGTTCGGCTGGCGCATCCTCGAGCGCCTGGCGCTGGTGGCGCAAAGCCAGAGCACGGTCTCGATCGCCGACTTCATCGCCGCCCGCTACGGTCGCGCGCAGCGGCTGGCGGCCCTGGTCACCCTGATCGCGCTGATCGCCGCGGTGCCCTACCTCGCGCTGCAGTACAAGGCGGTCACCCTGAGCCTGCAGGTGCTCGGTGGCGGCGACGAATTGCTGGACAGCATCGGCGATCCCGCTCTGTACGTGGCCGTGCTGATGGCGCTGTTCGCGATCCTCTACGGCACCCGCCGGGTGGATGCCACCGAGCATCGCCCGGGCATGATGCTGGCCATCGCGCTGGAGTCGATGGTCAAGCTGGTGGCGCTGCTGTTCGTGGGCGCTTTCGCCGTGTTCTGGTTCTCCGGCCGCGAGCTCCAGCTGGCGGAGGCCACCCGCGCGCTGCTGGCCGAGGCGCCGCCGGTGGGATTCATCGGCCAGACCCTGCTCGCCTTCACCGCGATCATCTGCCTGCCGCGGCAGTTCCACGTCGCGGTGGTGGAGTGCATGGACGTGGCCGACATCCGCCGCGCGCGCTGGATGTTCGGCGCCTACCTGGCGCTGGTGTCGCTGGCAGTGCTGCCGATCACCGCGGCGGGCCTGGCCATGTACGGCAGCGGGTCGGTCGCGTCGGCGGACACCTTCGTGCTCGGGCTGCCGCTGGGCGCGGGCAGCGACCTGCTGGCGCTGTTCGCCTACGTCGGCGGCTTCTCCGCGGCCACCGGCATGGTGATCGTGTCCAGCGTGGCGCTGGCGACCATGGTCTCCAACGACCTCATCATGCCGCCGCTGCTGGCGCGCGGCTGGGCGCAGCGCCACGACGGCAACGTGGCCTCGACCGTGCTGTGGATCCGGCGCGCGACCATCATCTGCCTGGCCGCGCTGGCCTGGGGCTACTACCGGGTCAGCGGCAGCGACACCACGCTGGCGTCCTACGGGCTGATGTCGTTCGCGGCGGTGGCGCAGTTCGCGCCGGCGCTGATCGGCGGACTGTACTGGCGCGGCGCCAGCCGCCAGGGCGTGGAGGCCGGCCTGCTGCTCGGCTTCGGGATGTGGCTGTACACGTTGCTGCTGCCCACGCTGACCGATGCGGGCTGGTTCAATAGCGCTTGGCTGCACGACGGCCCCTTCGGCTTCGGCTGGCTGCGGCCGCGTCAGCTGTTCGGACTCGAAGGCTGGGACACGCTCACCCACGGCACCTTCTGGTCGCTGCTGGCCAATGTCGGCGCGCTGTTCCTGGTGTCCGCGCGCTGGCGCCCGAGCTTCGAGGAGCGGCTGCGGATCGCACCTTTCCTTGATCCGTACGCTGCCGCGCAGCTTCCGCTGGGCACCGGCGTGCCCTACAGCTCGATGCAGGTCGGCGACCTGATGGTCCTGGCCGGCCGCATCGTCGGCGTCGCCACCGCGCGTCGCGCCTTTGCCGACCACGCCGCCGCCAGTGGCCGCGAGCTGGAGCCGGATACGCCCACCGACCGCAGCTGGGCGCAGTTCACCGAGCGCCTGCTGGCGGCTGCGATCGGCGCGTCTTCCGCGCGCCTGGTGATGACCAGCGCGCTGAAGGGCTCCGGCATGGACGTGGCCGAGGTGGTCGCGGTGCTCGACGAGGCCGGCCAGGACCTGCGCTTCGACCGCGCCATCCTGTCGGCCACGCTCGACAACCTCGACCAGGGCGTGAGCGTGGTCGACCGCGGGATGCGCCTGGTGTCCTGGAACCTGCGCTATGCGGAGCTGTACGACTATCCCGAGGGCATGCTCTACGTCGGTCGCCAGGTGGCCGACCTGATCCGTTACAACGCCATGCGCGGCGAGCTCGGCGGCGGCAACCCCGACGTCGAGGCCGAAGTCGAGAAGCGCATGGACTACATGCGCGCGGGCTCGCCCTACGTGTTCGAACGCGTGCGCAGCACCGGACAGGTGGTGGAGATGCGCGGCCAGCCGCTGCCCGGCGGCGGCTACGTCACCAGCTACAGCGACGTCACCGAGTACAAGCGCGTCGAGCGCGAGCTGCGCGAGGTGAACGAGACGCTGGAGCAGCGCGTGGCCACCCGGACCCGCGAGGCCGAGGCCGCGCAGGCCTCGCGCACGCGCTTCCTGGCGGCGGTCAGCCACGACGTGCTGCAGCCGCTCAACGCCGCGCGCCTGTTCGCATCGGCGCTGCGCGAGAGCGACACCGCGGCCGAACAGCACCACCTGGCCGAGCGCGTGGACACCTCGCTGCGCGCCGCCGAAGAGCTGCTTGAAGGCCTGCTGGACGTCTCGCGACTGGACACCGGCGCGCTGGAACCGCAGCTGTCCGACTTCGACGCCGCCGAACTCCTGGCCGACCTTGCCGCGCAGTACGCGCCCCTGGCGGGGGCCCGCGGCATCGACCTGCGGGTGCACGCCCGCCACCTGCCCGTGCGCAGCGACCGCCGCCTGCTGCGCCGGGTGCTGCAGAACTTCCTGGCCAACGCCCTGCGCTACACCCGCGAGGGGCGCATCGTGCTCGCCGCCCGGCCGCGCGGCGGCGCGGTGGAACTGCAGGTCTGGGACACCGGCCCGGGCATCCCGGAGTACCACCTGCGACAGATCTTCGAGGAGTTCTTCCGCATCGACCAGCCGGGCAGCTGGGACGCCCAGGGCCTGGGCCTGGGCCTGTCGATCTGCCAGCGCATCTCCAACGTGCTGTCGCATCCGCTCGACGTGCGCTCGCGCCCGGGCCGCGGCAGCATGTTCTCCATACGCGTGCCGCGCTCCGCACACGCCGTGCTGCCGCCCGTCCCGGTGCCCGCCACCAGCCTGCCGGATTCGCTCGAGGGCATGCGCGTGCTGTGCGTGGACAACGACGTCGACATCCTTGCCGGCATGGTGCTGCTGCTGGGGCGCTGGAAAATCGAAGTCCTGCGCGCAACCACGGTGGACGAGGCGCTGCAGAAGATGGCGCAGGCGCCCGACGTGCTGCTGGTCGACTACCACCTGCATGACCGCATGGACGGGCTGGACACGCTGGACGCCCTGCGTGAGCACGGACCGCGCGTGCCGGGCGCGCTGGTGACCGCCGACGGCAGCGACCAGGTCAAGCGCGATGCGCGCGCGCGCGGCTACCGGGTGCTGACCAAGCCGATCAAGCCGGCGTCGCTGCGGGCCTTCCTGGCGGCGCAGCGGAGCCCGCACATGGCCGGGCATACGCCGTAGCCAGCGGCACCGACACCTGCAGGAGAGGGTCGGGCACGGGCGACGAGCCGACGGCCCCTCAGTCGCCTTCGTCGGGCTGCGGCGCCATCACGCCGGGCTCCAGCGCCAGCCTGCCGGCGATCAGCACCGCCTGGGTGCGGTTGCTGGCGCCGAGCTTGCGCAGGATGGCGGTCATGTGCGCCTTGATGGTGGCCTCGGACACGCCCAGGTCATAGGCGATCTGCTTGTTGAGCAGGCCCATGCCCAGCATCTGCAGCACCCGGAACTGCTGCGGGGTGAGGTCGGCCACGCGCTGCGCGGCGTCGTGCTCTTCAGCGCCCGCGGCCGGGGCGACAAGCGCGGCCGGCGGCGCCCAGCGGTCGCCTTCGAGCACCTGCGCCAGCGCCTGGCCCAGCGTGGCCGAGTCCACCGACTTGGGGATGAAGCCCATGGCGCCGTGGTCCAGCGCGCGGCGCATCACGGCCGGCTCTTCACGCGCGGAGACCACGACCACCGGCAGCTCAGGATGCTGCGCGCGCAGGTGGACCAGGGCGCTGAAGCCGTGCGCACCCGGCATGTTGAGGTCGAGCAGCAGCAGGTCGGCGTCGGGCTCGGACTCAACCAGGGCGTAGAGCTTGTCGACGTTGTCGGCTTCGCGCAGGGTGGCCCCGGGCATCACGCGTGCGACGACCCCCCGCAGCGCTTCGCGGAACAGCGGGTGGTCGTCGGCGATCAGCAGGGTGGCCACGTGCGTGTCAGGCGCCCCGCCGGTTGCCAAGCAGCGCATCGACCACGGACGGGTCGGCGAGCGTGCTGGTGTCGCCGAGCTGGTCGGGCGCGTTCTCGGCGATCTTGCGCAGGATGCGGCGCATGATCTTTCCCGAGCGGGTCTTGGGCAGCGCCGGCGCCCACTGCAGGAAGTCGGGGGAGGCGATCGGGCCGATCTCCTTGCGCACGTGCGCCACCAGCTCCTTCAGCAGTTCGTCGCTTTCGACCTCGCCCGCGATCAGGGTCACGTAGGCGTAGATGCCCTGGCCCTTGATGTCGTGCGGGAAGCCGACCACGGCGGCCTCGGCCACCTTCGGGTGCAGCACCAGCGCGCTTTCCACTTCCGCGGTGCCGATGCGGTGGCCGGACACGTTGATGACGTCATCGACGCGACCGGTGATCCAGTAGTAGCCGTCGGCATCGCGGCGCACGCCGTCGCCGGTGAAGTACATGCCCGGGTAGGCGGCGAAATAGGTATCGAAGAAGCGCTGGTCATCGCCGTAGACGGTGCGCATCTGGCCCGGCCACGAGTCCATGATCACGAGGTTGCCCTCGCATTCGCCCTCCAGGATGTTGCCGGCGGCATCCACGATCGCAGGCTGCACGCCGAAGAACGGCCTGGTGGCCGAGCCCGGCTTGGTCGGCCAGGCGCCGGGCAGCGGCGAGATCAGGATGCCGCCGTTCTCGGTCTGCCACCAGGTGTCGACGATCGGGCAGCGGCTGTCGCCCACCGTCTCGTAGTACCAGCGCCAGGCCTCCGGGTTGATCGGCTCGCCGACGCTGCCCAGCAGGCGCAGCGACTTGCGCGAAGTGCGCTTCACCGGCTCGTCGCCCTCGCGCATCAGCGCGCGGATGGCGGTGGGCGCGGTGTAGAAGATGGTGACCTGGTGCTTGTCGATCACCTGCCAGAAGCGCGAGGCGTCCGGATAGCTCGGCACGCCCTCGAAAATCAGCGACGTGGCGCCGTTGGCCAGCGGCCCATAGACGATATAGCTGTGGCCGGTGACCCAGCCGACGTCGGCGGTGCACCAGTAGACGTCGTTTTCCTTGAGGTCGAACACGCACTCGTGGGTGTAGGACGCGAACAGCAGGTAGCCGCCGGTGGTGTGCAGCACGCCCTTGGGCTTGCCGGTGGAACCCGAGGTGTACAGGATGAACAGCGGGTCCTCGGCGTTCATGCGCTCGGGCTCGCAGGTGTCCGGCTGGCCGTCGACCACGGCGTCGTACCAGCGGTCGCGCGGCATCTGCATGTCGACCGCGCCGCCGGTGTGGCGGACCACGAGCACGGTCTCGACGGTGGTGGTGCCCGGCAGCTTGAGCGCGGCGTCGACGTTCGCCTTCAGCGGCACCTTCTTGCTGCCGCGCAGGCCTTCGTCGGCGGTGATGATGAGTTTGGCGCCGCTGTCGCCGACGCGATCGGCGATCGAGTTGGCGGAGAAGCCGCCGAAGACCACGTTGTGCACGGCGCCGATACGCGCGCAGGCAAGCATGGCGACGGCCGCCTCGACGATCATCGGCAGGTAGATGGTCACGCGGTCGCCCTTGGCGATGCCGAGGCTGCGCAGCGCGTTGGCCAGGCGGCAGACGCGGGCGTGCAGCTCGCGGTAGCTGACGCGCTTCGCCTCGTCGCCCGGGTTGTCGGGCTCGAAAATCAGCGCGGTCTTGTCGCCGCGGGTGGCGAGGTGGCGGTCGAGGCAGTTCACGCTGAGGTTGAGCTCGCCGTCGGCGAACCAGCGGATCCGGAAGTCCTCGCGGTCGAAGCTGACGTCGCGGATGCGGGTCGGCGGCTTCATCCACTCCAGGCGCTGGGCGATGCGGCCCCAGAACGCGTCGGGATCGCGGATGGACTCGGCGTAGTCGCGCTCGTAGTCGGCTGCGGTGACGTTGGCCTGCGCGGCGAAGTCCTCGGGGACGGGATAGATATCTTCGGACATGGCGGCTCACCCTCTGGAACGTGTACAGGTCAGTTTGCCGCATTGCCGGGTGGCGAGGTTTTTAGACCTTGGTCTATTCACGGGCCCGCGCGCGCGACGCACAATGCGGCCATGGATCCCGTGCCCGGCCTGGACCTCAGCCTGCCGCCCTTCGACCTGCTCGACGACGCCGGCCGCCGGCGCCTGCAGGCCGGCGTCGACATCGGCTTCCATCCCGGCGGCAGCACCCTGATCGAGGCCGGCAGGGACTCGCCGCACGTCTTCGTCATCCTCAAGGGCCTCGTGCACGCCTTCCAGGTGGACGATCGTGGCCGCGAGGAGCGCTTCGCCGACTACGGACCGGGCGACGTCATCGGCGCCTGGGCGGTCATGGCCGGGCGCGCGCGCCTCAGCTACCGCAGCGATGGCGACTGCCTGAGCCACCTGATCCCGGCCGCCACCTTCCGCCAGCTGCTGGCCGACAACCCGCGCGTGGCGGCGTACTTCAACGAGGGGCTGGCCACCAAGGGCCGGCTGTCCAGCGGCAGCGAGCGGGGCGAGGCCGCGGAATTGATGGTGATCCGGGTCGGCGAAGCCGACCTCGCGCCCCCGGAGCGCGTCGACGCGACGACCAGCATCGCCGACGCCAGCACGCGCCTGCGCGAGCGGCGCGTGGACTGCCTGCTGGTCTACGACCGGGCCCACGACGCGCCGGGCATCGTCACCCGCACCGACCTGCTGGATGCGCTGACCCGGCTGGGCCTGCCGCTGGACGCGCCGATCGGCCCCCTGGCCAGCCGCCCGCTGGCCACCATCGGCACCGGCGAAGTGCTGTTCCAGGCGCTGATCGACATGACCGAGCGCCAGATCGAACGCGTGGTGGTGACCGAAGGCAGCAAGGTCGCGGGTACCCTGGGCATGGCCGAGGTGCTGGCGCACTTCGCCAGCCATTCGCACCTGATCAGCCTGCGCCTGGCCCGCGCCCGCGACATCGACGCCATCGCCGAGGCCGCCTCCGGCATGCCACGGCTGGTGCGCAGCCTGAACGTCAACGGCACGCGCATCCCCTACATGATGGAGCTGGTCAGCGCGCTCAACACCCGCATCATGGGCCGCATCTTCGAGCTGGTCGTGCCGGCGGAGCTGCGCGACCGCGTCTGCCTGCTGGTCATGGGCAGCGAAGGCCGCCGCGAACAGCTGCTCAAGACCGACCAGGACAACGCGCTGGTGCTCGCCGACGACCTTGAATGGCCGGGGCTTGAAGATGCGATGGGCCGCTTCAGCGCCGCGCTGGCGAAGGTCGGCTACCCGCCGTGCCCGGGCCGGGTGATGGTCGACAACCCGCGCTGGCGCATGAGCGCGACGCAGTGGCGCCACCGCATCGGCCAGTGGAAGCGCGTGCATGGCGGCCAGGGTGCGCTGGACCTGTCGATCGCGCTCGACGCGCGGCCGGTGGCCGGCAACGCGGCGCTGTTCGCGCCGGTCAAGGACGCGCTGATGGCGCTGGGCGACGACGGCATCCTGCTCCACCACCTGGCAGCGGCCACGCTCGAGTTCGACACCCCGCTGACCTTCTTCGGCCGGGTCCGCGGCGGCGGCGTCGGCACCGACATCAAGAAGGGCGGCATCTTCCCGGTGGTCCACGGCCTGCGTTGCCTGGCACTGCGCCACGGGATCACCGCCACCAGCAGCCGCGACCGCTGCGCCGCACTGGTCGAGTGCGGCGAGCTGTCGCCCGGCCTGGGCCGCGACCTGCCGCAGGCGCTCAACGTGTTCCAGCACATGCGGCTGGACGCACAGTTCGCCGCGCTGGCCGACGGCAGCGCCCCCGACAACCACATCGACACCTCGCGGCTGCGCCGCCTCGACCGCGAGCTGATGCGCGACGCGCTGCACGTGGTCAAGGACTTCCGCAGCCACATCCGCCAAAGCTTCCACCTGCGGGACTAGGATGCGGTCCTTCCGGCGCTGGTGGTTGAAGCGGAAGACCGGCGACGGCGAGTGGGCCGGCCTGCTGCGGCCCGCGCCGCCGGGCGAATGGGTCAGCCTGGACCTGGAAACCACCGGCCTGGATCCGAAGCAGGACCATATCCTCAGCCTGGCCGCGGTGCCCGTGCGCGACGGCCGCGTGTTGACGTCCGAGCGCTTCGAACGCCGCATCCGCGCCGACCGCGCCTTCGGCATCGAGTCCATCCGCCACCACCACATCACCCCGGACGAAGCCGCTGAAGGCGTGGCGGTGACGGCCGCGGTGCGCGACTTCCTGCACTGGCTCGAGGGGCGCACCCTGCTTGGCTACCACCTGTCCTTCGACCTGGCGATGCTGTCACCGCACGTGCGCGCGCTCACCGGCTTCGGCCTGCCCAACCCGCGCGTCGACCTCGCGGATGCATTCGCTGCCCGCGAACGCCGCGCCCAGCCCAATGCACCGCCCAACCTCGACTTCCAGCACATCGCCGGCGCCCTCGGCGTCCCCTTGCTGGCCCGCCACAGCGCGCTGGGCGACGCGGTCACCGTCGGCCTGTGCTGGCTGGCGCTGCAGGGCGCGCGGCGGCCCGCCGCGGGACCCCCGGGTCGGCGGTAGCGCAGGCGCGTCGTCCCGGCGTATTCGACCAATGGCGAATAGGCGGGCACCGCCCACGCAGTCAGGCTCGGGACACCGCGCGCTGCGTGGGCATCCTGTGGGAGGGAGTGATGACGACGAAACGACGCAATTCACGGCGGTTGCTGGCAACCGCGGTCCTGGTCGCGCTTGCGGCCCCCGGCATGGCGTTCGCGCAGAGCGCGAAGGAACAGGAACTGGAGGCACGCGTCGCGCAGCTTGAGGCGCAGATCCAGACCCTGCTGCAGGGGCAGCAACAGCAGCAGGAAAGCATCACCCGGGCGCAGACCCGGCTGGACGAGGTCCAGGTCGCGCAGCCGGCCGCCAAGCCGCTGCAGTCCAAGCCGATCCTGGCCAATCCGGAGGCGGTGTTCACCTACGGCGGCTTCATCAAGTTCGACGCGATGGTCACCGACACCAGCGACGGCGCCATCGCCGAGGGGTCGGCGGGACGCCTGTTCTACGTGCCCGGCACGATCCCGGTGGCCGCCAACGGCGCCGAGCCCGACAGCGATCCCTATACCGACATGCACGCCGCGTTCTCGCGCTTCTGGTTCGCCGCCGACCACACGACCGAGGGCGGCGACAAGTTCCGCGCCTACATCGAAGCCGACATGTACGGCGGCGGCAGCGCCAACCTCGGCAACGAGGTCAATACCAACACCCACGGCATCACCCTGCGCCAGGCCTTCGTGACCTGGAACAGCTGGCTGGCCGGCCAGACCTGGTCGAACTTCCAGGACGTGGCGGCGCTGCCGGAAGCCGTGGATTTCGTCGGCGTCACCGAAGGCACCACCTTCGTCCGCCAGGCGCAGATCCGCTATACCAGCGGCCCGTTTTCGGTGGCCCTGGAAAACCCGCACACCACGGTCGGCAACATCGCGACCGCCGCACGCAACAACGCCGGCGGCAGTGATTCGATGCCCGACGTGACTGCGCGCTATGTGATGAAGGGCGATTGGGGCCACTTCAGCGCCGCGGGCCTGCTGCGCCAGCTGAAGTCGGGCGACGAAAGCGAGACCGGGGCCGCGGTCAGCCTGTCGGGCCGCTTCAACATCGGCGCAAACGACGACATCCGCTGGATGGCCAACTACGGCAGCGGCATCGGCCGCTACCTGGGCTTCGGCGTTGGCGCGGATTCTGTGCTCGACGCCAACGGCAACCTGCACGCCCAGGACGGAGCCGGCGGCTTCGTCGCCTGGCGGCACGCCTTCAACGGCAAGCTGCGCAGCAACCTGATGTATTCGGTGGCCGAGTTCGACAACGACCGCGGACTTGCCGGCTGGGGAAGCGTGATCGATGCGAACGGGATCGTGCAGAGCTTCGGCGCGACCGAGCGCTCGCAGTCCTTCCACGCCAACCTGATCTATTCGCCGTTCCCGAAGCTCGACATCGGCGCCGAGATCGGCTGGGGCCAGCGTGAGCTGGAGGACAACCGCAAGGGCGACCTCAAGCGCATCCAGACCACCGTCAAGTACACCTTCTGATCCACCTGCCTGAGGGGGCAAAGACAGCCATGTCCGAGAAATCACCACAGAACTACTGGAAGGCCAATCTCCGGATCATCTTCATCTGCATGGGCATCTGGGCCCTGGTTTCTTACGGGTTCGGCATCATCCTGCGCCCGCTGCTGGCAGGCATCCGCATCGGCGGCACGGACCTGGGCTTCTGGTTCGCCCAGCAGGGGTCGATCCTGACCTTCATCGCGCTCATCGTTTTCTACACCTGGTACATGAACCGGCTCGATCGCGAGTACGACGTGGACGAGCAATAAGGGGCCGGCCATGGATCAATTCACTCTCAACCTCATCTTCGTCGGCGGCTCGTTCCTGGTCTATATCGTGATCGCGATCTGGGCGCGCGCCGGTTCGACCTCGGAGTTCTATGCCGCGGGCCGCAGCGTCCACCCGGCCATGAACGGCATGGCGATCGCGGCGGACTGGATGTCGGCGGCCTCGTTCATTTCGATGGCGGGCCTGATCGCCTTCGTCGGCTATGGCAACTCCGCCTACCTCATGGGCTGGACCGGCGGCTACGTGCTGCTGGCCATGCTGCTGGCGCCCTACCTGCGCAAGTTCGGCCGCTTCACCGTGCCCGAGTTCATCGGCGACCGGTACTACAGCCGCACCGCGCGCCTGGTGGCGGTGGCGTCGCTGTTGATGATCTCGATCACCTACGTGATCGGGCAGATGACCGGCGCCGGCGTGGCGTTCTCGCGCTTCCTCGAGGTCGATACCAATACCGGCCTGCTGATCGCCTCGACGGTAGTGTTCGTGTACGCGGTACTGGGCGGCATGAAGGGCATCACCTACACCCAGGTGGCGCAGTACATCGTGCTGATCATCGCCTACACCATCCCGGCGGTGTTCATCTCGCTGCAGCTGACCGGCAACCCGATCCCGCAGCTGGGCCTGTTCTCCACCCATGTCGACAGCGGCATGCCGCTGCTGGCGCGCCTCGACCAGATCCTGGTGGACCTGGGCTTCAACGACTACACCGGGCTGCATGATTCCACGCTCAACATGACGCTGTTCACGCTGTCGCTGATGGTCGGTACCGCCGGCCTGCCGCACGTGATCGTCCGCTTCTTCACCGTGCCCAAGGTGTCCGACGCCCGCAGGTCGGCGGGCTGGGCGCTGGTGTTCATCGCACTGCTCTACACCGTGGCCCCGGCCGTTGGCGCGATGGCGCGACTGAACATCCTCACCACGATCTATCCCGAGGGCACCCGCGCCGCCGAATCGCTGACGTACGAGGCGCGCCCGGACTGGATGCACAACTGGGAGCAGACCGGCCTGCTGGCGTTCGAGGACAAGAACGGCGACGGCATGATCCAGTCCTACAACGAGGCCAGCACCGAGTTCGCGGCCATCGCGGCCGAGCGCGGCTGGCAGGGCAACGAGATGATCACCTTCAACCAAGACATCCTGGTGCTGGCGAACCCGGAGATCGCGCGCCTGCCCGGCTGGGTGATCGCCCTGATCGCGGCCGGTGGCCTGGCGGCGGCGCTGTCGACGGCGGCGGGCCTGCTGCTGGCGATCTCCTCGGCGGTGAGCCATGACCTGATCAAGCGGACGTTCAAACCGGACATCAGTGAGAAGGGGGAGCTGCTGGCCGCGCGCGTGTCGATGGCGGCAGCGATCGTCCTCGCCACCTGGCTGGGCATGAATCCACCCGGGTTCGCGGCGCAGACGGTGGCGTTCGCCTTCGGACTGGCGGCAAGCTCGCTGTTCCCGGCGATCATGATGGGCATCTTCTCCACGAAGATGAACTCCACCGGCGCGATCGTCGGCATGCTGACCGGCCTGATCGCCACCAGCGTGTACCTGTTCACCTACAAGGGCTGGTTCTTCATCCCGGGCACGAACATGCTGGCCGACACTCCGGAGAACTGGCTGTTCGGCATCTCGCCGCTGGGCTTCGGCGCGATCGGCGCGCTCCTCAACTTCATCGCCGCTTACATCACGATGAAGCTGACCAAGCCGGTGCCGGAGCACATCCAGCACCTGGTCGAGGACATCCGCGTCCCGCGCGGCGCGGCTGCGGCCACCGGCCACCACTGATCCACGCAAGGTGCTGAAACGGCGGCCCGCTCCCGGCGACGGGGGCGGGCCGCACTGCTTGCGGGACGCGCGATCCTGCGCTGTCGGCCGCGACTACAATCTCCCTTCATCTACCCGCCACCGCATCGGGAGCATCCATGCTGCTGGAGTTCATCGCCATCATCGCCGCCGGCTTCGGCCTGGCCGGCATCGCGCTCTCGATCAACTTCGCCCTGCGCCGGCGCCTGCCGCAGTGGATCGTGCCGGCCGCGGCCGGTGCCGGGATGCTGCTGATGGCGATCTGGTTCGAGTATTCCTGGCTCGACCGCACCACCGGCACCTTCCCGGACGGGGTCGAGATCGCCTCCAGCAACGAGGTCCGCTCCTGGTACCGGCCGTGGACCTACGTCGTCCCGCTCAGCACCCGGCTGATCGCCGTGGACCACCGCTTCGACCGCCGCCATGCCGATATGCCGGGCCAGGTGCTCACCCGCATCATCCTCGCCGGCCGCTGGGAGCCGACGCGGCAGTACGGCGCGGTGTTCGATTGCAGCGCGCAGCGCCGTGCCGACCTGCTCGACCAGGTCGAACTGGAGCACGGCGGGCAGCTGAAGAACGCGAACTGGGTGCAGCTGCCCGCGGATGATCCGGTGCTGCGCAAGGCCTGCGGCGACTGAGCCCGGGCGCGCGACGCCGGCTCAGAGCCAGCGCAGTGCCGCCATCGCCACCACGGTCGGTGGCAGGGCCGCGAGCAACAGGCCCAGCGGATGCACGGACTGGTTGTGGAAGTGCCGGCGCACGATCGACATGCCGGCCGGGTTGGGCGCGTTCGCGATCACCGTCAGGCCGCCGCCGGCCACCGCGCCGGCCACCAGCATGTACTTGAACTGGTCGCTGAGACCCTCGACCAGCGAACCGAGATAGGTCAGCGCGGCGTTGTCGGTGATCGCGGTCAGGCCCGCCGCGCCGAAGAACACGGCATTACTGCTCATGTTCATCAGCAGCGGCTCCAGCCACCACTGCTGCATGCCGCCAAGGACCACCAGGCCCGCGAGGAAGAAGGCCACCAGCAGGCCCTCGCGCAGGATCAGGCGGTCCTGGTACTGGCGATAGGCGTTGGCGACGCCGAGGAACAGCAGGAAGATCGCCATGAACACCGCCGGGTGGTGCGCGAACACCACCAGTCCGACCAGGAACAGCAGGTGCACGATGACCAGCGGGATCGACATCGGCGCGCTGGTGCCCGCCTCGACCGACGGCAGCCTGCCCAGCTCCTTGCGGAACACGAAGACCACGGCGGCGGCGTTGAACATGACCGCGAGCGCGGCCTTCCAGCCGAAGTTCGCCATCATGAAGGCGATGTCCCAGTTCCACTTGCCCGCGACCATCAGCACCGGCGGCGCGGCGAACGGCGTCAGCACGCCGCCGATCGAGATGTTGACGAACAGGGTGCCGAGCAGCGCGTACTTGACCCTGTTCGACACGTTCACCGCGTAGACGCGCCGCGCCAGCATCATCGCCGCCAGCGTCATCGCCGCCGGCTCGGTGATGAACGAACCCAGCAACGGTACCAGGGCCAGCACGCTGAAGCAGAATTCCAGGCCGTTGCGCCAGGGCAGCAGCCGCGCCAGGCCGTCCACCAGGTGGGTGGCCGCCCAGAGGATCGGCCTCGTGCCGGCGATCACCATGATCGCGAACACGAACATCGGCTCGGTGTAGTTGCGCGAGTCGACGTAGGCGGTGGCGTCGGGTACGCCCTCGAGCAGGGCGAACGCCACCACCAGCAGCATCGCCCAGAAGCCGAACACCACTTCCACTTCGCCAAGCAGGTGCCAGGTGCCGGCATGCGCCGGCTGCCGCTGCGCCAGGCGCAGGAAGAACGTGGTGCTGAAGGTATGCACGATCGCCAGCGCGAACAGCACGGTGGCGACGATTTCGATCGTCGCAGGACTCATGCGCGCATCGCAAGGTATCCCCACATGCGGCGGATACTAACAAGCCCTCCGCCTGCCGGCAGGCGCAAGACCGGCTCAGCGCTGCGGCGGCGCGGCCAGCTCTCTTGCGTCGAGGAAGCCGTCGCCGTCCGCATCCTGCTTCGCGAACCGCGCCGCCAGCCGGGTGCGGTGCTGTTGCAGCGTGATCGGCCCGCCCTTGCCGCCGGGCAGTTCGGCGGGGGCGAGCACGTCGTTGCCGTCGCGGTCCATTTCCCGGAACGCGTAGCCCATCCAGTCGAGGTACTCGGCCAGCGACACCCGGCCATCACCGTCAGCGTCCATGCGTTCGAGGTAGTCGCGGGTTGCGGTGACCTGCGCCGGTGCGGCCATGGACATCGCGGCAAGCAGTGCGCCAAGCACCAGCGCCGGACCGGACGCGCGACGGCCCGGCTGTCTCCAGCCGGGCCGTCGCGTATCCAGGCCGATCACGGCGGGCACGAAGGCGCCCTGCCTCAGGCGCGCGCGGGCTGCAGCGAGTAGCCCTTCAGCCGCGCGGCATAGTCCTGCAGCGCGCGGATACCACTGGCCTCGGCCTCGTGGCACCAGGCCTGCAGGTGGGCCAGCGACTCGGCGGCGTTCTGGCTGCGCGCTTCAAGCACGGCCGCCAGACGGGCGCGGTAGTCGACCAGGGTGCGGATGCGCGGGCGCTGTTCAACCCAGTCATTGAGCTCCGCGCGGGCCTCGGGCTGCAGCCAGCGGCCGTCGTCCACCAGCCCGCGGCGCAGCTTGCGCGGCAGCAGCGCGCGCAGCTTCGCCCCGGCCGCGGCGGCTTCCTCGCGCAGCGCGGGCTTGAGCACGCGCCGCTGGTAGTCGGTCATGGCCTGGAAGCGCAGCGCCAGCAGCGCCTTGAGGGTGTCGGAATCGGGCACGTTGATGTTCGGGCGCACGTCGAGCGAAGGCGCCACGCGCAGCACCTTGGCCAGGCCCAGCGCCTGCAGGCCCTTGATCACGGCCCAGCCGATGTCGAACTCCCAGCGGCGCAGGGCGAACTTGGCCGAGCTCGGGAAGGCATGGTGGTTGTTGTGCAGCTCCTCACCGCCGATCCATACCGCCCAGGGGCTGAGGTTGGTGGCCGTATCGGTGGTCTCGAAGTTGCGGTAGCCCCACCAGTGGCCGAGGCCGTTGACCACGCCGGCGGCCCAGAACGGGATCCACAGCATCTGGATCGCCCAGATCGCGACGCCGGCGGCACCGAACAGGGTGGCGTTGACGGCCAGCATCAACACCGGGCCCATGGTGGCGTGCGGGGTGTAGAGCTTGCGCTCGATCCAGTCGTCCGGCGTGCCGCGGCCGTACTGCTCCATGTCGGCGCGATGCGTCCGCGCCTCGCGGTAGAGCTCGGCGCCCTTCCAGAACACTTCCTTGATGCCCTTGTGCATGGGGCTGTGCGGGTCTTCCTCGGTCTCGCAGCGCGCATGGTGCTTGCGATGGATGGCCACCCATTCCTTGGTGATCATCGAGGTGGTCAGCCAGCCCCAGAACCTGAAGAAATGCGCCAGCACCGGATGGAAGTCGACGCCGCGGTGGGTCTGGCTGCGATGCAGGTACAGCGTGACCGTGAAGATGGTCAGCTGGGTGACGACGAGGAAGAACGCGAAGAGGCCCCAGAAACCGGACTGGACGAGGCCACCGGCAAGGAAGTCGAGCAGGGAAGCAGGCATGGCGTGGGAGTATTCGGGAGGAGGAGTTCGCCTCCAATCATGGGAGCTGCGCGGGTCGATTGCCACCCTGCGATGGCGTATGGCCCATCTCCGCTTCACGTTCGCCAGCGGGGTCCGTCTTGCGCGGGAACCCGGGCGCCCCCACGCTGCCGCCATGCCCGAACTGCCCGAAGTCGAGACCACCCGCCGCGGCCTGGCGCCGCACCTGGAGGGCGCGCGCGTGCAGCGCGTGCTGCTGCGCCGACCCGACCTGCGCTGGCCGATTCCACCCGAGGTCGGCGAGCGGCTCCCCGGCCAGCGCATCGACGCCGTGCGCCGGCGCGCCAAGTACCTGCTGCTCGACACCGCCGCCGGCAGCGCCCTGCTTCACCTCGGGATGTCGGGCAGCCTGCGGGTGCTGCCTGCCGACACGCCGGCCGCGCTGCACGACCACGTCGACATCGCCCTGGCCGACCCCCAGGGCGCCGCCCGCGTGCTGCGCCTCACCGATCCGCGCCGCTTCGGCTGCCTGCTCTGGCAGCCGCCCGGGGAAGTGCACCCGCTGCTTGCCGCGCTCGGACCCGAGCCGCTGGGCGAGGGCTTCGATGGCGACTACCTGTTCGCCCGCAGCCGCGGCCGCCGGGCGCCGGTGAAGGCATTCCTGATGGACCAGCGCGTGGTGGTGGGCGTGGGCAACATCTATGTCGCCGAGGCGCTGTTCGCCGCCGGGGTGTCGCCGCTGCGCGCGGCCGGCCGCATATCGCGGGAGCGCTATGCCGGCATCGCCACTGAAATCCGCGCGGTGCTGTCGCGCGCCATTGTCCGTGGCGGCACCACCCTGCGCGATTTCATCTCGCCCGACGGCGCCCCCGGCTACTTCGAGCAGGAGCTGTCGGTCTACGGCCGCGGAGGCCAACCCTGCCCACGCTGCGGTCTCCGGCTGAGGCAGGCGATGCTGGCGCAGCGCGCCACGGTCTGGTGCGGAACCTGCCAGCGCTGAGCGCAGGCGCTATGATCGGGTGTCCCGGGGAGGTGCCATGGTCGACTCTGCAGACATCACGCTGTTGCTCGATGCCGCCCGCGGCGGCGACCGCGCTGCCCTCGACAACGTGCTGGCCACGCTCTACCAGGAGCTGCACAGCATGGCGCGGCGCCAGCTGGCCGGGCAGTACGGGCAGACGCTCGACGCCACCGCTCTGGTGCACGAGGCCTATCTCAAGCTGATCGGGCGCCGCGAGGCGCAGTTCGACGACCGCGCGCATTTCTTCGCCTACGCCGCCTCGGCGATGCGCAGCGTGGTGGTCGACTACGCCCGCCAGCGCATGGCGCAGAAGCGCGGCGGCGACCTGCACCGGGTCACCGATCTTCCGGAAGACCTCGAAGGCGGCCTGCGCCTGGACGAGGACATGCTCGCCCTGGACACCGCGCTCACCCGCCTGGCCGCGGTCGACCAGCGGCTCGCCCACGTGGTCGAACTGCGCTACTTCGCCGGGCTCTCGGAAGTCGAGATCGCCGAGCTGCTGGAGCGCTCCGAGCGCAGCATCCGCCGCGACTGGCAGAAGGCGAGGCTGTACCTGCTGGCTTCGCTGAAAGCCGACTGACGGGGCGCCCGGCGGGCACGCGCGCGGCTGATGGATCCCGACCGCTGGCAACGCCTGTCCCCGCTGCTCGACGCCCTGCTCGAGCTCGAGCCCGGGGCGCGCGCGCAGAGCCTGGCTTCGCTTCGCGAGGATGATCCGGCGCTGGCGGACGACCTGGAAGGCCTGCTGGCACTTGAAGAGGGCCAGGACGATTTCCTGTCCGAACCCGTGGTTTCGCAGCTGCCGCTGGCGCGTACCGGCGCGGTCATCGGCCCCTATCGGCTGGAGCGCATGCTCGGCGAAGGCGGCATGGGCCAGGTCTGGCTGGCCAGCCGCGCCGACGGCCTCTACCAGCGGCGGGTGGCGCTGAAGCTGCTGCGGCCGGGGCTGGCCGACCCGAACCTGCGCCTGCGCTTCACCCGCGAGCGGCAGATCCTGGCCCGCCTGGGACACGCGCACATCGCGCGCCTGCTGGACGCCGGCATCAGCGCCGACCAGCAGCCCTATCTTGCGCTGGACTACGTCGACGGCGAGCCGATCACCGACTGGTGCCGCCTGCGCGCGCCGACCGTGGAGGCCCGCCTGCGCCTGTTCCTGCAGGTCTGCGAGGCGGTCAGCCATGCGCACGCCAACCTGATCGTCCACCGCGACCTGAAGCCCTCGAACATCCTGGTGACGCCGCTCGACGAGGTGCGCCTGCTCGACTTCGGCATCGCCAAGCTGCTCGACACCCCCGACGTCGGGGCCGAGGGCACGCGCACCGGTGTGCGCGCCTTCACCCTGCACTACGCGGCCCCGGAGCAGATACGCGGCGAGCCGGTCACCACCATGACCGACGTCTACTCGATGGGCGTGGTGCTGTACGAAATGCTGTCGGGCTGCAAGCCCTACCGGCTCAAGCGCAAGAGCGACGCGGAATGGGAGGAGGCGATCCTCAGCGCCGATCCGCCGCGGCCTTCGCTCGCGCTGCAGCAGGGTGCCGGCGGCGAATCCGCCACACCGCAGTCCCGTGCGCAGGCGCGCCGCGACGCCCGCCGCATCGCCGGCGACCTCGACAACATCGTGCTGAAGGCGCTGTCCAAGCAGCCCGAGCACCGCTATCCCTCGGTCGAGGCCCTTGCCCAGGACATCCGCCGCCACCTCGACGGCAAGCCGGTGCGCGCACGCCCGCAGAGCGTGGCTTACCGGGCGCGCAAATACCTCGGCCGCCACCGCTGGGCGCTGGTGACCGGGGCTGCGACCGCGGCGGTGCTGGTGGCGGCGCTGGCGATGGTGGCCTGGCAGGCACAGCAGGCGGTGCAGCAGGCCGCGCGCGCGCGCGCGCTGCAGAGCTTCATGGTCGGGCTGTTCGAGAACGCCGGCAGCACCCGCGGCGGCGCCCATATCGACGTGCAGCGACTGCTGGAAGACGGCGTGCGCCGCGGCGAGCTCGAACTCGCACAGCAGCCGCTGGCCCTGGCCGAACTGCTGGGCGTGATCGCCCGGCTGCGCTCGGGCCTGGGCGACTACACCCAGGCCCTCGAACTCCAGCAGCGCCAGGCGGCGATCATCGCCGGCATCGAACACCCGCCGCCCGGCCTGACCCTGCAGGCCGCCACCGACATGGGCCGCATCCGCCGCCTGCTTGGCGACCCGGGGGCCTGCCGCTCGGTGATGCAGCCGCTGCAGGCCCTCGCCCTGCGCGAACAGGAACGACTGCCGCAGCTGGCCGCCGACTTCCATGCCCAGAAGGCACGCTGCCAGCGCGACAGCGGCGACCTGGTCGCGGCGCGCGCCGGCTTCCAGCGCGCACTCGCGATCCGCCGGGGTGATCCGCTGCAGGATGCCGGCGTGGTCGAGAGTCTCCACGAGCTCGCGATCCTGCGCGCGGCCGCGGGCGACAGTGCGCTGGCCCTGCGCGAACAGCGCGCTGCGCTGGGCCTGCTGCACGACCGCCTCGGCACCCGGCATCCCCTCGCGATCGGCATCCTGCGTTCGACCTGCTCCCTGCAGCGCGAGCTGGGCGATCTGCATGCGGCCGAAGCCGACTGCCGCGAGGCCCTGAAACTTGCGCTGGATATCCGGGGGCCGCAGCACCGCGAGACCGTCGATGCACGCCGCCAGCTGGCCGCGCTGCTGGTCGACAAGGGCCGCCTGGGAGAGGCCGAGGCGATCTTCCTCGATGCGCACGCCTGGCTGGTCTCCCGACTGGGCCCGGGGCATGGCGACGTGGCCCGCAACCAGAACAGCTTGGCGATCGTGGCCTGGGAGCGCGGCGATTTCGACCAGGCGCTCGCCGGCCTGGAGCGGGCGAATGCGACCTGGCGTCAGCTCGGCAACGACGCGATGCTGGCCAGCGGCCTGTTCAACCAGGCGCTGGTACTGCACGAAACCGGCGACCAGGCGCGCGCGGCCGAACTGCTGGAAGAGTCGCTGCGCCTGCGTCGCGAACGCTTCGGCAGCGACCACGGCCTGGTGGGCACCACCCTGCAGCTGGCCGGCGAAGTCGACGCCGCGCGGGGCCTGACGCGCGATGGGCTCGCGGCGCTGCGCCGCGCCGTGGCCCTGACCAGCGCGGCCTACGGCGCTGCTCGCCCCGTGGCCCGGCGCGCCGAGCTGGCCTTGGCGCAGCTGGAAGCCGAGCTGGGCACCGAGGGCGCCCTGGCCCGGCTCGACCATCTCGCCACCCTGCCGGAGAGCGATACCGAGCTGCGCAAGATCGCCTGGCGCGCGCGGGCCACGGCGGCGGCACTGCGCTGCCACGGGCCGCGTCGCGAGGAGTCGCTGGCGGTATTCACCGCACTCGAACAGATG
This sequence comes from Luteimonas sp. MJ250, assembly GCF_039548455.1. Lineage (NCBI taxonomy): Bacteria > Pseudomonadati > Pseudomonadota > Gammaproteobacteria > Lysobacterales > Lysobacteraceae > Luteimonas > Luteimonas sp. MJ250. The sequence goes on along the minus strand of NZ_JBCLVB010000011.1, from coordinate 156,842 downwards.
GTGGCGATGGCGCGCCCGGAAGGCGGCGCCGTGACGCGGGAGCTGCTTTACTGGCGGCAGCGGTGCGACACGCCACCGTCTCTCCCGCCGGCCTGAATCAGGCCAGGGGCAGCGACGGCTGCGAGGGTTCGATGCGCCCCTCGCCGCGCACGATGCGCTTGAATTCGGCGCGGCTGACCGAGACGTAGCGCTCGTTGCCGCCGATCTCGACCTGCGGTCCGTCCTGGACTGCGCGCCCCTGGCCGTCGACGCGCACGGTCATCGTCGCCTTGCTGCCGCTGTGGCAGATGGTCTTGATCTCCTGGATCTCGTCGGCCCAGGCCAGCAGGTGCTGGCTGCCTTCGAACAGCTCGCCGCGGAAGTCCGTGCGCAGGCCATAGCACAGCACCGGCACGCCCAGCGCATCGACCACCTCGGAGAGCTGCCAGGCCTGCGGACGGGTCAGGAACTGCGCCTCGTCCACCAGCACGCAGTGCAGCCGGCCGTGCGCGGTGATATCGGCCTGCACCAGCGCCTGGAGGTCGTCGCCGCGGCCGAAGGCCCGGGCCTCGGCCTGCAGCCCGATCCGCGAGGCCACCGTGCCGCTGCCGGCGCGATCGTCCAGCCCCGGGGCGAGGATCAGCACCCGCATCCCGCGCTCGCGGTAGTTGTGCGCGGACTGCAGCAGGGTGGTGGTCTTCCCGGCGTTCATCGCCGAATAGTAGAAATAGAGCTTGGCCATCGGGGAAGTCTAGCGGCAGCGCGAGGCGCAGCGCGACGGGGGCGCGCGGCCCGCGCGTTCGGCCCGGACCGCCGCCGTTGATACAATCCGCGGCCGTCCCCGGAGTCCCCATGCACGGCCTCAACCCCCAGCAATCCGCGGCCGTCGCACACGTCGAAGGCCCGCTGCTCGTGCTTGCCGGCGCCGGCAGCGGCAAGACCCGGGTGATCGTGGAGAAGATCGCGCACCTGATCGATTCCGGGCGCTATCCCGCCAAGCGCATCGCCGCGATCACCTTCACCAACAAGTCGGCGAAGGAGATGCGCGAGCGCGTGGCGCGGCGCATCCGCGGTGACGCCAGCGAAGGCCTGACCATCTGCACCTTCCATGCGCTCGGACTGCGCATGCTGCAGGTCGAGCACGAGCGCGCCGGCCTGCGCCGCGGCTTCTCGATCTTCGATTCCGACGACTCACTGGCCCAGTTCAAGGACCTGATGCCGGGGGCCAAGCCCGATGCCATCCAGGCGATGCAGGGCCTGGTGTCGCGTGCCAAGAACGGCGGCCACTCGCCCGAGCAGGCGCGTGCGCTTGCGCGCTCCACGCCCGAGCACGACGCGGCGATGATCTACGAGCTCTACCAGGCGCGCCTTGCGGCCTTCAACGCGGTCGATTTCGACGACCTCATCCGGCTGCCGGTGCAGCTGCTTGAAAACGACGCCGACTGCGCGCTGGGCTGGCGCGAGCGCATCGGCTACCTGCTGGTGGACGAATGCCAGGACACCAACGACGCCCAGTACCGGCTGCTCAAGGCGCTGGCGGGCGACAAGGGCAACTTCACCTGCGTGGGTGACGACGACCAGTCGATCTATGCATGGCGCGGGGCGAACCCGGAGAATCTTTCGCAGATGGCGCGCGACTATCCGGCGCTGAAGGTCATCAAGCTGGAGCAGAACTACCGCTGCTCCAACCGCGTGCTGCGCGCGGCCAACGCGCTGATCGCCAACAATCCGCACGAACACCTGAAGACGCTGTGGAGCGCGCAGGCCGACGGCGAACGCATCCGGATCCTGGAGTGCCGCGACGCCGCGCACGAAGCCGAGCGCGTGGCCGCGGAAATCCAGTTCATCCAGGCCGCGCGCCAGGTCGAGTGGAGCGAGTTCTGCATCCTGTTCCGCGGCAAATTCCAGTCGCGCGCGCTGGAAAAGGCGCTGCAGATGCTGCGCGTGCCCTACCACCTGACCGGCGGCACGGCGTTCCTGGACCGGGGCGAGGTCAAGGACGCGCTGGCCTGGCTGCGCATGCTGGCCAACCCGGACGACGATTCCGCCTTCCTGCGGTCGGTGCAGTCGCCCGGGCGCGGCGTTGGCGCGACCACGCTGGCGAAGCTTGCCGAGCTGTCGCGCAACGCCGGCATGCCGATGTCGCGCGCGATCGAATCGGTCGGCATGCTCAAGCAGCTGGCGCCGCGTGCGGCAAGCGCGCTGTCGGGCTTCGCCGACGTGGTCCGCGGCCTGCGTGCCGACGCCGCGCGGCTGACGCCGGCGGAGCTGGTGCGTGCGCTCAACGAACGCTCGGGCCTGCTGGCCGCCCTGCGCGCGCAGTGCAAGACCGAGGAGATGTTCCGTATCCGCCGGGGCAACCTCGATGAACTTGCCGATTGGTTCGACGGCGCCCGCGGCGGCGCCGGGCCGGGCGAGCTGGCGGCGTCGCTGGCGCTGCTCAGCCATGCCGACAAGGGCGACGCCGGCAACCAGGTGCGGCTGATGAGCCTGCACGCGGCCAAGGGCCTCGAGTTCCGCTATGTCTTCATCGTCGGTGTCGACGACGACACCCTGCCGCACGAAGCCAGCGTCGACGAGGGCCGTATCGACGAAGAGCGCCGGCTGCTGTACGTGGGCATCACGCGTGCCAAGGAACAGCTGTGGCTGTCGTATGCGCGCGAGGCGCAGCGCTGGGGCGAGCGCCTGCGCCTGGTGCCCAGCCGCTTCCTCGACGAACTGCCGGCCGCCGAGCTGCAGCGCGACGGCGCCGACCCGGTGGTCGACGCGGCAAGGAAGAAGGAGCGCGCCGACGTCGGCTTCGCTGCGATCAAGGCGCTGCTGGAAGGCTGAGCCTCCCCTCTACCCCCCTTTTATCTGGTTCTTCTGCCGATTGAGGCAGAGACGTACGGCCGGCCCGGCGGAGTGGCTGGTTCTTGTCGAGGCTCTGCGGTGATGACGTGCAAGTTGGAGCGTTGTTGCGTCGGGAGCTGCTCCGTCCTGGTCCGCGCTGCCCGTCCCGCACACAGGGGGTGTGCTCCCCCGGCCTGTCCGCGTCCTGCTCCCAAGGCCGGCCGCCGGCCATCCATGGCCGGCTGTACGCACACCCCCTGTGCACGGGACGGGCCGTGGCGTTTTTCTGCTTCGGGACGAAGATCAAGAGCGTCGCGCTCGCGCTCCTGGACGTGGTGTGGCGTGGCTGTGCCGCTTGATCCGGCGACGATCCGCCCGGTTGCGACATCTGCGTCGACGTTGCCTGCGTCCACCACCGCGCAAAAGGTCCGGGCCCGCCGTGGAGGCAGGGGGGGCAGCGCGCACCCCTCCCGGAGCATCACCCGCCCCCCCTCAATCGGGAGATGAACCTTTTATCTGCGACCCGCTGTCCCGCTTCCTGTAGAAGCAGCTATAGCTGCTCCTGCAGGTGGGCGGGCGTCGAGGGTGGGGGGCTCGGATAAACTCCGGGGCTGTCCCGCATCCGGAGTCATCCATGCGTCTCCAGCCGCGCTTGAACGTCTCACGCACCGTCGTCGTGCTTGCCATCGCCCTGGCGCTGGGCGCATGCCGGCACGTCCCGCTGCCCGAGGACGCCGGCGTGCCACCCGCGGCATCCGGCCCCTCTGCTGCCTCGGCCATGCCTGCGCCCGACGCGGCGCCGGCCGATGACAACCTCAACGCGGTGCTGTGGCTGCAGCGCTCGATGGAGTACCGCGCGATCTCGGAAACCATGTTCCGAATCGCCACCGAACGCCTGGACGCCGCACTCGCGGATCCATCCTGGGACGCGCTGGTCCCCGCCGAACGCGCCGCGGCCGGGAATGCCGCTGCGCTGGCGCCCGCGGTGATCCTCGACATCGACGAGACCGTGCTCGACAACTCCGCCTACCAGGCGCGCCTGGTGGTCGACGGCACCGAGTTCGCCGATCCCGCCTGGGACGCATGGGTGGAGGAACGCCGGGCGATCGCAGTGCCCGGCGCGGTCGCATTCACCCGCGCTGCGGCAGCGAAGGGCATCACCGTGTTCTACATCTCCAACCGCAGCGCCACGCTCACGGAAGCCACCTTGGCCAATCTGCGCAGCGAAGGCCTGCCGGTACAGCGCGAAGACGTATTCCTCGGCCTTGGCATGCAGGTCCCGGGCTGCGAGCAGGCCGGCTCCGGCAAGACCTGCCGCCGCCAGGCGGTGGGGCGCAACCATCGGGTCCTGATGCAGTTCGGCGACCAGATCGGTGACTTCGTGCAGCCGGCCGCCAACACGCCGCAGCAGCACGCCGCGCTGCACGACGAACATAGCGACTGGTTCGGCGACCGCTGGTGGGTGCTGCCCAATCCGACCTACGGTGCTTGGGAGCCGGCCTCGTTCGGCAACGACTGGACGCAGTCGCGGACCGAACGGCGCGCCCGTAAGCGCGAAGCACTCCGGATCGACCGGTAACAGTTTCAATGACTTAGAAGCTTATACCTCAGGCATTGCATCAGGAAGTTGCTGGGAGTAGGCTGTCCTCGCCACAACATAGTCCTCCGGCCCAGGCCGGCTTCACGGGAGACCCCTCGGGTCTCCCGTTTTTTTGCCTGCGATGCGGCCAATCCCGACATGGACACCCTCGGGTCCACCCGAGGGTGTCGGCACGCGCGCACGGGACTAAGGTGACCTGGGGCGGATCCATCCGCGGCACCTGATGCCGTCTTCTGCCCAGTATGAGGCGCGCGATGCCCATCTTTCCCGTCAACCCGCTCCACAACGCGCTGGCCAAGGGTCCCGGACTCCTCCCCGGCGCCCACAACCTGAGCTGGTTGACCAGCCATACCGGACTCCACGGCGGCAATGGCGGCGGCGGCTTCCCGCTGGGACTCGGCGGCGGTCCAGGAGGCGGTGCTGGCCGGGCCCTTCCCGGCTGGAATGGAGGCGGCCACCCCGGACAGGGCATTCCCGGTCATGTAAGCCATGGCCACCCCGGACAGGGCATTCCCGGCTTTGGCCACCAGGGCAATCCCGGCCAAGGCATCCCCGGCCAGGGCCTGATCAGGGAAGTCCTTGGACTTCCGCGCCCGATGCCGGGCCAGGCCCCCCTTCAAGCCGGTCATCCACCTGGCCACGTGCCGGGCCAGGCCAGTTCCCAGGCAGCACAGCTGGCGGTGCCCACCCTCCCCCTCGGACAATCCATGAGCGCCGCGCACCCGGAGCACGCGGGACGCACCCAGATGGCATCCGGAGCGACGCACATCGCGCCCCTGGTCGCATTGATGCAAGCCCCTGCCTCGACCCATACCGGCCCCGGCCTGATGCAGGCTGCGCAGACCCAGCTACCGGCGCCGCAGCACGCACAGGTCCCCATGGGGCCAGTACGCGCGGAGCTTGCGCACCAGGCCGTGCCGCTGGCGGCTGCAGGTGCGGCAGCCACGCGCGCGGAGCCGGCAGCGCCGGCACCGCCCCGCGCCGATGTCGCGCCACCGCGTGCCGACGCGGCCATGGGTGAGCGGGCAGCAATGCTGCCGCGCGCTGCCGCCGCACCAGTGACGCTCGCCGCCAGCACCCTGACCGCGGCGGCATCCGCCAGCACCGCGACGACCGCAGCACCTGCCAGCACGGCCGCGCTGGCGGCCGGCAGCACCGTGGCCACCGTGCCCGCGGCACCGGCTGCCACCCAGGTGCTGGCTGCCGAAGCGCGAAGCGGGAACCCGCTGGTAGTGGCCGATCGCGGGCAGGTCATCGCCCGCCCCGACATTGCGGGGACCTATACCGGTGAAGGCCCCCATCGCCGGGCCCTGCGCCGCGCGGTGAACGCGCTGCCCGGGGGGCTGTCCACGCTGCTCATGGCCTTCAGCGCACAGGGCAATACAGCTGCTGCCAACCGTGATCCGGCTGCCGTGGAGCGCGAGCTGCGTGACGCGATGATGCAGTGGCTGTTCTGGCTGCTGGCGATCATCGCCTATGGCTGCGTCGCGTTCGCGATCATCGCGTTGCTGCCAGTGGGCACAGGAGCGGTGGGCGATACTACGGCGCGGGCATCCACAGGCGGATTCGCGCTGTTCGGCCTGTTGATCGCCGCGGCGGCGTGGCTGATCGCGAGAAGGCTGGGTTCGCGTCGCCAGGATTGACCCGGGGCCGCTGCCGACACGGCGGCCGCACCCCTTGGCCCGCATCTTCCGACGAGACGCAATGCGCCCTGTGACCAACTGCCTGCCGTTCGCCTTCGCTCTCGCCGCTGGCGCGTGCCACGGTGGTGGCGATCCCGGGTTGCCGTTTCCGGCGACGCCGTACGAAGGCCGGGTCGAAGTCCTGGTGTCGCCGCCCGGCGGCACCGCCTACGACGAACACGGCAAGGGCACCGCTCGGTTCACTCCGGACGGCAGCGGAGGCACGCAGCTCAGCGTCATCGGCGCGATCGTGGATCCACGCGGCGACGCCGGACTTGAAGTCGACGGCAAGGCGACCGGGAACGGCGGCTGGAGCGGTGGCATGGGTGACCTCCGTGTCGACATCGATCCACACGGGCGCATCACCGGCGGCGGCGTTGCGCCTCCGCAGGCATTCACGATCACCGGCGACGTGTCGCCCTCGTCGTTCGACCTGGTCGTCGTCATCGAACTGCTGGAAGCGAATGCGGGAGGCTTGCCGCGCGGAACGCAGATGCGTTTCACCTACGATCTCGCGCAGCCCGGCGCGGCACCGGCACTCGCGTCACCCACCCGCGGGCGCCGCGCCGACATGAAGGACTGCAGGAAGGTGGAGTACGAGGTGCGGCCGGTTCCCGATCCTGGCGGCGGCACCCTCGTGATGCGCAGGATGCCTGTCTGCAGGGACTGAAGCGGGCGCGTGCCTGGGCACCACCTGCTCCTGCAACGGATCGCCGGTACAAAAAGGTTCTTCTCCCGACTGAGGGGGCGGGTGATTGCTTCGGGAGGGTGCGCGCTGCCCGCCGTGGACGCAGGGGGGATGCCCAGCCGGATTATTCGCGTCCTGCTCCCAGATCCGGCCGCCGGCCATCCATGGCCGGCTCTGGGCATCCCCCCTGCATCCACGGCGGGCCCGGACCTTTGTCGCGGTCGGGTGAGGAAGGCGGCGACGCCGACGTTGAAACCCGGCGGATCGTCCCGGATCAAGCGGCACAGCACGCCACGGCTACGCCATGAGCGCGAGCGCGCCCGCTCCTGATCTTCGTCCCGAAGCAGAAAAGCTCCACGGCCCGTCCCGTGCACAGGGGGTGTGCGTACAGCCGGCCTTGGATGGCCGGCGGCCGGCCTTGGGAGCAGGACGCGGACAGGACGGGGGAGCACACCCCCTGTGTGCGGGACGGGCAGCGCGCATCCCAACGGAGCTGCTCCCGGCCCCAACTGTCACGTCATCACCCGGAGCCTCGAGAAGAACCAGCCAGCCATTCTGCCGGGGCCGGCCGTACGCCTCTCCCTCAATCGGGAGAAGAACAAAAAAAAACGCCCTGCCGAAGCAGGGCGTCCTTTTTGCCGATGGCTTCCGCTTACTGCTTGCGGGCCAGCGAGGCGTTGCCTTCACCGATGGTCTTGATCACGGTGCTCACGGCTTCCATGAACATCTTGAAGACCTGGCTCATGGCCGTCAGCTCGGCGTTGAGCTCGTTGATGTTGTCGGCGTCGGGGCCGGCGGTATCGATTTCCTTGGCCTTGGCGACGATCGCCTCGCCCATGTTGTCGGCGATTTTGCCCAGCACCTGGGCGAGGGCGATGAGCCAGCCGCCACCGCGGGCGGAAGCGAGCTTGGCCTCGGCCTCGCGCATGGTGGTGGCATTGGCAACAAAGGAATTGAGGTCGACTGCGGTCATGGTTGTTCTCCGTTGGAATTTTGTTTGGTTGGGCTAATGCAGGGGTGGATCAGGTCCAGCCCTGCTTCGGCGGTCCACGGAGACGCCTCGACCTTGAATTCACGGTGTCGCCACGAAGTGGCGACGCTATCGTCCGATCCGGCGCGGCAGCGCCGGGGCTTTGGCCCACGGCGGGTTCCTGGTCGGCCGTGCTGGCTTCACGAAACCACTCGAGCGCCTTTTCCTGGCCCTCGGCCTCGACGCGCCGGCTGAACTCCATCGCCAGCCGGGATTCCCGCCGCTGCAGTGGTGCCAGCGCATCGTTGAGCGAGCGGACCAGATGGTCGGCTTCATCCTGTTCGACAAGTCCGCCCTGCAGGAGCATATCGACGGTGTCGCGCCAGGTCGCCGAGTCGAACGCATCCAGAGTCGACGCGGACGACGAGGCGGAATCCTGCAGCGCCTGCTCGAAGACGCGGGCCAGCTCATCCCGATCGTCGTAACCCAGGCTGCCTTCCTGCTGCAGCATGTCCTTGAACTGGTCCAGCAGCCCCTGCTGGCCTGCCATGGACCCGGCGTCCGCACCTTCTGCATCGACAACCGCGGTCCGCTCGCTGCCCGCCTGGCCTTCGTTCCGGGCCAACAGCTCAGCCGGCGTCAACGCTCGGCGGGACAGCTTTCTCGGGGGCGGTTGGCCATGCATGGTCGTGGTCGGATCCTGCGTTGGTTCGAAGAGTCGGTTGAAGCGTGATGACTGCAGCTTCGCGCGGACCGGCGGCGTGGACAACTGGGGGCGACCCTAGGAATCGCCATCCCCGGTCGTTCCTGCGCAACGCTCAGCCGGTCACTACCCGAAGCTGGTCGGTGATGGCACGGGTGGCTTCGCCGTGACGACGCCCGAGCTCCGTGGCCACTTCGCGCAGCCACTCGTTCGCGGAGTCGAGTCCGTCGGCATCAACCCGGCGCTGGTACTCCGGCTTGAGCTGCGCCTTCTCCTCGTTCACATCGCGCAGCATTTCGTCGAACTGCTGGAGCAGGCGTGACTCCTCGCTGGTGTCGAGCATGCCCTGCCCGCGCAGGTCGGCGAGGCGTTCGACCAGCTCCTCGCGGGTCTTCGGGGGTGCGCTGTCCATGGACATGCGTCAACTGTTCCCGAGGCCGAGGTCGAAGCCGTTCGAGTAGGCCGCGTTGAACACGGTATCCAGGTTGAAGCCCACCGCGTCGCTCATCTCGCTGCCGAGCACGCCGCCGAGCCACGACCCGAGCTGCTGGCCGATGGCCGCACCGAGCGGACCGCCGAAGTACGTACCGACCAGGCTGCCGACGACTGATCCAATTTGACTGCCCATATCCATGTCCTCGTTATCAGGGAGTGTTGGCGGCCCGGGTGACCGGGCACGGCCTACAGTTTCCGCGCCCCCGCCGCCACGCCTAGCTGGTGCGTACCCCACCTAGGGCTGGCCCCGGTCCGGCATCGATGGTGCCTGTCACATACTCCAGCCATGGCAGACGCACCAGACGATGAATTCCTGCGTACCCGGCGCATGGTGCTGCGCGGCCTGCGCCACGGCGACGTCTTCGACCTGCAGCGCCTGGGGCGCGATCCCCGCGTATCGCGCGCGCTGCTCGACGCACCGGTGGACGACATCGCCTCGGCCTGCGCGCTGGTCGAGACCGCACACCAGGTGTACCGGGAGAAGCCCGGACTCGGCCTGTGGCGCGCGGATGACGCCGCGGGTTTCGTCGGCTTTTTCTCGCTGATGGCCCGGTTCTCCGACTATGAGGTCGAGCTCGGTGCCCGGCTGCTGCCGCGCACCTGGGGGCGCGGGCACGTGCTGGAAGGCACCGCTTCGCTGTGCCAACACGCCTTTGCGACGCTCGGGCTGCCGGCGCTGCTCGGGCTGTACGACCCCGCCAACCGGTCGGTTCCGCCGGTGCTGTCACGCCTGGGATTCGAGCCCGACGGCAGCACCGTGCAGTTCGGCAGGACGGCGCTGCGAATGCGGCTGCGGCGGGAGGAGTGGCAGGGCGTACGACCCCGCCGGGCTCAGGGCAAGGGGGCGGACGGCGCGGCGGGCGCGTAGGCCTCGCCGTCGTAACGCATGCTGGTGGCACGGCCGCCCGCATCCAGCAGTCGCAGATCCCTGAAGCCGTGGCTGCGCGATGGCAGCACCTCCAGCGCGTGTTCGCTTCCGGCCGCGAGCAGCAGGCGGCGGCCGGCGTCGCCTTCGGCATACAGCCACCAGTCCGCGCCATCGGGGCCGGCCAGGCAGCGGTGGCGGCCCTCGACCACCCAGTCTTCGCGGCCGTCGTCGTCGAGATCCAGACGGTGCGCTCGCACCCAGTCCGGAGTGAACGCCGAGCGGCCGTTGACCAGGCCCTGTTCGCAGTCGAGCACGCGGGCATCGGTCGACAGGCCGCGTGCGATGTCGTCGGCCAGCGCCGCATCGGCCGGCCGCTCGCCGGCGGTGAAGCGGATGGCATCCGCCCCGGGCTGGTCACGGTCACAGCCCGCCAGCGCGAGGCCAGCGACAAGCAGCGCCGCCGCCAGCACGGCCCGCAGCCGCAGCGCTACTGGCGGCGACCGTCGAATTGGCCGTCGAGGAGGTCGTGGACCCATCGGTCGATGGTCGCGGTCGAAGCTTCGATGTGGATGTGCGGGCCGGTGGAGTTGCCGGTGGATCCCTGGTTGCCCAGGTCCTGGCCGTAGTCCACGCGCTGCCCCGCGCTCACGTCGATGCTCGACATGTGGAAGATGTAGACCAGCTGTCCCTGGTCGCCGCGCAGCACCACGGCATTGCCGGCGTTGCCCATCGGACCTGCGGACACGACGGTGCCCTCGATCGGCGCCGGGATCGCCTGGCTGGTCTGCGACTGGCCGTTCCGGTGCAGGACGATGTCGCGCACTTCCAGCGTCTGCCCGTCGCGCACCTGGGTCTGGTAATCGTGGTGTGGCTGCATCTGGTCGGGATGGTTCACCGCGATCGCCGGGGAATGACCGGTGCTGTAGACGGTGTACGGCGCATAGGTATGCGCGTCGCCACCGGGTGCAGGTGCCGGCACGGGACCTGGCCCCGGCGACGGAGCGGGAGTGCTGCCGCCACCGCCGCCCGGCACATGCACGGTCTGCCCCGGATGGATCAGGTTGGGGTTTCCGATCTGTGGATTGGCCGAGATCAGCGCACCCAGCGACACGCCGTTGCGGGACGCAATGCCCGACAGGGTGTCGCCACTGCGCACGGTGACGTCATGGGTCGCCGCGGTGCCGCCTGGCAGGCGCACGGTCTGGCCGGGGTGGATGAGATCGGGGTTGTCGATCTGCGGGTTGGCCGAAAGCAGTGCGCCCAGCGTCACGCTGTTGCGGGACGCGATGCCCGACAGGGTGTCGCCACTGCGCACCGTGACTTCTCCGCCGCCGCCGCCCCCACCCGGAAGGTGCACCGTCTGCCCCGGATAGATCAGATCCGGGTTGCGGATCTGCGGATTGGCGGAGAGCAGCGCAGCGAACCCGACGCCATTGCGTTGGGCGATACCGGAAAGCGTGTCGCCGCTTTGCACGGTGACGGTGACGGTGCCGGACGGCGAGGGCGAAGGCGACGGGGAGGGCGAGGGCGAGGGAGCCGGCGAGGGCGAGGTCGAAGGGGGCGGCACATCGCCGTCGATGCGCGCGCGTACGAACGATGTTGCTTCGCCTGCGGTGATGCGGCCATCGCCATTGGTGTCCAGCGGGGCATTCATGCGGTAGGCGGCCGTGCCCTGGCTGAACAGCGTCGAGTCCGGATCCGGACGCGGGCTGCCGTACAGCACCGTGGTGTAAACGCCTTCAAGCGTATTGAGATCGCCGGGATCGGAGCGGTTGTTGAAGTAGCGCTCGACGAACTGCAGCTGGTCGACCGAGCTCATCCTGGCCAGCGCATCGGTGGAGGTGCCGAGTTCGCTCGCCGTGTTCGGCATGAACTGGATCAGACCGGTGGCACCGCTGCCCGCGCCATTGCGCACATCGGGGCGGAAGCTGCCCCCGGTCTCGAAGCTCATCACCGCCATCAGGTATTCGGGCTGCGTGCCCAGGCGCTGTGCCATGGCTTCGACTTCGGCGATGAAGGCAGGGGTGACGTGGGCATTGCCCTGGACGCCCTGGATCCGGCTGTAGTCGAAGCCCGAAGGGCTGGTGTGGTCGCCAACGGTGTTGCCACCGCCGCCATTGCTGACCGGACCGACCATGGAGAACTCCTGCTGTCATGCGGCACGCACCGCGTTGGAGCCATTACGCGATCGGCAGGATGGCGTTACCAGCTAGGTTCGACCCTAAGGGGCGCAGCCAGGCATAGGCGAATTACGCGCCCTCCATCGCATTCAGCCGTGGAAATGGGAGTCCACGCGCAGCGTGCCGAGGTTGCGCTCGGCAAAGCGTCTCGTCAGCTCCGCCGCCGCGTCCTGGATCGCGTCGTAGCTGCCGCGCGAATGCACGTCGGCGCGAAGGACCCAGCCGTCGCCCTCGCGGCTCAGCAGCAGGTCGGTGCCGGGAAGCGTGGCGTCCGACATGCGCAGCAGCACCTGGCCCTCGCCGCGGGCGTCGTTGGCACCGCCGCCCACGGCAAGCTGGCGGACGTGGCGTTCGATCAGTTCGAGCACGGCATTGCTTGCGCCCACCGGTGCCGGCATGGCTGCCGGCGCATCGCCGCGAAGCGCGTGCTGCGCCTGCCACAGCATCGCCGGATCGAGTTGCTTCATCTCGGCCTCGGCGCCGCCTCCGTCGTGTCCTCCACCCTCGCCGCCCCGTCCGCGCTCGCCGGCGCGATGCACGGCGTCTTGGGTGGCCGACCGGTGCAGCTCCGCTCCTTCCGCGTCACCTGCTCCGTCCATCTGTGCTTCGCCCATGCGCTGCGACTGCTGCTGCACGCCTTGGCGGGCCTGGTCCAAGGCATCGCGGAAGCGGTCGCTCTGCTCGCGATTGGCCGGCGGCCGCTCGCGGGCCTCGGACGTGCCCTCGCGGGCACGCGCGGCGTCGGCGGCGGAACTCTGGCTGCTGCGTTCGATCGACATCATGGTTCTCCTTTCACTCAGGCGCCGGCCAGGTGGCGCGCCTGCAGCAGGTCTTCCGCTGCGTTTTCTTCCTCGCGCACTTCCAGCACCGATTGTTCGCCGCGCCAGACATCGCGGCGCTTCTGGAGCGCGTCCAGCCGCGCCTGGGCGCGAAAGAACGCAGTGCGCGCTTCCGCGACCGCGGCTTCGGCCGCGCGCAGGGTTTCCTGTGCCTTGAACAGGCGCTGGCGCGCGGCCTCGGCCTGTTCGCCCAGCAGGTCGATGTGCGCCTCGCGCTGGGCCAGGGCGCCCGGCCATGGCACGCCCGGAGGCGGCGGGTCGAGCATCCGCGCGCGATGCTGCTTCTGCTCGAAGTCCAGCGCGATGATCTCGCCCTCGACCTTCAGGCAGGCGTCGCGGCAGGCCTGTGCCTCGCGCTGGCGCTCGAGCACCTGCTGGCGCGCGGCCTCGGTGCGGTGTTCGCGCAGCCGGACCAGTGTCTGCAGCGGATAGCGCTTCACGGGAACATCGTCCGGATCGCCGCGGCCGACTGTTCGAACGGCACCAGCTCCTGCGACGCCTGCTGCAGCAGCTTGCGGATCGGCCCGATCTTCTCGATCGCAGCGTCCGCGTCGGGATCGGTGCCGCGCTTGTATTCGCCGAGCTGGATCAGCAGCTCGATGTCCTGGTACTTGGCCAGCAGCTTGCGCAGCTGGCCGGCGGCGCGCAGGTGGGGCTGGTCGACCACCCGCGGCATGGTACGGCTGAGGCTGACCAGCACGTCGATGGCGGGGTAGTGGTAGGCCGCGGCGAGCTTGCGCGACAGCACGATGTGGCCGTCGAGGATCGAGCGCACTTCTTCGACGATCGGATCGCCGCCGTCCTCGTCTTCGGCCAGCACGGTGTAGAACGCGGTGATCGAACCCTTGTCGTTGTTGCCGGCGCGCTCGAAAAGGCGCGGCAGGGCGCTGAACACCGATGGCGGGAAGCCGCGCCGCGCCGGCGGCTCGCCGACTGCGAGGCCAACGTCGCGCAGCGCGCGCGCGAAGCGGGTGACCGAATCGACCAGCAGCAGCACGCGCTTGCCCTGGTCGCGGAAGTGCTCGGCGATGGCGGTACCGACCCAGGCCGCGCGGCTGCGCTCGAGCGCCGGCCGGTCGGAGGTCGCGACCACGACCACCGACTTCGCCAGGCCCTCCGGGCCGAGGTTGTCGTGGATGAATTCGTTGACCTCGCGCCCGCGCTCGCCGACCAGGACGATGACGTTGACGTCGGCGTCGCCGCCGCGCGCGAGCATGCCCAGCAACGTGCTCTTGCCGCCGCCGGCCACGGCGAAGATGCCGATGCGCTGGCCTTCGCCCGCGGTCATGGTGGCGTCGATGGCGCGCACCCCGGTGGAGAAGGGGCGCTCGATCAGCTTGCGTGCCAACGGGTTCGGCGACGCGGCATAGATCGGCGCATCGACCGTGGGCCCAACCGGCCCGAGGTCGTCGATGGGCTCGCCGTGGGCATCGAGGACGCGACCGAGCAGCCCCGGGCCGACGCGAACCGCCGCCTGGCGACCGCTGGCGTAGACCTCGGTGGTGGCCGAAATGCCGTCGAGCGCACCCAGCGGCGTCAGCAGCGTGAGCTGCTTCGACACGCCCACCACCTCGGCAGCCAGGCGGAACGACGCGTCGCCCTCGCCACGCGGGTTGCGCAGTTCGCAGAGCTCGCCGATCGACGCCTTGAGTCCGGTGGCCCGGATCAGGGTGCCATAGGCCTCGGCAACGCGGCCCACGCGCTCGATCGACTGTACCCGCGCCAGCGCATGCAGCAGCGGATCCGGTTCCCCGGCAATGCCGGTGAACGGCGCAGGCGCGGTGGCGCTCATGCCGACCGACCCGGCTGCGCCGCGCTGCCGGCCAGCGCGGTGCGGATGGCTTCGATCTGCTGGGCGACGCCGGCGCGGACTTCGCCGGCCTCCGACACCACCACGCAGCTTGTCGGTTCCAGGCTGGGGTCGTCGACCAGCTCGATCACCCCGACCGCGGGGTGCGCCTGGCGCACCGCGCCCAGGCCCGCGGTCACTTCCTGCCGCACGCTTGGATGCACGCGGATGAGCAGGAACTGTTCGGCCTGCGCGGCTTCAACCGCCTGCATGACCAGCGGCGGCACCACCGTGCGCGCGTCGAAGCCGGGTGCGATCCGGTCGACGATTGCACAGGCCAGCTCGGTGATGCGCCCGCCCGCATCGCCGAGCACGCGCGCCCGGCGTTCGTTGAGCGATGCAAGCTGCTCGGTCATCTGCAGCTTGGCCTCGGCCAGGCCCTCGGCAAAGCCTTCGGCGTGGCCCTGCTCGCGGGCCCGCACGATGTCGTCGACACCCTCCTCGTACAGGCGATTGACGCGCTCAAGCAGCGCATCCAGCTCGGCCAGCGTGGACCAGGCGGTGGCCGGAACCACGCTGGCTCCGAGCGAACGCGTGAACGCGCGCTGCTCGAACACCGCCACGCCGCCGCTTGCGGACGCAGGCCCGGCGGGTCGCGTGCGTGGCGGGATGGCGTTGGAACTGGCTTCGGCGTTCATGGGACTCCGGCGCGCCCGTCAGGCAGCGCGTGATTCATGGTGGGTATAGACCCGCAGCACCGGCTTCTCGGGCAGGTGCGCGGGCAGGTCGTCATCGGGCGGATGCAGCAGGCGGCACCAGTCGGCCAGCGGCGGGTCGCGGCGGCGTGCCCAGGCGCGCAGTTCGGATCGACCCTGGCGGTCGAATATCGCGAACAGCGGCGCGGCGTCATCGCTGGCCATGGCAGCAGCCAGGGCCTGGTCAAAGTCGGCAATCAGCGCCCGCTGCCGGTCAGGCGGCAGCGCGCCGTCCCACACACTGCGGTCCAGCGCCAGCATGTAGCTGTTGCCCAGCGCCGCCCTCAGCCGTCGCACCGGCTCCCGACGGACCTCGGCGCGGATCGGGGGCGCATGGGCCAGGATGCCGATGTCGCGACACAGCGCGTCCAGTCGAGGACGCGCCCAGCGGCGGCGGATGGCGCCGGGATCGCGCACCGGATCGGGCGCCAGCAGCGAGGACGCCGGCCCTTCGGCCAGCCATGCGCCGATCAGGCGCCGGCCCAGCGCCGAGTTGCCTGCCCGCGCCGCCAACGCCGGGTCCAGCGGAGTGCCGGCATGCTCAAGCCACCCGGGATCGACCTCCGACAGCAGCGCGCGGAGCGACATGCCTCAGCCGTTCCAGACCTGGTCCGACGTCTTTTTCGGCTGTGCCACGGCACGCATCCGGCCCCGGAACGCAACCAGCAGGCCCAGCAGGAGCACCACGCCGGCGGCGATTGCCAGCGTAAGCGGGCTGATCGAGGACAGCGCCGGACCCTGCGGCCTGCTCGGCGGCAGCGGCGGTGCTTCGGCGAATTTCACCGTCACCTTGTTGATGTCGATCAGTCCGGGCACCGCATCCTTGATCAGCAGCTTGATGTCGGCTTCGCGGTCGCGGGCGCTGGTGCCGGCCTGTTCGAAGATCGCGACCGAGGCCGACGAATCCTGGCTGGACCCGCCCAGCGGATCACGCTCGGCCAGGGTCACGTGCACGCGCGCGTCGACCACGCCCGGGAAGCGGCTGAGGGTATCGGCCAGCTCCTGCTGCAGGCTGCACTGTTCGCGCCCACGCTCCTCCGTGGACGAAGACGCGAAGCCCTCCTTCTTGAACACGTCGCAGGTGTTGGCGAACTGCGCGCGCGGCAGGCCGTGCGCGCCAAGCAGCTGCATCGCGTACGGGAAGTCGGATGGCGCCACGCGCACTTCCCAGCCCACCTTCGATGGTGACGGGTTCTTGTCGGCATCGATGCCCGCCGCGATCAGCACGCCCATGATCTGGTTGGCCTGGCCCTCGTCGAGCTGGCTGTAAAGCGGCTTGCCGCCGCAGGCGGCGAGCAGTGCCGCCGCCGCCAGTGCGAACAGGAGCGCACGCAGCGGCCGCAGCCGTGGATGGAACCTCATGGACTGCTCCCCCCGGTCAGGACTGCTGCCGGAACAGCTGCGAGATGCCGTCCGAAGTGCGGTTCGCGACGTTCGAGGTCAGCTCGGCCTGGAACAGGAACTGGTGGCACTTCATGGTCATTTCCATCATTTGCCCCGGCGTGAGTTCGGCGATGTTGCCGCTCATGCTCTGCGACAGCGCATTGATGTTCTCGGCCCCTGCGTTGAGGTTGTTGATGGCCCCGATCAGCGCCCGCGTGCCCTCGGAAGGCGCCGCCGGCGTGAGATCCACCGGTGCCGCCTGCTGCTGCGGCGAAACGCCGCCGCTGCGTTCGAGCGATGCCGCGAAGTCGCGGATGTCGTATGGCGTGGCCTGCTGGCCGCCGGCCCCGCCGGCGCCCTGCATGCCGGCCTGGCCGGCCATGGCCGGGTCCATGGCCGCCACCTGGATGGCTTCGATCATGTCGTCCTCCCGCGCTTTCGCGCTTAGTTGCGCTTGCCGAGCGTCTCGAGCGCCTGGCCTACGCTGTTCTGCGAGGTCGCGGCGTTGTTCGACATGAACTGCATCTTCAGGCTCGCAGCCGTCAGCTGGACCATGTCCGACGGCTGGTCGCTGCCGCTGCTGATGTTGGCCGACATGTCGGTGATGACCGAGGCCTGCGAATCGAGCGTCTGTCCCCAGGCACGCGACATCGCCTCGTACCAGCTGCCGCGGTCACCGGCGGACGAACCGCCGCGGATGCCGGCACCGCCGTTCGCGGCTGCCCCGGCAATGAACTGGCCCAGACCGGGCGCACCTGCACTGATATTGGTCATGGTTCTCTCCTTTCCCTTTCGGTTGTATGACTGGTGACGCAGCGGGCTTCCGGCCCGCGACGGGCGTTACATCCGCAGTGGCGTGGCCTCGCTGCGGACATTTGAAAAATCCTCGGGCTCGCGCTCGTCCTCCTTTGGAGCCTCGACCTTGATCCGTTCGAGGTTGCCATCGGGGAGCAGCACATGCGCGCTGTTGTCGGTGATCGATACCAGGGTGCCGATGCCTGGCAGATCCGCGCCGACCAGATAGCGGTCGCCCTTGCCCGACACCACGTGCGGCTCGTCGCCGCGCACGATCGCCGCGACCCGGATCCGCGCCGGCTTGGCCGGCACCACCGGCTGGCGGCTGGCCGTGGCGCGCTCGGACACGTTGACCGGGATGACCCGGACCACGCCGCTTACCTCGCGCATCGCGCGCGAGAAGGACGCGGCCTGCAGGGCTGCTTCGTCTTCGAACGCGCCCCTGACTTCGACATCACCGTTGCCCAGGTAGCGGGTGTGCGCCGTGATGCCCTGGCCGCGCAGGATCTCGGCGACGTCGCCGGCGATGTCGTCGCCGGTGCGCAGCTCGAGCCTGGCCTCGATGCCGTCGTCGGCGATACGCCGGGCGATGCGCTCGCGGGTGGCGGTATCGGGAACCGTGCCGGTCAGCACCATCCGGCCCTGCAGGTCGGTTCTGGCCTGCCCGCCATCGATGCCGTACTCGGGCACCAGGCGCTGGAGCTGTTCGCGCGGGTCGGGCGCTTCCTGGCGCTGCGGCATCACCGTGGCGAAGATCGCCAGGGACGCCAGCGACAGCACCGCGACCGCCGCGACCGCCGGAAGCCGGCGCAGCCAGGGACGATCCGCGGGCTCCGGCGCCGCGCGCGGGCCCAGTCCACCGGGCACCAGCCGCTCCCAGCCACCATCGTCGGCTGCACCGAAGGCGATCGCGGCTTCACCGATGCCCACGCGCTGCACGCGGTCGAGTTCGACCGGATCACCGGGATGGACCATCGCCGCACCCACGTGCAGCGGCGCGTCCAGCGCGCGCAGCGAGAAGCGACCGTCGACGAAACTCAACAGCGCGTGGTGCGCGGCAACGCCGGCGTCGGCCAGGATCATGTCGCAGTCGTCGCCGCTGCCGATGAGGATCATCTCGCCGCCGGCAAGGTCGCGCTCGGCGCCGGCATGCAGGCCCGAGACGACGCGCAGCACGATGCCGCTGTCTTCCCGTGCCTCCACATCGATGTCCTTGCCAGTACCGCCCATGCCGTCCTCCGGATGTATTGAATCCTGCAGCAGCCTCGTTACCTTCGGGTGAAACCTTCGCGACTCATGCGTTGACCTGTCCCGCCTGCACGATGCGCAGGTCCGGCGCGAGCTCCTGGTACGACAGCACCGGGACCTCGAAGAAATCGACTTCCATCAGCTTGCGCAGGTGCCTGCGCACGTCCAGCGAACACAGCAGCGCCGGGCGCACGCCGGGCGCCTGCCGCGCCAGGTGCGCGCGCACCTCGCTGCCCAGCCGCGCGGCCAGCTCCGGCGAGATCGCAAGCTGGCTGGCACCGCCGGCCACGCGCACCGACTGGCGCAGCTTGTCCTCGAGCTCGGGATGGATCAGCAGCACGTGCAACGTGCGCTCGGCGTCGGCGTGGCGTTCGGCGATCTCGCGCTTGAGCGCGACCCGCACGTATTCGGTCAGCAGCACCACGTCCTTCTCGCGGCCACCGACGTCGGTGATCGCCTCGAAGACGTCGCGCAGGTTGCGGATCGGCACGCCTTCTTCGGCAAGCCGCCGCAATACGTCCGCCACCCGCTGCGGCGCGACCACGCGCAGCATTTCCTTCACCAGGTCCGGATAGTCGCGCTGCATGCGCGCGAACAGGTTGGCGGTTTCCTGGATGCCGATGAAGCCACCCAGCCTGCGCTGCAGCGCGCTGCGCGCATGCGCCGCCAGCAGGTCCTCCGCCCCGAGCGCATCTTCGGTGCCGGGCGCGACCCACTCGCCGGCCATCGCCGGGAAGAATCCCGCCCGGCGGCCGCCATCGCCGATGACGTCCGCGCGCCGGTATGCCGCGTCAGTCCGCAGCTGCCCGGACGCCAGTCGCGCGCCGAATGCGCTCAGCCTGTAGCCACCTTCGCCCAGGCCACCGACCAGGCGCAGCTTCGGCGCCGGCACGGGCACGCCGAACTCGTCGCGCATGCCCTGCGCCATCGCCGAGACCCGCGACAGCAGCGCGTCCTGCATCGGCGCCAGGTCCGGGGACAGTTCGAGCTGCAAGGGCGCGGGTGGGGCGAGGTCATCGACCTGGGTCGGCAGATCGGCCTCGGCGACTTCACCCTCGGGCACGCGGAACGCGCGACGAAGCAGCTGGAAGCCGTGGCGATAGCGCCACGCGCTCATTCCTATCAGGGTCAGGCCCAGTGCGAGGAACACCAGCTTCGGGAAGCCGGGCACGAGCATCATCAGCAGCGCCAGGATGCCGGTGATCAGCATGACCCGCGGCTGGCCGCTGACCTGGCGGCCAATGGCGGCGCCGAGGTGCTTGTCGTCGACCTCGCCGGTGGTGCGCGTGACCACCAGGCCCGCCGCGATGGTGGCGAGGATGGCCGGGATCTGCGAGACCAGGCCGTCGCCGATGGTCAGGATGCTGTAGGTGCGGGTGGCGTCGGCCAGCGCCATGTCGCGCTGCATGACGCCGATCGCCAGGCCGCCCAGCAGGTTGATGATGATGATGACGATGCCGGCGATGGCATCGCCCTTGACGAATTTCATCGCGCCGTCGAGCGCGCCGTGCAGCTGGCTTTCGCTCTCCAGCAGGCGCCGCTTGCTGCGGGCCTCGTCCTTGTCGATCAGACCCGAGCGCAGGTCGGAATCGATCGACAGCTGCTTGCCGGGCATGGCGTCGAGTGTGAAGCGCGCCGAGACCTCGGCCACGCGCTCGGCGCCCTTGGCGATGACGATGAACTGGACCACGGTGATGATCAGGAACACGACCAGGCCGACCACCAGGTTGCCGCCGGCGACCAGGGCGCCGAAGGTCTCCACGATGTGGCCGCCTTCGGCATCGAGCAGGATCGAGCGGGTGATCGCGATCGACAGCGCCAGCCGGAACAGCGTGGTCAGCAGCAGCACGCTGGGAAAGCTGGAGAACGCCACCGGCGTGGGAATGTAGATCGCCAGCAGCAGCAGGCCGAAGCCGATCGAGATGTTGACCGCCACCAGGGCATCGATCACCACCAGCGGCAGCGGCAGGATCATCACGCTGATGATCAGCACCGCTGCGACGGCAAGGACGATGTCGCTGTACCCCAGCCGCGCGCGCTTGGTATTGGCAGGCGCCGCGAAGAGGTTCTGGATCAGCGCGCGCATGCCGTCCCGAGCCTCACGCCGTGCGCAGGAATGGTGGTGGTGCCACCTTCCTGCGACTTGCCTGCCACGTGATTTGCCTTGCGCATCAAGCACTGACCCCATGCGTCACTTTGTGGCAAATTACGATAGTCTCGGTGCAAGCGCAATCAAGGAAATTTTTGGTCCGCTCGCGCACGTCGCTCGTCGGCAAAGTTCACGGAGGTCGTTGCAGGCGCCTGTAATCAAACGGAAATTTTGCGGTAACGGTCATTGCGTGACCGTCGTCGCATTCATCGGGGACCGGTTCCGCTCTTTCCGGGAACAAGGACATCATCGGCCGTGAGTTCAGTGACAAAGTTCACGCTTTGCGCGCTGACGCCCACGGTAAACACTCGACCGGAGCGCGCCTTGACCAGCACCAGGCGTTCACGCGGTCCCAGCGGAACAATCTGCAGGATCGACAGCGGCGCATCGGGACCGGTCACGCCGTGGCGCCGCCGCACCAGGCGCAGCACCAGCAGCAGGCCGATGATGATGAAGGCCAGGGGCAACAGGATGGCGAGCAGCTCCGCGGCAAACGATGTCGGGGCCGGCGCTTCGGAGACGGCCTCGGCCGACATCACGGTGCCACTTGCGAGGGACAGGATGGTGGTAATGGCAATCAGGGATCGCTTGGACATGGGGAAACGCACTCGCCTTCGGGGTCGCGCGGACAGCGCGCCGGCAGCCTACCGCAGCGGGACTGCGGCGCGCACCGCGCAGGTTGCTGCGTGACGCCTGCGAAGGGGACCGCCAGCGGCGGTCGCGCGCGGACCCAAGCCGGGGACGAGGCCGCAGTGGCGGCGACGCTCGAGGCCATCCCTTTCCCCTGCGCCGCGTTCGCACGAGGCAGCGGCACGCTGGTGGCCGCGAACGCCGGCTATCGCCAGGCGTTCTCAGGCCTGGCCGGCCACGATGACCGCGCGCGCCTGCTGGCAGTGCTGGCGGATGGCGGCGACGACGATGCGGCAGGCTCTCCGCACGAGGTCAACGCGCCCCACAGCAACCGCTGGTACGCGCTGCACTGGGGCGCGGCCAGCATCGGCGGCACGGCAATCGACCTGCTCACCGCGGTCGACATCAGCGCACGCATCGAAGCGCTTGATTCGCACAAGAGCCAGCAGGAAAAGCTGCTGTTCACCTCGCGGCTGATGTCGGTCGGCGAGATGGCCGCCACCCTGGCGCACGAGCTCAACCAGCCGCTGGCGGCAATCGTGAACTACTTGAACGGCAGCCTGCGCCTGGTGGCCCAGGCCGGCGGCCCGGTGCAGGTCGAGCGCGCCCTGGTCGCGGCGCGCACCCAGGCCGAGCATGCCGCGGCGGTGATCTCCCGGGTCCGCGAATTCGTGCGCGCGCGTGAGCCGCGCCGCGACGCACACGACGTGGTCGAGATCACCCACACCGTGGTCGAGCTGCTGCGACTGGAGGCCGAACGCCTGCAGCTGCGCATCGAACTGGCGCTCGCGCCCGGCCTGCCCGCGGTCTACGCCGACCGGGTGATGGTGGAGCAGGTGCTGTTGAACCTGGTCAAGAACGCGATCGAAGCCATGCGCGAGGTGCCGGCGCAGAGCCGCGGCCTGCGCATCGAGGGCCGCGTGAACCTCGACGGCGAGGTCGAAGTCCGGGTCTGTGACCGCGGCGAAGGCCTGAGCGAAGAACAGGGCGCGCAGCTGTTCTCGCCCTTCTTCACCACCAAGAGCGACGGCCTCGGCATCGGCCTGGCGATCTGCCGCTCGATCATCGAATACCACGAAGGGCGGCTGTTCTTCGAGCCGCGCGAGGGCGGCGGCAGCATGTTCGGCTTCACCCTGCCGCCCGCGGAAGGAAGGGGATAGGCAATGACGGTGACACGGGTCTACCTGGTCGACGACAACGACGGCTTTCGCGATTCAACCGCCTGGCTGCTGGAAACCGCCGGCTTCGAGGTCGAGGCCTTCGCCTCCGGCCCGGCGTTCCTCGAAGCCTATGCCGGCGATCGCCATGGCGATGCCAGCGAATGCCTGGTATCGGACATGCGCATGCCGGAGATGAGCGGCCTGCAGCTGCAGGACGAACTGCTCCGCCGCGGCATCAAGCTGCCGCTGGTGTTCGTGACCGCGCACGGCGACGTGCCGCTCGCGGTCGAGGCGATGCGCAAGGGCGCGGCCAACTTCCTTGAAAAACCGTTCTCCGAGGAGGCCCTGGTCAACGCGCTGCGCACCGCCCTGGCCCACGCGCGCAATCGCGCGGCGGGCGGCGGCATGGCCAACGAACTGCTGGCCAGACTCAGCCCGCGCGAGCGCCAGGTGCTCGACCTGGTGGTGGCGAGCAAGCCGAACAAGATCATTGCCGACATCCTCGGCATCAGCATCAAGACCGTGGAACTGCACAGGGCCAACATGATGAGCAAATTGGGCGTCCGCTCCCTCCCGGAGCTGATGAAGGTGGCCCTTGGCCACGGCTGAGCGCGGCGCGCGCAAGGCGCGCAGCCGTCGCACCGCGCCCGCCGTGTCCGCCGCAGCCGTGGCCCGCCCGGTGCGCGGCGTGCTGCCGGCCGTGGACGCGGCGTCGTGCGAGGCCCTGCGTGGATTCTTCGCGGTGCCGCGCTGGTGGCTGCTGGGCGACGGCGCCGCGGTCCAGGCCGCGCCCGGGGCCGCGCCGCCGGCGAGCTTCCTCATCGATGCCGAAGGCACGCGCCTGGCGCTGCACGTGGATGGCCCGGCAAGCGCAGGCGATGACGACGCGCGGCTGCGCTGGAGCGACCACGCCGGGCGCGCGCGCATCCTCGCCTGGAGCCTGGCCCACGAAACCACGCTGCGCCGCCTGAGCGAATGGCTGGGCGTGTCCATGCTGCCTGCGCTCGACGGAAACGATGTCGGCCACCGCAGCGACAACGCGGGCGAAGGCGAAGGCGATGCCGGCGGCGCGCCCTCGCTGTGGTTGCGGGTGCATATCGACGACGAACCCGCCGATGGCGAGCACGGCAATGGCGAGCACGCCGGCGAAGACGACGACCAGGCGGCGGCGCCATCGCCGCCCGCGGCCGCCACCACCGCGTGGCTGCGCGTGCCGATCGTCTGGCTGCGGCCGCTTGCGGCCCGCGCCGAACCACCCTACGAGAACGACCCGCCGCCCGACGCCGGGCGCTGGCGCAGGCTGCCGGCACCGGTGTCCCTGCTGCTCCCGGTCACCATCCCGATGCGCGACTGGCGCGCGCTGCGTCCCGGCGACGTGCTCATCGCCGGCCATCGCGGCCGTCCTCCCGCCTGCGTCGCACGCGCCGCCGGCCGCGACTGGCCGCTGGCGCCCGCGCCCACCGGCTGGACCGTACACGGCCAGCCCGTCCCCACACCCACCTTCAGAGAGGACCGACCCATGGACGAGAACGAACAGGGCGCCGGCACGCCGCCCGGAACGCCCCCCCCCGCCGCAGACCCCGCGCGCAGCCTGCCGGTGCAGGTGGAATTCGAACTCGGACGCACCACGATGAGCGTGGGCGAGCTGGCCGACCTGCAGCCGGGCTACGTGTTCGCACTGGGCGCGGTGGTTGAAGGCAACAACGTCACCATCCGCGCCAACGGCCGCGAGGCCGGCCGCGGCGAACTGGTCGCCGTGGGCGACACCCTCGGCGTGCGCCTGCTGTCCTGGAGCTGAGGAATGGATTTCACCACCTTCTCGCCGGCGGTCGTCCTTGTCACCGTCGTCTTCATCGCGCTGGCGCCGTTCGTGGCGGTGATGGTGACCTCGTTCACCAAGATCGTGGTGGTCCTGAGCCTGCTGCGCAACGCGCTGGGCCTGCAGCAGGTGCCGCCCAACGTGGTGATCAACGGCCTGGCGATCGTGCTGTCAGCCTATGTGATGTCGCCGGTGATCTTCGATACCCAGGCCGCGGTCACCGCCTACCTGGCCGGCCAGCCGCCGCCGCCGCAGATCCAGGCCCGGATCGAGGAGCGCGCGGTCGCGCGCGCCGAGCGCATTGCCGCACGCCAGCCGAAGGCGCCGCTTGTCCCGGCCACGGCAGGCGGCGATGGCACCGCCAACCCGGCTGCCGATCCGCCGCCGGCAAGCCCTGCGGCGGCCGATGCCCTGCGCGCTGAAGCCGAGGCCA
Source organism: Luteimonas sp. MJ250 (assembly GCF_039548455.1). Lineage (NCBI taxonomy): Bacteria > Pseudomonadati > Pseudomonadota > Gammaproteobacteria > Lysobacterales > Lysobacteraceae > Luteimonas > Luteimonas sp. MJ250. The sequence goes on along the minus strand of NZ_JBCLVB010000011.1, from coordinate 131,845 downwards.
GGGCCGCGGGCGGCACCGCTGGGACGGACGCCGGCCAGGGTCCCGTGCGCGCCGCGCAGTTCGCGAACGTCGACAATGGCATCGATCCGCCACAGGAACCCGAAGGCGCGGGGCCAGCCGTCGACGACGAGGGCCCGGTGGTGATCACCGCCACCGGCGCACCGCGCCCGCCGTCGTCAGGCGGCGACGTCCCGATGGACGCCGCCCGCATGCTCGGCATCCTGGAGGCCGGCAAGGAGCCGCTGCGCAGCTTCCTGATCCACCACTCCAACGACGCCGAACGCGCCTTTTTCCTGCGCAGCGCGCAGCGCCTGCTGCCGGCCGACCGCCGCGACGACATCGACGTCGACGACTTCATGGTCGTGATCCCGGCGTTCACCGTGAGCGAGCTGACCACCGCCTTCCAGATCGGCTTCCTGATCTTCCTTCCGTTCCTGATCATCGACCTGGTGGTGGCCAACATCCTGCTGGCGCTGGGCATGATGATGCTGTCGCCGACCACCATCTCGCTGCCGTTCAAGCTGCTGCTGTTCGTGCTCGTGGACGGCTGGGCGAAGCTGGTCCACGGCCTGGTGCTGACCTACGGGGGCGGATGACGTGAACGAGGTCCTGGAACTCACCAAGGAGGCGCTGTTCCTGGTCATGCTGCTGTCAGGCCCTCCCATCGCCGCCGCCGCCCTGGTCGGACTGGTGATCGCGTTCCTGCAGGCAGCCACCCAGCTGCAGGAGCAGACCTTCGCCTACGCCTGCAAGTTCCTGGCGATCGTGCTGATGCTGTTCTTGACCGCGGCGCTGATCGGCGGCTCGCTGTTCAACTACACCGAACGCATCTTCCGCGACTTCCCGGGCCTGGTGCAGAAGTAAGCCGTGTTCGACTTCCTCGGCAATCCGCTGCTGGCGCTCGCGCTGGTCCTGCCGCGGGTCATCGGCGCGTTCCTGATGCTGCCGCTGATGACCAAGGAGACGGTGCCGGCGATGGTGCGCAACAGCTTCATGGTCAGCCTCGGCATCATCGTGTTGCCGATGGCGCTGGCCGGGCTGCCGATGGAGAGCCTGGGCGTGATCGAGTGGCCGCTGATCGTGCTCAAGGAGGTGTTCATCGGGGTCACGATCGGCTTCTGCTTCGGCATCGTGTTCTGGGCCGTGGCCGCGGTCGGCAGCGTGGTCGACACCCAGGTGGGCATGTCGATGGCGCAGGTCTTCGATCCCATCCAGGGCCACCAGGTCACCCTGCACGGCGAATTCCTGTCGCAGCTGGCGACCTGGCTGTTCATGGCCAGCGGCGCGTTCCTGGTGTTCCTGGACCTGCTGATGGGCAGCTACGTGCTCTGGCCGGTGACCTCGCACTTCCCCGACCTGCCCGCGGCCGGCATGAACCTGTTCGTGGGCCAGTTCAACTTCATGATGACCACCGTGCTGGTGATGGCCGCGCCGATCATGGTCATCCTGCTCATCATCGACCTGTCGTTCGGCCTGGTGAACCGGTATGCACCGCAGCTCAACGTGTTCGCGCTGACGCTGCCGATCAAGGCCTGGCTTGCGACCGCGCTGATCCTGCTGCTGCTGGGGGTGTACGTGGAGATCGTGCTGCAGAGACTGGGCAGCAACCGCCACCTGCTGCGCGTGCTGGAGCAGGCCCTGGGCTGAGCCTCATTCGCCGCGGCGGATGCCCTCGGCCCAGAACAGCACTTCAGCCACCGCGTCGAAGAACTCGGTGGCGATGTAGTCGTCGACCTCGACCTTCTCGTTGAGGCCGCGCGCCAGCGGCACGTTCTGCAGGATCGGCACCCCGGCCTCCTCGGCCGCGCGCTTGATCTCTTCGGCCTGGTGGCCCTCGCCCTTGGCCACGACCACCGGCAGGTCGGTGTCACCGGCTTCGAACCGCAACGCGACTGCGATATGGGTTGGATTGGTCACGACGACGTTCGACCCCCGGACGGCATTGAGCATGTTCTGCTGCGACCACTCCTGGTGCAACTGCTTGCGGCGCTGCTTCACGTAGGGGTCGCCCTCGTTCTCCTTGACCTCCTGCTTGATGTCGCGGCGGCTCATGCGCAGCTGCTTGAGGTAGGAGTATTTCTGGTACCAGGCGTCGAGCACCGAAACGAAGAAGAACACGCCGATGGTCCAGATGCCGATCCGGAGCAGGCCGTGCCAGATCGCGGTACCCATCGCCTCCGGCGGCGCGTACGGCAGCATCAGCAGGCTGTGGCGCATGCCGTAAAGCACCACGCCGCCGATGAACAGCAGCGCGATGCTCTTGAAGAAGGCTTTCACCAGTTCGACCAGGTTGTCCATCGAGAACATCTTCTTGATGCCCTCGACCGGGTTCAGCTTCGACATGTCCGGGGTGAGCTTCTTCATGCTCACCACCGGCCCGGCCTGCAGGAATTCGACCACCAGCCCCAGGAACAGGGCCAGCAGCAGCAACGGCACGCTCAGCGCCACCAGCACCCAGAACGCCTGGATGCCGAGCGCCGGCGCGGCCTCCGCGAACGGCGTGCCGATCGCGGCCAGGCTGGCATCGAACAGCGCGCGAAGCCGGTCCCACATGTAGCCGAGCATCATCCAGCCACCAAGCAGCCAGCCCAGTACGAGCACCGTGCTGGTCAACTCCTTGCTCTTGCTGACGTTCGCGTCCTTGCGCGCGTCGCGGAGTTTTTTCTGGGTCGGCGGCTCGGTTCTGTCGGCGCCCTCGTCCTTCGCCATCGTGTCCTCCGGAGTGCCCCGGAAAGCTAGCATGCCCGCCGTTGCACAAGCGCCGGCGCAGGCAGGCGAACGACGGGCCAGCCCGCGCCCGCACGGCTTCAACGTGGAAAGAGAGCTGAACGGAATTCCGGAACTAGGGTTCCCCCGAGGTGGCAAGCAGTCCCCGTGGCGATAGAGTCCTCCCATCGCCACCAATCCCCTCCGCAGGTCCTGCAGCGCCCCATGAGCACCATCGGTCCCGACTCCCATCTCAACCTCGCTTCCAGCCTGCACCGGATTGACGGGCAGCAGGACGACCTGCGTCGCCAGCAGGGTGGGGATGCGCATGAGGTCCAGGGCAGCAGTCCCGTCGCGGAAGCCGAAGCCGCACCGGCCGCACTGGCCGATGCCGGTGAGCGCGTGCTCACCGCTCCGGCCTGGGAGGCCGCCAGCGGCCGCATGCTGGCCGGCGACCTTGGCCTGGAAGCACGGCTGGGCGGCATGCCACTGGCCCAGGCGGCGGAAAGCGCCGTGGACTCGGTGCTCGACGCCTTCAACTGAGCCCGACAGGCACCGGCCTGCCGCAGCCGCGATAATGCCGCGGCCATGAACGAATCCCTGCCCACCCCGGACGCCCTGCGCACGGCCGCCGACCGCCTGGTTTCGGCGCTGGCCGCGCACTCCGATCCCGAATACCGCCTGGCCGTGCTCAAGCGCCTGGTGCGACGCCTGGGCGAGGAGCAATACCCGCTGTTCCTGCGCCTGGTCGGCGTGGTCGCCGAGAGCGACGACGAGCGCGCGCAGAGGCTGCTGGCCGAAACCTTCGGCGTGGCGCTGCGGCGGATGGACCTGCCGGGCGGCGCGCTCAGCTCCTGGGGAGCGACCGGTCTGCCAGACCATGGGGCACCGGTGGCAGCCAGCGCGCTGTCGGGGCATTTTTTCGGCGCCACGCCACGGCGCATGCTCGGGCCCGTGGAGTACCTGGTGGTCTGGCACCTGCAGCGCACCCAGCGCACCGCGCTCTCGGTCGATGGCTTCCGCAGCAGCCTTGCGCGGATGATCACCATGTTCAACCGCAGCGAGGAAGCGCGCACGCTGTATCCGCAGAAGCTCGCCGCCGACGCCCAGAACGAACTCGAGGGCGCGTACACGCGCGCCACGCGCGACCGGCTGTCGGCGATCGCGGCCGCCTGGGCGGCCGGTGAGACCCCGGAGCGGGTCGCGGAAGCAGCCGCCGACGCCCCGGCGGCGGCCGCGCATGGCTGGATCGTCCGCGACCTGTGACCGCGTAGCTTGCCGCCGGCGCCGGGCGGTGGCCAAGATGCGCCGTCCGGGGGAGGGGAAACTCCAGCCATGTCGATGCCATCGATCCTGAAGTCGCTGCTGGTCGCCACGGTCGTGGCCGGCCTGCTTGCGGCCTGTCGCCCGGTGCCGCCGGAGGCACAGGCCCCTGCCGGCAGCGACCTCAGTCGGCCCGCGCACGCGGTCGAAGTGCTGGCCGGCCACATGCGCACGGGCGATTTCGCAGCATTCTCCCGCGACGCGGTGCCGCCTGCGTTGCATGCCCGGCTGCAGACCGCCTGGCTCGCCGGCGACACGCGCTGGCCGCTGGACGAACTGCCGTTCGCCGAGCAACTGCCCGCCGTGCTGGCCGCGCTGGCCGCACCCGATGCCGAGGACAGGCTTGAAGCCGACTTCAGGCGCCAGTTCGCAGGCTCCGACCGCGAGCTGCGAGCCGCGGCCGCCACCATGGGCATGTTCGGGGTCCAGTACGTCGAGTACCAGGGCGATTTCAGCGATGCCGAGCGCGCGCACTACGTGCAGCTGGTGGCCGCGATGGCGCAGTGGGCGGCTGGCGCGCCGCTGGCCGACCGCGCGCTGGCCCGGGCAGCGATTCCGCGCCTGGTCGCCGCGGCACGCGCCGCGGGCCCGACCACCGCCGAAGGCATCGCAGCGGCCGGAATGGATGCATCGCTCGAGCGCCTGGGCGCCTTCGCCAACGAGGCCAAGCGCATATTCGCGGGACACGGCCTGGATCTCGACGCCAGCTTCGACAGTGTCCAGGCTTCGCTGCAGGTCCAACAGGGCGACCAGGCCACCGTGCGCCTGCGCTACACCCTCGCCGGCCATCCCATCGATACCCTGGTCCCCGTTGAACGCATCGACGGCCGCTGGTACCTCAGCGATTACCTGCGCCACGCTCGTGAAGCCGTCCGCTCCGCCGACCCGCCTGCGGGGCCGCAGCCCGCGCTTGGGCATAATGTCGACGATGCCAAGCCAGCCTTCCCTGTTTGAGCCCGGCCCGGCGCCTGCCGCCCCGGTGCGCGCGGCCCGCCGTCCACGACCGTGGTGGGCGCGCCTGCTCGGGCGCCTGCTGGCACCCTGGATCGGGCTGAGCATCGAGCCGCAGGGCCCGGGCGACAGCCTCGATGGCCGCCAGGTCTGCTATGTGCTCGAGGACTACGGCATGTCCAACGCCCTGATCCTCGACCGCGCCTGCCGGGAGGCCGGGCTGCCATCGCCCCTGGTGCCGCTGCCCGGCGACCTGCTGGGCCGCAAGCGCGCCTACGTCGCGCTGTCGCGGCGCAACGCCGGCAGCGCCCTGGACCTGGCCACCCGGATCGCCACCCAGCGCAAGCCCCAGAAGAAGAAAAGCCACTCCGACTCGCTGGCGCGCCTGCTCGAGGCCCACCACGAGGATCCGGCGCTGGACGTGCAGCTGGTGCCGGTGTCGATCTTCGTCGGCCGCGCGCCGGACAAGAACAGCGGCTGGTTTTCGGTGCTGTTTTCGGAGAACTGGGCGATCGTCGGCCGCTTCCGGCGCCTGCTTGCGATCCTGCTCAACGGCCGCGACACCCTGGTGCGCTTCGCGCCGCCGGTGGCCGTGCGCGACATCATCGCCGAAGGCCTCGAGCCGGAGCGCGAGGTGCGCAAGCTGTCGCGCCTGCTGCGCACCCACTTCAACCGCATCCGCGCCGCGGTCATCGGCCCCGACCTCTCGACCCGGCGCCTGCTGGTGGACAAGGTGCTGTCCTCGGGCCCCGTGCGCGAGGCCATCGCCGACCAGGCCCGGCGCGAGGGCGGCGATGCCGCCAAGGGCCAGGCCGAGGCCTGGAAGAAGGCCCACGGCTACGCCTACGAGATCGCCGCCGACTATTCGCATCCGGTCGTGCGCTCGGCCAGCTTCCTGCTGACCACGGTCTGGAACCGGATCTTCCGCGGCGTGCTGGTCCACCACCTCGACCAGCTCAAGGCGGTGGCTCCCGGCAACGAGATCGTCTACGTGCCCTGCCATCGCAGCCACATGGACTACCTGCTGCTGAGCTACCTGCTGTACACGCGCGGCATCGTGCCGCCGCACATCGCCGCCGGCATCAACCTCAACCTCCCGGTGATCGGCACCATCCTGCGCAAGGGCGGCGCGTTCTTCATCCGCCGCAGCTTCCGCGGCAACGCGCTGTATTCGGCGGTGTTCACCGAGTACGTGGCGCAGCTGGTGGCCGGCGGCTATTCGATCGAATACTTCATCGAAGGCGGGCGCTCGCGCACCGGCCGCCTGCTGCAGCCCAAGGGCGGCATGGTGGCGATGACCGTGCGTGCCTTCGTGCGCCAGCCGACGCGCCCGGTGCTGTTCCAGCCGGTGTACATCGGCTACGAGAAGCTGATGGAGGGCAACAGCTATTTCGACGAACTCTCCGGCAAACCCAAGGAGGGCGAGTCGATCTGGGCGCTGCTGTGGGGCATTCCGAAGGTGCTGCGGCAGAACTACGGCCAGGTGGTGGTGAACTTCGGCGAGCCGATCGCGCTGGCCGACGTGCTGGCCGAACACGCGGTCGACTGGGACGGCAAACCGCTGTCCGACGAGGACAAGCCGCAGTGGCTGGCGACCACCGTCGACGCCACCGCGCAGCGCATCCAGGAGCGCGTCAACAGCGCCGCCGACGTCAACCCGATCAACCTGCTGGCGCTGGCGCTGCTGTCCACGCCCAAGCACGCCATGGGCGAGGGCGACCTGACCGCGCAGATCGTGCTGTCGAAGAAGCTGTTGGCCGAAGTGCCCTACAGCGCGCTGGTGACGGTGACCCCGCATTCGCCGGAGCAGATCATCGCCCACGGCGAGGAGATCGGCGTGCTGCACCGCGTGGTCCACCCGCTGGGCGACGTGCTGCGCGTCGACGGCGAGACCGCGGTGCTGCTTTCGTACTTCCGCAACAACGTGGTCCACCTGTTCACCGCCTCGGCCTGGATCGCGTGCTGTTTCCTGCACAACCGGCGCATGGCGCGCGAAACCCTGCTGCGCATCGGCCGCGGGATGTATCCCTTCCTGCAGGGCGAGCTGTTCCTGCCCTGGGACGAAGAAGGCTTTTCCGCGCGCATCGATGCCACCATCGACCTGTTCGTCCGCGAAGGCCTGCTGGAGCGGGTCAGCGAGGACGACGGCGGCATCCTCGCCCGGCAGGCGGGACAGTCCGACGAGGTGTTCCGCCTGCGCGCGATCGGGCATCCGCTGCAGCAGGCCTTCGAGCGCTACTACATCGCGATCTCGGTGCTGGCAAAGAACGGCTCCGGCGCGCTCGGTGCCGGCGAACTCGAGAGCCTGTGCCAGCTCGCCGCGCAGCGCCTGAGCCTGCTGTACGCGCCCGCGGCACCCGAGTTCTTCGACAGGGCGCTGTTCCGCGGCTTCATCCAGAAGCTGCGTGAAATGGGGCTGGTCAGGCTGGACCAGAACAGCAAGCTCGCCTTCGACGAACGCCTGGCCTCGTTCGCGCGCGACGCCAAGTTGATCCTGGGCCGCGAGCTCCGGCACACGATCGAGAAGATCAGCCCCGAAGCGGCCCGGGGAGGAGAGGCGCCGGGCGCGCAAGGGGGCTGATGTAGCGGCAACAACGCGGCCCGCCGCCGGCGACCGGGACGCGTCCGCAGGCAAGCTTGCCGGCTTCCTGTCCGGTCATTCAGGCCGGCTCGTCGGGGATCAGCGCCGACTCCAGGCGCTCGATGCAATCCCTGAGCTGCAGCTTCTGCTTCTTCAAGCGCTTGACCAGCAGCTCGTCGGCGCCCGGGTCGAGCTGCAGGCGCGAGATCGCGACATCCAGGTCGCGGTGCTCCGTCTTCAACTCCAGCAGGCGCTGGGCGAGTCGGCTCTGCTCGGGCGTGTCCGGGGAATCCATGCCCCGCCGAGGTTACACGCTGTCCGCGAACGGCGCCGGTAGAATGCATGCTCCATGAGCACCGTCCCGTCCATCGCCGAACCCGCGCCCCGCGCCCGCAACCGGCTGGCCGACGAACCAGGCGTCGCGCCGCACGCCGGCAACGCGTCCTGATGCTCCGTCAACGCTCGTCCCGACCCGCATCCGCGGGCCGCCGCCGCGTCGCCTGAGACAGCGCGCGCACATCCTGACCCCCCCACATCGACCACGGCAGCCATTCCCCATGTTCTTCCGCAACCTGACCCTGTTCCGCTTTCCCAAATCGCTCGACCTGGATGGCCTTGAAGAGGCGCTTGCCACCCATCCGCTCAAGCCCGTCGGGCCGCTGGAGCTGTCGTCCAGCGGCTTCGTCGCCGCGCTCGGCCGCGAGTCGGAGGCCTACAGCCATCGCCTCAACGACGCCGCATGGGTCGCGGTCGGGGGTGAAGACCGGCTGCTGCCAGGCGCCGTGGTCAACGACATGCTCGCGCGCAAGCTCGACGAAGCCGAGGAGCGCGAAGGCCGCCGCCCCGGTGGCCGCGCGCGCAAGCGCATGAAGGACGAGTTGATCCACGAACTGCTGCCGCGCGCCTTCGTCCGGCCCTCGCGCACCGACGCGATGCTCGACCTCAAGCACGGCCTGTGCATCGTCGATACCTCCTCGCGCAAGAACGCCGAGGCGGTGGTCTCCGCTCTGCGCCAGGCGCTGGGCAGCTTCCCGGCGCTGCCGGCGAACGCCGAAGTCGCGCCGCGCAGCGTGCTGACCGGCTGGATCGCGGGCGAGCCGCTGCCCGAAGGCCTGTCGCTGGGCGAGGAGTGCGAGCTCAAGGACGGCAACGACACCGGCGCGATCGTGAAGTGCCAGCGCCAGGACCTGGGCAGCGACGAGATCAGCCACCACCTCGAGGCCGGCAAGCAGGTCACGAAGCTGGCGCTGGTGCTCGACGACCACGTCTCGTTCGTGCTGGGCGAGGACCTGGTGCTGCGCAAGCTCAAGTTCCTCGACGGCGCAGTGGACCAGCTCGAAGGCGGCGACCGCGATGACATGCGCGCCGAACTCGATGCGCGCTTCATGCTGATGTCGGCCGAAGTGCGGCGTCTGTTCGAGATCCTCGAGCCGGCGCTGAAGCTGTCGCGCGTCGACGCCTGAGCGCGCTCGCGCGGAACGCGACGTCGTGCATGCACGCACATCGCGTGCGTCCGCGCCGGTAGAATCCACGCATGTCGTCCCTGCTCCGCCTGCTGCTCACGAAGTCCCCGGCACCGGGCACCCGCAACATCCAGCGCGACACCATCGCGCTGGCGATGGACGACGGCAGCGAGGTCGCGGTGCTGCGCGTGCGCGACCCGCGCGCGCGCCGCCTGCGGCTGTCGGTCGACGAACGCGGTGCGCGCCTGACCCTGCCTCCGCGCGCCAGCGTGGTCTCGGGCGAACGCTTCCTCGAACTGCACCGCGACTGGCTGCTGGCCCAGCTGCGCGCGCACGCGATCGACGACATCGTCGCGCCGCTGGAACGCGGCACCACGCCGGCGCTGCCGCTGCGCGGGGCAATGGTCCCGCTCCGCTGGGAACCCGGTCGCTATGCATGCGTCGTCCGCGACGGCGACGGCCTGGTGTTCCGCCACACCGGTCGCGGCGGCGACGACGCGCTCCGCCGCGCCCTGCGCGATTTCTACGAAGGCGAGGCCCGCGCCGACATCGGCGCGTGGCTGCCGCGCTACCTGCCGGGGCTGCCGCGCGCGCCGGCGCGCGTGCGCCTGAGGGCGATGTCCTCGCAGTGGGGTTCACTGGCGCCCGACGGCACGCTCGCGCTCGACCTGGCCCTGGTGCTGGGCCGGCCGGCCGCGTTCGAATACGTGCTGGTGCATGAGCTCTGCCACTTGGTGCATGCCGACCATTCGCCGGCGTTCTGGGCTGAAGTCGAGGCCCGCTGCCCCGACTGGCGCATCGAGCGCGACTGGTTCCGCGAGCATGGCCGGCGACTCAAGGCGATGCTGAGGGTGCTGTCCGGTCCACCCGTCTGACATCGTTGTACGGATCAGGCCCCCACGTCGGCGAGTCCGGAGCGAGTCCAATGCACCCCCCACTGCTTCCCGTGCTCCTGGCCGGCCTGGTACTCCTGGGAAGCGGCTGCCAGAACGCCGCGGACGCCGCGGCCGAAGCCGCGATCGAGCGCGCCACGGGCAAGCAGATCAACGTGGCTCGCGACGGCGACCGGCTGGACATCCGCGGCGGCGATGGTGCAATGAGCATCGCCGCGGGCGATGGCGTCGCGCTGCCGACGGACTTCCCCGGCGATGTGTTCCTGCCGGCGAGCTACGGCATCGACAGCGTGATGGACGTCGGTGGCGCGCGACTGGTGAGCCTGGAGGCGGAGGGTTCGGTCACATCGATGTTCAAGGCCGCGCGTACCGACATGCAGCGCAAGGGCTGGTCGCAGACACTGGCGATGCAGCAGGCCGACAGCGCCATGCTCGGTTTCAGCCACGGCGAGCGGGAAGCCACCTACACCTTCACCGGCCGCAATGGCCAGCAGCTCATGGTCGGCATCCAGCTGCGCGACAGGTCCACGCGGCACTGAGCCGCGCTCAGCCGGCGAGAAAGCCACCGATCGCGGCGGCGACCGCCTGCGGATCCTCCATGTGCAGATGGTGCCCACCGGGCAGCACCTGCAGCTCGCCGGCGGGCAGCAGCGCGGCGCGCGCGCGGCGCACGGGATCAGGCAGGTAGGGCTGGGCGGGTTCGGCGAACAGCACCCGGGTCGGGCAGGCGATGCCGGCCACCAGGTCCTCGACCTGCGCCTCGGTCATGCGCACCATCGTCGGCAGGGTCAGGCGCGGATCGCTGCTCCAGCTCCAGCCGCCGTCCACCGCAAGCGTGCCGCGCTCGACCAGCAGCCGCGCGGCGGCATCACCCAGACCGTTGGCCTTCATCCGTGCGCGCACCGCGACATCAAGGTCCGGGAACACGCGCATGCGCTTGGCATCGAGCGCGCGCGTGGACGCCACCGCTTCGCGCAGCCGCTCGACGGTGCGGCCGGGCTCTTCGGGCAGCGCGCCCAGGGCTTCGATGGCCACCAGGCGCTCGATGCGGTCGGGGCAGGCCGCGGCCACCAGGCTGGCGATGCCCGCGCCCATCGAATGCCCGAGCAGCGCGAAGCGATCCCAGCCCAGCGCATCGGCGACGTCGAGCACGGTATGCACGGCACCGGCGAAGGAGTAGTCCATGCCGCGGGGCAGGTGGTCGCTCGCGCCGTGTCCGGGCAGGTCCGGCGCCACCAGGTCGACCGCGCCGAGCAGCGGCGCCAGCGGCACGAAGCTTGCGGCGTTGTCGAGCCAGCCATGCAGGGCCAGCACGCGCGGTGCGCCGGCTTCGCCCATGCGCAGGCCGCGCACGATGCCCATCGGCAGCGCGAGCGCGAAGTCGCGCATCAGCGCCATGCGTCGAACCCGCGGGTGGCGATCGCCGCGAGCGCAGCGGCGTGCGCCGGCGCATCGTTGAGGCAGGGGATATAGGAGAGCTCCGCGCCGCCGGCCTCGCGGAAGAACTCCGCGTTCTGCAGCGCGATCTCCTCCAGCGTTTCCAGGCAGTCGGCGGCGAAGCCCGGGCAGGCGACGTCGACGCGGCGGACGCCCTCGGCGGGCAGGCCGCGGACGGTGGCATCGGTGGCCGGCGACAGCCACTTGCCGCCGCCGAAGCGCGACTGGAACGTGGCCTGCCAGGCATCGTCGGACAGGTCGAGCGCGGCGGCGATCGCGCGCGCGCCGGCGAGACACTGCTGCTGGTAGGGATCGCCCTGGTCGACCAGGCGCTGCGGGATGCCGTGGAAGGAGAACAGCAGCCGGTCGCCGCGACCGCGGGCCGCCCAGTGCGCGCGGATCGAGTCGGCGACCGCGGCCACCCACGCGGGATCGACGTGGTAGTCCTCGACCATGCGCGCGGCCGGCATCTCGCGCGCGACAACGTCGGCCATCGAGGCGGTGGTGGTGGTCGAGTACTGCGGGTACAGGGGCAATACCAGCACGCGCGCGCCCTGGCCGCGCAGTTCGCGCAGCCGGCGGGTGAACGCGGGTTCGCCATAGCGCATCACGTGTTCGACATGCACGCCGGGCAGCAGCGCCTGCACCGCCTGCGCCAGCCGGCGGGTGTGCACTTCCAGGGGCGAGCCGCCATCCATCCACACCTCGGCGTATTTGTGCGCGACCTTGCGCGAGCGCAGCGGCAACACCACCAGCCGCAGCAGCGGCTGCCAGAACAGGCGCGGCAGCTGCACCACGCGGGGGTCGGACAGGAACTCGAGGAGGTAGCGCGACACGGCGCCCGCGGTCGGCGCGGAGGGCGTGCCAAGGTTGGCCAGCAACAGGACGTCGCGGGCTGGAGGCGTGGCTTCGATCATGATCGGCTGCTGGCGTCTTGCGTGCGGGCGTGGCCCACCAGTGTACGGTCCGGCAATGCGGTCCGGAGCGGCAGCACCCAGGCTCACCGCCGATTCATGGCTACGCGCATAGCCTGACGGCCCACGCGGCGCGGTCGACATCGCACGCCCCGGGTCGCATCCTCCCAATACCGCCGCATCCGCCACGGAGTCGTCCATGACCGCCAAGCGCCACCTGCTCCGCCTGCCCGTCCTCGCCGCCGCGCTGTGCCTTGCGCTGGTTGCCGCGCCTGCGTCCGCCGGCCCCGAAGAGGATGCGCGCGCGCTCAACGCGGTGCGCGTGCTCACCGACATCCAGGCCATCCCGGAGTCGGCGATTCCGGAGAAGCTGTTCGACGAAGGCCACGCGATCGTGGTCGTGCCCGACACCATCAAGGTGGGCCTGGTGATCGGCGGCCGCCGCGGCCACGGCCTGATGTCGGTGAAGAATCCCGACGGCACCTGGTCGAACCCGAGCTTCGTCAAGCTCACCGGCGGCAGCATCGGCTTCCAGGCCGGCGTGCAATCGGCCGACGTGGTGCTGGTATTCCGCAGCCAGCGCGGCCTGGAGTCGATCGTCAACGGCAAGTTCACCCTCGGCGCCGACGCCGGGGTTGCCGCCGGGCCGGTGGGCCGCAACGCGTCGACCGCCACCGACGGCGAGCTCAAGGCCGAGATCTGGTCGTGGTCGCGTGCGCGCGGACTGTTCGCCGGGGTGGCGCTTGATGGCGCCGTGCTCTCGATCGACGACGAGGCCAACGAGGCCGCCTATGGCCGCGACACCACGCCACGGATGATCTTCGAGGGCCGCGCCACCGGCCAGCCTTCGGCCGCGGTGGTCGACTTTCGCGACAGCCTGGAAGAGGCCACGGCATTGGCGCGTGCCAATCGCGGCACCGATGGAGCCTCGGGCGCCACCGCCGGAGCGGGCACCGCGCCGGCCGCAGCGCCCGCACCCGTCGTCGAGACCGCGCCAATCCGCTCCGACAGCGTGCCGCCGCAGGGCCCCAGCGCGTTCCAGCCGGTCGACGACGCCCCGGTGACCTCCGAGCCGCTTCCGGCCGACGGCCTGCCGGCGCCGCTTCCCGATCCCATCGACTGACGCGCCGGATGCAGCGCCCGCGGCCCATACCGCGGGCGACTTGGTATCCTGAGCGCCCGAATACACGCAGGTAGCGGCATGGGCAGTTTCAGCATCTGGCATTGGATCATCGTCTTGGTGGTCGTGCTGCTGATCTTCGGTACCAAGCGCCTCCGCGGTGCCGGCCGCGACCTGGGCGAAGCCGTCAAGGGCTTCAAAAAGGGCATCGCCGACGAAGACGACAAGCCGGCCGGCCAGCTCGGCGACCAGACCCGCGACGGTGAGCGCAAGACCGAGCGCGACGACGACACCGTGCAGCGCTGATCCCGGCGCGGCGGTCCGCACGGCATGTTCGACCTCGGCTTCACCGAACTGGTGCTGGTGGCGCTGGTGGCGCTGGTGGTGCTCGGCCCCGAGCGCCTGCCAAAGGCCGCGCGCTTTGCCGGCCTGTGGGTGCGGCGCGCGCGCGCGCAGTGGTATTCGGTGAAGTCCGAACTCGAGCGCGAACTGGCCGCCGACGAACTGAAGCAGAACCTCGACGCCGCGCGCACCGCGGCCACCGACCTCGAGCGCGAAGTGCGCACGGCGGTCACTGACGTCGACCGCGACGTGCGCCAGACCGGCGAAGACGCGCAGCGCGGACTCGTGGCGCTTCGCGACGAGCTTGCCGGCGGCGTGGAGCCCGGCGCCAGCGCCGACGCGGCTGACTCTGCAACCAGCGACGTGCCCCCGCCGGCCAACGGAGATACCGATGGCCGGCGCTGAGGGTGAAGGCCACATCTTCGACCACCTGCTCGAGCTGCGCAGCCGGATCATGCGCGGGCTGGCCGGCCTGGGCGTGGTGCTGCTGGTGCTGCTGCCGTTCGCCAACAGGCTCTATGCCTGGCTGTCGGCGCCGCTGGTGGCCAAGCTGCCCGAAGGTGCGCACCTGATCGCGGTCGAGGTCGCCTCGCCGTTCTTCGCGCCGCTGAAACTCGCGTTCTTCGCCGCCGTGGTGCTGAGCATGCCGTGGCTGCTCTACCAGGCCTGGTCGTTCGTGGCGCCGGGGCTGTACAAGCGCGAGAAGCACCTCGCGCTGCCGCTCCTGGCAAGCTCGCTGCTGCTGTTCTACGCCGGCTGCGCGTTCGCCTTCTACGTCGTGCTGCCCTCGGTGTTCGGCTTCCTCACCATGGTCACGCCCGAGGGCGTGGAAATGATGACCGACATCAACGCCTACCTCGACTTCGTGCTGGTGATCTTCCTCGCCTTCGGCATCAGCTTCGAGCTGCCGGTGGCGCTGGTGATCCTGGTGCTGATGGGCTGGGTGACGCCGGCGCAGCTGAAGGAATCGCGCGGCTACGCGATCGTCGGCATCTTCATCCTGGCCGCGGTCATCACCCCGCCGGACGTGATCTCGCAGCTGCTGCTGGCGATCCCGATGTGCCTGCTGTACGAAGCCGGGATCATCGCCGCGCGCATGGTCGCGCCGCGGCCCGACGCCGCCGGCGACAGCGGCACCGGCTGATGCGCCCCGCCGGCTTCTGGCGGCGCTGCGCGGCATGGACGCTGGATGCGGCGCTGGTGGCACTGCCGGTGCTGTTGCTGTGCCGGGATGCCATGCACAGGGCGGCGGCAACGTTCACGCAATCCTGGGGCGCGCTGGTCGATGCCGTGGCGCAGCGCATGGCGGCGATGATCCTGTCCCCCGCCACGTCCGCTTCGACAGCCCCGGGCCCGGGCGCCATGACCAGCCTGGCCCGCGACTCGCTGCGCGATCCAGCCCTGCTCGCGGCCGCGGCCGACCTCCAGGCGGCGCTGATCGGGCTGCTGTGGCTGCCGATGGCGGCCTTCGTGACCCTGTTCCTGGCATGGTGCGTCGGCTTCGAACGCTCACCGCTGCAGGCCACGCCAGGCAAGCGCGCGCTCGGCCTGCGCGCGGTCGACCTCGCCGGCGGCCGCATCGGGACAGGTGTAGCGCTCGCAAGGTTCCTGGCCGGCACCCTCTCCTGGCTGAGCCTCAACATCGGCCACCTGCTGGCCGGCCTTGCGCCCGATCATGCCGCCCTGCACGACCGGCTCAGCCGGACCCGCGTGGTGCTTGCACCCGGCGCACCGGAGCGGATGCCGCCATGGGCCACGGCCTGGCTGATCGTCCAGGCGGTGGCGTGGCTGATAGCCCTGGCCTGGGCCGCGCAGGCGATGGCCGTGCCGATGCAGGCGGCGCTGGACCGGGCGCTGTGGGGCTGAGCCCCGTCAGGCCACTACTTCGTGCTGGCTGCCACCCTCGGCCGGACCGTCGCAGACATCGCGCCACATGTAGTACATGACCCCGAACATCACCACGTACAGCGCAACCATCGCTGCAAGATAGGCCGGCGCGGCAAGCACCATGCCCAGCGCCGGATGCACCATGCTGCCCACGCCCATCAGCACCGCCACGACCAGGCCCAGCAGCAGCAGCGCCACCATCCCGGCCACCGTCACCACGATGCTCAGCACCAGCAGCGGCAGCAGGTTGCGCAGGGCGCCAAGCAGGCCGTCGCCCAGGGCTTCGCCGATGCGGCGACCACCCAGGGCGACCTGCCCCAGGGCGATCGCGTAGGCACCGTTGAAAAACATGCCGACGATGAACAGCAGGCCGAGGAAGGTGCCGAGGCCGCTCGGCAGCGGCGGCAGCACCGGCGTGGTGCCGGGCTCCGCGCCCTCGAGCGCCTCGAACACCGAACCGATCTGGGCGAAGAAGTCGCCGCCAAAGGCGAACGCCACGGCGCCGAACAGCACCATGCCGACCGCGATCAGCCCCAGCAGCACGCCAATCACGCGGCCGGCGCCCTGGCCGCCGCCGAAGACATCGAAGATCGCCGCCGCGCGGGTTGGCGCACCGGATTCGCTGGCGTGCAAGAGCCGCAGGTAGCCCGCGAACAGCGGCCCCATCACCAGCAGCGAAAACAGCACCGAGAAGCCCATCAGCGCGATCATCACCCCGGCGCTGGTGACGCCCAGGACGCTCTGCACCACGATCTGGATGAGGCTGGGCACCAGTGCAACCAGCATCATCAGCGCCGCGCCGCCAAGGACCGCGCGCGGGTTGCCGCCGCCCAGGTTCACGGCGTTCATCAGCCAGCGCCAGCCGGAAGCCGGGCCCATCGTGCGTGTACTCATCCAGTGTCCCCGGGTAGCAGTGTGTCCGTGGCGACGCCACGCCCGCTTATCGTAACCCGGCGACCTCAGGCGTGGCGGCGTGCGCGGCGCACGAAGCGGCGCAATACCCGTCGCGCGTCCGGCGCGGCGCGCACGGCCGCGCGCATGGCGGCCGGGTCCAGGCCTTCGGCGGCCAGGCTGTCGCGGCGTGCGTCGATATAGCCGCGCATGTGGCCGGCGCTGAATTCCGGGTGGAACTGCACGCCCCAGGCCGCGTCGCCCCAGCGGAAGGCGTGGTAGCCGTCGAGGTCGGAAGAGGCAAGCGCGACGGCGCCGGAGGGGAGTCCAAGCACGCTCTGCAGGTGGGTGGCCTGGGCCAGGAAGCGCTCCGGCAGGCCGGCGAACAGCGGATCGCCTTTGGCCTCCGGACCCGGGTCGATGGCGACGGTGCCCATCTCGCGGCCGCGGGGGTTGTCGGCGACCGTGCCGCCCAGCGCGTGCGCCAGCAGCTGGTGGCCATAGCAGATGCCGAACAGCTGCGCGCCCTCGTGGGCCGCGTCGCGAAGCCAGTCGGCCGTGCGCTCGCTCCAGGGCTCGCGGTCGCTGACCATGGCGCCGGAGCCGCTGACCAGCACGCCGGCATAGTCGCGATGCGACGGCGGCGCGTCACCGGACTGCACATCGACCACCTCGACTTCGCCGCGCGACAGCCCGGCGGCGGTGCGGATCCAGTGCGCGAAGCTGCCGTGGCGGCGCATCGAAGCCACGGGCCGGCCGGTCTCGAGGACCAGGAAAGGAGGTGTGTTCCGGGACATGCAGTGCAACCTTCGACGTGCGGCCGCGGGGCGCGCGGGGGCGGCCGCTATACTAGCCCGCCCTCCATCCACGCCGCCTCCGGCGGGCACGGACCGCGCATGACCGCACCCACTTTCCAGCAGCTGATCCAGCGGCTCAACGACTTCTGGGCCGCGCAGGGCTGCGTGCTGGTCCAGCCGCTCGACCTCGAGGTCGGCGCCGGCACCTTCCACCCGGCGACGTTCCTGCGTTCGCTCGGGCCGGAGCCGTGGAACGCCGCCTACGTGCAGCCCTGCCGCCGTCCCACCGACGGCCGCTACGGCGAGAACCCCAACCGCCTGCAGCGCTACTACCAGTACCAGGTGGTGATGAAGCCCTCGCCCGACAACATCGTCGAGCTCTATTTCGAATCGCTGAAGAGCGTCGGCGTGGACCCGCTGGTGCACGACCTGCGCCTGGTCGAGGACAACTGGGAATCGCCGACGCTCGGCGCCTGGGGCCTGGGCTGGGAAGTCTGGTTGAACGGCATGGAAGTGACCCAGTTCACCTGGTTCCAGCAGGCCGGCGGCATCGAGTGCAAGCCGGTGCTGGGCGAGATCACCTACGGCCTCGAGCGCCTGTGCATGTACCTGCAGAACGTCGACGACGTGTTCGACCTGGTGTGGACGCACGGCCCCGACGGCACGCCGGTCACCTATCGCGACGTGTACCACCAGAACGAAGTCGAACAGAGCACGTACAACTTCGAGCACGCCGACGTCGCCGAGCTGTTCCACCGCTTCGACGCCTGTGAGGCCGAGGCGATGAAGCTGGTGGAACTCGGCCTGCCGCTGCCCGCCTACGAGCAGGTGATGAAGGCCAGCCACAGCTTCAACATGCTCGATGCCCGGCGCGCGATCAGCGTCACCGAGCGCCAGCGCTACATCCTGCGCGTGCGCAGGCTGTCGCAGGCGGTCGCCGAAGCCTATTTCGCGCAGCGCGAGAAGCTCGGCTTCCCCGGGCTGAAGTCCGCCGCGAAGAACGTCGCCTGACAGGGAGCCACAGCGCATGACCGAGATCTTCTCCATTGCATTCGTCTACGCCTGGTCCGCGCCGGTGGCGTTCGGATTCTTCGCCGCGTACTGGGCGCAGCAGACCGGGCGCAATGCGTGGCTCTGGCTGCTGTTCGGCGTGCTGCTGATGCCGCTGGCCGGCATCGTCCTGCTGATGCTCAACGGCGACCGCAAACCGACCACGCCGGGCAACGGCCTGGGCCACCTCATCGCGGTCAACAAGGACCTTCCGTGACCGATACCGCTCCACTCCTGATCGAACTGGGCACCGACGAACTTCCCGTCGCCGCGCTGCCGGGCCTGGCACGCGCGTTCCTCGACGGAGTCCGCGACGCACTCACCGCGCGTGGCATCGCCTTCGCAGAGGGCGCACGGCCGCTGTACGGACCGCGCCGGCTCGCCGTCCTGCTGGACGGGGTGGCCACGGTGCAACCCGACCGCGCGTCCGAAGTGCTGGGCCCCTACGTCAACATCGCCCTGGACGCCGAAGGCCAGCCGACGCGAGCGCTGCAGGGTTTCGCGCAGAAGGCCGGCGTCGACTGGAGCACGCTCGAACGCAGCACCGACCAGAAGGGCGAGCGTTTCGTGCACCGCTCGGTGACAACCGGCGCCGCCACGCGCGACCTGCTGCCCGAGGTGCTGGACGAAGCCATCGCGGCGATCCCGGTGCCCAAGGCGATGCGCTGGGGCGCGCATGCGCACGCCTTCGCCCGCCCCGTGCACTGGCTGGTGGTGCTGCTCGGCGGCGACGTGGTGCCGGCCAGTGCCTTCGGCATCGCGTCCGACCGCATGAGCCGTGGCCATCGCTTCATGCATGACAGGCCGGCCTGGATCGGCGCACCCGGCGACTACGTCGACGCGCTGCGCGGTGCGAAGGTGCTGGTGGATCCCGAAGAGCGCCGCGCCGCCATCATCTCCGGCGTCGAGGCCGCAGCCACGAAGCTCGGCGGCACCGCGCGCATCGAGCCCGGCAACCTGGCGCAGGTGGAATGCCTGGTCGAATGGCCATCGGCCGTGGCCTGCTCCTTCGACCCCGGCTTCCTGGCCGTGCCGCAGGAGGCGCTGGTGGCGACCATGGAAGCCAACCAGAAGTTCTTCCCGGTGCTGGGCGGGGACGGCCGCCTGACCGAGCACTTCATCGGCGTGGCCAACATCGCCTCGCGCGACGAATCCGAAGTGCGCAAGGGTTACGAACGAGTGATCCGCCCGCGCTTCGCCGACGCCCGCTTCTTCTTCATCGAAGACATGAAGCAGGGCCTGTCGGCGATGAACGACGGCCTGGCCACCGTGACCTACCAGGCGAAGCTCGGCAGCGTGGCCGACAAGGCCGCGCGCGTGGCCGCATTGGCGAAGGCGCTGGCACCGGCGGCGGGGATCGACGCGGCGCTTGCGCGCCAGACCGCGCTGCTGTCGAAGGCCGACCTGCAGTCACGCATGGTCAACGAATTCCCCGAGCTGCAGGGCATCGCCGGGCGCTATTACGCGATCCAGGATCCAGCGCTTGCGGGACTGTCCCCAGGCGATCGCGAGGCGCTGGCCAACGCGCTGGACGAAGCCTGGCAGCCCCGCGGCGCCGGCGACGCCATCGCGCCTTCGCCGCTGGGCCGGCTGCTGGCGATCGCCGAACGCATCGACACCCTGGCCGGCGGCTTCGCGGCCGGGCTCAAGCCCACCGGCAACAAGGATCCTTTCGCCCTGCGCCGCAACGCGCTGGCGCTTGCGCGCACGATCATCGAAGGCGGGCTGGAGCTGGATGTCCACGGAATGCTGGACTCCGCGCGTCGGCTGGCATTGGCCGCCATGGTCGACACCGCCGACTCCGCACTCGCCTCGGCAAGCGGCGAGAAAGAGCAAGCCCGCGCCCGCAAGTCCCTGGAGCAGGCGGTCGCCGAACGCGACGCGGACCAGCATTCCGCCGTCGATGAACTCTACGACTTCGTCATCGAGCGCCTGCGCGGCTACTACGCCGGCCGCGGCGTGCCGGTGCAGCAGTTCAATGCCGTGGCCGCGCTGCGCCCGGCATCGCTGCGCGACTTCGACCGCCGCATCGACGCCATCGCCAGCTTCGCGAAGCTGCCCGAGGCCGAGGCCCTGGCCGCCGCCGACAAGCGCATCCGCAACATCCTGCGCAAGGCCGAGGGCACGGTGCCCGATACCGTGGATCCCACGCTGCTGCACGAGCCGGCCGAACAGGCCCTGGCCGCCGCGGTGGAGTCCGCCTACGCCGACACCGGCGCGCCGCTTGCCGCCGGCAACTACGGCGATGCGCTCGCGCGCCTGGCCCGGCTGCGGCCGCAGGTCGATGCGTTCTTCGACGCGGTGATGGTCAACGCCGAAGATCCCGCCCTGCGCGGCAACCGCCTGGCGCTGCTGCAGCGGCTGTCCTCGCGACTGGGCAGCGTGGCGGCCATCGAACACCTGTCGGCCTGACACCGGGCCCGGGCCGGATTGCGTTAATCGCGCCTCGACACGCCCCCGGTATCATTCATCGATGCATCCGCCCCGCCGCGCACTCCTCGCCGCCCTTCTGCTCGCAGCCACCGGCGGCGCGCATGCCGTCAGCGTCTCCTCGGTCGAGGTCAAGGGCCTCGACGACGAGATGGAAGAAAACGTCCGCACGTCGCTGTCGCTGGTCGATGCCATCGGCGATGAACTGGGCTGGCGCCGCCTGGGCTACATGCTTCGCGCCGCGGATGACGAGACCCGCGAGGCGCTGGAACCCTTCGGCTACTACTCTCCGCGGATCGTGGTAGAGCGCGTGCGCAACGGCGAGCGCCGGGTGGTGCTGGACACCGCTGCGACCGAGGGCCAGGACGCGGCCGATACGGCGGCCGCGACCGCGGCCGTGGTCCGCGAGGCCGACCGGGACCCCGGGCGCGCGCGCGACGACGCGCAGGCGCCGATTTCGGTGGTGATCACGGTGGAACCCGGCGACCCCGTGCGCGTGCGCCGCGCCGACATCGCCATCATCGGCGACGGCCACGACGACCCCTACCTCAGCGAGGAGGTCGACGACTTCGTTCCGCGCGAGGGTTCTGTACTGCACCATCCGACCTACGAAGCCAGCAAGGCGCGGATCAGCCGCCGGCTGGCGGAGCGCGGTTATTTCGACGCCGATTTCTCCGCCCGCCGGGTCGCGGTCACCCGCGCCGAAGAAGCCGCCGACATCGAACTGGTCTGGACCAGCGGCGACCGCTATGACATGGGCGCCACGCGCTTCACGCAGGTGCCGCACGAGGTCGTCGACAACAGCCTGCTCGAACGCCTGGTGTATTGGGAAGAAGGCCAGTACTACCACCAGGGCCGCCTGGACCGCCTGCGCACCTCGCTCAATTCGCTGGATTATTTCAGCCGCGTCGACATCACCCCGCGCCCGGGGGAGGCCGGGGACGGCCGGGTGCCGGTGGACGTCACGCTCACGCCCGCCAAGCGCGATGTCTACAGCGCCGGCCTGAGCTACGGCACCGACAGCGGCGCCGGCGTTCGCCTCGGACAGGAGCGCCGTTACGTCAACCGCCGCGGGCACAAGGCGCTGTGGCAGGTGGACTATGCCCAGAACCGCAAGACCCTGACCCTGCAGTACCGCATCCCGGCCTTCCGATGGCTGGACGGCTGGTACACGGCCAGCCTGCAGGCCGCCGACGAGCAGACCGACTACATCGACACCCGGCGCATCGAGTTCGTCGCCAGCCGCAGCGGCCAGTACAACCGCAACCTCAACCTGGTGGCCTCGATGCACGCGCTGCGCGAGCGCTGGGCCTACGAGTACGAAGCCGACACCGACCCCACGACGCCACCGGTGTACCGGTATGCGACGTTCACCTATCCGTCGCTGCGCGCGACCTACGTCGACCTCGATGACGCACTGTTCCCGCGCGGCGGCTACAGCGGCAGCCTGCTGCTGCGCGGCGGCGTGGAAGGCGCGGGCTCCGAGGCCAGCTTCGCCCAGTTCCACGCGCGCGCGCACTGGTACCTGGGCATCGGCGACAGCGACCGCCTGATCCTGCGCGGCGAGTACGGCCGCACCGAAACCAGCGCCCTGGTCGACATGCCGCCGAGCCTGCGCTTCTACGCCGGCGGCGACGGCAGCATCCGCGGCTACGAATGGCGCGAGGTCGGCCCGCGCGTGGTCGACGACGACGACGACAGCTTCGCCCTGGGCGCGCGCCATGTGTTCACCGCCAGCGCCGAGTACGAACACTACTTCCGCGGCGGGCCCTGGGGCATCGGCGCCTTCGTCGACACCGGCAGCGCCTACGACGGCTCGCCCGACCTGCGCACCGGCGTCGGCGTCGGCCTGCGCTGGCAGACCCCGGTCGGCCCGCTGCGGCTGGATATCGCCCGCGGACTGGACGATCCGGATTCACCCTTCACCCTGCATCTCAACATCGGGACCAGCCTGTAATGGCCGGCACGCCCGACCCAACCCCCGAAGAGCGCGAGGCGCGGATCGCGGATCTGCGCGCGCGGCGCAAGGCACGCATGCGCGCGCTGGCGGTCCGCAGCGGCATCGGCATCGCGGCGCTGGTGGCGCTGGTGCTGGTGGTGGCGTGGTGGCTGCTGTCGACGCTTGGCGGCCGCGACTTCCTGCTGTCACAGGTGGTGTCGCGCCTGCCCGCCGGGACCACGCTGGAATGGCGCGATGCCGAAGGCCCGGCGTCCGGGCCGCTGACGCTGCACGACGTCGCCTTCCAGCAGCTGGTCTGCCCCGAAGTCGACGACACGCCGGTGCCCTACGGCCAGTGCGCGGCGCCCAACGCGCTGCGCTTCAGCGCCAGGCGGGTCACCATCGACCCGGCGCTGCGACCGCTGCTCGGCCGCGTGCTGCGCCTGGACGCGGCCGAGGTCGAGGGCGCGGTGCTGGAGCTGCCGCCGTCCGACGACGGCGAACCGTTCTCGCTGCCGCGCTGGCCCGAGGTGCTGCCGCAGATCGAACCACCGCTCGGCCTCCAGGCCGACGCCATCGAGATCGACGGTTTCCGCGTGCTGCGCGGCGGCGAGCCGATGATCGACATCGCCAGCGTCCGCGGCGGCATGGAGGCACGCAGCGGGCTGCTGCGCCTGCAGGACATCGTTGTCGACAGCGACCGCGGCGTGTTCAGGGCCGGCGGCGAGTACGCGCCCGGCGACGACTACCGCATGGACCTCACCGCCTCGGCGCTGCTGCCGGCGCCCGCGGGCAGCACGCGGCCGCGCCTTGGCCTGGTGGCACGCGGCAACGTGGCCGCGCTCGACGTGGCGCTGTCCGGGCATGCGCCGGCGCCGGTGCGCGCGCGCCTGGGCCTGCGCGGCGGCGAGGACGCGCCGCGCTGGACGTTCACCGCCGCCAGCGAAGCGCTCGATCCCGCGCTGCTGGCCGGCTTCGGCGAGCCCGGCACGCCGCTGGCCTTCGACCTTGACGCCCGCGGCACCGGCGGCCGCGCCGAGCTGCAGGGCGACATCGCCTACGGCGAATTCCGCGCCACCCTGCAGCCCTCGCTGGCCATCCTCGACGAACAGGTGCTGGAGTTCGATCCGCTGGTGGTCGACGTGCTCGGCGGCCGCATCACCGTCACCGGCCGCGGCGACTTCGCCGATCCGCAGGCCGCCAGCGTCCGCTACGCGGTGCTTGCGCGCGGCCTGGCCTGGGCACCGACGCCCGCGGACGGTACCGCCGCCGATCCCGCCGCGACCGTGCACGCCGACGCCGACATCGGCCTGGCCGGCACCGCCGAGGCCTGGGCCGTGGTCGGCGAGGCCACGCTCACCCGCGATGGCGAAGCCGCCGAGGTCGAGCTGCGTGGCCTCGGCGACCAGTCGCGCCTGGACCTGCGCAGCCTGGTCGCGCGCACGCCCGGCGGCAGTCTGGATGGCAGCGGGCACGTGGCCTGGGCGCCGGCGCCGGGTTGGTCGATCGATGCCGATCTCGCCGGCTTCGACCCCGGCTACTTCGCCCCCGATTTCAGCGGCGCGATCGACGGCCGCATTTCATCCACCGGCAGTACGCGCGACGACGGCGGCCTCGAGCTCACCGTCGATGCCAACGACCTTGGCGGCCAGCTGCGCGGACGCCGGCTCTCCGGCAGCGCCAGCGTCGCCATGCACGGCGCCGCCACCGGCAGCACCGCGCCGGCGGCCTACGAGGGCGAGGCCGCGCTCAGCGTCGGCGGCAGCCGGATCGACGCCCGCGGCCGCGTCGACCAGCGGCTCGACATTGAAGCGACGCTGGCGCCGCTGCAGCTCGACGACCTGCTGCCCGGCACCGCGGGACGCGTCCAGGGCACGCTCACCGTCGCCGGCGAGCGCAACACTCCCGACCTGCGCGCCGACCTCGACGGCAGCGGGCTGCGCTATGGCGACTACATCGCCGACAGCCTGCAGCTGCGTGGCCACCTGCCCTGGCGCAGCGGCGGCGGCGAGCTCGAGCTCGACGCGCGCGGCGTGCAGGCGGGCCTGGCCCTGGACACGCTGGCGCTGCGCGCGCGCGGTGCGGTCGAAGACCTGCAGCTCGACGCCGAGGCCCGCGGCGACATCGGCCACGCGACGCTGGCGGGCAGCGCCCGGCGCGGCGGCAACGGCCTCTGGCGCGGCGCGCTCGACGCGCTCCAGGTCGCCCCTGCGGTCGGTGCCACCTGGCGCCTGCAGTCCACGGCCGCCTTCGCCCAGGCAGCGGGCGGGCGCTGGACGCTGTCGCCGGCCTGCCTGGCCCCGGACGTCGGCGGCCACCTTTGCGCCAGCGCCGACTGGCCGCGGCAGGGGCTGTCGATCGACGGCGAACAGCTGCCGCTTGCCCTGGTCGCTCCGTACCTTCCCAAGCAGGGCAGCGGCCGCCCCTGGTTCCTCGAGGGCAATATCGACATCGACGGCCGCCTGCGTCCGGCCGGAACTGCCTGGCAGGGCCATTTCAACCTCGCCTCGGCCAGCGGTGCGCTGCGCACCAGCGCGCGCTCGCGCCGCGACGTGCTGTCCTACAGCGGCCTGGCCCTGGACGCGGAGTTCGATGCCAACCGCATCGCCGCCACGCTCGGCCTGGGCTTCAACGGCAGCGGCCGCATCGACGCGCAGCTGCGCACCGGCTGGGACGCGTACGCACCGCTGGAAGGCAATATCACCGCTGCCACCAGCGAGCTGACCTGGCTTGAACTGTTCTCGCCCGACATCGTCTCGCCCGAGGGACGCCTGGATGCCGACGTCAGCCTGGCCGGCACCCGCGCCCAACCGCGGCTTGGCGGCAGCGCGGCCCTGACCGGTTTCAGCGCCGAGATCCCGTCGCTTGCGATCGCGATCGTCGATGGCCAGGCCCGGCTGGAGGCCCTGCCCGACGGCAGCGCGCGCATCAGCGGCACGCTCGGCACCGGCGGCGACGGGCGATTGGCGATCGACGGCAACCTCGGCTGGCAAACGGAGGGCTCGCCGCTGCTGCTGCAGGTGCGCGGCGACAACGTGCTGCTGTCCGACACCCGCGACCTGCGCGCGGTCGCCAGCCCCGACATCGAGGTGCGCTATGCCGCCGGCCGGCCACTGCAGGTCAGCGGCCGGGTGCTGGTGCCCAGCGCACGCATGGACCTGGAGCGGCTCAGCGACGGCGTCTCGGCGTCGTCGGACGTGGTGGTGCTCGACCCGGTCGATCCCGACGAGGGACCGGCCATGGCGATGGAGCTCGACCTCACGCTCGCCATGGGCGATGACGTGCATCTGAACGGTTTCGGCCTCGAAGGCGAGCTGACCGGCGAGCTGCGCGTGCTCTCGCGCGCCGGTCGCGAGATGACCGGCCAGGGCATGCTCGAAGTCGGCGGCCGGTATGAAGCCTATGGCCAGGAGCTGGCGATCACCCGCGGCCGCCTTGAATGGTCGAACACGCCGGTCTCCGATCCGCTGCTCGACATCCGCGCCGAGCGCAAGGTCGGCGACGTGACCGCCGGCATCAACGTCGACGGCCGCGCCTCGGCGCCGCGCGCCCGGGTCTGGACCGATCCCGCCAGCGACGAGTCGGAAGCCCTGGCCCTGCTCGCGCTGGGACGTCCGCTGTCGAGCCTGAGCGGCCGCCAGGCCAGCGACCTCGATGCCGCATCCGCGGCGCTCAACGCCGGCGGCAGCCTGCTGGCAGGGCAGCTGGGCAAGCAGATCGGCCTCGACGACGCCGGCGTGATGGAGTCGCGCGCGCTCGGCGGCAGCGTGCTCGGCATCGGCAAGCAGCTGTCACCGCGGCTCTACGTCGGCTTCGGCGTGTCCCTGCTGGGCACCGGCCAGGTGCTGACGCTGAAGTACCTGCTGCGCAAGGGCTTCGACGTTGAAGTCGAATCCAGCACCCTGGAAAGCCGCGGCTCGGTCAACTACCGCCACGAACGCTAGCCGGCTTTCGCTGGAGCGGCTGCAGCCGTGAAGCCATTGTGGGAGCAGCTATAGCTGCGAAGCCGCTCCCAAAAAATCGCGATTGGCGACCGCCGGAATCAGCTGGCAGCGGCGCTCACTGCCCGGCCGACGCCGGCACGATCCGCGCGCCGCGCAGGCCGGGCACGCCGTCGTGGACATCCGTCCAGACCACGTGCGCGTTGCCGCCGGCCACCGCCAGCTGCGGGAAGCCGGTGCCGCGGCCGCGGCCGGTGAGGTGGGCGACGCCGATGCGTTCGAACTCCGTGACCAGGTCCGGCGAGCGCCGCGACAGCCACAGCGACTGGCCACCGTTTTCTTCCCGCAGCCACAGCACCCAGGCCTGGCCATCGCCGAGCGCGATCGCGACACGCCCCTGCACCGCTTCGCCGCGATCAAGCGTGACCGGTGCAGCGAAACTCTCACCGGCATCACCGCTGTACGCGATGCGTACCTCGGGCACGTCGCCATCGGCGGCCGTGTACCAGGCGACCACGGCCGCGTCACCGTCGGCCGCCACCGCAGGGCCGTTGACCGGGCAGGCCGGCATCACCCAGTTGTCGGCGTGCACGGCCTTGGGCGTGGTCCAGGCCTCGCCGTCCAGGCGCGTGGCCAGGATGTCGCGCACTTCACCCTGGGCGCGGCCGCGATAGACCAGCAGCGGACCGCGCGCGGTGACCGCGGCGCTGGTCTGGCAGCAGTCGCAGACGCTGGCGTCGATCTCGACGTCGGCGGCCCGGCGAAGGTGGCCGTCGAAGCTTGCGGCGCGCAGGGTCATCGCAGCCAGGTCCGCAACGGCGGCGCTGGCGGCATTCGTTGCCGCGCCCATCGTCGCACCGGCTGCCGCGTCGCCCGCGTCGCCCGCTGCGTCCGCTTCGCCGTGGTCCGCGTGCCCGTTGCCGGCAGTGTTGCGCCCGTCCAGCCACGCGATCCCGAGCGTGCCCTGTCCCTGCGGCCACATCGAGACGAAGCCGTGTTCGGTCTGCGTGCCGTCATCGTGCGGACTCACCGGCTCGCTCCAGCTGCGGCCGCCGTCGAGCGAGTTGCTCAGCCGGACGTCATAGGCATAGGGCGCGTCGCCGTTCTTCTGCAGCCAGTGCGCCCACAGCGCGCCGTTGGGCGTGGCCATGATGTGCGGCGTGTCGGCCCAGTTGACGAACATGCTGTTGCCCACCGCGATCGTCACCGGCGCCGACTCCCAGCGCGCGCCTGCGAGGTCGTAGCTGGAGAACTGCAGGATGTGGCGGCGCCCGGGCTGCGAATTGGTCCAGGCCAGCAGCAGCTTCCCGCCGTCGACGGCGGCCAGGTCGGGAAGCGCCGAACCGGGCAGCATCGCCGGCAGCGGCCATTCCTCGACCACGCGCGCGGCGGCGGGATCGACCGCGGCAGTGGACGCCGCCGGGAGCGGTGCCGGTGCCTCGCTGCCGCATCCGGCAACAAGGCCCAGCGCGGCAAGGGTGATCATGGCGATGCGCATGCCGGCAGCGTACCGTAGGGATCGACCATGTTCACCACCGTCGCCGCCTATACCGATCCGATCGAAGCCCAGCTCGCGGCCGGCCTGCTGCAGGCGGAAGGCATCCCGGCGCGCCTGGACGATACCGGCACCGCGATCGCCAACTGGGAATGGCGGCTGGCCATCGGCGGCATGCGGCTGCGCGTGCCCGACGCGCAGGCCATCCACGCGCGACGCGTGCTGGCGGCGCTGGACGCCGGTGAGTACGCGCTGGACGAGGATGCGCTGTTCGACGAAGGCGAGGAAGGCAATATCCACGGCACCCACGGCCTGCAGGACGCGTTGGTCGCGGGCGCTGCGGGCGGCAGCGGAGACCGCGGCTCGCGTGACTCCCGGCGCGAAGCCGGCGCGCTGCATGCACCCGACCGCGAAAGCGTCTCCAGCCGGGTCGCCTGGGCGGCGCTGATGCTGCTTGGCCTGCCGCTGCCCTGGCGACGCCGGCGTGACCAGGGAGCGGCAACCCGCCGCGTGTGAGCGCAGCGCGCCTGGCCCGCGCGCGGCGCGCTGTCAACGGGTTCCGCGCATCGCGATGCGGGGCCACAATCGGCGCCTCCGCGGCTTGCGCCGCCCGATGCAAGACCACTGATGGCTGACCCCAAGACCGCGCTCGCGCGCAAGATCGCCCGGACCATCGCCGACGAGATCGGTGCCCGACAGACCCAGGTCGAGGCCGCCGTCGGCCTGCTCGACGAAGGCGCGACCGTGCCCTTCATCGCGCGCTACCGAAAGGAGGTCACCGAGGGCCTGGACGACACCCAGCTGCGCGATCTTGAAACGCGCCTGGCCTACCTGCGTGAACTCGAAGACCGGCGCGCCGCGATCCTCGCCAGCATCGACGAGCAGGGCAAGCTGAGCGACGAGCTGCGCGCCGACATCGAGGCCGCCGACAGCAAGGCGCGGCTGGAAGACCTCTACCTGCCCTACAAGACCAAGCGCCGCACCCGCGCCCAGATCGCGCGCGAGGCCGGGCTGGAGCCGCTGGCCGACGGCCTGCTGGCCGATCCGGCGCAGGTGCCGGAGGAATTCGCGCTGCAGTTCGTCGACGCCGAAAAGGGCGTGGCCGACGCGAAGGCAGCGCTTGAAGGCGCACGCGCGATCCTGCTCGAGCGCTGGGGCGAGGACGCGAGCCTGGTCGGCGAACTTCGCGAATGGCTGGCAAGCTGCGGCGTGATCCGTTCGAAGGTGGCCGAAGGCAAGGAGGCCGCGGGAGAGAAGTTCCGCGACTACTTCGACCACGCCGAGCCGCTGTCGAAGATTCCCTCGCACCGCCTGCTGGCGCTGTTCCGCGGCCGCCGCGAAGAATTCCTTCAGCTTGAACTCGACCCGGGCGCCGACCTCGACGCCGGCAACGCCTACGCCGAGGGCCGCGTCGCCCTGCAGGCCGGCATCCGCAACGACGGCCGCGCCGCCGACGCCTGGCTGCTCAACGCCTGCCGCCTGGCCTGGCGCGCGAAGCTGCAGCTGCACCTGATGCTGGACCTGTTCGCGCAGGCGCGCGAGAAGGCCGAAGCCGAAGCCATCACCGTGTTCGGCGACAACCTCAAGGACCTGATGCTGGCCGCGCCCGCGGGACCGAAGGCCGTGCTCGGCATCGACCCGGGCATCCGCACCGGCTGCAAGGTCGCGGTGGTGGATGCGACCGGCAAGCTGGTCGCGACCGACACGATCTATCCGCACGAGCCACGCAAACAGTGGGACCAGTCGGTGCACACGCTGCGCAGGCTGTGCGCCGAACACGGCGTGCAGCTGGTGGCGATCGGCAACGGCACCGCGTCGCGCGAGACCGACCGCCTCGCCGCCGACGTCATGAAGGCCGCGCCCGAACTGAAGCTGCAGAAGATCGTGGTCAGCGAGGCCGGTGCCTCGGTGTACTCGGCGTCGGAGCTTGCCGCGAAGGAGTTCCCCGGCCTCGACGTGTCGATCCGCGGCGCGGTGTCGATCGCGCGCCGCCTGCAGGACCCGCTGGCCGAACTGGTCAAGATCGAACCCAAGGCGATCGGCGTCGGCCAGTACCAGCACGACGTCGACCAGTACCGCCTCGCGCGCGCGCTCGACGCCCGCGTCGAGGACTGCGTGAACGCGGTCGGCGTGCATGTGAACACCGCATCGAGCGCGCTGCTGGCGCGCGTGTCCGGCCTGTCGTCGACGGTGGCCGCGAACATCGTCGCCCATCGTGATGCCAACGGCCCCTTCAAGCGCCGCAAGGACCTGCTGAAGGTGCCGCGCCTGGGCGACAAGACCTTCGAACAGTGCGCCGGCTTCCTGCGCATCGCCGACGGCGACGAGCCGCTGGACGGCTCCGCCGTGCACCCGGAAGCCTATCCGGTGGTCGAGCGCATCGTGGCCGCGACCGGCCGGCCGATCCACGCGCTGGTGGGCGACGCCGGTTTCGTGCGCACGCTGAAGGCGCGCGAGTTCACCGACGAGCGCTTCGGCGAACCGACCGTGCGCGACATCCTCGCCGAGCTTGAAAAGCCCGGCCGCGACCCGCGACCCGAGTTCAAGGCCGCGGTGTTCGCCGACGGCGTCGAGGACATCAAGGACCTGCGCGAAGGCATGATCCTGGAAGGCGTGGTGTCGAACGTCGCCGCCTTCGGCGCCTTCGTCGACATCGGCGTGCACCAGGACGGCCTGGTCCACATCTCGGCGCTGTCGGACCGCTACGTGAAGGACCCGCGCGAGGTGGTGAAGGCCGGCGACATCGTCAAGGTGAAGGTGCTGGAGGTCGATGTCGCCCGCAAGCGCATCGCGCTGACCCGGCGCCTGGACGACACCCCGGCGCCGCGGGACGCGCGGCCGGATGCGCGCCGCGATGATGGCCCGCGCGGCAACCGTGGCGGTGGCGGCAACCATCGCGGCGGCCCCGCGGCCCGCGGCGGCGGCACCCCCGCGCGCACCGCCGCGGCACCGGCCAACAACGCCCTGGCCGACGCCTTCGCCCGCGCCAAGCGCAGCTGAGCCACGCGCCCGTGCCCCGCCCAGCGGGGCATGCGGCCCGCCTCAGGCCGCGACGACACGGTCCCGGCCGCTGCGCTTGGCCTCGTACAGGCGCTCGTCGGCACGCCGCAGCAGGTCGTCCGGCTGCTCGCCCGCGGCGCGCTCCACCAGGCCCGCGCTGATGGTGCATACCAGGTCGTCGCCGAGCGATGCGATCCGCAGCGCGGCGATGTCCATGCGCACCTGCTCCACCCGGGACCGGCCAGCGTCCAGGGTCATGTCGTGGAGCACCACCAGGAACTCCTCGCCACCGGTCCGCCCCACGAACACGGACGGATCCCGCAGCGAGTCGAGCAGGCGCGCGCCCACGTGCGCCAGGACCTGGTCGCCGGCCTGGTGCCCGTGGCGGTCGTTGATGGCCTTGAAGCGGTCGACATCGAGCAGCGCCACGCACAGCGGGCTGCCGGTGGCCTCGGCGCGCGCCACCGCGGACTCCAGGCACAGGTCGCAGGCGCGGCGGTTGGGCAGGCCGGTCAGGGCATCGTGGTGTGCCTGGTGGGCGAGCTGCTCCATCAGCTGTTCGCGCTCGCGCGATGCCTGTTCCAGTTCGGCGTTCTTCTCGCGAAGCTCCTCGGTCCGCTGCGCGACCTTCGACTCCAGCCGCCGCTGGCGCCCGCGCTGGTGGCGACCCAGCCAGGCGTGCAGGCCCGCCAGCAACAGCGCCAGCAGGCACGCGCCCAGCAGGCGCACCGGCGTGCGCGCCCACCACGGCGCGGCGACCCGCAGCTCGACCTGCGCCCGGTTGGCCGGGCGCGACCAGTCCGCCGGTGCCCGCGCCACCTGGACTTCGAAGCGCAGCGTCCCGGCCGGAAGGTGGGTGTAGGCCAATTCGCCGGCCGAGCCGGCCTCGATCCAGTCGGCGTCGACGCCCTGCATCCGGTAGCGGTAGCGCAGGCTGTTCGGGCTGCGCTGGCTGACGCCGGTGTACTGGATCAGCACGCGCCCGCCGGGCGGAACGTCCGTCGCCGGAGCGCCGTCGACCAGGACCCGGTCGATCACCAGCGAGACGTTGCCGGCGGCCCCGGCCATGACCCGGGCCGGATCGAAGACCGCGATCCCGGCGGCGGTCGGCATCCAGAGTTCGCCGTTGGCCATGCGCCAGCCGGCGGGTGAGCTGCCACCGTTCGACTGGCGGCTGGGCATGCCGTCGTCGCGGGTGAAGGACTGCATGTCGAGTTGCACCACTTTGCCGCGGTCGACCTCGTCGAATGCACGGCGCGGGATCCGGGTCACGCCCTCGTTGCTGCTGACCCACAGGTTGCCGAAGTCGTCGGGCAGGATTCGGAACAGCGCGCTGCCCGACAGTCCCTGCCGCCGGCCATAGAGGCTGAACACGCCGTCGCGATGGCGCAGCACGCCGCGGTCGCTGGCAATCCAGAGCGTGCCGTCGGGATCGGACAGGAAATCGAAGGCGGACAGGGCCGGGAAGTCGACCTCCGGCTCCAGCACCACCAGGCGGCCATCGCTCCCGCGACGGGCCAGCCCGCCAAGGGAGCCGATCCACAGCGTGCCGTCGTCGGTGTGATGCAGCGCGCGCACCGGCAGCGCCGGCAGCGAGGGGAAAGGCCGCTCCTGCGTCTGTCCGTCGCGCCAGGCGGCGAGTCCGCGCTCGGTGCCGACCCAGAGCGTGCCGTCGGGCTCCTCCAGCACGGCGCGGACCTGCTCGGTGGC
Organism: Luteimonas sp. MJ250; assembly: GCF_039548455.1. Lineage (NCBI taxonomy): Bacteria > Pseudomonadati > Pseudomonadota > Gammaproteobacteria > Lysobacterales > Lysobacteraceae > Luteimonas > Luteimonas sp. MJ250. Next base: position 98,975 of record NZ_JBCLVB010000011.1, on the reverse strand, counting down.
GAGCAGGCTGCCCTCCCCGGCCACGGGCCGGACCGGCGCCTGCGCATCCGCCGCGACGTGCATCACGCCGCGGTTGTATGTGCCCGCCCAGACCCCGCCGTCAGACGCCCGCGCCAGCGACAGCACCGAGGCCGATGGCAGGCCCGGCCGCGGCAGCAGCACTTCGATGCGCCCGTCGCGCAGGCGGCTCAATCCGCCCGAATGCCCCACCCAGACCTGGCCGTCGGCCGTCTCCACCAGGCTGCGCACGAAGTCGTTGCGCAGGCCCTGCTCCTTGCCCAGGCCCCAGACCGGGCCATCGCCGATGCGGAACAGGCCGTGCGTGGTGCCCATCCAGACCAGCCCGTCGCGACCTTCGAACAGCGCGCCCGAAGCGAAACCCTCGATGCCGTGGCGCCGGTCCAGCTGCCGCCACTCGCCCTGCCAGTAGCGCAGCAGCGTGCTGTCGGTGGCCGCGACCCACAGCGCACCCTGGCGGTCCTGCATCAGCCCTTCGGCCGCCCCGCTGCGCAGGCGCTCCAGGCGCTGGCCGCGGAGCCGCCAGACGCCGTGTTCACCCGCGATCCACAGGTCGCCGCCGCGGGCCTGCTGCAGGCCGCGGACTTCGCCCGCCGGCAGGCCCAGGCGCTCGCTCAGCGCCTCCAGGCGACCGGCGTGCCAGCGGTAGAGGCCATGGCGGTTGCCGGCCAGCAGGCTCCCGTCGGCGCGCGCCAGCAGCACCAGCACATCGAGGGCCGCCAGCGCCTCGCCGCCGTCGACACGCTCGCAGCCGCCATCCCCGCCAACCCGGTACAGGCCTTCGCGGGCCGTGATCCAGTAGCCGCCATCGATAGCCGGCGCAACGCGCGCAGCCTCCAGTCCGGGCGCGTCCGCGCAGGCCGGCCGGGCCTGGCCGCCATCGGGCACGTGCATCAGGCCGAGATGGTCGACCGACACCAGCACGCCGTCGCCATGGCGCACGATCTGTCGCGACGCGAGGCGCCGGCCGTCCGGGTGGTTCAGGTCCTCGACCTCGCGGAAGCTGCGTCCGTCGAAGCGCACCGTGCCTTCCCAGGTCGCGACCCAGAGGAAGCCGTCGCCGTCCTGGCTGATCGCATGGACCTGGCCATGGGGCAGGCCGTCGTCGGCGTTCCAGCGGGTGACCGTGTAGCGCTCGGGCGGCAGCTCCGGGTCCAGCGCCAAGGCCGGGCCCGCGGCCAGCCATGCACAGGCCAGCGCCGTGGCCAAGGCGCGCGAAAGCCACGCTGTCGCGCTGCGTCTGGATGCGTCCATGCCTGGCATGCCGTTCAACGTGCCCCTGTCCACGTTTCGCCGCCAGTGTAACAACTGCCCCCCGGGATGCCGCCCGCGGCCGCGCCGGCTACTCCGCCCACTCCGGGTCGGCGGTGAACTCGACCGTCAGCCAGCGGTTGGGCATGTCGCCACCGATGGCGTCGCTGATCTCCTCGCGCAGCCGGTCCCAGGCCTCCACCGTGCGCGCCGGCGAGCCCGGCGGGACGATGAACGCCAGCTCGATCTGGCGGCCGCGCCCGACCCGCGCCACGTAGGCGCGGAAATCGACGAAGCCGTGGCGCAGGACGACATCCCGGGCCACCTCGTCCACGTGCTGCTTCAGGTCCGGCGGCGTCACCAGCAGGATGTCGGCCAGCGCCTGGCGGATGGTGCCCAGCGGCATCGGCAGGATCACCAGGCACACCAGCGCCAGCACCGCCGGATCGATGTAGGGCGTGATCCAGTGCAGCGATGTGCCTTCCACCATCCACCCGACCGCGAACGCCACCAGCAGCGCGCCCGCCAGCAGCGCCGACATCAGCCAGCCCTTGGCGTCGAGCGCGACGAAGCCGGAGCGGATGCGCCGGTTCGCACGCAGCTGGAACAGCCACATGGCGAAGCTCACCGCGGTGGTCGCCGCCGCGTAGGCCATGGCCATGCCGAACTGCAGCTCGCGGCCGCCGGTCATGAACGCGTCCACGGCGTGGATCAGCGCGTAGATCGCGGCGCCGGTCAGCAGCAGCGCATCGACGCCGAGCACGATCGGCTCCAGGTGCCAGAAGCCCATGGTGAAGCGCTCGACCAGCCGCTGGTTGCGCAGCCCGCCCGCGGTCGAACCGGCGATCAGGCGCGCCACCAGCAGGCCGACCATGGTCATGCAGGCGTCGATCAGCGAGTACACGCCGTCGAAGACGATCGCGAACGAGCCCGACAGCAGGCCCATGGCGATGCCCAGGCAGGCGAACAGCAGGATCACCATCACCGAGAGGCGCAGCACGCCCTGCTCGGTGTCGACGCGCAGGCGTCCGCGAGGTTCCACGTCGACCACCCTGGTGTGCTCCTTTGCCGTGCCGTGCGGGACGCGTCGGGCTGCGCAGTGCATGGCCAGCCCGTGTCGATCCTCTCCGGACGGGGCACAGCTGACAAGCTGAACATCGTTCCGGTCGACGCCGGCCACGGCGTGGAACGCGGGCGGCGTGGATGGGACAATGGTGCGTAATGAGCCAGATCCTGCATACCTTCGACAACGATCCGCGCCCGACGCCTCCGGAAGCGCCCCTGCCCAGCGACTGCTGCGACAGCGGCTGCGATCCCTGCGTCAACGATTCCTACGCCGAAGAGCTGCAGTACTACCGCGAGCAGCTGGCGAAGTGGCTCGAGCGCCACCCGAAGTCCTGTCCTTGACGGGCCTGGGTCCGTTCCCGATCCACGCCGTCATCGCCGCGCTGGCCACCCTGTCCGGCTGGCTGGTCGTGCGCGCCTGGGCGCGGCGGCTGCCGGAGGCGCCGGATCCGGCGGACGTTCAGCACGCGGCCGCGTCGGCGCCCGCGGGCCCACCCGCCGCACCAGACGCCCGCCCGCAGCGGATTGCGGCAGCGCTGTTCGTCGACGCAGTGCTCATCGGCCTGCTGGCCGCACGCCTGGGCTACGTGCTGCTGTGGTGGCCCGAGTACATGGCCGCGCCGAGGTCGATCATCGCCATCGGCGACGGCGGCTTCCTGTGGTGGGCCGGGCTGGCGGCGGCGCTGGCCTTCGCGGGGTGGTCCACGCGCAGGCGCATGCCGCTGCGTACGCCGCTGCTGGCCGGCATCGCCGCCGGCATGCTGGCCTGGGTCGCCTTCGGCGGACTGCTGGTGATGATGCAGCGCTCGGCGCCGCCGCTGCCCGCGTTCGCGCTGACGACGCTGGACGGCGAGCCGACCACGCTCGCCGCGCTGTCCGGACGCCCCATGGTGCTCAACCTGTGGGCGACCTGGTGCCCACCCTGCCGCCGCGAGATGCCGGTGCTGCAGGATGCGCAGGCGCGCTACCCGGGCGTCGCCTTCGTGCTCGTGAACCAGGGCGAGGACCGCGGCACGGTCCGCGATTACCTGGACGCCGCCGGCCTCGAGTTCGAGCACCTGCTGCTTGATCCGCATTCGAAGGGGATGCTGGAGACCAACACCCGCGGCCTGCCGACGACCCTGTTCTTCAACGCCGACGGCCGCCTGCTCGACACCCACATGGGTGAGCTCACGCGCGCAAGCCTGGCGAGCGCACTGCAGAAGCGCTTCGGCGTGGCGGCCGGGAGCAGGGCCGCACAGCCGGACGGATAGCCCGACGGGGGCTGTCCGGATCACATCGCGAAGCAGAGCCGGCAACAGCGCACGCTTGATGCGGGTCAAGGACCGGCACCGGCGTCCGGCGCATAGTCCTTGCACTCGCCGGAGGCCGGTGCTCGCGACCGGTCCGGGCATCCACTCCCGGAGACCATCATGCGTATCCGCCACGGGCCACCCGCCCTGTCGCGCGTTTCCGCGCCCCGCCTGTCCCTCGCCGCCATCGCCGCGCTGGCGCTGGTGGCGGGCAGCGCCCACGCCGCCGACACCTGGAAGACCAGCGGCGACGTCCGCTTCGGCTACGTCGCCTCCGAAACCCGCGCCCGCAGCGGCGCCACCACCGACGCCGACAGCGTGCGCGCCCGAGCGCGCTTCCGCGTGAGAGGCGAACTCGGCAACGGCTGGCACGCCAGCGGCCGCGTGGCCGCGCGCCTGGACAGCGAACAGGACGACGAGGAGTTCTGGATGCGCACCTACGCCCCGGGGCCTTCGGGTCTCGAGGACGGCCAGGCGACCATCGACGAGGCCTACCTCGAATACCGGGCTGCGGATTCGCCCTGGAGCCTGCGCGTGGGCCGCTTCCAGGCCGCTTTCGGCATCGACGACATCATGAAGAAGTCGCTGGACCAGAACGACAGCACCAACTTCGACATCACCTGGACCGACGGCGTCTGGTGGCAGTGGCGCGGCAGCGACTGGACCACGCACGTGATCGCGCGCCACAACGACCACCGCGGGCCCACCGGCACGCTGCGGCGACCGCTGGACTTCGCCGACAGCGGTTCGCGCGCCGGCCTGTTCGTGGCGGCGGAATCGAAAACCGCCATCGGCCCCGTGGTGCAGCGCATGGTCACCATGACCTGGCTGCCCTCGGCGCTGCGCACGAACGGCCTCGCCGATCCGGCACTCGAGGATTACCTGGCGGTGACCGCCAAGGCCGCCGCCGAATGGCCGCTGGGCGAGGGCGGCACGAAGTTCCGCCTCGGCGGCGAGATCGGCTGGGCGGCCGACACCCCGCGCAGGCAGGCGATGAACACCGGCACCGGCGACGCAGACGCGCTGTCCTGGCAGGCCTCCTTCAGCCTCATGGACGTGCTGCCCGACCATGACGTCGGCATCGTCTACGGCCGCGTCGCCGACGGCTGGCTGCTGTCGAGCGACTTCCGCCCCAACGACGAGCTGCTGGAAGCGCGCTGGGTCTGGCAGGCGAGCAAGGCCTGGCAGCTCGACGCGCGCCTGCGCCGACGCGAGGAACTCGACCTGCCCGCGAGCGCCGTCCGCCCGCGTCGCGATGACGACCTGTATGTGCGCGCGACCTGGAAATTCTGAGCGGAGTGCGGCATGAACCGTCGCCGGAGCAAGACATGCGCAACCTGAGACGCGCGCTGTGGGGAACGCTTGTTGTGCTGGTGGTCGCCTGGCTCGCGGCCGAGCCCACGGTCTTCCGACCCGGCGGCTTCTTCGCGCTGCGCGGCGCGATGGTGCAGCTGACCGGCGTGGTCGCGATCGGCTGCATGGGCCTGTGCATGGTGCTGGCGCTGCGTCCGCTGTGGCCGCAGGCCTGGCTGGGCGGTCTCGACAAGATGTACCGCCTGCACAAGTGGCTGGGCATCGCCGCGCTGGTGGCCGGCATCCTCCACTGGCTGTGGGCGACCGGGCCGAAGTGGGCGGTGGGCTGGGGCTGGCTTACGCGGCCGGCGCGCGGGCCGCGGGCCGTGCCCGGCGGCCCGGTCGCAGCCTGGCTGTCGGACCAGCGAGGGCTTGCAGAAAGCATTGGCGAATGGACCTTCTACGCCGTCGTGGTGCTGATTGCGCTGGCGCTGATCCAGCGCTTCCCGTATCGCCTGTTCCACAAGACGCACCGCCTGCTGGCCATCACCTGGCTGCTGCTGGCCTTCCATACCGTCGTGCTGATGCGGTCGGGTTACTGGCTGTCGCCGGTGGGCTGGCTGGTCGCGGCGCTGCTCGCCGCTGGCACCTGGGCCGCGCTGGTGGTGCTGGCGCGGCGCGTCGGCGCCCGCAGGAAAGTGCCGGGACAGGTCGACGCCATGCACTGGTTCGACGACGTGCACTCGCTTGAAGTCGAGGTCCGGGTGCGCGACTGGCCCGGCCACAAGCCGGGGCAGTACGCCTTCGTGACCGTGGACGCCTCGGAGGGCGCGCATCCCTACACGATCACGTCCAGCTGGAACCCGGCCCGGCCGGTCATCTCCTTCGGCATCCGCGAGCTGGGCGACCACACCCGTGGCCTCCGCGACCGGCTCGGCATCGGGCAGGCGGTGAAGGTCGAAGGGCCGTATGGCTGCTTCACCTTCGACAACGGACCGGCGCGCCAGATCTGGATCGGCGGCGGCGTCGGGGTCACGCCGTTCGTCGCCCGCATGAAGCACCTGGCGCGCGAACAGAGCGGGCACGGCGCGCCGGCCGACCGGCAGATCGACCTCTTCCACACGACCACCGACTCCGACCAGGAAGTGTTCGAGCGACTGAACGCCGACGCCCGCCAGGCCGGGGTGCGACTGCACATCCTGGTGGACGCACGCGATGGCCTGCTGACCGGCGAACGGCTGCGGGCCACCGTGCCCGACTGGCGCGACGCGGGCATCTGGTTCTGCGGACCCGCCGGGTTTGGCGAGGCGCTCAAGCGCGACCTGGCCGCGCACGGGTTCCCGGTGGAGAAGCAGTTCCACCAGGAGCTGTTCGCGATGCGTTGATCCGGCGAGGGCCGCCGATCGGGCACCCGATTGCACCCATTGGGCCGAAGAAGCGCGACGAATTGTCTGCGCTGGAGACGCCCGACGGGATGCCGCGTGCACGAGCCTGGGACCGGATACGCGCGCTGACTGGACGTGCGCTCGCCGCCGCTTGCCGTCGCAGCGCCGGCGTTCCGCAACAACCGGGCGCCGGCGGACTCAGCCGGCAAACCCGCCGTCGGCGATGAACGCGGCTTCCGCAGCGGTATCCTCGCGGCCCAGGACCCGGTTGCGGTGCGGGAAGCGTCCGAAGCGCTGGACGATGTCGTGGTGTCCCCGCATCCGCTCCACCTGCCGCGGCCCGATGCGCGCAGCCAGCTCCAACGAGTACGCCTGGTCGGCGGCGTCCTCGGAATGGGTGGACGGAAACACGAAGAACACGCGATACGCAGGCTCCACGCCCTCCATATGGCCGCGACGCACCGCTTCGCGCGCATGCAAGCGCGCCAGTCCATCGGTGGCATACATGTGCGCGGTGCCGCGGAAGGCGTTGCGCGGGAACTGGTCAAGCAGGACCATCAGCGCCAGCGCGCCGTCCGCGGTGTCGATCCAGTGGTCGCAGCGGCGCGCGGCCGCCTCCATGTGCAGGTCGAGGAAGCGTTCGCGGAAGTCGCGGTCGAAGCCGGGATCCCTGGCCATCCACAGGCCCTCGGCGACGACGCGCGCCCAGAACGAAACAACCTCGCCGACTCCTGCATCCATCGTGTTCACCAGTCCAGCGAAATGTTCACCGCGGCGCTGCGTCCCGGCCGCGTGTGGAAGCCGATGTTGTCCTCGTCGGCCGCCAGGCCGCGCACGCCGCTCCAGTTCCAGTAGCGGCGGTCGCCCAGGTTGAGCAGGCCGGCGTTGATGCGGATGCCGGGCCGTGGCTCCATCCACGCGTAGAGGTCGAAGCGCGCGTAGCCCGGCGGCTCGAACAGTTCGCCGGCGCCGTGGTCGACGCGGCCCTGGCCACGCACGGCCACCATCGCGCCCTCGACGCCCCATTGCCCACCCGATGCCTCGTAGCGCAGGCCGAGCGTGGCGCGCGGCGGGTCGATGCTGTTGAGCGGAACATCGCGACGGGTGTCGTCGCCCCGCGACCATGCCATCGCGCCGCGCAGCTGCCAGCCGCCGGGCAGCGCCTGATCGGTCCACGGCAGGTTCCACAGCAGGTCGCCCTCGATGCCGCGGATGCGCGCGCGGTCGCGGTTGACCGACTGGAACACCAGCGCGCGCGTGACCGGGTCGATCCCGAGGTTGGCGCGCGAGTCGATCAGGTCGCGGTAGCGGTTCTCGTACACCGACAGGCTCGCGCGCGCGGCTTCGCCCACGAAGCGCCAGCCAAGCTCCAGGCCCTCGCTGCGTTCCGGGCGCAGGTCCGGATTGGCGCGCACCTCGTAGTTGAACACCGGCAGCAGCAGGCCGATGTTGACGTCGCCGAAGGGCGGCGCGCGGAAGCCGCGGGCGTACTGCGCGAACAGGCTGTGGCCACCGTCCAGGCTCCAGCGCAGGGCCAGCCGCGGCGTCACCTGGTCGGTGTCGACGTCGACCGGGATGCTGTCCGGGAAGTCCTCCAGGTAGATCGCATCCGGATGCGCGCGCAGGCGGTTCCACTCCGCGCGCAGCCCCGGGATCACCGCGAATCGTTCGCCGAAGGAGATCTCGTCCTGCCAGAACAGGGCCAGGCTGGTATTGCGCGAGTCGGGGAAGTCGCGCACCGGCAGCGGCTCGCCAAGGATCACGCTGCTGGTCGCGCCGGTGGCCAGGTTGGTCTCGACGCCGTCGCGCAGGCCGCGGTAGTCCTGGCGCGCGACGTCGATGCCGAAGACCTGCCAATGGCTGCCGAAGCGGCCGGCGTGCCGCGACTGGCCAAGCAGGCCAAGGCCCAGGGCATTGCTTTCGTAGTTGAAACGGCGCCAGCGCCGGGATTCGAAGGGCGTGGCGGCATCCGGCAGCCGGTACTGGTCGCTGTCCTGCCGGACTTCGGTGTCCTGGTGGTAGAGCTGCGCCTGCAGCGACTGCAGCCAGCGCCAGCCGGGCTGCCATTCGCTGGCGATGCTCGCGCGCAGGCGCTGCTGGCGGTCGTCGGCGTCGAGCCGGTAGGTGGTGGCGTAGCGGCCGCTGCCGAAGCGCAGCGAATTGACCGAGGTCTGGCGCGACTCGCGGGTCCCGTCCAGGGTGACGACATGGCGACCCGCCGCGCCCGCGTCGCGCACCAGCTTGGCGAGCACGCTTTCGCGAACGAAGTCGAGCGGATTGGGATCATCCTCCGCGCGCCAGGCGCGGTTGCCGGCCTGATGCCCGCGGCGTTGCGCCGCGATCGCCATCGCCTGCCAGCCGTCGGCGCGGCCGCCGGCCCAGCTGGCGGACAGCAGGCGACTGTCGTCGACGCTGTCATGGCCGATGCGAACGCCAAGGTGCCGGTCGCCATCGGCGCGCTGCAGCAGCGCATCGGGATCGAGCGTGCGGAAGGCGACCACGCCGGCCAGCGCGTCGCTTCCATACAGCGTGGACGCCGGGCCGCGCTGCACTTCCACCCGCTCCACCGCCTCCATGTCGACCAGGTCGCGGCCGGCCGAGGCGAACTGGCCGATGCTGTAGTCGTCGGCCAGGGGGATACCGTCAACCACGATCCGCACCCGGTTGCCGTCCAGGCCGCGGATCGAGAAGCCGCGGGTGCCGAAGCGGTTGCCCTCCGACACCACCTCCACGCCGGGCACGTAGCGCACCAGGCTTTCGGGATCGCGCACCAGGCGCCGGTCGAGGTCTTCGCGCTCCACCGCGGCCACGCTCGAGACCACCTGGCTGATCGGTTCGGCCACGCGACTGGAGACCACAACCATGGTGTCCAGGGTGGTGACGCGCTCGCCGTCGCCTGGCGAGTCGCCGGATGTGGGATCTCCGGCGGCCGCGGCTGCGGCGGATGCCAGCAGCAGGGAGGTCAGCGCAAGCAGGGGCACGGGCTTGGCCACGAATCGGCTCCGGAAAGGCGTGGATGCGAATGCGCCGCATTGTCGCGGCGACAGGACGGCCTCCGCATGACCTGCGTCAAGACGGGCATGTGTGAATTGATCCAGATCAATTACGCCGCTCGCGGCAACAGGCACGGTCCAGGTTGGAACGTCCACTGATCGCACCCGCTGTCCGCCAGGAGCACGCTGATGAAACGTTCGACGATCGCCCTCGCCATTCCGCTCCTGCTTGCAGGCGGCACCTACCTGGCCGTGGGCCAGGGCGCCGACGCCGCACCCGGCGACGCGGTAGTGGACGGAGGACAGGCCTATCTGCAGAACTGCGCCGCCTGCCACCAACCCGACGGCAAGGGCCTGGCCGGCGCGTTCCCCCCGCTTGCCGGCTCCGACTGGCTCCGGGGCAAGTCACCGGCCCAGGTCGCGTCCACGGTCCTGGCCGGACTTGAAGGCGAGATCGTCGTCAACGGCGTCACCTACAACAGCCTGATGCCGGCGCAGAGCCACATCAGCGACGCCGATATCGCAGCCATCACCACCCATGTCCTCAACAGCTGGGACAACCCGGGCGGCAGCATCACCGAGGCCGAGGTCAAGGCGCAGCGCGCGGCGCTGGCGGTGAGCACCGACCCCGCGCAGGGCGAAGTGCATCCGGGTACCAGCCAGGCGCAGGCGGCCTACGAGGGTGCGCCATCGACCGTCAGCGGCAGCGACGTCACCCAGATCCGCACGCCGGGCGCGCCGGCCATGAGCGAGGCCGAGTTCACCGCGGCGAGCGAGATCTTCTTCCAGCGCTGCGCCGGCTGCCACGGCGTGCTGCGCAAGGGCGCCACCGGCAAACCGCTCACCCCCGACGTGACCCAGCCACGCGGCACCGAATACCTGAAGGCGCTGATCAACTTCGGCTCGCCCGGCGGCATGCCCAACTTCGGCACCGGCGGCGAGCTGACCGCGGACCAGGTCGACCTGATGGCCCGCTTCCTGCAGCACACGCCGCCGAATCCGCCGGAATGGGGCATGCCGGAAATGCTCGCCAGCTGGAAGGTGCTGATCCCCGAGGACAAGCGCCCGACCAGGCAGATGAACAACTGGGACCTGGAGAACGTCTTCTCGGTCACCCTGCGCGACGCCGGCGAGATCGCCCTGATCGACGGCGACAGCAAGCAGATCATCAACATCATCACCACCGGCTATGCGGTGCACATCTCGCGCGCCTCGCACTCGGGCCGCTACATCTACACCATCGGCCGCGACGGCAAGATCGACCTGATCGACCTGTGGATGAAGGTTCCCGACCGCGTGGCCGAGATCAAGATCGGCCTCGAGGCGCGCTCGGTCGAGACCTCCAAGTTCAAGGGCTACGAGGACAAGCTCGCCGTCGCCGGCGCCTACTGGCCGCCGCAGTACGTGGTGATGGACGGCCCGACGCTGGAGCCGAAGAAGATCGTCTCGACCCGCGGCATGACGGTCGACACGCAGGAGTACCACCCGGAGCCGCGCGTGGCCGCGATCGTCGCCAGCCATGAGCACCCGGAATTCATCATCAACGTCAAGGAGACCGGCCGCATCCTGCTGGTCGACTACTCCGACCTTGAAGCGCTCAAGACCACGACGCTCGACGCCGCACCCTTCCTGCATGACGGCGGCTGGGACTCGACCAAGCGCTACTTCCTGACCGCGGCCAACAACAGCGACAAGATCGCAGTGGTCGACTCGAAGGAGCAGAAGATGACCGCGCTGATCGACGTCGACAAGATCCCGCACCCGGGCCGCGGCGCGAACTTCGTGCATCCCACCTACGGGCCGGTGTGGGCGACCTCGGCGCTGGGCAACGAGAACATCACCCTGATCGCCACCGACCCCGTCAACCATCCCCAATACGCGTGGAAGGCGGTCGCTGTGCTCAAGGGCCAGGGCGGCGGCTCGCTGTTCGTCAAGACGCATCCTGCATCGACCAACCTGTGGGTCGATACCACCCTCAATCCCATCGCGGAGGCCAGCCAGTCGATCGCCGTGTTCGACATCAACAACCTCGGCAAGGGCTACGAAGTGCTGCCGATCGCCGAATGGGCGAACCTCGGCGAAGGCCCCAAGCGCGTGGTGCAGCCCGAATACAACAAGGCCGGCGACGAAGTCTGGTTCTCGGTGTGGAACGGCAAGGACCAGCGCTCGGCGATCGTGGTGGTGGACGACAAGACCCGCAAGCTGAAGGCGGTGCTCGACGATCCGCGCCTGGTCACGCCGACCGGAAAGTTCAACGTCTACAACACGATGAAAGACGTGTACTGAGGTTTGCAGGGAGGGAACGAGCGGGGCGGGAGCCGGTCTCCCGCCCCGTTTTTCATGCGTGCTGCCTGCCGACAGCCTCGAGCGCGTGCATGCGCCGCGCGCGCTCCAGGTGCACCAGCAGCAGCGAGATCGCCGCCGGGGTCATGCCCGGAATGCGCTGCGCCTGGCCGATGGTCTGCGGCCGCACCTGCTCGAGCTTCTGCCGCAGCTCCGCCGACAGCCCGCGCACGACGGCGTAGTCGAAGCCTTCGCTGATCACCGCGTCCTCGCTGCGGCGCTGGCGCGCGATCTCTTCTCGCTGGCGTTCCAGGTAACCGGAGTACTTGGTCTCGATCTCGACCTGCTCGGCGACCGCGGGATCATCCACCGCGGGGCCGAACGCGGGCACCGCGGCCAGCTTCGCGTAGCCAAGCTCCGGCCGGCGCAGCAGGTCCAGGCCGCTGCACTCGCGGCTGATGTCGATACCCAGCACCGCGGACGCGTTGCGCCCGGCAGCGTTGTTCGGCGAGGCCCACAGCGCGCCCAGGCGCTGCGTTTCCGCGGCCACCGCGTCGCGCTTGCGCGCGAACGCATCCCAGCGCGCGTCGTCGACCAGGCCCAGCTCGCGGCCCACCGGCGTCAGCCGCAGGTCTGCATTGTCCTCGCGCAGCTGCAGGCGGTACTCGGCGCGCGACGTGAACATGCGGTAGGGCTCGACCGTGCCATGGGTGATGAGGTCGTCCACCAGCACGCCGATGTAGGCCTGGTCGCGGCGCGGCGCGAATCCTTCGTGCCCCTGCACCGCGCGCGCGGCATTGGCGCCGGCGAGCAGGCCCTGGGCCGCGGCCTCTTCGTAGCCGGTGGTGCCGTTGATCTGGCCGGCGAAGTACAGCCCGGCCACGGCCTTGGTCTCCAGCGTGGACTTCAGGCCGCGCGGATCGAAGAAGTCGTATTCGATGGCATAGCCCGGCCGGGTGATGTGCGCGCGCTCGAAGCCCTGCACAGAGCGCACCAGCTCCAGCTGCACGTCGAAGGGCAGCGAGGTGGAGATGCCGTTGGGATAGATCTCGGCCACGCCCAGGCCCTCGGGCTCGACGAAGACCTGATGGCTGTCCTTTTCGGCGAAGCGCACCACCTTGTCCTCGATCGACGGGCAATAGCGCGGCCCGGTGCCCTCGATCTGCCCCGAGTACAGCGGCGAGCGGTGCAGGGCGCCGCGGATGATGTCGTGCGTGCGCGCCGTGGTCTGCGTGATCCAGCACGACACCTGGCGCGGATGGTGGTCGCGGCTGCCCATGAACGAGAACACGGGACGCGGGTCATCACCGGGCTGCTCGACCATCAGCGAGTAGTCGAGGCTGCGGCCGTCGACGCGCGGCGGCGTGCCGGTCTTCAGCCGGTCGACCACGAAGGGGCCTTCGCGCAGGCGTTCGGCCAGGCGCACCGAGGGCGGATCACCCATGCGCCCGCCGGCGTGCTGCGCCTCGCCGACGTGGATCCGGCCGGCGAGGAAGGTGCCGGCGGTCAGCACCACCGCCTGCGCCTGGAAGCGCAGGCCGGTGTTGGTAACCGCCCCGCGCACGACGCCCGCTTCGATCAGCAGGTCGTCGACCGCCGCCTGGAACACGGTGAGGCCCGGCTGCGCTTCCACCGCGCTGCGGATGAAGGCCCGGTACAGCGCGCGATCGGCCTGGCAGCGCGTGGCGCGCACCGCCGGCCCCTTGGACGCATTGAGTCGCCGCCACTGGATGCCCGCGGCATCGGCGGCGCGCGCCATGACGCCGCCCAGGGCGTCGATCTCGCGCACCAGATGGCCCTTGCCGATGCCGCCGATGGCCGGATTGCAGCTCATCGCACCGATGGTCTCGATGTTGTGGGTCAGCAGCAGCGTGCGCGCACCCGCACGCGCGGCGGCCAGCGCGGCTTCGGTGCCGGCGTGGCCGCCGCCGATGACGATGACGTCGTGGCGATGGAAGTCGTGATGCATATCGCAATTATCGCGCTTGGGGGCGGGCTTGCGTCGACCGCCGGGAAAGTTGGCACGCAACCTGCGTCCGTTACAGGCGCACCCGGGATGGCAATCGCCTAGGGGGGCGTGGCCGGAGATTGGAACAGGGCTGGCCAAGCGCATCCTGGGGAAGCGAAGGGGCCGAACGTCGGGGGACGTTCGGCCCCGTTTTTTTGCCCGGGCTCCGGGCGGCGCAGTGCGCCTGGTCTGGAGCCGACGCCCGGCGGGAGCGGAACAGGGGGGATCCGGGATCCCCCGCCGGGTGTCGACATTGGTCACCCCGTATTACGTCAGGAAGCGACGCAACCGGTCAGTCGGCCCTAGCTTGCGACGACTGGCGTCAGTGCGCAAGCGCCAAAGCGCCGATTGCGGCATCCCGTCGCGCTACTCCTCCCGCACCCGGGTCCGCGTGGCCTCGGGCGACCGCCTTGAAGGCGCCGAGCGCGGCGTTGCCGAGCGTGAGGGTGCAGCCTGCGGCATCGGGCGCGCGGGCGCGGGCCGCGCAGGTACCGGCCGCGCAGCTGCCGGTGAAGACAGCCGCGGCGCAGCGGAACGAGGTGCTGATGTCCCCCGTGGCGTCGCGGGCAATGGCGCAGAGACGCGGGAGGGCGAGGCTCTCGCCGGCCCGGCCCGGCCCGGCATCGCGCGCGAAGGCGTGGACATCCGCACGGGGCCATTGCCGCCGCGCAACGGTGCCTCCGGCCGCCGGTTCTCGCGCAGCTGGCGCAGGCGGTCGCGCGGACGCGCCGCGGTATCCGCACCGGGCATCTGCTGTGGAGGCAGCGGCCGGCTCATCGGCGGCGCGCCGTCGTCACGCGGCGGACGGTTGTGGTTCGGCGGCCGGTGCGGGCGATGCGGGCGGTAATACCCGGGCCAGCCATAGCCGTAACCGGAGTATCCGCTGTACCAGGGATAGCTCCAGGAGCCGTACAGTCCGCCGTAATAGCCACGGGGCCGGTAGTAGCCGGCCACACCGTAAGCGGGGCCGCCGTAGTAACCGGAACCGTAGCCATAGCCGCCGTAGGGCGCGTAGTAGCCATCGTCGTAGTACGACGTATCGCCGTAGTAGTAGTCACCGTAGCCGTAGCCGGCGTAATCGCTGTAGCCGTAGCCCGTGGCGCAGCCGGTCAACAGGGCCAGGGCAAGGACGATGAGGATCTTGCGCATGTTGCTTCCCCCCCAAGGGTGAGTGCCAACACAGGGTCGACCCCGGCCATTGAACAGGGCTTAACCCCGGGTGAGGGCGCCGGCTGCTGAACCCTGCGTTCAACTCCGCTAGTCTGGGCCCATGTCTCCCGCTGCGGCCATTCCCGACGACATCCAGGCCGCCGCGGCCCGGCCCGCTGCACCCGTGCGCGCCATCCCTGCACCGGGTTCCGCAGCCTGCCAGGGCCGGCGCGAAGGCCTCGAAGCACCGCCGTGGGCCGCATGAGGCGCCGCAGGCGCTACGGCCAGGCCCGGCGGCCGCGCCCCGGGCTGCGCTGGCTGCTCCGGCTCACGCTGCTGGGCATGCTCTGGCTGCTCGGCGTCGCGGCCTGGATCGTCTACGTCGGCAGCCGCGACCAGGCCGGCCCGGCCGATGCCATCGTGGTCCTGGGTGCCGCGGCCTACGACACCCGCCCCTCGCCGGTGTTCACCGAACGCATCCGCCACGGCATCGATCTGTATGAGCAAGGGCACGCGCCGGTGCTGGTGTTCACCGGCGGGTACGGCGACGGCGCGCGCTTTTCCGAGTCGCAGGTCGCGCGCACCTTCGCGCTCCGCGCCGGCGTGCCCGAGCGGGCGATCCTGATCGAGACCCTCTCGCGCACCACCTGGCAGAACCTGGCACGCAGTCGCGACCTGCTGTCCGACCATGGCCTGCAGCGCGTGATCGTGGTCAGCGACCCGCTGCACATGGCGCGCGCGCTGCGCCTGGCGCGCCAGCTCGGCATCGACGCCGTCGGTTCGCCGACGCCCAGCACCCGCTTCCGCAGCTTCCGCACGCAGTGGCGCTTCCTCGCGCGCGAGGTCTATTTTTTCCACCGCGACCTGGTGGTCTCGCCCGACTGAAGGTCTCAGCCCGGGCTGCCGACCAGGCTCAGTCCTTCGCGCAGCAGCCAGCGCGTGGCCGCGGCGCGATCGGCCTGCGGCAGGCCGTCGAGCACGCCCACCAGCCAGCGGAAGGAGCGGCAGCGCGCCTGGCGGCTGACCTCGTCACTGCCCTCGCTGGCCATGCCGAGCATGAAGCCCTCGTGCAGGAAGGTGGCGCTGACCGCGGCCGACTTCAGCACCTGGCGTGCATGCTCCGGGTCGTAGGGCTGCACCTGGCCCTGCAGGCCGGTCATGGCGATATCGGTGAAGGCCATGGCGAAGCGTTCGCGGCTGGCGTCGTCGAGGCGGTCGACGGCGCGCTGGAACGCGGCCAGGTCACGCGCAGCGCCGGGATCGAACAGAGCGCACAGGGCACCGGATTCGGTGTCCGAACGTGAACTGGCGTGGACGGCCTTGAACAGCCGGTCGATGGCCGGATCGGGTGCGCGCAGCAGGACGTCATCGCCCAGCGACAGCACGGCGGCGGGATCGAGCTGCGACAGGTCGATTGAATAGCGCTGCGCGGACGCCGGCAGCGCGACGCAGGCGGCAAGCAGGAGTACGCACGCGGCGAGTAACACGTGCAGCGCGCGCCGCCGAGGATGCCGGCGCGAATGCCGGCGCGGGACAAGCGATGTGCGCGGCGGAGTGCCCGGGTCGGGACCGTGGGGCGCGGGACGAGGCTGGGAGGCAGTCGACATGGCGCGAGTGTATGCAGCGATGGCCGGCGCTGGATGAACCGTGGCCGCGTCCGTGCCCGCGCCGCAGCTGCGCCGCTCAGCCCCGGCGCCGGCGTACCGGGATGCCCGACGCCGGGAAGCGCGCCACGTCCTCGCCGCCTTCGCGGATGGGCTGCCCGTGCGCCGGCGCCCAGGCCATCGCGGTGATGGTTTCCCAGGTGGCCGGCAGCAGGCCGTCGCCGCCGCGCCACTGCTCGTAGGCGGCCTGGGCGGCGACGAAGCGCCCGCGGCCTGTCAGCGCGCGGCGGCGCGTGGCCAGGGCATTGGTGGCGCCGAGTTCGCGCAGTCCGCGCATCAGCCCGGCCATCTCGGCGTGGCCGTGCACATCGACGTCGCGGTCGAGCACCGGGTCGCGGAAGCCGGCGCGCATCAGCGCGTCGCCGAATTCCGCGATGCCCGCGAACGGCGACACGTGCGCGACGTCGTCGGCCTCGGCGAAGGCCGCGCGCAGTTCGTGCAGGGTTTCGGGGCCGAAGGTCGAGCACAGCAGCATGCCGCCGGGGCGCAGCACGCGGCGGAAGCCGGCGAACAGCGCATCGAGATCCTCCACCCACTGCAGGCACAGGTTGCTGAAGATGAGGTCGACGCTGTCGTCGGCCAGCGGCAGCGCGCGGGCGTCGGCGCAGATGCGGTCGATCGGGCGCTGCAGCGGATTCCAGCCGCGCTTCGGCGCGACCTGGCGCAGCATCGGCAGCGCGAGGTCGATCGCGACCACGCGCGCCTTCGGCCAGCGCTGGCGCAGGGCGACCGCGGCGGTACCGGGGCCGCTGCCGAGATCGACGATGTCCGCAGGCGCCTGCTCACCGAGGTATTCCAGCGATTCCAGCAGGCGCGACTCGACCTCGCGCTGCAGGTCGGCGGCGGCGGAATAGCTTCCGGCCGCGCGTGAGAAGGCGCGACGGACCTGCTGGCGGTCGAAAATGTGGTTCATCGCGTCCCCGCGGCGTGGCCGGTCCTGGTTCCTGCGGGCGCGCCGGCGAACGCCTGCGCAAGGAACCCGGTGATCGCGTCGGCGACCTGGTCGGCGTGGGTCAGGAACGGCGCGTGGCCGCCGGGTTCGATCTGGACAAAGCTCGCGCCCGGCGCCCGCTCGGCGGCGGCGCGCATCGCACGCGGATCAACCACGCGGTCGCGGCGGCCGGCGATCCACAGGCTCGGCACCTGGAGCAGCGGCAACAACGCCCGCTGGTCCACTTCGTGCAGCAGGTCGAGCCCGCGCGCGAGCGCTGCCGCAGGCGGCTCGCCGCGCGCGAACACCTCGCTGCGCAGCGCGCGCAGTTCGCCACGGGAGTCGTCCGAGCCGAAGGCTTCCAGCGCGATGAAGCGTTCGAGCGTGCCGTGGTAGTCGTTGCGCAGGCCTTCGGCGAAGCCGGCGAAGATCTCCGGCGACATGCCGTAGCGGCCTGTGTCGTCGATCGCCGCTGAAGCCGCTCCCACAGCCGCGGGCGAAGTGTCACCTCCACCTGCGGGCGGGGCTACAGCGGCGTTTCCCGCAGCATCGCGCACAAAGCGCGGTGCCGAACACAACATCAGCAGCGCCGGCACCAGTTCCGGCCGCGTGGCCGCGGCGCGCAGCGCGAACATGCCGCCCAGCGACCAGCCCAGCCACGGCGCTACCGGCACACGCGCGGCCACGGCCTCGACCACCGCATCCGGCTCCAGCGGCACCGCGCTGTCGCGGCTGCGGCCGTGGCCAGGCAGGTCGACCAGGTGCAGCTCGAAGCGGTCGGCAAGGCGTTCGACAAGGGGCGCGAACACGCCGCCATGCATTGCCCAGCCGTGCAGCAGTACCAGCGGCGCGCCGCGGCCGCGGACGTCGATGTGCAGGCTGGCGGTCACTTCGCCGCCGGCGTCTGGCGGCGCGGCGCGCGGGCGTCCCGGGGGGCAGGCATGGGATTCTTCCGGATGGGTAATGCGGTGGGCCGACAAGTCTGGAAAGCGTGCCGCACACTGTCAACCGGACACAGCGCGCCCGAGTTGACGCCAGCGATTGCCACGCCGCGCTGGTGCGCTCAGGCACCCCGGTCGGTCCGTAGCACCCTGGTCGCTCGCTCGCTGCCCGCGGCCGGACGAGCCACCACCCAGGCGAAGCCGACGATGCCCAGCACCACCACGCCCGCACCCGCCAGCGCCACGCCCCGCGGCCAGTCTTCACCCAGCAGCAGCACGCCCAGCAGCACCGCAAACAGCACCTCGGAGGCCTGCATCGCCTCCACCCCGCCCAGCGCCAGCGGCTGGCTGCGCACCATGCCGGTAGCCTGGAAGAACAGCACCATCGCGATCACGCCCGCAAACAGCGCCACCGCCGCGCCCAGCCACAGCTGCGCCACCGTCGGCGCACCCTGCGTGGTCCAGGCATACGTCGCCAGCAGCCACCACAGCGGCTGGCTGGCCAGCGTCATGCCGAACACGCGCTGGGTGGCGTTGAGCGTTTCACCGGTGGTCTCCAGGTGCAGCAGCAACATGCGGTTGCCGAGCGGGAACGCGAACGCGGCCGCCAGCAGGCAGGCCAGCGCGATCCAGCCGGCACGGTCCAGCGCACCGCTGGCATGGCCGAACTGCATCAGCAGCACGCCGGCAAAGATCACCGCCGCCACCGCCAGCCCGGCGCGCGGGATCCGCCGCCGCGCATCGCGGTACAGCAACGGCGCGCACAGCATCCCCGCGATCACGGTGAACTGGAACGTGCCCGCCACCAGCCACGACGGCCCGCTGGCCGCGGCGTAGCTCAAGCCCAGATAGAACACGCCGAAGCCGATCAGCGAGCAGCGCAGCCACGCCCACGGATGCGCGGTGATCGCGCGCAACACCGGCGTTGCGCCGCCCTGGAAAGGCATCAACGGCAGCATCAGCGGCAGGGTGATCAGATAGCGCAGCGAGGCGATCCACGCCCAGTGCATGGCCTGGTCGGCAGCGGCGCGGTTGATCACATAGGTCAGGGTGAAGAACAGCGACGCGCACAGGGCGATGCCGATGGCGGCCAGCGCGCGGCCCGGGGCAGGGACAGGGGCGTCAGTGGACACGGTTTTCGAAGGACGTCAGGGCGATCAGGCCGCGCTGGCGTCGACATGCTCGCGGCTGCGGGCAAGGGCGGCGACCAGCGCGTCCACCTGGTCTTCGCCATGCGCGGCGCACAGGGTCACGCGCAGGCGCGCGCGGCCTTCGGGCACGCTCGGAGGGCGGATCGCGGCCACCCGGAAACCCTCGGCCTCCAGGCGCGCGGCCATGTCCAGGGCGCGCGCGTTGTCGCCGCATGGCACCGGCTGGATCGGGGTATCGGAGGGCGGCAGGTCGAAGCCCGCGGCCTGCATCCCCGCGCGGAAACGCTGCACCAGCGCAGCGAGCTTCTCGCGCCGCCAGTGTTCGCGGCGCGCCAGCTTCACCGACGCCAGCGCCGCGGCGGCCTGCGGCGGCGGCAGCGCCGTGGTGTAGAGATAGGGGCGCGCGGTGCCTGCAAGGTGGTCGATGAGATCGATGTCGCCGGCCACCACCGCGCCGTAGCTGCCCAGGGCCTTGCCCAGGGTGACCAGCTGCAGGGGCACGTCGGCCACGCCCAGGCGCGCATCGGCCACGCTGCCGCGGCCG
This sequence comes from Luteimonas sp. MJ250, assembly GCF_039548455.1. Taxonomy (NCBI): domain Bacteria; kingdom Pseudomonadati; phylum Pseudomonadota; class Gammaproteobacteria; order Lysobacterales; family Lysobacteraceae; genus Luteimonas; species Luteimonas sp. MJ250. The sequence goes on along the minus strand of NZ_JBCLVB010000011.1, from coordinate 79,007 downwards.
CCGGGGCCGAGCACGCCAATGCCGTGGGCGTCGTCGACATACAGCAGCGCCGACTGCATGCGCGCGGCCAGCGCCAGCTGGCGCAGCGGGGCGACGTCGCCGTCCATGCTGAAGACGCCGTCGGTGGCGAGCATCGCCGCACCCTCGGGCACCGAGCGCAGCTGGCGCAGCGCGCCCTCGGCGTCGGCGTGCGGATAGCGGCGCAGGCGGCAGCCGGCCAGGCGCGCGCCGTCGATCAGGCTGGCGTGGTTGAGCCGGTCCTGGACGCTGGTGTCGCCGTCGCCGAGCAGCGCCTGCTGCACGGCAAGATTGGCCATGTAGCCACTGCCGAACGCCAGCGCGCACGGCACTTCGAGCCAGTCCGCGACCTCGCGCTCCAATGCCTCGTGGGCAACGTGGTGGCCGCTGACCAGGTGCGAGCCGGTGCCGCCGACGCCGTCACGGGCGGCGGCGCCCTGCATCGCATCGACCACCTGGAACTGCTGCGACAGGCCGAGGTAGTCGTTGCCGCAGAAGTCCAGCAGCCAGCGGCCGTCGATCTCCATGCGCACGCCGTCGCGACGGCCGACCACGCGGCGGCTGCGCACCATGTCGCGCGCCAGCGCTTCGGCGCGCTGGGCCTGCGCGCGGCGACGGAGGTCGGGGCGCTTGGCGGCCATGGCGCGCTCCTAGGCCGCGCAGGTCCGCGGCGGCGGGCCGACGATGTCGGCGTGCACGGTACCGGCCTGGTCGTGGCCTTCGGCATCGACGCTGATCGCCATCGCGCGCAGGCCCAGGCGGTCGAACAGCGCCTGGTCGTGGGCGACGTCGGGGTTGCCGGTGGTCAGCAGCTTTTCGCCGTGGAAAATGGAGTTGGCGCCGGCGCTGAAGCACAGCGCCTGCAGCTCGTCGGACATCTGCTCGCGGCCGGCCGACAGCCGCACCATCGACTTCGGCATCAGCAGGCGGGCGACCGCGATCGTGCGCACGAACTCGAAGGGATCGAGCTCGGCGGTGCCGTGCAGCGGCGTGCCTTCCACCTGGACCAGGCGGTTGATCGGCACCGAGTCCGGGTGCGCGGGCATCGTCGCCAGGGTCTGCAGGAAGCCGGCGCGCTGGCGGCGGGTCTCGCCCATGCCGACGATGCCGCCGCAGCAGGTCTTGAGCCCGGCCTCGCGCACGTGTTCCAGCGTGTCGAAACGATCCTGCAGGTCGCGGGTGCGGATGATCGCGCCGTAGTTATCGGGATCGGTGTCGATGTTGTGGTTGTAGTAGTCGAGGCCGGCCTCCTTCAGCGCCTGCGCCTGGGTGCCGGTGAGCATGCCCAGCGTGGCGCAGGTTTCCAGCCCCAGCGACTTCACCCCGGCGATCATCGCCGCGACCTTGGGGATGTCACGGTCCTTGGGCGAACGCCAGGCGGCGCCCATGCAGAAGCGCGAGGCGCCGGCGGCCTTGGCCTGGCGGGCCTTCTCCAGCACCGCATCGGTTTCCATCAGCTTCTGCGCATCGACGCCGGTGTCGTAGCGCTGCGCCTGGGGGCAGTACGCGCAGTCCTCGGGGCAGCCGCCGGTCTTCACCGACAGCAGGGTGCTGACCTGCACTTCGGCCGGGTCGAAGGCCTGGCGATGGACGCTGGCGGCGCGGAACAGCAGTTCGGGCAGCGGCAGGTCGAGCAGCGCCTCCACCTCGGTGCGGGTCCAGTCGTGGCGCGGGGCGGCGGCGTCACCGGCGCGGAATTCACTGACGGCGGGCATGGCGTGATCCTGAAGGCGCTTGCGGAGCTGACCGGGCAGTCTGGAAAGCATGCCTGCACCTGTCAACCTCGCGCAGGCCATCGCGGTTGACGGCTGGTTCGGCCGGCTCGGCCGCTGCCTGTGGGCACCACGCTGCCTGGTTTGCGGAGAACCGGCCCGCAGCCGGCTCGACCTGTGCCCGGCCTGCGAGGCGGGCCTGCCGTGGATGCCGCCGGCCTGCCTGTCCTGCGCGATGCCGCTGCCGCAGCCGGCGCCTGGCGCGAACGCTGCAGCAGCGGGGGCCCCCGGTCCGCCGCGGCCTTCGCGGGTCCACCAACCCCGCCTCTGCAGCGCCTGCCAGCACGGCCCGCCGCCGCTCTCCGAAGTCCACGCCGCCTTCCTCTACGGATTCCCGCTGGACCGCCTTCTGCCGCGCCTCAAGTTCCACCGCGACCTCGCGGCCGGCCGCCTGCTGGCCCATGCCATGGCCGCCTGCTTCGCCGGCCTCGCGCGGCCCGATGTCCTGGTACCCGTGCCGCTGCACCGTGCGCGCATGCGCCAGCGTGGCTACAACCAGGCGCTTGAGCTCGCGCATCCGCTTGGGCGGACGCTGGAGCTGCCGGTGCACGCGGGACTGCTGCTGCGCATCCGCAACACATCGGCGCAGTCGCGCCTGGACGCCGACGCCCGCGTCGGCAACCTGCGCGACGCCTTCGTGGTGGCCGGCCGCGGCGCGCCGCCGCCGCACGTCGTGCTGGTGGATGACGTCATGACCACCGGCGCCACCCTGCACGCCGCCGCCGATGCCCTGTTCGATGCCGGCGTGGACCGGGTGGACGCCTGGATCTGCGCCCGCGCGCCCTAGCCGCGCCGCGGCGCCTTACGAGCCCCGGGGATCGGTCACCGGCTCGGTGAGGGCCTGCGGCCCCGAGACCGGCACCGTGTGCAGGTCGCTCGGCTGGCGCTCGATCATCCGCCGCACCCGTGGTCCGTCGGCCCCGCGGTGCAGCGCGCGCAGCTGGGCCGGGATGGTCGCATCGTCGTGGGTCAGGCGGCTGTTGTGGCGGACGTACTCGAGCCAGGTGGGCGTCGCGTAGCGTTCGATCCACACCTGCGGATCGGCGAGGTCGCGCAGCACCCGCCAGTTGCGGGCGCCGTCGCGGCGGCGGATGCGACGCCGCTCCGCCATCGCGTGGAGGAACTCCGGGACGTCCTGCTCGTCGATCAGGTATTCGATCGTGATCACCACCGGCCCGGTGCGCGGCTGGACCGGCACGGCGGTGGCGGGTTCCTTCCAGCGGCTGAGCGGATCAAGGTTGAGTTCGGTCAGCCTGGCCAGCGGACGCCAGACGCCGAGCAGCGCGCAGGCGACCATCACCAGCGCGGCGCCGGCCAGCGCGATGCGCACGTCGCCCTTTTCGGCGATGAAGCCCCACAGCCAGCTGCCCAGCGCCATGCCGCCGAACGCCGCCATCTGGTACAGCGACAGCGCGCGCGCCACGACCCAGCGCGGCGTGGACAGCTGCACCGTGACGTTGAACGTCGACAGCGCCAGCACCCACGACGCGCCGCCCAGCAGCAGCGCCACCATCGTCAGCGGCAGCCAGGGGCTCATGGCCGCGCCGGCCGCAGCGACCGCGAAGGCGAGGCAGGCCCAACGCACCAGGCCCTCGTTCGACAGCGCGCCACGCAGGTGCGTGCTGCCCATCGCGCCGCCGATGGCGCCGAGGCCGAACGCCCCCAGCAGCAGGCCGTAGGTCAGCGGGCCGCCGACGATGAGGTCCCTGGCGACCAGCGGCATCAGCGCCATCACCGCGCTCGCGCCCAGGCCGAAGACGAAGGCGCGTCCCAGCACCGTGCGGATGACCGGTGACATCATCACGTAGCGCACGCCCGCCGCCATCGCGCTGCCGAGCGCTTCACGCGGCAGCAGCCGCGGTTTCGGCTCGGGCTGCCAGCGGGCCAGCACCACGACCAGGGCGACATAGCTCACCGCGTTGACCGCGAACGCAGCCGCAGCCCCGGCGGCGGCCACGATGGCTCCGCCGACCGCCGGGCCGACGCTGCGCGCGATGTTGAAGCCCATGCTGTTGAAGGCCACCGCGCCGGGCAGCTCAGCGCGCGGCACCATGTCGCCCACCGATGCCTGCCAGGCCGGCGCGTTGAAGGCGGCGCCGCAGCCGATCAGGAAGGTGAAGAGCAGCAGCAGCCACGGCGTGATCAGCCCCGCCCAGGTGCACAGCGCCAATGCCACCGACACCAGCAGCATGAACACCTGTGCGCCCAGCATCATCCTGCGGCGGTCGAAGTTGTCGGCCATCGCGCCGGCCACCAGCGAGAACAGCATCACCGGCAGCGCGACCGAAGCCTGCACCAGGGCGACCATGTCGGCGGATTCCGCGATCGAGATCATCAGCCAGGACGCGCCGACCGACTGGATCATGCCGCCGAAGTTCGATGACGCGCTCGCGAACCAGACCCGGCGGAAGATCGGGTAGCGCATCGCCGACAGCGCCGAAGGGCGCTGCACGGGGTCGGGCGGAATGTCGGGCGTCTGCGCCATCAAGAGCCAGGCCGGGAGGACCGGCGGCCATTGGGCCAGAGTCGATGCCTCGGCCGCGTCATGGTCGCGCCGGCCCCCCTGCGGTCATGGCCAAGGCCGATGCCGGCGCCGCGGTCACGCCCCACCGCGCAGCGCGAGGTCGGCGGCGATGCCGGCGAACACCGCCATCCCGACCCAGTGGTTGTGCAGGAAGGCCCGGAAGCAGGGCCCGCGCTCGCGGTTGCGGCAGATCCGGAACTGCCAGGCCACCAGCGCAAGCGCCACGCCCAGGCCGGCCCAGTACCACGTGCCCAGGCCCGCCTGGCGGCCGACCAGCGCCAGGCCGAGGAAGGTCAGTGCGTACAGCACGCCCTGCGCCACCAGGTCCATGTCGCCGAACAGCACCGCGGTCGACTTCGAGCCGACCTTGATGTCGTCGTCGCGGTCGACCATCGCGTACCAGGTGTCATAGGCGGTCGACCAGAGGATGTTGGCCGCGTACAGCACCCAGGCGACCGGCGGCACCTCGCCCTGCACCGCCGCGAAAGCCATCGGGATGCCCCAGCCGAAGGCCATGCCCAGGTAGACCTGAGGCAGGTGCGTGTAGCGCTTCAGGTACGGATAGCTCGCGGCCAGGAACACGCCGACGAAGCTCATCAGGATGGTCAGCCGGTTGAGCGTGAGCACCAGGGCGAAAGCCGCCAGCATCAGTACCGCGAACAGTGCCAGCGCCTCTCGGCCGCGGACCGCGCCGGTGGCCAGCGGGCGCTCGCGGGTGCGCTCGACGTGCGGATCCAGCCAGCGGTCGGCGTAGTCGTTGATGACGCAGCCTGCGCCGCGCGTCAGCCAGACGCCTGCGCTGAAGACGAACAGTATCCACAGCGGCGGCACGCCTCCGGCCGCGATCCACAGGCCCCACCAGGTCGGCCAGAGCAGCAGCAGCCAGCCGATCGGCCGGTCGGCGCGCATCAGCTTCCAATACAGGCCCGGGCGCTCGCGCCAGCTGGGCGCGGCGGGGACGCGTGCCTCGAAACGTTCGTAGGACATGGCCGATATGGTACCGCCGGGGCGTGGCCAAGGCGGCGGACCCAGCAGCGCGACAGCGCACCGCCAGGGCCGCGTGCGGGCCTCTCGCTTCAATTCGCCAGATAGTGGAAAATGGCGGTCTGCGCGCCTGTAGCTCAGCCGGATAGAGTAGTGGCTTCCGAAGCCATTGGTCGGGGGTTCGAATCCCTCCAGGCGCGCCATTCCACTGTCCGCATCGACCAGGCAGGCCGCACCGTCGCCCTGCCATCCGTATCGGGCACGTAGCCGGTGGGTCCCGGCCCACGCGGTGCTCCAGGGCGGTGGGCGCGCCTTGAGCGTATCTTGTGCTCCCGGCATGCGCCCTTCACGGCGCGCAACGTTGTTTGCGAAAGCATGTCCCCCTCTTCCTCCAGGAGTTTATGCATGAACATCAAGATCGCAGTGTTGACCGCCGCCTGTGCGCTGGCCCTGTCCGCCTGTGGCGAGACGGCGTCGCCGCCCGCGGCAACCGATGCCGCGCCGGATGCCGCATCGCCTGCGGCCCCGGCCGCGGACACGCCGGCCGAGGCGACGCCACCGGCCGCCGACACCACGCCGGCTGCGACATCGAAGGCGCCCGCGAAGGGCAGCAAGGTCGCGGTGATCAACGGCTGTGAAACCGAGATCGAAGGCAATGACGCGATGCAGTTCAACGTGAATTCCATCACCGTCCCCGCTTCGTGCGCCGAGTTCACCATCACGCTCAAGCACGTGGGCAAGATGCCCGTCGCCGCCATGGGCCACAACGTGGTGGTGACCACGGCGGCCGACATGGCGCAGGTTTCGGCCGACGGCATGGCGGCCGGCCTCGAGGCGGGCTTCATCAAGTCCGATGACGACAAGGTCATCGCCCACACCGACATGATCGGTGGCGGGGAAACCACCTCGGTCACCTTCGCGGTCAGCGAGCTCCAGGGCGACGGGCCCTACAAGTTCTTCTGCAGCTTCCCCGGCCACGCGGCGCTCATGAACGGCAGCATCAGCGTCGAGTAAGCGGCAGCCGGCATCCTGACTGTTGAAGGCGGGGGCGCGAGCCCTCGCCTTTTTTTGTGGGTCTTCCTCGCGACGGCCTCCCGACCACGACGGCGCTCGGCGTTGCAGCGGGCGCGCGGGTGCCGAGGCCCTCAACCGGCACGCGCGATCGACAGCCCCTGCGGGGTCCCTGGCCTATGCCGCCGGTTTGCCGTCAGGGCCGGTCACGCGGCCGGCGGCGTCGACGAACCAGGTGCGCACCGACGGGTAGTCCGCGAGCAACGGTCCGCGACGCGCCGGCGACAGGATCGAGAGGGTGGTGGAAAGTCCGTCGGCGAGTGTCGCCCGCGGCGCAGTGACCGACACCGACGCATGGTGGTTGGCGCTGCGGCCGGTGCGGGGATCCAGCAGGTGATGGAGATCCGGGTCGGACCCGAAGCGCGTGCCGTAGCCGCCGGACGTTGCCAATGCGCGATGCTCGCCGTGGTCGCTGCCCAGCGGCAGTTCGAACAGCGTGCGGCCCGGGTCGGTCGGGTCGACCACCGCGGCGCGCCAGGGCCCGCCATCCGGCCTGTGTCCGAGCGCGCGCCCCTCGCCCACGTCGATCAGCACGTTGCCGAACCCGTCGGCCAGCAGCAGGTCGGCGATCCGATCGGTGATGAAGCCCTGCGCCACGCCATTCAGCGAAATCGCCGCGCCGGGCCGACCCAGCCGTATCCGGGCCGCGCCCACTTCGACATCGGCGAATCCGACGCGCTGTCGCGCATGGGCGATGGCCTGGGGCGACGGACCCCGCGGCGACGCATCCGGCCTGGAAAAGTGCTCGAAATACAGCCGCAGCAACGGTTGCACGGTGGGGTCGAATGCACCGCCGCTGCGCTGCGCCAGCGAAAGACCGAACGACAAAAGCTCGACCAGCTCCGTCGGCGGATACTCCAGCAGGCCGGTCGCGTTGAGGCGCGAGAGTGCGGAATCGGGCCGGTACAGGCTGAACACGGATTCAAGCCGCCCGACCTCGGCCACGCAGCGGGCGACCATCGCCTGCGCATGCGGGCGGTCGGGGTGTACCAGCGTCATCGAGGCCGGTGCGCCCAGCGCCACGCCCTTCCAGACGGTGGGTCGCAGCGACGACGCAACCGCCGCCAGTGCAAGACCGCCCGGCATGGATCCCATGGCCGCGCACATGGCGGCGATGGAGAGAAAGCGTCGGCGCTTGAGCATGGCTCGATCCTCAGTGGTCGGGATGCTGCCGATGGCTGTCGGCAGCCGCAGGTTCGTGGCCGTCGGCCGGTTGCCCGGCAGTGTCATGCGTACCGTCGCCGTGGTCCATCGCGCCCGGCATCGTCGGTGACAGATCCACCGGCCCGAGGACGTAGTCGTCGGGAATGCCGTCCAGGCGGACGATCCGCCCGCCGTGCTCGGCGCGGAACGTCTCCGCCGCCGGCTCCGTGGAGAACGGCACCGCCTCCGGCGCGCCCATGCCGCCGGTCATGGTGCTTTCCACCACGAACCACGCGTTGCGCGCATCCACCCAGGTGCCCGCCTCCGGGTGCTCCCAGCTGCGGGCCAGCCCCATGTCGTTGACGTAGACCGCCGACACGTCGCGGGCTTCCTCCGGCAGGCGCAGGAAGGCGACGGTGTCGCGTACCGACGAGAACCAGATCGGACCCTCGCGGCTCTCCAGGTGGATCTGCCCCTTGGGGCCTTCGTGGTCGGAGAGCAGCATTCCGCAGTAGTGGCCGGTTGCATCGTCCGGGACTTCGGCGGCGACCGGAGGCGGTCCTGCGGGACCGGCCCTGTCACACCCGGTGGCCAGCAGCATCGCCAGGCCAAGGGCTGCCCATGTCAATCGTCCAATCCTCATATCGGTCTTCTCCTGAATGCAAGGACCGCCAGGCCCAACGGAACCACCACCCAGGCTGCGAGTACCGCGAGCAGGACGCCCGCGGGCATTGGCGCCGCGTTGCCGGGGCCGGCCAGGCCGCTGTAGAGGGCCACGCTGTCGTTGGCGGTCATGTTGAAGATCCGGTAGACGTCCGCCGGATTGAGCAGCAGCAGTGCGTCCAGCACGTTCTGGGTCACGTAGCGGCCCTGGTCGGCTACCAGGATGCCCAGCAGGGCGGTGTCGTAGAGCAGCACGAACACCAGCCAGGCGCCGACGGCCAGGCCGGCCGCGGTGGCACGCTCGCGCACCAGGGTGCTGGCCAGCACGCCCATCGACACGAACGCCGCACCCAGCATGATCGAGGTGAGCACCATCATCGAGAAGGCGCCCCAGGCAAGCGAGTCGGATTCGCTGCCCATGGCCAGCGCGCCCGCCGCGACGCCATAGCCGAGCAGGGTGGCAATGCCCAGGATGCACACGTGGCCCAGCGCCTTGCCCACGACCACCTGCGAGCGTGCCACCGGATAGGACAGCAGCAGCATCAGCGTGCCGCGCTCCTGCTCGCCCACGATGGCGTCGAACGACAGCAGCAGGGCAATCAGGGGCACCAGGAAGATCGTGAGGCTGGCCAGGCTCACCACCACGACCGCCATCGGGTCGGCCCTGACCGCACCTGTGGGGGCACTGCCGAGCAGCACCAGTGACAGCGACAGCGCGGCCAGCAGCAGCGTGGTCGCGACCACCCAGCGGTTTCGCAGCCCGGCCCGCACCTCCTGCATGGCAAGCTTCAGGACGTTCATGCCGCACTCGCCTCCTGCTCCACCAGATGGCGGTAAAGATCCTCGAGTCCCGGCGTCGCCGTAGTGATGTCCTCGATGCCGTCGACTGTTGCCAGGGTGCGCAGCGCGGCCATCTTTTCCGCAGCCGGCACGCTGAGCACGAGCGTGCCATCGGTACGCACCGTGCACTGGCTTCCTGCCGGAAGCCTCGCAAGCAGTTGCGCCGTATCGTGGCTGCCGTCGCGCACGCGCAAGCGGAGCCTTGCATCCGGCACCGCGCCCTCGCGCAGATCGTCCAGGGTACCGGCCGCCAGCAGGTTGCCGCGATGCATGACCGCCACCCGGTCCACCCGGTTCTCGACCTCGGCCAGGGCGTGGGTGCAAACCAGTACCGTGGCGCCGCTGCCGCGCAGCATGTCGATGGTGTTGAACACATCGACCCTGGACGCCGGGTCCAGGCCACTGGTCGGCTCGTCGAACAGCAGCAGGCGCGGCTCTCCGATCAGCGCCTGTGCAATTCCCAGCCGCTGCCGCATGCCCTTGGAGTAGGTCGAAACCCGGCGTTTGGCTGCGTGCGCGATCCCGACCATCTCCAGCAGTTCGCCGTTGCGACGCGGCGAGTGGCGCTTCAGCCCCGCATAGAACGTCATCAGCTCATTGCCGGTCATCGCGCCGTGGAAGGCGACGTTCTCGGGCAGGAAGCCAAGCGTGCGCCGGGCTTCGGCGCCGTGGGCACCGGCCGGGTCCACGCCCGCCACGCGCACTGTGCCCTCATCGGGCCGCACGAGTCCGAGCAGGAGCTTGATCAGCGTGGTCTTGCCGGCGCCGTTGTGGCCGACCAGGGCGGTCGCTTCACCGGCATGCAGGGCAAGGGTGACGTCCTGCACCGCAACCACGTCGCCGTATCGCCGCGTCACGTCGTTCCACTGGGCAATGACGCTCATCGTGCGTCATCCTGCGGCATCTGCGGCGGACGCATGAGTGGGGCGCTGTCCACCACGCCGCCCGTGGACAGGGCGGGGAAGCGCGACTGTGCCCAGCGCACCATCTGCACCGCCGGGCTGCTCACCAGCGCCTTGGCCTGCGGCAGTGTCCACAAGATCTCGTCCATCACGTCGTTGGGCCGGTACGGCCGGTCGCCGATGCCGTCGCCATCCAGGTCATAAGCCGGATTGTCGCTCCAGTAATTGCCCCGACCCTCCGACGCCCAGTCCATGTGGCGCGTGCCCACGTATTTGATCTGCATCCGGTTGGCCACGAATGCGTTGCCACTCAGGGCGTTGCCTTCGGAGCCAGCGGTGAAATGGACGCCGATCGGGCAGCCCTCGAACCAGTTGTCCGTCATCTGGTTCTGGTTGGCGTTGTAGATGAACACGCACTTTTCGCCGCCGTTGCGGACCGTGTTGCCAACCACCCGCGAATCATTGGTGGCGTTGAGCATCAGGCCATGGTCCCTGTCGTTGATGGACACGTTGTCGCGGATTTCCAGGCCCTTGGAAAACATGATCGCCCAGCCGACGTGGTTGCCGCGGGACGTGTTGCCGATGATCCGGCTGTCGTGGGTGTACATGTAGTGGATCGCGAAGCGCAGGTTGGAAAAGGTGTTGTCCCGGAAGGTGTTCCGGTTGCTGACCCTGACGTAGATGCCGTCGCGGCCATGGCTGATGGTGTTGCCGATCACCTCGGCGCCGGGGGCGTTCCAGATCGTGACGCCGTTGCCGGCTTCTGCCAGGCGCATGTCCTTGAACCCGGTGATGACGTTGCCTTCCACGATCGAGCCTGCGGCTCCATGGAGATAAACGCCGAACAGGTTGTCGACCAGCTTGTTGTCACGCACGTCTGCCCGCGACGCGGACTCCTGGACCAGGATCGCCGAGTCCATCGCCGCCAGGTCGGTGCCCGACCCGCTGATCTGGAGCCCGTGGACGCGCACATCCGGGGCCGTGACCGTGACCACGCTGCCGGCACCGGGCCCGGACAGCACCGCGCCGGGCTCGCCGACCAGCGAGAGTGCCCTGTCGATGACGACCGGGCCTGCGTGCCGGCCGGCCTCCAGGCGAACGGTGTCGCCTGGCGCCGCGGCTTCGATCACCGACTGGAGCGGGACGCCAGGTGCCACCCGAAGCTCGGCGGCGAACGCCTGGGCCGCGACCACGGTCCAGGCCATGCCGACAACGCACACAAGGGCATCAGCGACCGCCGCTGCGCGGCGACCGCCCATGCCGGGCGGGCGGCGCCGGTTGCACCGGGCCGCCGGGTGAAGCAGGTACCGCATCCGCTCAGGCCTCGACCAGCATCCGCCCCTTCATTTCCATATGCATGGCGTGGCAGAACCACTGGCAGTAGTACCAGTACACACCGGGGCGGTCGGCGGTGAAGGTGACCGACGCCGTGGCCTGCGGACCGACTTCCATGGCCACGCCGTAGTTGACGATCGTGAAGCCGTGCGTGAGGTCTTCCACGCTGTCGTTGTTGGTCACGTACACGGTCACTTCATCCCCCCGCTTGACCGTGAAGTCGGTCAGGCTGAACGCCGGCGCCACCGAGGTCATGTAGACGCGGACCTTGTTGCCGTCGCGGATTACCTGCGCCGCGGCCTCGAGGGTGACGCCATCCGCCGCGGCCTGCCGGCGCGCGTCTTCCCACATCGGGTCGTTGCGGTCCCAGACGTTGACCGGGTTGACCTTGGAACGGTGGATGATCTCGATGTCATGCGGCTCGGCGAACGACGGGCCGTCGTGCACCAGCACCATCTCGTCGCCGGAGATGTCGATCAGCTGGTCGTTCTCCGGCTTGAGCGGTCCCACGTTGAGGAACCGGTCCTTGGAGAACTTGTTGAGCGACATCAGCCACTTGCCGTCGGCTTCCAGGCTCTCGCCCATCGAGGTGTGGTTGTGGCCGGGCTGGTATTGCACGTCAAGCTTCTGGATGATCGGGTCGACGTCCTCGCCGTTGAACAGCTGCACGGCCTTCTCGATATTCCACTTCACCAGCTGGCTGTCGATGAACAGCGTGGTGTAGGCATTGCCGCGCCCGTCGAACGCCGTATGCAGCGGACCCAGGCCGAGCTCGGGTTCGGCCACCACCGTGTCACGCGGCTGGATGGTGCCGGCGAACAGCTCGGGGAACTTGCGCACGTCGAACACGGTGACGGTCGGCGACAGCTTGCCGTTGGCGACGGCGTGGATGCGGTCGGGCGCCATGTTCATGCCGTGCGGGCTGTTGGACACCGGAACGTAGCGGGTGAAGGCCGAGTTCGCCTGCTTGCGGCCATCCAGGACCGGTGCGCCATTGATCATCTCGGCCTCGCCGTTCGCCACCGCGGCCTCGATCGCCTTGATGTCGAAGATGACGACGTGGTCCTGCTCGGCGGCGGACATTTCCGCCAGCGTCATGCCTTCCTCGGAGTTGTAGCTGGTCGCGAACGCGTACAGGCCGTCGTAATCGGCATCGACGTTGTCCAGGTTGCCGCTGACCATGACCTGCCAGGCGACCTGCATCGTGTCGCCATCGACCGCGGTGAAGATGTAGCGGTATTGCTCCAGGTCATTCAAGTTGGTGCCGTCGTTCTGCAGCGGCACGCTGTCTTCGCCGTTGCAGAACAGATAGCCGGTCTTCGGGTACTTCTGCAGGCGCATGCCATGCACGGTGTGCTGGTTCGGCAGCTCGAGGATCTTGTCGGTCTTCATCACGTCGCAGCGCACGCGCGCGACCCGCGTGTTGGCCTTGTCGTTCATGAACACGTAGCGGCCGTCGTGTTTGCCTTCGGTGAACGACATGTGCGGGTGGTGCAGGTCGCCGTTGAAGTGGGTCCCGCCGCGGGTGCTGAGGAATTCCCTCGTCTGCGGCGTCAGGCCTTCGGTGAGCACCTTGAGGCTCTCGTTGGTCTGGCCCCAGCCGGTGGCGCTGCAGCGGTTGAACACCGGGATCCGCATCAGCTCGCGCATCGACGGCATGCCGATGATGCGCAGTTCGCCGCTCTGCCCGCCGGAAAGGAATCCGTAGTACTCGTCGAGTTCGCCGGGTGCGATGTGGATCTTGGCCGCCGCATCCGACGTGGCCGTGCCGCCGCCCGCGGGCGCCGCGCCGGCCGCCGCGCCGGTGCCGTTGCCGGACGCGCTCCTGTCGCCGCAGCCGGCCAGGAGGCCGGTGGCGGCAGCGCCGGCTGCCAGAGCCACACTGCCCGTCAGCATCGCCCTCCGGCCGGAATTCGGCAGCGACGTGTCGGCCGCCGGGTCGATCGATTTGCTCTTGTCGTCACTCACGTTCGTTTCTCCATTGGGAATTGGATCCATGCAGCGGGGTTCACTGACTGGCATCGGCTGCTGCGGTCTGGTCGCCGTCTGCGGGCAGCACCGCCAGCGGTATTGACTTCGAGGCCGCCGCGCGCCTTTCGCGCTTGAGCCGGCGCTGGATCTGGACCGGGCACTTGGTATCACTGTGGTACAGCACCTGGCAGTGCAGGCACGAGATGCACTCGTTCGGGTTGATGTGGCCTTCGGGGTGGATCGCTTCCACCGGGCATTCCTTGAAACAGCGCATGCACGGGTTGCCGCACTCGCGGTAGCGCTTGAGCCAGTCGAACATCCGCATGCGCCCGGGGATCGCAAGCGCAGCGCCAAGCGGGCACAGGTACCGGCAGAAGAAGCGCTCGACAAAGAGCCCGGCGACGATCAGGGCCACGGCAAACAGCACGAACCACCACTCGCGCATGAAGCGAAGGATGATCGCGGTCTTGAAGGGCTCGACTTCCGCCAGCTGCTCGGCGAAGGCCAGCGACCCCAGCGAAACGCCGAACAGGACCAGGAAGATGATGTACTTGATCGGCCACATGCGCTGGTGGACGCCCCACGGGATCTTCAGCTGCGGCACCTTCAGCGCCTTGGCGACCCGGTTGGTCAGCTCCTGCAGGGCACCGAAAGGGCACAGCCAGCCGCAGAACGCCCCGCGTCCCCAGAAGATCAGCGCCACCGCGACCGAACACCACAGGATGAAGATCAGCGGATCGACCAGGAACGAGGACCAGTTGAAACCATCGCGGAGCGAGGTCGCGAATGTCAGGACGTTGACCACCGACAGCTGGGCCTGGGCCACCCAGCCCAGCCAGAACAGGGTGACCACGAGGTAGGCCAGGCGGATCCGGTCGAAGAGCAGCTCGCGCTTCACCAGGGCATCCTGGAAGAAGAAGATCAGGGTCAGCGCGATGAGCATCACGCCGAGCACGGCAATGGAGACGGTCTTGCTCTGCCACATCCGTTTCCACAGGGGATCGGTGTCCTCCTCGAGGAACGCGTGGGACCCCGTGCCGGCGCCCAGCCCGGCCGTGGGCAGCGTGCCGGCTGCGGAGGCGGGGTCCAACCCCGGTGCGGAACCGCTCGTGGTGTATTGCGCAGGGATCGAATAGGGCAGGTCGAAGGACACGAAGGCCTTGGTCAACGCACCGGTCGCCCGCTGCACGAGCAGCTGCAGGCGCCAGGGCTGCGCCGGATCGAACTCGCTGCCGTCCGGAATGACGAAGATCCCGATTTCCCTCAACGAAGGCGCGCCCTCGGCCCCGAGGGCACCCACGCGCCGATGGAACTGGTCACGGAAGCGGATCGTCTCGGCACCCTGGATCAGCTCGATGCGGTCGAAGATGCCGCCGCGGACATACCCGGACCCCTTGAACGAATAGATGCCTGACCCGCCGACCAGGATGGCCTGCTGGCCGGGCGCCAGCATCCGCAGCATGCTGGCGTATTCGCTTTCGCCCAGCAGGCTGCGTCCGATTGCCGGCTGCGACACCAGCGCCACGTAAAGATCAATGAACGGATCGTCCGGCGCGCCGGCCTGCGGACGCCGCGCGGCCTCCGGGTCGCCGGCTTCGGCGAAGCTGTCGTTGACCTCGCCTACGGTCAGGTGCAGGTGCGAGACCGCGCCCTCGTCGAGCAGTTCCTGCCAGCCGGCGATCGAGCCGGCCTCCGCGTCCACGGCGCGGGCTTGCGGCGCCTCGCCCGCAGCCGCGGCCGCAGCCGGCTGGCCGCCGTCCAGGCCCAGCAGGCGGGCCACCCGCGCTGCCGATCTCGTGACGCTTTCCCCCATCACCAGCACGGTCACGGTGGCGCCGCTCACCAGGTCCACACGCGGTGGCCCGGCTCCCGTGGCGGCGGCCTGCAGCGGGTTGTAGCCGACGAAAGGAGCCAGGTAATCGACGACGCGCTGCTCGGGTATGCCGATCAGCACGATCGGTTCACTGTGCGCGACCATCCTGATGCCGGTGATGGTGCCGGCCGTGTCGAGCCCGACCAGGATGTGGATCGGCTTGCTGGAATATCCGTTCGCGTTGACGTACTGCGTGTTCAGGTAGGCGTAGCCAGCCAGTTGGTCGCCGCGGAACACCTGCGCGACCGGCGGCGACTCCCGGGTCGGCCCGAAGCGGTCGGCGCCTGGCACCAGTTCACCGGGCGTGACCTGGTTCACGAACGTGTCGAAAGTGGCCGCCGACTGCGCGACCGCCGGCAGCCACGACATCGCGGTCAACAGGACCATGGCAAGCACAACGCGCCACGCCATGCCGGGGGGATGCCCCAAGATCCACTCCTCGCGGTGCGTATGGGATGATGACGCCGCACTGCTGGTGTCGACATGCGCGGCTTCGTCCACGCGGAGTATAAGCGGGGTTTTGAAATGGGTCGAACACGTCCCGACAGCGATACGACCGACCCGCTTTCGCTCGGCCGGGACAGTGGCGACCAACGCCGCTTCGGGTCCGTGGAACGCGCGCGGCGACGGTCGCGGCTGCGCGCCGATCCCGGCATCGACGTGGTCGACATGCCCACGCTGGTGGGGATCGCAAAGGCCATCGAGGACGAAGCGGTCCGGCGTTACGCACTGCTCGCGGAGCTGATGGACCGTCGCGGAGAGCCCGCGACCGCCGCGGCGTTTCGAGCAATGCTGGAAGAGGAGCGCAGCCACGTGGCGGCCGTCGATCGATGGGCTGCTTCGGTTGGCGAGCCTGCGGTTGCAGCGGACGATTACGAATGGCTCCTGCCGGCCGACCTGTCCAGCTCCTGGGACGAGATATCCGGAAGCGCATTGCTGACGCCGTACCGGGCTTTCGCGGTGGCGGTCGAGAACGAAGAGCGCGCGTTTTCCCTCTACGCCTACCTGGCCGCCCACGCGCAAGACGCGCAGATCAGGGCGGAGGCCGAGAAGCTCGGCGGCGAGGAGCTCCGGCACGCAGCCCTGCTGCGCCGCTGGCGGCGCCGGGCGTATCACCGCGAGCGCCGGACTGCGGCGCCGCTGCAGCCGCAGCTTCAGATCGATTCGACCGAGCTGCTGCGCGAGGTCCTGGCCCAGCACGAGGCGGCGATCGCCGCGACGCATCGTGCGCTGGTACCTCGCCTGGAACGCGCCGGCGACGGGGCCAGCGCGCGCCTGCTGCAGCGTTCCATCCCCGCGGTGGCGCGCGAGGGGACGCCAGGTGAAGCGGCAGGCCCCGAAGCGTCCGCGTCGCCCACGGCGGGCGCGCCCGGTGACGAGGATCCGCGCCACCTGCTGGTCGATGCACAAAAGCCACTGGAAGCGCTGGCGGATGTGCTCGAAGCGGTCATGGCCACGGCCGAAGGTGATCTGTTCGAAGAAGCGGCGGCCGCGACGGACAGCATCGTCAGGCGTATCGCGCAGATCTCGCTGCGGATCGGCAGTTCCGGCGAAGCGTAAGCACTGCAGCCGCTGCTACGGGGTCGTGGTGGCGCCACACCGCGACGCTCACACCAGCTCCTCGCCCTTGCGCCGCGCGCGGCGCACGTCGCGCCACACGCCGCGGCCCATGATGAACATCATCACCAGCACGATCACCGGCCAGACCAGCACATAGGCCACCATCAACAGGTCTCTCATCGGGCCACCCCCGGGGTCTGCACCGGCCGCACCGCGGCACTGCCGCCGGTGCCGGTGTCTTCATCGTCATCGAAGTTGCGCACGCGCCTGGCGATCAGGGCAAAGTCGAAGTCCTCGTCGCTGCGGAAGCTGAGCAGCGCGCACACCACGGTGCTGACACCATAGGCGTTGAGCGAACTCAACAGCACCGGGTAGTCGCGCAGGAAGCCGAAGGTGAAGGGCGCCAGCGCCAGTATCGCCAGCGCGCCCACGGCCAGTCCGGCGTGCTTGCCGAAGAAGCCGAAGGCCATCAAGCCCAGGACCACGCCGGCGCCGACGGTCGCGAACGCCTCGAGTACCAGCGCATACATTCCCGCGATCGGCAGCAGTTCGAAACGCGCCACGGTGAACGCGACCAGCGACACCAGCACCGCGGTAGTGAAGGCGCGGTTGTTGACCTTCTTCCAGTAGACGCTGGCGATCACCGGGAACACGATCGAGCCCCACAGCGCGCCCACGAACACCAGCAGCGAAAGAATGTCGATCCGGAAGCTGGCGAAGACCAGGCCCGCGGTGGTGGCCACGATCATGGTGATGCGCCCCACCCACAGCATGGTGGCCGGGTTGACGCGGCCGCGCGCCAGGTTCTTGCCGTAGATGTCGGTCATCATGATCGACGACAGCGCGGCAAGGTCGGAGTCGGCGGTGGACGACAGCGAGCCGATCACCATGATGAAGAACACGCCGATCATCACCGGCCCCAGGTAGCTCGATGCCATCTGCGGGATCAGGTTGTTGTGGTCGCCGCCGGCGGGTTCGATGCCGACCATCAGCGCCACCACGCCCAGCATGCCCAGGCCGATGACGGTGGCGCCGTAGCTGATGGTGGCGGTCAGGAACGTGGGCTTGATCAGGTCCTCGCGCACCGCGAACAGGCGCTGGGCGATGGTCTGGTTGCCGATGGCATAGGCCAGCACCGCCACGAAGTACGGCGCGCCCTGCTCCAGGAACGCGGTCTTCGAGAACATCGTCGCCTGCTCGGCGCTGAGGCGGTCCCAGCCCTGCGCCACCGCGTCGATGCCGCCGGCGTTGAAGAACACCAGCGGGATGATCAGCGCCGCGGCGCCGAGCATCGCGGCCACCTGGACGACGTCGGTCATGATCGATGCGCGGAAGCCCGACCACAGCGTGTACGACAGCGTGCCGACGCCGGCGATCACCACCCCGTGCACGAAGTCCAGCGGCGACAGCATCGCCACCAGGGCGCCTGCGGCGGTGAAGTTGGCCATCAGGCTGATCACGCTGCCGGCGATGTTGGAGCCGGCGAGGATCAGCTGGCTGGAGCGCCCGTGGCGGGCGTGCATGATCTCGGCCAGCGTGTGCGCTTCGGGCGCGACCTCGCGGAAGCGGCGGCCGAAGGGATAGATGAAAAGGATCATCAGCGCGCCCCACAGGCCGTAATGGATCGGCCCGGAGATGCCGTATTTGTAGCCCGACGTGGCCGCTGCGTAGAAGGAAGCCGCCCAGATCCAGGTGGCGGTCATGCTGGCGGCGGAGATGCCGAAACCCACCGCGCCGTTGGAGTTCATGTAGCCGTCGACGTTCTCGCTCCGGCGCGCGATGCGCGTGGACATCAGGAACGTTCCGCCATAGAAGGCGAGCATCAGCAGCAGGACGGTGGGTGTTTTCAGTTGATAGAACGTGAGGTCGGCCACGGGCAGGCGGATGCTCCCTGGTTGACGGCCATGTGGGCCGGAACGGGACGCAGCACGCAGGACATCCTGCCGGACGGAAGAGGTCCGGGCGAAACCCTTGCCGGGGAGGAACGACTGGAACAGCTGCGCCATGGGGCGCCCCGGAATCGCCCTGGTGGCGACGGCATCGGAAGCGCGGCGAAGGGCATATCCTAGCAGCAGCCCGCAAACAGGCCGGAACACTGCGTTGCAAGGCGACTGTGCTCTATAATCCAGCGCAGCGGTGGCCGCCGGCCACGCACGTCAATGGTGTTCCGTGCGCAACTACGACCTCGACTTCCTCAAGCGATTCTCCCTGGTGATCGGCTTCCTGACCGTGGTGACACTCGGGTTGATCGTCCTGTCCTACTTCGTGCACGTGTCGCTGCCGACCGAGGTCGATCCCTCGACCGCCAGGCACACCGCCAACCGGCTCGCGCCTGTCGGCGCGGTGTATGCAGGCGATACCGGCGCCGCCGCCCAGGCCGCTGCGTCCATGGCCGCCGCCGCTGCCGCGTCCGCGCAGGTCGCCTACGGCGGCACGCTCGATGGCTCGGTCATCTACGGCAACCTGTGCGCCGGCTGCCATACCGCCGGAGTCGCCGGCGCGCCGAAGCTGGAGCCGGCGGACTGGACGGCGCGCATCGCACAGGGCACCGAAACCATGCACCGGCACGCCATCGAAGGCTTCACCGGCGCCACCGGCATGATGCCGGCCAAGGGCGGCAACCCTGCGCTGACCGACGAGCAGGTCATCGCCACCGTCGACTGGATGCTGGAAAACCTGCAGTAAGCTGGCCTCCCGACCGGTCGTCGACGCCGCCCCACCGGGCGGCGTTTTCATTTCCGCATCCTGTCTTCGCCCGAGAACGCCATGAGCCACCGCGCGCCCGCACCGTCCGTTCCGTTCCTGCTGCCGGCACTGGCCGCCGCGCTGGCGCTGGCCGGCTGCGTTGCCACGCCCGCCCGCGAGGCACCGCCGGCCGCTGCCGCGGTGGAGCTCGCGGCGCCGCCGGCCGACTGGAACATCCACGACGGCCGCCGCGTGCGCATTACCGCGCCGCTGGTGGTCTCGGGCAACCACCGCATCGGCCGCGACAACACCGTGGTCGCCGCTTTCGGCGAGCGCCTGCAGACGCCGACCGAGGTCGCGCTGCCGGGCGCCGACGCCCACGCGATCGCGGCCGCAAACCGCATGCGCAGCCTTGCCCTGGTGCTGCCCGCGCAGGCTGCCGGCCATCCGCGCACCTGGCGCAGCGGCGGCGTGCTTGAAGCCGCCGAGGGCGACCTCCGGATCGGCAAGGACGGTCCGCGACTGCATCTGCGCGACGTCGAGGTGCTGCAGCCGGCATCGCGTCCGGCGGCACCCACGGTAGCCGGCGAAGTCCGCGTGGCCAGCCTCAACCTGGAAAACCTGTTCAACGGCGACGGCCGCGGCGGCGGCTTCCCCACCGCGCGCGGTGCGCGCACGCCGGAGGACTACCGGGCGCAGCTCGCGCGCCTGGTGGCCACGCTCGGCTCGCTCGATGCCGACGTGGTTGCCCTGCTGGAGCTTGAGAACGACGGCTACGACGCCGATTCCAGCCTCGCCCGGCTGGTCGCCGCGCTGGACCCGGACGGCCTGCGCTGGCGCTTCGTCGATGCCGGCACCGGTCCCGGCGACAATCCGATCCGGGTCGGCATCATCTACCGCGCAGAGCGCGTCGAGGCGATTGGCCGGCCGGCCACGCTCGAGGCCGGTCCCTTCGGCCCGCTCAGCCGTGCGCCGCTGGCCCAGGCCTTCCGCGCCGGCAACGGCCCGGCGTTCGTGGTGGTCGCCAACCACTTCAAGTCCAAGGGCTGCCGCGACGCCGCCGGCGCCGACCTCGACCAGGGCGACGGCCAGGCCTGCTTCAACGCCACCCGTCGCGCATCGGGCACGGCGCTGCGCGCCTGGCTTGCCGGCGACCCGACCGGCAGCGGCAGCGATCTGGTCGCGGTGCTGGGCGACCTCAACGCCTATGCCATGGAAGATCCCGTGCGCGGCTTCATCGATGCCGGCTGGCACGACGCCCTGGCCGCCGCCGATGGCGGACGGCCCTACACCTACGTCTACGACGCCCAGGCCGGCCGCCTCGACCACGCCCTGCTGAGCCCGGCCCTGGGCGGGCGCCTGCAGGACGCCGCCATCTGGCACAGCAATGCCGATGAGGCGCCAAACGTCGTCGATCCGGCCACCAACGACGGCGAAACCAGCACCGCGCCCTGGCGCGCCTCCGACCATGATCCGGTGATCGTGGGGCTGCGGCTGCGTACGCGATAGACCGCGGGCTTCGGCTGCGGACGTGGCAGCGCGACCACCGCCCCCGAACAGCGGGGCGACTATCATTGAGCCCATGAGCGAGCACCTGCCATTTCCCGATGCCTCCGGCCCCCTGACCCTGACCGGCCCCGCCGGCGCGCTTGAGGTGGCTGTAGACCTGCCGGACAACGACGTTGCCCGGCTGCCGGTAACCGCCGTGATCTGCCACCCGCTGCCCACCGAGGGCGGCACCATGCACAACAAGGTGGTGACCATGGCCGCGCGCGCGCTGCGCGAGCTTGGCGTGACCACGGTGCGCTTCAACTTCCGCGGCACCGGTGCCTCGGAGGGCGAATTCGACAAGGGCGACGGCGAGCGCGGCGACCTGCGCGCGGTGGCCGAATGGGTGCGCGCGGCGCGCCCAGGCGACCAGCTCTGGCTGGCCGGCTTCAGCTTCGGCGCCTACGTCAGCCTGGCGATGGCGGCGGAGCTGCAGCCCTCGATGCTGATCTCGATCGCCCCCCCTGCCGGTCGCTGGGACTTCGACAGCATCGCCACCCCGACGATGCCGTGGCTGGTGGTCCAGGGCGAGGCCGATGAAATCGTCGACCCGCAGGCCGTCTTCGACTGGCTCGACCGCCTCAAGGCCGAGCCGGAGCTGGTGCGGATGCCCGACACCAGCCATTTCTTCCACCGCAAGCTCATCGACCTGCGCGGCGCGATCAAGAGCGGCACGCGACGCCACCTGCCGGCAGCCAATGGCTGAAGCAGCGGACGCCGCGCGTCCGTCGCAGGCCTACCGCGAGGGCGTGGCGCGCGGCGACTGGGACGACGACCCCGCCCAGCACGCGCCGCTGGCCGCGCTCGATCGCGTGCATGAGGCCGTGGCCGGCACCCCACGCCGCGGCTGGCTCGCGCGCACCTTCGGCGGCGGCGAGCCTGCGCCGCAGGGCCTGTATCTGTGGGGAGGGGTCGGCCGCGGCAAGACCTTCATGGTCGACCTGTTCTACGCCGGGCTGCCGCTGCCGGTGGCCAAGCTCGATGCCGGCGGAAGCGGCGGCAACGGCAAGCGCCGCACCCACTTCCACCGCTTCATGCGCGCGGTCCATGAGCGCCTGCGCGAACATGCCGGCGAACGCGACCCGCTGGCGGCGATCGTGGCCGAGTGGCGGCGCTCGCTGCGCGTGCTGGTGCTGGACGAGTTCTTCGTCAGCGACATCGGCGACGCCATGCTGCTGGCACGGGTGCTGGATCGCATGTTCGCCGAGGGCATCGTGCTGGTGACGACCTCCAACATCGCACCGTCCGGCCTGTACGCCGACGGCCTGCAGCGCGCGCGCTTCCTGCCGGCGATCGACCTGCTGGAGCGGCACTGCCAGGTCGTCGAGATCATCAGCGACACCGACTATCGGCTGCGCGAGCTGACGCGGTCGCCGGTCTACCGCGCGCCGCTGGATGCCGGGTCCGACGCCTGGCTGGACGCGCGCTGGCATGCGCTTGGCGGCGACGACGCGCATCGCGAAGGGTCGATCGAGCTCGACGGCCGGCGCATCCCCACCCGTGCGCGCTGCCCGGGCATGGCCTGGTTCGACTTCGAGGCGCTGTGCGAGGGCCCGCGCGCGGCCTCGGACTACATCGGGATCGCGAGCGAATTCCACACCGTCCTGCTGGGCAGGGTGCCGGTGATGGCGGCCACGCGCGACGACGCCGCGCGCCGCTTCGTCACCTTCATCGACGAAGCCTACGACCGCAACGTCAAGCTGGTCTGTACCGCCGCGGCCGCGCCGCACGCGCTGTACGGAGGCGAGCGCCTGGCGGGTGCGTTCGAACGCACCGCCTCGCGCCTGATCGAGATGCAGTCCAGCGACTACCTGGCGCAGCACCACCGCTAGCCGCGCGGCCCCCTGCTGAAGGACACCCTCCCCCGCTGGAGGGCCCGTGCCCCTGTGTGAGCGGCGACAGCCGCGATTGCCCTTTGTGGGAGCGGCTACAGCCGCGATAGCGTTTTCAAGGCCACGGCCGCTCCCGGGATGCACGGCCGGTCTTCAGCGTGCGGCGTTCGCGCTCATCGTGGCGTTGCGGCCGGCGTCCCGGTACTGCGCCGGATCGCGCATGCCGGCGGTGTGGCACTGCCCCACCGTGTGGCCGCGGTTGGTGGCGCCCGGCAGCTGGGCGTAGCTGCGTTCGACCGTGCCGTCTTCCGGATCGCCCAGAACCAGGTCGCTGGCGATGTGGCAGTAGTCGTTGGTCCACCAGTTGGTGGTCCGGAACGCCGTCGTGTAGTAGTTGGCCTTGGCACGCGCCCAGGTCGGTACGCCGGCCAGCCACGCCGAAGCCCCGCTGTAGGTCATATTGCTGTTGGACCCGCAGGCGGCGCCGAACCAGTTGCCGATGGTGGCGATGATCCCGGACAGGTTGGTGCCCTGGTAGGGCGTCCCGACCGACTGCATCAGGCGCGCGCCGCTGGCGTTGTCGAGGCCGCTCCAGTAGTAGGCGTACAGGTGCAGCGAGGCCGCCCCGCCCTGGCTGTGCGCGACGGTCCCGAACGAGTTCCACTGTGCGCCGAAATTTCGGATCCGCTGTGCGAACTGGTCGTGGCTGCGGTTCTGGTTGGCGTCGAGGAACGTCGCCGAGTTGGCGAACTGCGACTGCGGCCAGACGCCGGCGGAACAGTAGCCGTGGACCAACACGAGCTTGCTGCCCGTCGCGGTTGCGCCCGGTCCGGCGGCGGCGGGGCGCGGTCCCATGGTCATCGTTTCATCGATGTGGGCGGCGATGGCGCGGTGGATGCGGAGCCGCGGCGTCGACAGCGGCACCCGCGCGGCGGTAGCCAGCGGGATGAAGTGGTCGGGATCCTCGATCCTCAGTTCGCGCAGCTCGAAGGGCGCGCCCGCGCCCGAGCGGCCGATCCAGCGCTCGTCCAGGCCGAGCACGACGCGTCCGTCCACGACCTCGGCCATGCCGCCGATCCATGCCACCGGCAGCTGCGCGCCCTTGCCGCCCTGGCCCCAGACTTCCGCGAACACGCGGTAGTGCCGTCCAGGCGCGGCATCGGCCAGCGGCAGCTGCACCGACAGGCGGCCGGCCGCGCCGGCCACGGCGGTGGCCTCGCCGGCGATCCGCGGACCCGCCGCGATCACCGGAAGCGCGTGTTCGACGGTGCGCACGAAGGACGCGCCCATGCGGTCGTGGCCGCGGACCACGACCTGGGCGATCCAGGTGCCGGTGCTCGTGGGCACGAACGCACCCGCCAGCTGGCCGTCGCGCGCAGCGCCGTCGGCGTGTCGGCCATCGTCGAACATCGGCCGCAGCGACTCGCGGCCGTCGGGGGCGAGGATGCGCAGCTGCGCCGACTGCACGCGACCGGCCTCGTGGCCGAGCCGCGGCGCGGATATGCCGTCGTCGGCGGCAAGCATGGCCAGGATCCGCATCTCTTCGCCGACGACCTGGCGCCGGTGCGCCTGGTGCGATGCCAGCTCGAGGCCATCGGCGCCCTTCAGCAGCACGTAGCCGCGTGCATCCTTGCCCGGCTGCGCCTGCAGGCGCAGGGTCCAGTCGCCGCGCACCAGGCCGTCGAGCCTGAGCACGGTCCCGGCCTGGCCGTCGTGTTCACCGCCCAGCCGTGACGCCCGGGCAGCGTCAGCCAGCGTGGCCGCCGGCATCTCGACGCCGGCCGGCGATACCAGGCGCGGCGACCAGTCGCCGCCACCGGCGAGCAGCATCGCCTCGAGCCGGCCGTCGTGCAGCGGCAGGCGGACCTCGGCGCGCCCGGACGCATCGAACACCACCGGCAGCAGCGCGCTGCGCGACAGGATCGCGGCGCCGGCGGGATCCGGCGCGCGCATCGCCTCGAACTCCGCGGGTGGCCCGGCCAGCTGTTTGGGCAGCAGCGCTGGCCCGGCGTCGGCGGCGAGCGCCGCCCCCGTCCCCCACATGAGCGATGCCCCGAGCATCGCGCGCAGGATTGCGTTCGTCCGCTTGTGCATACGGTTCTCTCCAGGAGTGATGGGCGGATCCCCATCCGCCGCATCCCTTATAGCCCCATGCCGCCGCGGCGAACGCGCACGGCTGCCCATGCCCAGCGTGCGTTTTCCGCGGATCGGTACGGAAGCGACCGGATCCGCTGCCGCGCCGGCCGCTGGCGCGGGCGTCCGGCGCTACTATCGGCACCAGCCCGTCTCGGCACGACTCTCCAGGAGCACCGCCCATGCCATCGCGCCCCGCACTGTCGACGCTTGCCCTTGCCCTGCTGCTGGGCGCCGTCCCGGTCCATGCGCAGGACGCGCAGCGCGCCGAAGTCGCCGCCGCGGCGCAGTCGCTGCAGCAGAAGGTGGTCGACTGGCGCCGCGACATCCACCAGAACCCGGAACTCGGCAACCGCGAGACCCGCACCGCGGCACTGGTCGCGCAGCACCTGCGCGAACTCGGCCTCGAACCGCGGACCGGCATCGCCACCACCGGCGTGACCGCGGTCCTCAAGGGCGGCAAGCCCGGCCCGCGGATCGCGCTGCGCGCCGACATGGACGCGCTGCCGGTGACCGAGGCCACCGGCCTGCCGTTCGCATCGAAGGCGACGACGACCTTCAACGGCCAGACGGTGGGCGTGATGCATGCCTGCGGCCACGACGCCCACACCAGCGTGCTGATGGGCGTGGCCGAAGCGCTGGTGGCGATGCGCGATGAACTGCCGGGCGAAGTGCTCTTCGTCTTCCAGCCGGCCGAGGAAGGCCCGCCGGACGGCGAGGAGGGCGGCGCCGAGGAGATGCTGGCCCAGGGGATCTTCCGCGACTTCAAGCCCGAGGCGGTGTTCGGCCTGCACGTGTTCTCGACCCTCAACGCCGGCGAGATCGGCGTGCGCAGCGGGCCGACGATGGCGGCATCCGACCGTTTCAACATCGTGGTCAAGGGCCGGCAGACGCATGGCTCGCGCCCCTGGGGCGGCGTCGACCCGATCGTGGCCGCGGCCGACATCATCGGCACCGCGCAGACCGTGGTCAGCCGCCGCCAGGACATCTCGAAGCAGCCGGTGGTGCTGAGCTTCGGCGCGATCCACGGCGGCGTGCGCTTCAACATCATTCCCGACCAGGTGGAGCTGGTGGGCACCATCCGCACCTTTGACGACGGCATGCGCGAGGCGGTGTTCGCCGACCTGGCCAACGTCTCCGAGAAGGTCGCGGCCGCGCACGGCGCCACGGTCGAGGCCAAGGTGCCCGACACCGCCGGCACCCCTGTCACCGCCAACGACCCGGCCCTGACCGCGCGCATGCGGCCCAGCCTCGAGAAGGTGGCGGGCGAGGGCAAGCTGATCGACATGCCGCTGAACATGGGCGCCGAGGATTTCTCGTACTACGCGCGCGAGGTGCCGGCGGTGTTCTTCTTCGTCGGGGCCACGCCCGCGGGGCGGGACCCGGCGACGGCGCCAAGCAACCATTCGCCGGAGTTCTTCCTCGACGAGTCCGCGCTCGATGTCGGCCTGCGCGCGATGCTGCAGCTCACGCTGGACTATCTGCACGGCGAATGAGCAGCTGACGCCGAAGGCCGGTGCCGCCATGGTTCCTGTGGGAGCCATGGCCGCGATGGCTTCCTGTGGGAGCGGCCATGGCCGCGATCGCCGCGACAGCGGCCCTCGATCACGGGTGAAACAGCGGCTGTTGCCTGCAGGCGATAATGCCGCCATGACCAGCGAACTCCCCCTCGGCCGCGAGGTTGCCTACCCGCGCGCCTACGACCCGGCCCTGCTGTTCCCGATCGCGCGCGACCAGGGGCGCGAGGCGCTCGGCATCGCCGCCGGGGCCCTGCCATTCAGCGGCCACGACCGCTGGCACGCCTATGAACTTTCCTGGCTGGACACGCGCGGCAAGCCGGCCGTGGCCACCGCCACCTTCCTGGTGCCCGCGGACTCGCCGCGGCTGATCGAGTCGAAGTCGCTCAAGCTCTATCTCAACTCGTTCAACTCCACGCGCTTCGCCGACCGTGACGAAGTCCAGGCCCGGATCAGCGCCGATCTGTCGGCCGCGGCGGGCGCCACCGTCGTGGTCGGGTTCGGGCTGCCGCCGGTGGATGCCGGCGCGGGCACCTACGCCCAGGCGGCGGCATCCGCGACCGGGCGGGACACGCCGACGGCGGTATCGATCGATGACATCGAGATCGACTGCGACGAATACGACGTCCCCAACCCCGCGCTGCTGGCGGCCGACGCCGGCGAGATGGTGAACGAGGTGCTGCACTCGGCACTGCTGAAATCCAACTGCCCGGTCACCGGCCAGCCGGACTGGGCCAGCCTGCGCCTGGCCTACCGCGGCCCGCGCATCGACCGCGCCGGGCTGCTGCGCTACCTGGTGTCGTTCCGCGAGCACGCAGGCTTCCACGAACAGTGCGTGGAGCAGGTCTTCGTCGACGTCATGGCGCGCTGCCGGCCGGAAGTGCTGTCGGTGGAGGCGCGCTACACGCGTCGCGGCGGGCTCGACATCAATCCCTGGCGGGCCACGCCGGGAACTCCGCAGCCCGCCGCCGGGCGCGACCCGAGGCAATAGCCGGCCCGCGACAGCGCGGGACCTCCACGCCGGCACGATGTTTCCTTAACAGCCGGCCGGTGTATATCTGTCGGCGCTTCACGCGGCGCAGGAGGCCCGAATGAACAATCCCCAGAACCCGAACGACCCCGGTTCGCTGTCGCTCAAACCCGGCGCCAACGCGTCCGGTACGCCGGCGAAAAGCGGCACCGGCAAGCCGGATTTCAGCAACGTCCGCAGCGGCGTCAGCAGCACCGAGGCCCCGGCGGAGGGCCGCCCCGACTTCAGCAACGTGCAATCTTCGGTCAGCTCGACCGAAGCCGTCATCGGCGACACGCAGTACACGGTGCGGGAGGGCGACACCCTTTCCCACATCGCCAGGGCCCAGTACGGCAAGGCCAGCGAGTGGCGGCGCATCTTCGATGCCAACCGCGACACGCTGGACGATCCCGATCGGATCCAGCCGGGCCAGACGCTGAAGATCCCCGCCGCGGCCCGCGAAGACGACGGCACCACGACCAGCCCCCACGGAGACAAACAATGACCCGACACCCGATGACCACCGCGCTGGCCGCGGCACTGCTGGGCAGCCTGGCCCTGGCCGGCTGCAAGAAGGACGAGCCCGTGGCGCCGCCACCGCCGATGTCCACGCCCGCGCCCGCCGCCACCCCGGCCGCGGCGCCCGCACCGCGGGTGAGCGTGACCTCGGTCGATCTCGGCACGGAGATCGACGGCGCCAACCGCATCGCCAGCCCGACGACGACCTTCACCCCCACCGACACCATCCACGCCTCGGTGGCCACGGCCTCGTCGGACCCGTCGGTGCCGCAGAACGGCCAGCTGACCGCGCGCTGGACCTATGAGGGCGACCAGCTGGTGGACGAGACCAGCCGTGACTTCAGTTTCACCGGCACCGGCCAGTCCGCCTTCAAGATCAGCAAACCCGACGGCTGGCCGACGGGCAACTATCGCGTCGAGATCCTGCACGACGGCGAAGTGGTGCAGACGCGGGACTTCGAGATCCGCTGAGTCCCCCGGGCGGCGACGAGGCGCGGCCTTCCGGGGCCGCGCCTTTTTCATGCCGCCGCCGGGACCCGGCGCGTCCCGCCGCGCGACGCGCCGCCTTTGCCCGGACCGTCGCGAAGCGCGACAATGACCGTCCGAATTCGCCGCGCGCGCTCCGCAGCGCGGCCTCCCTGGAGGAACCCGATGGCAGACTTCACCCCGGCCGTGCCGGCAGGCGGCAGCCCGATCACCAAGACCGCGAAGGGACTCAGCGTCCCCGACCGCCCGATCATTCCCTTCATCGAGGGTGACGGCACCGGGCCGGACATCTGGAACGCCAGCGTGCGCGTGCTCGACGCCGCGGTCGAGAAGGCCTACGGCGGCAAGCGCAAGCTGGAATGGATGGAAGTGCTGGCCGGCGAGAAGGCCTTCAACCAGACCGGCGAATGGCTGCCGGAGTCCTCGGTCGAAGCCTGCCGCGAGTACCTGGTGAGCATCAAGGGCCCCCTGACCACGCCGGTCGGCGGCGGCATCCGCTCGCTCAACGTCGCGCTGCGGCAGATGCTCGACCTCTATGTCTGCCTGCGCCCGGTGCGCTGGTTCGAGGGCGTGCCCTCGCCGGTGAAGAAGCCGGGCGACGTCGACATGGTGATCTTCCGCGAGAACACCGAGGACATCTACGCCGGCATCGAGTTCGAGCCCGGCTCGGCCGACGCGCAGAAGATGCTCGACTTCCTGCAGAAGGAATTCCCGAAGGGCTTCGACAAGATCCGCTTCGGCACCGCCGACAAGGCCAATGCCTGGAACGACCAGCTGTCCGCGGTCGGCCAGCCGGCGACCGACGCCACGGTCAACGTCGGCATCGGCATCAAGCCGGTCAGCTGGCAGGGCACCGAGCGCCTGGTGAAGTCGGCGATCGAGTACGCGATCGCCAACGGCCGCAAGTCGGTGACGCTGGTGCACAAGGGCAACATCATGAAGTTCACCGAGGGCGCGTTCCGCGACTTCGGCTACAAGGTCGCGCGCGAGCAGTTCGGCGCGGTCGAGCTCGATGGCGGCCCCTGGCACGTGATCCCCGAAGGCAAGCCGGGCGCGGGCATCATCATCAAGGACGCGATCGCCGATGCCTTCCTGCAGCAGATCCTGCTGCGCCCGCGCGAGTACGACGTCTCGGCCACGCTCAACCTCAACGGCGACTACCTGTCCGACGCGCTGGCCGCGCAGGTCGGCGGCATCGGCATCGCGCCGGGCGCCAACATCAACTACGTGACCGGACATGCGGTGTTCGAGGCCACCCACGGCACGGCGCCCAAGTACGCCGGCCTGGACAAGGTCAACCCGGGTTCGGTGATCCTGTCGGGCGAGATGATGCTGCGCTACATGGGCTGGACCGAAGCGGCCGACGCGATCATCAAGGCGATGGACGGCGCGATCGGCTCCAAGCGCGTCACCTACGACTTCGCCCGCCTGATGGACGGCGCGACCGAGGTGAAGTGCAGCGAGTTCGCGGACGAGATCATCAAGCACCTCTGACGACACCTCCCCACACGCTTCATTGTTCTCCTGCAATGCCCGCGACGCCCGTCGCGGGCATTGTCCGTTTCGGGGCCTCGCCTCTGGGTTCTTCTCCGGATTGAGGGGGAGGCGTATGGCCGGCCCGACGGGGTGGGCTGGTCCTCGACATTTCGGGGCTGACGTGACAGTGGGAGCGCGTTGTCAGGTCTGGAGCTGCTCCGTTCCGGTGCGCGCTGCCCGTCCCGTGCACAGGGGGTGTGCTCCCCCGGCCTGTCCGCGTCCTGCTCCCAAGGCCGGCCGCCGGCCATCCATGGCCGGCTGTACGCACACCCCCTGTGCGCGGGACGGGCCGTGGAGTTTCTTGGCTTCGGGACGGAGATCAGGAGCGGGCGCGCTCGCGCTCGTAGGGGTCGCCTTGGCGTGGCTGTGCCGCTTGATCCGGTGACGACCGCCCGGTTGCGACGTCTGCGTCGAAGTTGCCTCCGTCCACCACCGCGCAAAAGGTCCGGGCCCGCCGTGGATGCAGGGGGGATGCCCAGAGCCGGCCATGGATGGCCGGCGGCCGGAACTGGGAGCAGGATGCGCATATTCCGGCTGGGCATCCCCCCTGCCTCCACGGCGGGCAGCGCGCACCCTCCCAGGCATCCGCGGAGTACGCGCGCCCCTCGGAGGGGGCGATCAGACCGTCTCCTGGGCCACACTCGTGCCATGGCCCCTGCAGCAAGCGATCCGCTGGTGCCGCGCGCGGCCGCGCTGGTGCTGGATGCGTTCGAGGATTACGACGCGCGCTTCGGCGACCTGACGCGGCGGGCGCGGAGGCGCTTCATCCGTCGCGACTGGCGCGGAGCGCAGGCGGACGCGCTGGCGCGCATCGAGCTGCAGGAGGACTTCCTTCCAGAGGCGCTGGGGCGGTTCGAGGCGCTGGTGGGCGAGCGCATGCGCTCGCGACCGTTCTGGGCGGCGGTGCGCGGGACGTACGAGGCGCTGACGGAGGGCCGCAGTGACGCGGCGATGGCGCGCACCCTGTTCAATTCGATGTCGCGCCGGTTTTTCCTCACCGAAGGCGTCGCGCAGGCGCTGGAGTTCCACCAGCCGGGCGACGGCGCTGCCGGCGACCCGGACTGTCCCGGCGAGCTGCATTCGCTGCCCGACGGCGCGGACGCCTGCGAGCGCTGGCAGAACGCGCTGCGCGCGCGGGGCTTTCCGCATCGCGATATCGACGCCGACGCCCGCGCCATCGCGGATGCCGTGGCATCGCGCCTGCCGCTGCGCGGCGCGGACGTTGCCGACACCGCCGCGCGCTGCCCAGACGATCCCCGCGGCCCGGACATCGCCCTGCTGGACACCGTCTTCTACCGCGAGCGCCGCGCCTACCTGGTCGGCCGCGTCGAGGCCGCCGACGGGCCGCGGCCGCTGGTGGTGGCGCTGGTGAACGGGGCCGAGGGCGTGCGCGCCGATGCGGTCCTGGTCGAACGCGCGCAGGTCTCGATGCTGTTCGGCTACGCACGCAGCTGGTTCCACGCCGACCTGGCGCGCGTCGGCGATGCCGTCGCCTTCCTGCATGCGCTGCTGCCGGCCAAGCCGGTGTCGGAGCTGTACTCGGTGCTCGGCCGCGCCAAGCAGGGCAAGACCGAGCGCTATCGCGAGATCCGGCGCCACTTCGCCGCGCGGCCGGACGAGCAGCTGGTGCGCGCCGACGGCGTGCGCGGCATGGTCATGGCGGTGTTCACCCCACGCGACCTGCCGGTGGTGTTCAAGGTCATCCGCGACCGCTTCGCCGAGCCCAAGGACAGCGTGCGCGCCGACATCGAGGCCAAGTACCGGCTGGTCGCGCGCCGCGACCGCGTCGGCCGCCTGGTCGATGCGCAGGAGTTCCGCCGCCTGCGCTTCCCGCGCGCGGCCTTCGCGCCGGACATGCTCGAGGAGCTGCTGACGCAGTGCGCCGAAACCGTCAGCGCCGAGCGCGACGTGGTGCTGCTGCGGCACTGCTACGCCGAGCGCCGGCTGCGGCCGCTGGACCTGTTCGCGCGCGAAATGCCGGAGGCCGAGGCGCGGCGGGCGGTGATCGACTACGGCCAGGCGATCACCGACCTGGCGCGCAGCGGCATCTTCCCCGGCGACCTGCTGCTGAAGAACTTCGGTGTCTCGCGCCACGGCCGCGCGCTGTTCTATGACTTCGACGAGCTCTGCCTGCTGGAAGAGGTCAATTTCCGCGACGTGCCCGAAGTGCGCGAGGAAGACGAAACCCGGCCGCTGGAAGACTGGCTGTACGCGCGGCCGGACGACGTGTTCCCTGCGCTGTTCCCGAACTTCCTCGGGCTGCCGCCGCCGCTGCGGCAGGCCCTGCTCGAGGCGCATCCGGGGATTTTCGAGGCCGGCTGGTGGCGCGGCATCCAGGGGCAGCTGCGCGGCGGCGGTTATCTCGACGTGCCGCCGTATCCGCCATCGGCACGGCTGCCAGGCCCCGACCCCGGCGGAACAGCGACAGCGACAGCGCGCTCGGGCACAGCGCAGTGAGGCCGCGGCCGAAGCTGCCGGCAGCTGACCGCGGCCGAGGCACCGAGCGGGGGCGGCCTCCGGTACCGGCGCGGGCTGGACGACTTTGCGGGTAGGCTTGCAGCCCGGTCCACAGGAAACACCGCCATGATCCGACGCCTGCCTTTCGCCGTATTGCCGCTGATGCTCGCTGCCTGCGCCGGAGCACCCGCCGCGGGAGGCGATGCCGCCGCTCCTGCCGCCGTGCCGCCGCCTGCCACCGGGATGTCGATGCGCGCGCCCGACCCGCTGCTCGACCAGGCCCTGGCCGGCGCCTGGCGCTCGCCCGAAAACGTGGCCCGCGACCAGTACCGCCATCCGCGCGACACCCTGTCCTTCTTCGGCATCGAGACCGGCCAGACCGTGGTCGAGGTCACCCCCGGCGGCGGCTGGTACGCCGAGATCCTCGCGCCCTGGCTGCGCGCCGGCTACGTCGCCGCGGTCGTCGACCCCGCGGTCCTGCCCGAAGCCCGCCGCGACTACTCCGCGCGCTCCAGGGCCGGCCTGGAAGCGATGTTCGCCTCGGCCCCGGCGCAGTACGGCGATGCCCGCATCGTCGCCTACGATCCCGCGGCACCGGTGCTTGGCCCGGCGAATTCGGCCGACGCCGTGCTGACCTTCCGCAACGTGCACAACTGGCGCTCCTCGGGCCAGGCCGAGGGCATGTTCAAGGGCTTCTTCGACGTGCTCAAGCCGGGCGGCGTGCTGGGCGTGGTCGAACACCGCGCCGCCGGCGACGTGGCCGACGACGACAAGTCCGGCTACGTCGGCCAGGACCAGGTGATCGCGCTCGCGACCGCCGCCGGCTTCCGCCTCGATGAAGCCAGCGAGATCAACGCCAACCCGCGCGACACCCGCGACCATCCCAATGGCGTCTGGACCCTGCCGCCCGGCAACAACCACGACGCCGAGGACCGCCAGCAGTACCAGGCCATCGGCGAAAGCGACCGCATGACGCTGCGCTTCATCAAGCCCTGAGTGCTGGTCGCGTTCAACAAGCCGCACGGCGTGCTCTGCCAGTTCACCGACAGGAGCACGCCGCCGCGCCCGACCCTGGCCGGCTTCGGCCTGCCGCCCGGGGTGTATCCCGCCGGCAGGCTCGACCACGACAGCGAAGGCCTGCTGCTGCTGACCGATGACGGCGCGCTTGCCCACCGCATCACCGACCCGCGCTACCGGCTGGCCAAAACCTACCTGGCGCAGGTCGAGGGCGAGCCGGCACCGGAGCAGCTGGTCCGGCTGGCCGCCGGCGTCACGCTGCGCGACGGGCCAACGCGTCCGGCCCGCGCGCGCCTCGTGGATCCGGCGCCCGCACTGTGGCCACGCGATCCACCGGTGCGGGTCCGCCTGACCGTCGCCGACGCCTGGATCGAACTGGTCATCAGCGAAGGCCGCAACCGGCAGGTGCGGCGGATGACGGCGGCGGTCGGGCTGCCGACGCTGCGCCTGGTGCGGGTGGCGATCGGTGCCACCCGGCTTGATGGCCTCGCCCCCGGGCACTGGCGCGAACTCGGGAACGCCACGCCGTTTTCTTCCTGAACCGTTCAGCCGCAATCCGCTGCGCAGGCAGGCATTGCGATGGCGGCAGCTCGGTTGCGGGATCTTTCTGCTACCGTCGACGAAGGCGCGCGACATCCGTCACGCGCAGCGGTGGAACAGCGTCATGAAGGCAAGCACGATCCATGGCCGGGTACTCGTCGTCGACGACCAGCCGGCCAACCTGCGCGTTGTGAGCGCACTTCTCGAACGCCAGGGATACCACGTGGCCGTCGCCGAAAGCGGCGAGGCAGCGCTCGCCGCCGCCGAGGAACAGCGGCCGGACCTGATGCTGCTGGACATGATGATGCCGGGCATGGACGGCTTCGGCGTGATGGAGGAAATCCGCCTGCGCGCGCTGCTGCCACGGGTGCCGGTGGTCTTCCTGACCGCCGCCCAGGACCGCAGCCTGCTGTTGCGCGCCTTCGAGGCGGGGGCTGTGGATTACGTGGTCAAGCCCTTCATCCCCGAGGAACTGCTGGCCCGGGTCAACGCGCACGTCGGCCTGAAGCTCGCGCGCGATCGTCTGGAGCATGTAGCGCGCGAACGCCAGGAGCTGGTCAACCTGGTCGCCCATGACCTGAAGAATCCGCTCAGCAGCGTGGTCTTCGCCAGCGACATCCTGGCCTCGGGCACGCTGCGCCCCGAGCGCGTCCCGCGCTATCTGGAAGTGATCCGGGAAAGCGCCGAAGACGGCCTTGGCTACATCCGCCGCTACCTGGAAACCCAGGCCAGCGCCCGGGTGGCTACCAGCAACTCCGACGCCCGGGTGGGACTGGCCGAAGTGGTGGACTGGATCGTCCGCCGCTACGGCATGCAGCTGGAGGACAGCGGCTGTCGCCTGGTGGTGGGCGAAGTCGGACCTGCCGTGGTGGCGATGGATGCGCTGGTGCTGCGCCAGGTCGCGGGCAACCTGATCAGCAACGCGATGAAATATGCCCCGGGGAGCGATGTCGACATCCACGTCGCTTCCGGCGTGACCGGGTTCTGGAAGCTCTGCGTTTCCGACCGCGGCCCGGGCGTCCCGAAGCACCGCCAGCGCGAACTGTTCACCCCGTTCACACGGCTGACGGACGATGACCCCGCGCGCGCCGGCACATCCAGCGGACTGGGCCTGTCACTCGCAAGGCAGATCGTGGCCAACGCCGGTGGCCAGCTCTGGTACGAAGACCGCGACGGCGGAGGCTCCTGCTTCGTGGTCGAACTGCCCGAGGCGCCGAGCGTGCTGGCTTCGCCCCGTTCCGCGGTGGCGGGCTCCCCGGCCTGACCTGATCGATCGACCGGGGCGGGGTCCCTCCGGTTCTAGCGCTCGTCCTGCAGGGACGTTTCGCGCGACGTCGCGGCGTCGACTTCAACGCCCAGGTCGCCGGGCTCCAGCGCATCCCTGATCTGCTGCGGACGCCGCATCGCGGCCTGCTCGGCGGCCTTGCGGCGGTGCCGGAGCACGGCATAGGTCGCCGCGCCGATGCCGATCGCGGCCGCGGTCAGCGCCACCGGATGGCGACGGGCGACGATTCCGGCCGCACGCGCGCCGGTGCGCGCCGCGCCCAGCGCCACGCCGGCCTGGAGCCATTTGCCGGCGCCCTGCTGCATGCCGCTCAGCCAGGTGCCTGCATCGTGTGGAGCACCCTGGAGCCATTTGCCGGCACCGTCGGGCACGGCCTGGCGAAAGCCGTCGCCGAGGCGCCCGGCCAGGTCCATGGCCTTGTCGGGAATGGCGTTGCGGACGTCGCGGATGATGGTGCGCTTGCGCATGCGGATTTCCTCTGGATTGCACCGGCGCATGGCGCCGGGACGGGAATGGATGACGGGACCGAGTCTGGCCCGTGCTTCGTGGTGCCGGCGTGATCCGGACGAAGCCGTTCAGCCACCGCGCGGTCGCGCACGATGGGTGGGCACGGCGTTCCAGGGATCCTCGGGCCAGGGGTGCCTCGGGTAGCGGCCTTTCATCTCGCGCCGCACCTCCGGCCAGGTCCGGTCCCAGAAGCTGCGCAGGTCGGACGTCACCTGCAGCGGCCGCCCGGCCGGCGACAGCAGGTGCAGCAGCAGCGGCACGCGACCGTCGGCAATGCGCGGCGTGTCCGGCAGGCCGAACAGTTCCTGCAGCTTGACCGCGAGCACCGGCGGCTGCGGCTGGCCGTCGCCATCGACGGCGTAGTCGATGGTCCGGGCCTGGCCCGAAGGCACCGTGATGCGCACCGGAGCCAGCGCGTCGATGCGCTGCTGCAGCGCCCAGCCGACGCGGACGCGGAGCGCGGCGGCAAGCGCTTCGGCGTCGAGAGCGTCGAGTCTCGATTTGCCGGCGAAGGCCGGCAGCAACCAGTCGTCCAGGCTCGCCATCAGCGCGTCATCGGCGAGGTCGGGCAGCT
Source organism: Luteimonas sp. MJ250 (assembly GCF_039548455.1). Taxonomy (NCBI): domain Bacteria; kingdom Pseudomonadati; phylum Pseudomonadota; class Gammaproteobacteria; order Lysobacterales; family Lysobacteraceae; genus Luteimonas; species Luteimonas sp. MJ250. The sequence continues at coordinate 42,706 of NZ_JBCLVB010000011.1, read as the reverse complement.
CGAGTTCGGGCATCCAGGCGCGCAGGCCGGCAATGCGCGCGCGCCACTGGCGCAGGCCGTCGCTCCAGGGCAGCGCGTCGAGCCCGAGCGCGCGCACGGCATCGGTCAGCGCCTGCGCGGCCGCGGCGGGATCGACGCGGCCCGCGGGGCGGCTGTCGAGGACGATGCCTGCAAAACGGCGCACGCGTTCGCCCACCAGCGCGCGGCGCCCGGCGTCCCAGCGGGTTTCGTCGCGCTGGCTGAAACGCGCGCCGAAGTCGCGGCGCAGCGCGGCCTCGTCCACCGGTGCGGCGCGAAGCAGCAGGGCGTCACCGCGGGCCTCGTAGCGCAGCTCGCTGGCCACCAGCCAGGGTTCGCCGATCAGCTCGCTGTCCTCCAGCAGGCGCGCCATGCGGCCGTTGGCGAGCTGGTAGCGGCGAAGGTCGCCGGGATGGCGGGCGGCGATGCGGTCGGGGAAGGCGTGCGCAAGCAGGTCGCCGAGCGCGTGTGCGGGCGCGTCGACCACTGGCGGCCCCTCCAGCCGCAGGCGGCGGCGCCACTGGCGCGCGGAGGCGTCGATCGCGGCCAGCGCGGCGCGACTGGCATCGGCCGGGACGCGTCGCTCGCGAAACGCGGCCAGCGCGCGCCAGCGCGCGGCGACGGCGTCGCTGCGCGAACGCAGCGGATCGCGCGACTCGATCAGCGCGGCGAGATCGCATGCGAGCGCGCGCCCACGGGCATCGCCCGTGGCCAGCAGCATCGCCGCCAGGCGCGGATGGGTGCCGAGCGCCAGCATGCGCCGCCCGCGTCCGGTGATCGCCTCGCCATCGAGCGCGTCCAGCGCGCGCAGCAGGTCGCGCGCAGCGGCCAGCGCTCCCGCCGGCGGCGGATCGACGAAGCGCAGCTGGTCGCTGCCCCAGGCCGCCAGTTCCAGCGCCAGGCCAGCCAGCTCGACCTGGGCGATTTCCGGCCGCCGCTGAGGCTCCAGCCGCTGCGATTGCGGCCACAGTCGATACGCCCAGCCCGATGCCACGCGCCCCGCACGTCCCGCGCGCTGGTCGGCGGATGACTGCGCGATGCGGACCACGTCCAGGCGGCTGAAGCCGCTGTTGGGATCGTGCCGTGGCTCGCGCGCCAGGCCGCTGTCGACCACTACGCGCACGCCGGGCAGGGTCACGCTGGACTCGGCGACGTTGGTGGCCAGCACGATGCGCCGGCGACCCTCGGTCCCGGGACGCAGCAGCCGCGATTGCGCCTCGACCGGCAGGTCGCCGTGCAGCGCGAGCACGTCGACCGCCGACCGCGCGCCAACGGTCCCTGCCGGATGCGCAGCGGCATCGCCGAGCGCATCCGCGAGCACCCGGGCCAGCCGCTCGATCTCCCGCCGCCCCGGCAGGAACACCAGCACGTCTCCCGGATGCGTGGCCAGCGCATGCTCGATCGCGCGCCGCGCCTGGTGCTCCAGCGCCTCGTCACGCCGCGCGGGAAAGTGCGCGACGTCCACCGGATGGCTGCGGCCCGCGCTCGACAGCCGCGGCGCATCCAGGAATCCGGCCAGGCGCTCGCCATCGAGCGTCGCCGACATCACCACGATGCGCAGGTCCTCGCGCAGCCCGGCCTGCACGTCCAGCGCCAGCGCAAGCCCCAGGTCGGCGGCGAGATGGCGCTCATGGAACTCGTCGAACAGCAGCGCACCGACGCCATCGAGCATCGGGTCGTCCTGCAGCATGCGGGTGAGGATGCCCTCGGTGACGACCTCGATGCGGGTCGCCGACGAGATCCGGCTTTCGAAGCGGATACGGTAGCCGACGGTCTGACCGACTTCCTCGCCGAGCGATGACGCCATGAAGCCAGCCGCCGCGCGCGCGGCCACCCGGCGCGGCTCCAGCATCAGGATGCGGCGGCCGGCAAGCCAGGGCGCGTCGAGCAGCGCCAACGGCACCCGCGTGGTCTTGCCGGCACCGGGCGGCGCCTCGAGCACCAGCCGCGGACGCAGCAGCAGCGCCTCGCGGATGGCCGGCAGCAGCGCGTCGATGGGAAATGTCGTGTCGTGCACGCGCGAAGAATAGAGCCTTCGGGCCCGGGACGAGGCCCGAAGCCGCGAACCTCCAATCCGTCGAAGCGCGTCGCTGCACGGGGACATGGACAGCGCACATGGCTGTGCGCGGCAGGCGAATCAGCCATGGACGGCTGCTTCGCCGGTCCATGCCCCCGTGCAGCGGCGTGCTCCTACAATGCCCACATGCATCTCATCGACATCGGCGCCAACCTCACCCACGACAGCTTCGACCACGACCGCGACCAGGTCATGGCCCGCGCCCGCGACGCCGGCGTGGTGCAGATGGTGGTCACAGGCGCCAGCCGCGAGCACTCCCCGATGGCACTCGAGCTCGCACGCGCCCATCCCGGCGAGCTGTTCGCCACCGCCGGCGTGCATCCCCACCACGCCAGCGACTACACCGCCGAATGCGACGCCGAAATGCGCGCACTGCACGCGCATCCGCAAGTGGTGGCCGTCGGCGAAACCGGCCTCGACTACTTCCGCGACTTCTCCCCGCGACCCGCGCAGCGCAAGGCCTTCGAGCGCCAGCTCGAAATCGCCGCCGAGCTGTTCGCTTCGGGCCGCAGCAAGCCGCTGTTCCTGCACCAGCGCGACGCGCATGCCGACTTCATCGCGATCATGAAGGGCTTCGAGGGCCGCATCGGTCCCGCCGTGGTGCACTGCTTCACCGGCACCCGCGAAGAATTGTTCGACTGCATCGACCGCGACTGGCACATCGGCATCACCGGCTGGCTCTGCGACGAGCGCCGCGGCAAGCACCTTCGGGAGATCGTCTCCAACATCCCCGCCAACCGGCTGATGGTGGAAACCGACGCGCCCTACCTGCTGCCGCGCACGCTCAGGCCGATGCCCAAGGACCGCCGCAACGAACCGATGTTCCTGCCGCATATCGTCGAAGAGCTTGCGCGCGACCGCGGCGAAGACGTCGCGCTGACCGCGGCAAACGCCACGGCCACCACCCGCGCGTTCTTCCAGCTCCCCGCCCCAGCCCTGTAGGAGCAGCCACAGCTGCGATCCGGCCCACCCCGAAGGGCCAGGGCTTGGCCGGCGACACGCGTTGGCGAGGGGACGGGCGCTTACAGGCGGACGAGTTCCACGCGGCGGTTCTTCGCGCGACCCTCGTCGGTGGCGTTGTCGTCCACGGGCTGCGACTGGCCGTGGCCCTTCGCCTGCAGGCGCGCGTCCTCGATGCCCTGTCCGACCAACGCCGCCACCACGCTTTTCGCGCGCGCCTCGGACAGGCGCTGGTTATGTGCGGCATCGCCGGTGTCGTCGGTGTGGCCGTCGATCGACAGGCGCAGCGAAGGATCGTCGCGCAGCAGCGCAAGCACTTGCTCGACCTGCGGCTGCGAGTCGGGAAGGATGTCGGCCTTGTCGACTGCGAAGTTGACCTGGATCGCGACCCGGCCGTCGGCATCGAGCTGCTGTTTCAGCTCGGACGCCGGCAGCAGCGCAGCGGTCTGCACGAAGCCTTCGCGCTCGGCCACCACCCAGCCGGAGGAGAGATAATCCAGCGCCGCATGCACCCAGACCTGGCGGCCATCGGCAAGGTCGACCCGGTAGACGCGTGATTCGTAGCCGTCCCAGCTGAAACCGGTGGCGTCGCTGTAGAAGCCCTTCAGGTCTCTGCCGTAACGCTCCGACGCCTCCTTGGGGATCCTGCCTTCGAACACCAGGACGCCGCCGGCCTCGGCCATCATCGCTTCCAGGTTGCGGCGCACTTCGTGCATCGAGTTGAAGCGTTCGCGCGTCCTCACGTCCGCGGCGTAGGTCCGGCCCTCCACTTCCTCGAAGCCGCTGCCGGTCCAGAACGGATACATGTCGAAGTCGCGCTGCTTGGGCTCGTTTCCATCGGCATAGCCCGCCGGCAGCGACAGGTAGGGGAACTCGCCGCCCCAGTGCGCGCTGGCCTCGAACGGACGCTCTTCCACCACCACCATCGCAGCGCCGTGGGAATGCGTGGACAGCTGCATCCAGATGTTGCGTTCGGGCTGGCGGATGACGTGCACGCTGGTGGCCGTATCGGCGCCGAGGTTGACGCCTTCGATGAAGCCGCCGCCGATCTCGGTTTCCAGTTGCGGCCCGTAGTAGAGGTCGCGCTGCAGGGGACCCTCGAAGACCTGCTTCGCCCCGGCCTGCGCGAACACCGCTTCAAGGTTGCGGCGCAGTTCGAGCGGGGAGAATTCCTTGTCGCGGCGCTGGTCGCGGGCGACGCCCAGCAGGCTGTTCCAGCTCGCGCCCTCCACCCAGTGGAGGCCGTCGCCGAGCCGGAACGGGAAGCGCGCGTAGCTCCGCTGGTCGGGCGAGTTGACCGGACCGTAGCCGGTGGGCATGGAGAAAAACGGGAGTTCGCCCAGCGACGCGCTGCTCACCGGCACGCTTTCGATATCGAACGGCACCAGCGCGATGGCCTTGCCCTCCTTGTCCACGAGGCCCGGGCCGGGGCGGGCCGCACTGGCGTCGCCAGCATCGCCAGCATCGTCCGCGCCGGGCATCGCCGCCACAGCCGTGGCGTCATCGGCCAGCGGCGTGGCATCGCCGGCGGGTGCTGCAGGTGCGGCAGCGGGATCGCTGCCGGGGTCCGGCGCGGCACCGCAGGCGGACAGAATCATTGCGAGCGCGCACGCGGCGGCCAGGTTCCCTTTGCGCATTCCTCTTGCTCCAGTCAGGGCGGAAGGCGCGAGGTTACAACACGATGTGGCTCAGCTGCGCAGCCCGACGCCGCGCTTCAGCAGCCAGAGCCCCAGCGCACCCAACACCACCACGAAGACCAGCATCAGCGCATACGCCACCCACAGCGGGACGTCGCCCTGCCCGAGCAGGCCGTAGCGGAACGCGTTGACCATGTAGAAGATCGGGTTGGCATAGGTCGCCGCGCGCGCCCACTCGGGCAACAGCTGGATCGAATAGAACACGCCGCCGAGATAGGTCAGCGGGGTGAGGATGAAGATCGGCACGATCGCGACGTCGTCGAACTTCTTCGCGAACACCGCGTTGACGAAGCCGGCCAGCGCGAAGATGGTCGCGCCCAGCAGCACCGTCGACAGCGTCACCCACGGGTGCGGGACGCGCACGGTGGTGAACAGCATCGCGATGCAGAGCACGATCACGCCCACCATCAGCCCGCGCAGCACGGCGCCGGCGACGTAGCCGCCCAGGATCACCCAGGGCGGCATCGGGCTCACCAGCAGCTCCTCGACGTGGCGGCCGAACTTGGCGCCGAAGAACGAGGACGAGATGTTGCCGTAGCTGTTCTGGATCACGCTCATCATCACCAGGCCGGGGACGATGAAATCCATGTAGCTGATGCCGTCCATGGTCCCGATGCGGCTGCCGATCAGGCCGCCGAAGATCAGGAAGTACAGCGTCATGGTGATCGCCGGCGGCACCAGGGTCTGGCTCCAGATGCGCAGGATGCGCATCACCTCGCGGCGGGCGATGGTGCCGAGTGCGACCAGGTCGGCGCGCAGGCCCTCTGGCGTGGCGCGGTCGGCGGCGTCTGTCTTGGCGGGTGCGAGGCTCATGCCGCAGCTCCCGTGCCGGGCGACGCGGCGGTATCGCTGGTCATGCGCACGAACAGTTCCTCGAGGCGGTTGGACTTGTTGCGCATCGAGCGCACGCGGATGCCGGCCTCATCAAGCGTGGCGAACACGCGGTTGAGGTCCATCGAACGCGGCATGTCGATGTCGAGCGTGTGCGCGTCCATCGCCGCCACCCGCGCGCCGTCGATCGCGGGCAGCTCGGCCGGCAGCTCGCCTTCGACATCGAGCAGGAAGCCCTCGACGTCGAGCTTGGACAGCAGCGTGCGCATCGGGCCGGATTCGACGATGCGGCCGTGGTCGATGATCGCGAGGTTGCGGCACAGGTTCTCCGCTTCCTCCAGGTAGTGCGTGGTGAGGATGATGGTGGTGCCGCTGGCGTTGATCTCGCGCAGCGACTGCCACATGCCGCGGCGGATCTCGATGTCGACGCCGGCGGTGGGCTCGTCGAGGATCAAGAGCCGCGGCGAGGTCATCATCGCGCGGGCGATCATCAGCCGCCGCTTCATGCCGCCCGACAGCGTGCGCGCCATCATCTGCGCCTTGGGCGAGAGGTGCGCGCGCTCGAGCTCGACCTTCGCGCGCGCCAGCGCCTCGCGGCGCGGCACGCCGTAGAAGCCGGCGTAGTTGACCAGGATGTCGAGCGGCTGCTCGAACATGTTGAAGTTGAGTTCCTGCGGCACCAGCCCGACCAGGCGCATCGCGCGCGCGCGCTCGGCCTGCTGGTCGACGCCGAACACGCGCACCTCGCCCGAGGTCTTGTTGACCAGCGACGAGATGATGCCGATCAGGGTCGACTTGCCGGCGCCGTTGGGCCCCAGCAGCGCGTAGAAATCACCGGGCGCGACGTCCAGCGAAACCCCCTTCAGGGCTTCGACGCGGTTGTCGTAGGTCTTGCGCAGGTCGCGCACCGACAGGGCGGCGGGCGGGGCGGCGTGACGCATCGTGACTCCTTGGCCGCGGGTGCATGCAGGGGGGCGGTATTATAGGTGCCCTGCGGGTCCCGGCCCGGAAACGGTCCATCCCAAGTGCCCGCACAGTTCCCGCTCAAGCTCGTTTCCCGCCGCATGCTGGCGCCCACCGTGGCCCACCTGGTGCTCGCCCGCGACGACGGCCAGCCGCTGGACTACATTCCCGGACAGTTCGTGCAGGTGCATTTCAGCTACGGCGACGGCACCGCGACCAAGCGCAGCTACTCGCTGGCCACCATCCACGACCACGCGATGGGCCCGGGCGAGTGCGTGGAAATCGCCGTCAGCTACGTCGTCGGCGGCGCCGCCACGTCGCTGTTCGAAAACCTCGAGATCGGCGGCACGGTCCAGGCCAGCGGACCGTTCGGTCGCTTCTGCCTGCAGCCCGCCGACGACAACCGCCGCTACCTGCTGGTCGGCACCGGCACCGGCGTCACTCCCTACCGCGCGATGCTGCCGCTGCTGGCGCAGGCGATGGCCGAGCGCGGCGTCGAGGTGGTGCTGCTGTTCGGCGCCCGCTCGCCGGAAGAGCTGCTGTACGGCGACGAGTTCCGCGCCTTTGCCCAAGCGCACCCGGGCTTCCGCTTCGTGCCCTGCTTCTCGCGCGAACTGCCCGCGCCCGGCAGCGCGCAGGACCATCCCGACGTCCGCCACGGCTACGTGCAGCAGTTCCTGGGCGAGTTCGCGCCGCAGGCCGAAAGTGACATCGCCTACCTGTGCGGCAACCCGGACATGGTCGACGCCTGCTTCGAAGCGCTCAAGCAGCATGGCCTGCCCGTTCCGCGCATCCGGCGCGAGAAGTACGTCAGCAGCAAATAGCGCGGGAGGGGTGTCAAGCATGCTTGACACGGCGCTTCCGGTCGCGGCATCCTCGTGTCAAGCAAACTTGACACGAGGCGCCGCCGCCATGCTCTCCATCCAACGTCGCTACCGCCGCGAGTTCTTTCCCGCCATGGCGGCCTATGTGGTCGTGCTGTTCCTGTCGATGTACGCGCTGCGCGCGGTCGACGCGACCTGGGCACGCGCCATCCTGGCGCTGCTTCCGGCAGTGCCTGTCGTGTTCGTGGCGCGCGCGGTGCTGCGCTTCGTGCGCGACAGCGACGAGATGCAGCGCAGGATCCAGCTCGAGTCCTTCGCCCAGGCATCGTTGGTGCTGACCCTGGGCAGCTTCGCGCTCGGACTGCTGGTGCTGGCCGGGGTGCTGCACGTCAATGCGGGCCTGGCGCTGATCCTCGTCCTGCCGGCGTACTCCTTCCTGCACGGCGTCTTCGCCTGCATCACCACGCGCCGCTACCGGTGAAGAGCCGCGTCCGCGAACTGCGCGAGGCGAACGGCTGGTCACAGGCGCAGCTGGGCGAACGTCTGGACGTCTCAAGACAGACGGTGAACGCGATCGAGACCGGCAAGTACGATCCCAGCCTGCCGCTGGCCTTCCGCATCGCGCGCCTGTTCGGCTCGCCCATTGAATCCATCTTCCACCCCGAGGATCCCGCATGAGTACACGTGGAACCCCCATCGCCGCGCTGCTGGCCGTCGCGCTCGCGGCCGGCTGCACGGCGCAACCCGGCGACACGCCGGCCGACGGCCGCATGCGCCAGGGCGCGATCGGGTTCGAATCCTGCTCGCTGAGCGCGGTTGGCGCCAAGGCGGTCGAGGCGCAGTGCGCCAGCTTCGCCGTGCCTGAGGACCACGACGTCGCCGACGGTCGCCGGATCGAGCTCGCAATCGCCTTCCTCCCGGCCACCGGCCAGGCCGAGCCCGACCCGGTGCTGATGATCGCCGGCGGACCCGGACAGTCGGCGCTGGAGTCGTTTCCGGTGGCGGCGGCCGCCTTCGACGACGTGCGCCGCAGCCGCAACGTGGTCCTGGTGGATGCCCGCGGCACCGGCGGCTCGGCGCCGCTGCACTGCAAGGGCGACGAGGGCGAGAACGCCTTCGGCCCCGGGGAGGACATGTCGCAGGACGCCATGCGCGCCTTCGCCGAGCGCTGCCGCGACGCGCTGTCGCCCGACCACGACCTGCGCCGCTACGCGACCATGGACCACGTGCGCGACCTCGAGGCGGTGCGCGAGGCCCTGGGCGTGCCGCAGCTCAACCTGGTCGGCATCTCCTACGGCACGCGGGTGGCGCAGCAGTACGCCCGGACCTACCCGGCCGCCACGCGCACGGTGCTGCTCGACGGCGTCGCGCCCAACAGCATGGTGCTGGGCCAGGAACACGCGCGGAACCTGGAGCAGGCGCTCGCCACGCAGTTCGAACGCTGCCGCGCCGAACCCGCCTGCGTCGACAACCTGGGCGACCCGTCGGCGCTGCTGCCCGTGGTGCGCTCGGCGCTGGAAGCGGGCGATCTTGCGCCCGTCGACTACCGCGACCCGGTGAGCGGCGAGTGGCTCGAGGAAACCCCGGGCTTCGGCCACCTGGCGGCGCTGCTGCGGATGTTCTCCTACCAGCCCGCCGCCGCGGCGACCCTGCCGCTGTTGCTTCACGACGCGTCGCAGGGCCGCTACGCACCGCTGCTGGCGCAGTCGCGGATGCTGGGCGCGTCGCTGGGCGATGCAATGGCCCACGGCATGCAGCTGTCGGTGATCTGCACCGAGGACGTCGGCGAAATGTCGCTCGATCCCGACGACGCCGGCAGCGTGCTCGGCAATGAAATGGTGTCGATGCTGCAGGCGCAGTGCGCGGCCTGGCCGACTGCGCCGCGCGCGGAGGGCTTTCGCGAGCCGCTCACCGGCGACGTCCCGCTGCTCGCGATCAGCGGCGAGTTCGACCCGGTCACCCCGCCGCGCTACGGCGACGAGGTGGTCGCGCACCTGGCGAACGCACGCCACCTGGTCGCGCCCGGCCAGGGCCACAACGTGCTCGGCGCCGGCTGCATGCCGAAGCTGGTCGCCCAGTTCATCGAGCGCGCCGACGCCGCCGGCATCGACGCCGGCTGCCTCGACCGCCTGGCCCCGGCGCCGCCGTTCGCCGGCTATTACGGATGGGAGCCCTGAGATGATCGAAGTCCAAGACCTGCACAAGACCTTCAAGGCCAAGTCCGGCCCGGTGCACGCGGTGCGCGGCGTCAGCTTCGAGGCCCGCGACGGCGAGATCACCGGCCTGCTGGGCCCCAACGGCGCCGGCAAGACCACCACCCTGCGCATGCTGTACACGCTGATGTCGCCCGAGCGCGGCACGGTCCGCGTGGACGGCCTGGACGCGCAGCGCGATGCCAGCGCCGTGCGCCGCAGCCTGGGCGTGCTGCCCGACGCCCGCGGCGTCTACAAGCGCCTGACCGCGCGCGAGAACATCACCTACTTCGGTCGCCTGTATGGCCTCGACGACGCCACCATCGCCGCGCGCATCGACGAGCTGGCGGTCAGGCTGGGCATGGAGGACTTCCTCGACCGCCGCACCGAGGGCTTTTCGCAGGGCCAGCGCACCAAGACCGCGATCGCGCGCGCCCTGGTGCACTCGCCGCGCAACGTGATCCTGGACGAGCCCACCAACGGCCTGGACGTGATGACCACCCGCGGCCTGCGTGCCTTCCTGCAGGAGCTGCGGGCGCAGGGCCACTGCGTGATCTTCAGCAGCCACATCATGCAGGAGGTGGCCGCGCTGTGCGATCGCATCGTGATCATCGCCCAGGGCGAAGTACGCGCCAAGGGCACCCCCGATGAGCTGCGCGCGCAGTCGGGCGAAGACAACCTCGAAGACGCCTTCGTCAAACTGATCGGCACCGAGGAGGGCCTGTCCGCATGAGCCTGTTCAAGAATACGGTGCTGACCGTCGCCCGCAAGGAGCTGCTGGACCTGTTCCGCGACCGGCGCACGGTCATGCTGGGTCTGCTGATGGGTCCGCTGCTGTTCCCGGTGCTGATCCTGGGCATGGGCTCGATGGCCGAGAAGCGCGCGCGTACCCAGCTGGAATCGGTGCTGGACCTGCCGGTGATCGGCGCCGCGCACGCGCCTAACCTGGTCCGCCACCTGGGCACGCGCGACATCAATGCGATCGACCCGCCGGAGGACGCCGAGCTCGCGCTGCGCAACCAGGACCACGACGTGGTGCTGCGAATCCCCGAGGCCTTCCCCGAGCGCTGGCGCGAGAGCCGGATGGCGACCGTGGAGATCCTCTACGACTCCTCGCGCCAGGATTCGCGGATCCCGGTGGCGCGGGTGCGCGAGGCGCTCGCCCAGTACGGCAACCAGGTCGGTTCGCTGCGCATGGTCAGCCGCGGGATCAGCCCGGAGGCCACGATCGCGGTGATGGTGGCGCAGCGCGACGTGGCCACGCCGGAATCGCGGCGCGGCATGCTGCTCGCCTTCCTGCCCTACCTGCTGATCTTCAGCGCCTTCGTCGGCGGTGCGTACATGGTGATCGACGTCACCGCCGGCGAACGCGAGCGGCAGTCGCTGGAACCGCTGCTGGCCACGCCAAGCTCGCGCAGCGCACTGATGAGCGGCAAGATCCTCGCCGCCTGCGCACTGGGCATGCTCAGCCAGCTGCTGATCCTGGTCGCGCTGGCGGTCAGCATGGCGCTGGCGCCCAAGGCGCTGCAGATGGTCGCGCTGACGCCGCACATGCTGCTGTTGCTGCTGGCCGTGCTGATCCCGATCGTGCTGATCGGCTGCACCCTGCTGACCCTGATCTCGGCCAGCGTGAAGTCGGTGAAGGAAGCTCAGAGCTACATGAGCGTGCTGATGCTGCTGCCGATCATCCCCACCGTGGTGCTGATGGTCAGCCCGGTGAAGGAGCAGCTGTGGCAGTTCACGGTGCCCTTCCTGGCGCAGAACCAGATGGTGCTCAAGCTGGTGCGCAGCGAATCGATCACGCCGATGCAGTGGCTGGTCTACTTCGGCGCCAGCCTCGGCCTGGCCCTGGTGCTGTGGCTGATGGCCGCCCGCCTGTACCACCGCGAGAAGCTGGCGATCTCGGGCTGAGTCCCGGCGGGGCCTGCAGGCAGAACCGAAAAGCCCGGCCATTGGCCGGGCTTTTCCTTGTCGCGATCGGCTGGTGGCTCAGCCGCCGGGATTGAAGGCGATCGTGCGCCGCGTGGTGACCGGTTCGGACACCGGCTCGAAGCGCCAGCGGCGGACCGCGGCCACGGCTTCGCGGTCGAAGACCCGCGGCGGGTCGGCGCGGACCACGCGCGCGTCGCTGACGCTGCCGTCGGCTCCCACCGTGAACTCCACCTGGACCTCGCCCGCCTGCGCGGCACGCAGGGCGTCCGGCGGGTAGCGGGGTGCGGGCGTGCTGAGCGGCCGCAGCGTGGGCGACGCGGCCGCCGGGGCCGGTGTCGTGGCCGCCTGCTGGGCCTGCTGGCGCTGCTCGGCGGCGCGCTGCTCGGCGGCACGCGCCGCGGCCGCGACGCGCTCGGCCTCGGCGCGCTCGGCGGCTTCGGTTTCGGCGCGCTGCTGCTGCGCCAGCTGCTCGCTGGCCTGGCGCTGCTCGTCGGCCTGGGCGCGCTCGCGATCGACTGCAAGCTGGCGCTGGCGTTCGACTTCCTGCTCGGCGCTCAGCGCCTGCTGGGCGATGCGCCGGTCCACGGCTTCTTCAGCCGTGACGATCGTGGCCTGGAGGCGCTGCAGGGCGGGATGGTTGGCGTCGGCGCGTTCGACCAGGGCCGCCAGCCGGCGTGCCTCCTCGAAGTCTTCGCGGTCGCGCGCCTGCTCGGTGGCGATCACCAGCATCGGCATGAGGTCGGTCAGGGCGCTGGCGACCGCGGCATCGCCGGGGGATTTCTCGCGCAGGGCCAGGTAGTACTCCAGCGCGTTGTCGCCGGTCGGCGCGTAGAGGCGGCTTTCGGCATAGGCGGCGCGCCCGCGCTCGCGAAGCTCATCGGCGCCGAGTTCGGCCAGGGCATCGGCCTGGATGGCGGCCTGTTCGGCGGCATCGGCCGCGCTGGCGCCGGCGGCCCCGCTTGTGGCGGTCGCGCTGCTGGCGGCATCGCTGCCGGCGTCGGCCGCGGGCGCGGCGGTGTCATCCTTGCCGCAGGCCGCGATGGCGAGGATGAGGGCCGCGGCAAGGGCCAGCCGGGACAGGCTCCCTCGCGCGGTGGCTTGGTTGTTCACGGACATCTGTTTGTACTCCCCCTGAGTGTGCGGATGCGCACGTATGCCTAGGACGCGACACGCGGGCCTGTTTGTCAACACCCCGGCCCCTCGAGGCGCCCCTGCGCTACTTGCCGACGCAGAAGCGCGAAAATATATGACCCAGCAGTTCATCGGCCCCGACCTGGCCGGTGATGTCGCCCAGCGCGCGGTGCGCGGTGCGCAGTGATTCCGCGGCCAGGTCCAGCGCTTCGCCGGCCAGCTCCAGCGCGGCCCGGTCCAGGTGCGCGGCGGCGCGGCCCAAGGCCTCGACGTGGCGCGCACGCGCGGTGAACTCGCCTTCCCCGGCGGCAGTATCGGCGATGACGGGCTCCCCGCCCACCATCGGCTCGCCCATCACCAGCCGGCGCAGGCGCAGATGCAGCTCGTCCATGCCCTGGCCGGTGGCTGCGGACACGCGCAGTTCGCCGGTGGGCGGCGGCGGGGCGCCCGCCGGCAGCAGGTCGGCCTTGTTGTGCAGCCACAGGATGCGCGGCACGCCGGCAAGCCCGCTGGCGATCGCGTCACGGCCGGCGTCGGGATCACGGGCATCGACCACGGCGATCGCCAGCCCGGCCTGCGCCAGCTCGTCGCGGGCGCGGCGCATGCCTTCGCGCTCGATCGCATCGCCTCCCTCACGCAGGCCGGCGGTGTCGACCAGGGTCAATTCGGCGCCGTCGACGTGCACGGTTTCGCGCAGCAGGTCGCGGGTGGTGCCGGCGATGTCGGTGACGATCGCCCGCTCGCTGCCCGCGAGCGCGTTGAGCAGCGAGCTCTTGCCGGCGTTGGGCGGGCCCACGATCACCGCGTCCAGGCCGTCGCGCAGGCGGCGGCCGCGCTCGGCAGTGGCCAGCAACGCGGCCAGCCCGGTACGCGCCTGATCCAGGCGGGCAGCCAGTTCGGCGCCGCCCAGGGTGTCGAGCGGCTCGTCGGCAAAGTCGATCGCGGCCTCGGCGTGGACGCGGATCGCCACCAGGGCCTCGGCAAGGGCCTCGACCCGGCGCGAGAACTCGCCGTCCAGCGAACGCCGCGCGGCGCGCGCCGCGGTCAGGTCGCCGGCGGCGACCAGATCGGCCACGGCCTCGGCCTGGGCCAGGTCGAGCCGACCATTGAGGAAGGCTCGCTCGGTGAATTCGCCCGGCCGCGCCATGCGCGCACCCAGCGCGCAGCAGCGTGCGACCACGGCCTGCAGCAGCACCGGATTGCCGTGGCCCTGCAGCTCCGCCACGTCCTCACCGGTGTAGCTGGCGGGGCCGGCGAACAGCAGCACGATGCCGTCATCGATGGTTTCACCCGCGGCGTCGACGAAGCGGGCGTACTGCGCATGCCTGGGCCTGGGCGCGCGGCCGCCGCAGACCGCGCGCGCGATCTCCGCCGCAGCCGGCCCCGACAGGCGCACGATGCCGACGCCGCCGCTACCGGCGGCGGTGGCAACGGCAACGATGGTGTCGGTCACGGCCTGGCTCATTCCTGCATGCCGGGCGGACGATGCCGCCCTGGGCCGTCAGTCGCCGGCGAGCGCCTTGGCGGGCTTGTCGCCTGCGTCGGGCTTGCCGGAATCAGGCTTGTCCGCGTACTTGCGGATCAGCCACCACTGCTGCAGCAGGCCCAGCGAGCCGTTGGTCACCCAGTACAGCACCAGGCCGGACGGGAAGAAGACCATGAACACGCCAAAGGCCAGCGGCATCAGCTGCATCATCTTCTGCTGCATCGGGTCCATGCCGACCATTGGCGCGAGCTTCTGCGTCGACCACATCACGATGATGTTGAGCACCGGCAGGATGAAGTAGGGATCACGCGCGGTCAGGTCCTGGATCCAGCCGATCCACGGCGCGTGGCGCAGCTCGACCGACTCCAGCAGCACCCAGTACAGGGCCAGCCAGATCGGCATCTGCAGCAGCACCGGCAGGCAGCCGCCGACGGGATTGATCTTCTCCTTCTTGTACAGCTCCATCATGGCGACCTGGAACTTCTGCTTGTCCTCGCCGTAGCGCTCCTTGAGCTGGGCGATGCGCGGCTGGAACTTGCGCATCTTCGCCATCGACTGGTACTGGGCCTTCGACAGCGGGTACAGCACGGCCTTCACCACCAGCACCAGGCCGATGATCGACCAGCCCCAGTTCTGCACCAGGCTGTGGATCTTGTTGAGGATCCAGAACAGGCCCTCGCCCAGGAAGGCGAAGAAGGCAAAGCGGCTGTAGTCGACCGCGCGGTCGAGGCCGGGCACCTGCTGGGCCTTGATCGGGCCGACCAGCTTGGGGCCGACCCACAGGCGCGCGCTGGTGCTGGCCTGGTCGCCCGGCGCCACCGCCAGGCCGGGACCGACCTCGCGGATGAGGTACTGCGGCGCGCCGCCGGCACCGGTGGTGGCCTGCAGCGACACCGTGACCTCGTCGTTGGCACCGGGGATCCAGGCGCTGAAGAAGTGGTGCTGGAGCATGGCCAGCCAGCCGCCGGACTGGCGCGCGTTGACCGGGCCCTCGTCGGCGAAATCGGCATAGCGCACGCGCTGGTAGCCCTCGCCCGGGCTGAACCAGGTGGCGCCGTAGAGGCTGAAGGACTCGGGGTTGGTCCAGCCGGTCTTGAGCACCTGCGGCAGGCGGATCAGCTGGCGGTAGACATGGCCCTGCCAGAGCGCATCGCCCTTGTTGTAGACCGTGTCGCGCACTTCGATGGCGTAGCTGCCGCGGGTCAGGACATAGCTGCGACGGATGCTGACGCCGTCGGGGCCGTGCCAGACGAAGGGCACTTCGAGGGTGTCGGCGTCCGCGGCAAGCACGTAGCGGGTGCCCGCCGATTCCGGCACGAAACCGGCCTCGTGGGTGGGCGCGGCGCTGCCCTGGCTGACCCAGCCGCTCTGCGCGGCATAGAAGGTGGCGGGGCTGTTGTCGAACAGGCGCACGGGCGGGCTGTCCTCGTCGCGCGTCTGCGGGAACCGCAGCAGGTCGGCGCGGGCGACCACGCCGCCGTCCAGGGTGAGGTCGAGGACATCGGTGCGGACGTCGACCTGGCCGGCGCTGGTCGGCGCCGGAGCGGCGGAGACCCCGGGGACCGGCGCGGCCTGCGGCGCCGCGGGCACGGCGCCGGGCACGTTCGAAGTCGCGCCGTCGGTGACCACCGGGACACCGGGGACCGTGGCGGCGGAGTCGACCGCCGCGGTGCCGGTGGCTGCGCCCTCCACGGCGACGGGCGCGCGCTGCTCCTTGCCCCACTCCATCCACAACAGGGTCGCCACCATCAGCAGGGCGAAGATCAGGAAGGTGCGGGTCTGGTTCATGGGGCAGGAAGGCTCATTCGCCGGCGGGACGCGGCGTGGGGTCGGGAAGGTCCGCGGCAGGCGCGGGAATGGCGGAGGTCGCCGCGGGGATCGGCAGCGGCGCCGCGGGCATTGTGCCGCCCGACTCCGGCGCGGGCAACGCGCCGGCACGGCGCAGCGCATCGTGGAACGCCTCGCGGAGGACGGTGCGCGTAGCGCCGGCCGCGGCGGGCCGGGCCACGATCACGAAGGCGGCGTCGGGAAGGCGGGCGCGGAGTGCGCGGAATTCTTCGCGCAGGGCGCGCTTGATCCGGTTGCGTCCGACCGCGCGCCGGTCGACCTTGCGCGACACCGCCAGGCCAAGACGCGCCGGCTGGCCGTCATGGAGCAGGTGCAGGGCAAGGATCGGTGTGCCGGTGCGGCGACCATCGCCGAACACACGGTTGAACTCGGCGCGTACGCGCACGCGCGCTTGGCGGGGCAAGCGGCGATTCATGATGTGGCGGAACGCGACGGGCGGCAGGCATTCAGGCCGCCCGGCGACATCAGGCGGTGAGGCGCTTGCGGCCCTTGGCGCGGCGGCGGGCAAGGATCTTGCGGCCGTCGGCGGTCGCCATGCGGGCACGGAAGCCGTGGTCGCGCTTGCGCTTGAGGTTGCTGGGCTGGTAAGTGCGCTTGGTGGACATGGCGGATGCTCGGGCGGGACGCGGCGGAAAGAACCGGAGATTCTATGGCGCAGCGGCACCCCGGGTCAAATCGGGTTTTCGACGGCGCCTCGCGACGCGCGTCCGGCGCGGCGCGCGGGCGGGTACGCGGTGGTAGGCTGGCTGCCCCCTTTCACCTCCCGCCGCTCGTGGCCACGCCACGCCGCGCGGCAGGTCCGCTGTCGGTAGTCGAACCAGAACATGGATGCTTGGCCCCGCTGTCTCGAACGCCTGGAAGCCGAACTCCCGGCCGAGGACGTGCATACCTGGCTGCGGCCGTTGCAGGCCGCGCGCCGCGACGACGCAACCGTGCTGTACGCGCCCAACGCGTTCGTCCGCGACACCGTGCACGAGCGCTACATGCCGCGGATCCGCGAACTGCTGGGTTTCTTCGGCGACGCCGGCGCGGTCTCGCTTGAAATCGGCTCCCTGCCCCGCGCCGCCGAACCCCAGCGCGCGCCGGCCACCGCCGCGGCTACCGCCGCGAGCGCGGCTGCCGGCGCCGCCGCCTTCCACGGCAACCTGGACAGCCACTACACCTTCGACAACTTCGTCGAGGGCCGCAGCAACCAGCTGGGTCGTGCCGCGGCCTGGCAGGCGGCACAGAAGCCCGGCGTGCGCGAACACAACCCGCTGCTGCTTTACGGCGGCACCGGGCTGGGCAAGACCCACCTGATGTTCGCCGCGGGCAACGAGATGCGCCGCAACAATCCCGGCGCGCGCGTGCTGTACATGCGCTCCAACGATTTCTACAGCGCGTTCTTCCGCTCGCTGCAGGAGCGCACGGCCGACCAGTTCAAGCGCCAGTTCCAGACGCTCGACGCGCTGCTGATCGACGACATCCAGTTCTTCGCCGGCAAGGACCGCACCCAGGAGGAGTTCTTCCACACCTTCAATGCGCTGTTCGAGGGCCGCCAGCAGATCATCATGACCTGCGACCGGTTCCCGCGCGAAGTGGAGGGCCTGGAGCCGCGACTGAAGTCGCGCCTGGCCTGGGGCCTGCCGGTGGCGATCGATCCGCCCGACTTCGAAACCCGCGCGGCGATCGTGCTGGCCAAGGCGCGCGAGCGCGGCACCCACGTGCCCGAGGACGTGGCCTTCCTGCTGGCGAAGAAGATGCCCTCGAACGTGCGCGACCTCGAGGGCGCGCTGAACACGCTGTCGGCCCAGGCCAACTTCACCGGGCGGGCGATCACCATCGAGTTCGCGATGGAAACCCTGCGCGACCTGCTGCGCGCGCAGCAGGCGGCGATCAGCATCCCCAATATCCAGAAGACCGTGGCAGACTACTATGGTCTCCAGATCAAGGACATGCTGGGCAAGAAGCGGACGCGTTCGCTGGCCCGCCCCCGCCAGATGGCGATGGCGCTGGCCAAGGAACTCACCGAGCACAGCCTGCCCGAGATCGGGGATGCGTTCTCCGGACGGGACCACACCACCGTGCTGCATGCCTGTCGCCAGATCCGCACCCTGTCGCAGACCGATGGCAAGCTTCGCGAGGACTGGGACAAGCTCATCCGCAAGCTCAACGAATAACCGTCCGGCGGGCTGCCACAGCCCGGTGGACCGGAAGGGGACAAACTGTGGACAACTTTGGAGCCGGAATGAGGACCGAAACTTGTCCACAGCTTGTCCAGCCTCGAAAGACGACATTGTCAACGGGGTTGTAGCGCAATAAACTCGTTATAAATCAGTTGCTTGGGTTGGTTGTCAACCGTTTTTTCCGACACCACCTCCACCGCTTTTAAAGATTTATCCATTCAAGAGCCAAGGCAAGGGGACATCACCGGCATGCGTTTCAGTCTGCAGCGAGAAGCCTTCCTGAAGCCGTTGGCACAGGTGGTCAACGTGGTTGAACGCCGGCAGACCCTGCCGGTCCTGGCAAACCTGCTGGCGCTGGTGCAGGACGGCCAGCTGTCGCTGACGGGTACCGACCTGGAGGTGGAGATGATTGCGCGCTGCGCGGTCGACGACTCCCAGGACGGCGAGGTCACGATTCCGGCGCGCAAACTGTTCGACATCGTCCGCGCCCTGCCCGACGGCAGCAAAGTCACCGTCAGCCAGACTGGCGACAAGATCACGGTGCAGGCGGGACGCAGCCGCTTCACCCTGGCCAGCCTGCCGGCGAACGATTTCCCATCGATCGACGAGGTCGAGGCGACCGAACGCGTCGAGGTGCCGGAAGCCGCGCTCAAGGAGCTGATCGAGCGCACCGCGTTCGCCATGGCCCAGCAGGACGTGCGCTACTACCTCAACGGCCTGCTGTTCGACCTCGGCGACACCCACCTTCGCTGCGTGGCCACAGACGGCCACCGCCTCGCCCTGTGCGAGACCGCGCTTGACGGCAGTGCCCGGGCCAAGCGCCAGATCATTGTGCCGCGCAAGGGCGTGACCGAGCTGCAGCGCCTGCTGGAGGGCGGCGACCGCGTGCTCGAGCTTGAAATGGGCCGCAACCACATCCGCGTGAAGCGTGACGATGTCACCTTCACCAGCAAGCTGATCGACGGCCGTTTCCCGGATTACGAAGCCGTGATTCCGATCGGCGCCGATCGAGAGGTCAGGGTCGACCGCGAGGTGCTGCGAGCAGCCCTGCAGCGCGCCGCCATCCTGTCGAACGAGAAGTACCGCGGCGTGCGCATCGAGGTTTCACCGGGCCAGCTCAAGATCAATGCCCACAACCCCGAGCAGGAAGAAGCGCAGGAAGAAATCGAGGCAGACACCTCGGTTGACGGCCTGGCGGTCGGTTTCAACGTGAACTACCTGCTTGATGCGCTGAGTGCCCTGCGCGACGACACGGTGATCCTGGCGCTGCGTGATGCCAACTCGTCCGCCCTGGTGCGCGAAGCCGCCAACGCGCGTTCACGCCACGTCGTGATGCCGCTGAGGCTGTGAACATCAAGTTCCACGTGGAACACGAACGCCCGGCATCGCCCGGGCGTTCTGCTTTTCAGGGGTGCCCGCCGTGCACGTGACCCGACTCGACCTGCGCAACCTGCGCAACCTGGCCGATGTCAGCCTGCGACCCGGCCCCGGCCTGAACCTGTTCCTCGGGCCCAATGGCGCCGGCAAGACCAGCGTGCTCGAAGGGCTGCACCTGCTTGCCTACGGCCGCAGCTTTCGCGGTCGCGTCCGGGACGGGCTGATCCGCACCGGTCAGGACGCGGTGGAAGCGTTCGCGGAGTGGCGCATCGAAGGGGACGAGGGCCAGCATCGTGCGGGGCTGCGCCATTCCGGCGGTGGCTGGGAAGCTCGCCTCGACGGTGAATCCGTCGACCATCTGGGTCAACTCTGCGCCGCGCTCATGGTGGTGACCTTCGAACCCGGAAGCCACGCGCTGGTGTCCGGCGGCGGCGAGCCGCGACGACGCTTCGTTGATCGCGGCCTGTTCCACGTGGAACAAGGCTTCCTGCCGGTGTGGCGCCGCTACTCCCGCGCGTTGAAGCAGCGCAATGCGCTCCTCAAGTCCCGGGCGGGAACTGCACAGATCTCCGCCTGGGACCAGGAGCTGTCCGCTTCCGGCGAGGAGCTGACCCGCCGCCGCGTGCTCTACCTCGAACGTCTTCAGGAGCGGCTGGCTCCGGTGGCTACCGCGCTGGCGCCGAGCCTGGGCCTGATGTCGCTTGAATTCGAGCCGGGTTGGCGTCGTTCCAGCCTGTCACTGGCTGACGCACTGGCTGTGGCGCGCGAGAGGGACCAGATGCTGGGCCACACCAGCGTCGGCCCCCACAGGGCCGACTGGAAGCTTCGACTTGCGGACAAGAGCGAAGGGGAGGCCCTGTCCCGGGGCCAGGCGAAGCTGGCCGCCCTGTCATGCCTGTTCGCCCAGGCGGCCGACTGCGCCGCCGAGCGCGCCGACTGGCCGCTGATTGCGCTGGATGACTTGGCGTCCGAACTGGACGCAGAGCACCGTGCGCGGGTCATGGATTTCCTGCACGGGACACCGGCGCAGGTGTTCGTGACCGGAACGGATCGGTTGGAAGCGAGTGGTGAGATGGCGGTGTTCCACGTGGAACAGGGGTGCGTTGAACCGGCTTGATAGTCGATGTGTTTCACGTGAAACATTGTTTCCAGCGTGATCGGGCCCGTTGTGGTTGGACCAGATGTTCTTCCGGTCTGCATTGGGCTTTCGCGTGATTGCTCCGGGAGGGTGCGCGCTGCCCGCCGTGGAGGCGGGCCCGGACCTCTTGCGTGGTGCTGGACGAGGGCAACGTCGACGCAGATGTCGCAACCGGGCGGATCGTCACCGGATCAACGGCACAGCCACGACAGGGCGACCCCTACGATCGCGAGCGCGCCCGCTCTTGATCTTCGACCCGAAGCAGGAAAACGCCACGGCCCGTCCCGCGCACAGGGGGTGTGCGGAGAGCCGGCCATGGATGGCCGGCGCCCGGCCGCTGGGAGCAGGACGCGGAGACGGCCGGCGCAGCACACCCCCTGTGCGCGGGGCGGGCAGCGCGGACTACAACGGAGAAATGCACGGGACGAGCGGCGCGGACTACACCGGAAAAATGCACAGGACGTGCGGCGCGGACCCCAGTGGAGACGCTCCCGTCCCAGCTGTCACGTCGGCAACCGCAGCCTCTAAAAAAGAGCCAGCCCCGCTGCCGCGCCAGCCATATGCCTCCCCTCGGTCGGGATAAACCAGACAAGGGATCCGTGACGGTGGCCATTGGAGGGTTCCCGTGGTCGCGATCGCGGCTCCCGCGGCTCCCGCACAGGAGCCCTTGCCATGCGCCGCAAACTGGTATAATGGCGGTCTCAGGCCCCTATAAGTAATGTGTCTTGCGCCGGCGTTGCCGCGCTGGCCGTTGCCGGGCGATCCCAACGGCCAGAAGCACTTAGATGACTGACGACACCGGCAGCACCCCCGAAACCGCCAACTCCGGCTACGACTCCAGCAAGATCACCGTTTTGCGCGGCCTTGAGGCCGTCCGCAAGCGCCCGGGCATGTACATCGGCGACGTGCACGACGGCACCGGCCTGCACCACATGGTGTTCGAGGTGGTCGACAACTCGGTCGACGAAGCGCTCGCCGGCCATGCCGACGACATCAACGTGGTCATCCACGAGGACGGCTCGGTTTCGGTGTCCGACAACGGCCGCGGCATCCCGGTCGACATCCACAAGGAAGAACACGTGTCCGCGGCCGAGGTCATCCTGACCGTGCTCCACGCCGGCGGCAAGTTCGACGACAACAGCTACAAGGTGTCCGGTGGCCTGCACGGCGTCGGCGTTTCAGTGGTCAACGCGCTCAGCGAGCACCTGTGGCTCGATATCTGGCGCGATGGCGAGCACCATCGCCAGGAATACGCCCTGGGCGAGCCCTTGTACCCGCTCAAGGTCCTGGAGCCGTCAGGCGGACGCCGCGGCACCACGCTGCGCTTCAAGCCCGCCACCGCGATCTTCAGCGACATCGAATTCCACTACGAGATCCTGGCGCGCCGCCTGCGCGAGCTCTCGTTCCTGAACTCGGGCGTCAGGATCACCCTCAGCGACGAGCGCGGCGAGCCGCGCCGCGACGTGTTCGAGTACGAGGGCGGCATCGCATCCTTCGTCGAGCACCTGGCCCAGCTCAAGACCCCGCTGCACCCCAAGGTGATCTCGGTCATCGGCGAAGAGAACGGCATCACCGTCGAGGCGGCGCTGCAATGGACGGACTCCTACCAGGAGACCATGTTCTGCTTCACCAACAACATCCCGCAGAAGGATGGCGGTACCCACCTCATCGGCTTCCGCGCGGCGCTCACGCGCACGCTGACCAATTACATCGAGCAGAGCGGGGTCGCCCGGCAGGCCAAGGTGCAGCTGTCCGGCGATGACATGCGCGAAGGCATGATCGCGGTGCTGTCGGTGAAGGTGCCCGATCCCAGCTTTTCCTCGCAGACCAAGGAAAAGCTGGTCAGCTCGGAAGTGCGCCCGGTGGTCGAGCACACCTTCGGTGCCAAGCTCGACGCCTTCCTGCAGGAAAACCCGAACGAGGCCAAGGCCATCGCCGGCAAGATCGTCGATGCCGCCCGCGCCCGCGAGGCCGCGCGCAAGGCGCGCGACCTGACCCGGCGCAAGGGCGCGCTGGACATCGCCGGCCTGCCGGGCAAGCTCGCCGACTGCCAGGAGAAGGATCCGGCGCTCAGCGAACTGTTCATCGTCGAGGGTGACTCGGCCGGCGGCTCCGCCAAGCAGGGCCGCAACCGCAAGAACCAGGCGGTGCTGCCGCTCAGGGGCAAGATCCTCAACGTCGAGCGCGCGCGCTTCGACCGCATGCTGGCCTCGGACCAGGTCGGCACCCTGATCACCGCCCTCGGAACCGGGATCGGCAAGGACGAATACAACCCCGACAAGCTGCGCTACCACCGCATCATCATCATGACCGACGCCGACGTCGACGGCGCCCACATCCGCACCCTGCTGCTGACCTTCTTCTACCGGCAGATGCCGGAGCTGATCGAGCGCGGCCACATCTATATCGGCCTGCCGCCGCTGTACAAGATCAAGCAGGGCAAGACCGAGATCTACCTGAAGGACGACGCCTCGCTCGATGCCTACCTCGCCGGCAACGCCGTCGAGAACGCCCTCCTGGTGCCCGCCGAGGGCGAGCCGGGGATCAGCGGCGCGGCGCTCGAGAAGCTGCTTCTGGTCTACGCCGCGGCGCGCGAAACCATCACCCGCAACGCCTACCGCTACGATCCCGTCGTGCTCGGGGCGCTGATCGACTTCACGCCGCTGGACGCCGACATCCTGGCCGGCAACGTCGACGAACGCCACGAACTGGACCTGCTGGAGAACCGGCTCAACGAATCGGGCCTCGGCAAGCCGCGCTACCTGCTCGAATTCCAGCCGGCCACCGAAACCGCCGGCCCGGCACTGGTGGTCAAGCGCCGCCACATGGGCGTGGACGCGGTGCAGGTGCTGCCGTTCTCCGCCTTCGAGGGCGGAGAGCTGCGGGCGCTGCGCGATGCCGCGGCGCTGCTGCACGGCCTGGTGCGCGAGGGTGCCAGGATCACCCGCGGCAACCGCGTGCAGCCGGTCGCGAACTTCGCCCAGGCGCAGGCCTGGCTGCTCGAAGAGGCCAAGAGGGGCCGCCAGATCCAGCGCTTCAAGGGCCTGGGCGAGATGAACCCCGAGCAGCTCTGGGACACCACGGTCAATCCCGAGACCCGGCGCCTGCTGCAGGTGACGATCGAAGACGCCGTCGGCGCCGACCAGATCTTCAGCACGCTGATGGGCGACGTGGTCGAGCCGCGTCGCGCCTTCATCGAAGACAACGCGCTGCGGGTGTCCAACCTCGACGTATGATCCGGCCGGTTGACGCCGTCTTCAGGTGGCGACGCCTACAACCCGTACAGCCCAACCAGGATGTCGCCATGAAGACACTGCCGCTTGCATTCGCCGTTGCCGCCACCGTCGCCATGGCCGCCTGCGCCACCACCACGTCGCCCACCGGACGCACCCAGTACGTGGGCGCGGTGTCGCAGGAGCAGCTCAACCAGCTCGGCGCCCAGGCCTTCACCGAGCAGAAGGCGCAGATGAAGCAGACCGCCAATGCCACGCAGAAGCGCTACGTGGACTGCGTGGTCCGGGCGGTGGTCGCCCAGCTCCCGGCGTCGCAGCGCCAGATCGCCTGGGAATCGGCGGTTTTCGTCGATGACAACCCCAACGCCTTCGCGCTGCCCGGCGGCAAGGTCGGCGTGTACACCGGCATCTTCAGCGTCGCGAAGAACCAGGACCAGCTGGCGGCGGTGATCGCGCACGAGGTCGGACACGTGATCGCCAACCACCATGACGAACGCATCACCCGCCAGATGGGCGCCCAGGGCGCGCTGGGCGTGGTCGGCGCGCTGGTGGGCTCGCGCTACGGCGAGGGCGCCACCCAGACCACCAACCAGCTTGGCGGCGCCGCGCTGCAGACGGCGTTCCTGCTTCCCGGTTCGCGCGTGCAGGAAAGCGAGGCGGATGTCGTTGGCCAGCAGCTGATGGCCGAGGCGGGGTTCGACCCGCGCCAGGCGGTCAATCTCTGGCAGAACATGATCGCCGCCAGCGGCGGCAACCGGCCCGCGCAGTGGCTGTCCACGCATCCGGACCCGAGCGCCCGCATCGGTGAGCTGCAGTCGCGAGCCACCAGCCTGGTACCGGCATGGGAGCAGGCCCGCGCCGCCGGTCGACGTCCAGCCTGCGGCTGAACCAGTCCGCCATCGTCCATTGGTGCGCTCGCGTCGAAGCTACCTCTTCTGGTAGTTTTGGCTCCCCCCCGGCACGAGCGACGCCGATCGTCTCGTGCCCTGCACACCCGAGGCCTGCCATGTCCGCAATGTCGACCCACCGTTCCCTGCTGGTTTCCGCGATCGTCGCTGTGCTCGCCCTTGGCGTAGCCACCGATGCCGTTGCGCAGACCCCCAGCGAGCGCGCCGCCGAGCGCCGCGCCGCCCGCCAGGCTGGCGCCGACGCCGGCAACCAAGACGCGCAGACGCAACAGGCCGCCGCGGAGGAGTATCCGGCCGCCACCCGCAAGCAGCCGGGGCTGAGCGCGAGCGCGCGCACCGGGCCGCAGCTCAACAAGGTCTCCGAGGCGCAGCAGGCCGGTGACCTTGCCGCCGCCGAAGCCGCCGCCGCCGGGATCCTCGACAATGACAAGGCCAACGCCTACGAGCGCGCGATCACCCTGCGCCTGCTGGCCGACCTGCTGATCGGTGAAGACAACGAGCGTGCCAAGAACTACCTGCGTGAAGCCATCGAGCTTGACGGCCTTGGCAACAACGAACACTTCAACACCATGCTGACGCTTGCCCAGATCCAGATCCAGGAAGACGACTACGCCGGCTCGCTCGCCACGCTCGACCGCCTGATTGCCGAGACCGGCACCGACAAGGCCGATGTGCTGGTCCTGCGGGGCAACGCGCTGTACCGCCTGGAGCGCTACGACGACGCCATCGCCGCACTCGAGCCGCTGGTCAAGGGCAATCCGGAGGCCCGCAGCGACTGGACACAGCTGCTGATGGCGTCCTATGCCGAAAGCGGCCGGGCCAGCGACGCCATGGCGCTTGCCGAGCAGGTCGCGTCGCAGACCCCGGGCGACAAGCGCGCCCAGCTCAACCTCGCCAGCGTCTACCTGCAGGGCGACGACCATCCCAAGGCGATCGCCGTCTACGAGGGCCTGCGTTCGGCCGGCCAGCTCACCGAGGAGGCGGAGTACCGCAATCTTTCGGCGCTGTACCTCAACAGTGAAGGTGGCGAGCCCAAGGCCATCAGCGTGATCAACGAAGGCCTGGAAAAGGGCGTCCTCAAGCCCGACCACAAGACCTACGCGCAACTCGCGCAGGCGTACTACTTCAGCGACCAACAGGGCGAGGCGATCAAGGCCTACCAGAAGGCCGCGCCGCTGGACGATACCGGCGCAACCTACCTCAACCTTGCCAAGGTGCTGGCCGCCGAAGGGCGCAGTGCCGAATCCAAGGATGCCGCGCAGAAGGCTATCGACAAGGGCCTGGATGACCCTGCAGAAGCACGCAAGCTGCTGGCGCGCTGACACAGTGCTCCGTGAAAAGAAGGTCGACGCTGCGGTAGAACCGCGCGGCATGATTGGTATAAGCTTGGAAATTCCCGCGCAGAAGCCGAGTGCGGATCCAGACATCATTTTTCGGGGCGCTCCCGGCCCGGCCAGAATCGAGTTTTCCGCATGACGCAGCACGCAACGACCCCCGACCGGAACAACGACCAGGACGAGGGCCTGAACTGGGCGCGTATCGCCGGCTTCACCATGGTGGTGGCGTTCCACGCCGCCGCGGTCCTGCTCCTGCTGGCGCCGGTGAATCCGCCGGGCGCCCCGCCGGAAGAAGAAGCGGTCACCCGCGTGGTGCTCATCGAGCCGCCGCCGCCGCCCCCGCCGCCGCCGCCGCCGCCGCCCAAGCCGCCGGAGCCGCAGCCGATCCGCGAGCTGGTGCCGCCGCAGCCGACCCCGCAGCCGCCGCCGCCCCAGGAGCCGCCGGTCGTGTTCGACGAGCCCTCGCCGATGGATACCCCGGCGCCGCCGCCCGCGCCGCCTGCGCCGCCCGCACCGGTGGCGAACATCGGCGCCAGCGTCGATCCGTCATCGCGCAGCATGAACCCGCCGAAGTATCCGCCGGCCGCGCAGCGTGCAGGCATCACCGGCGAGGTCATCCTGATCGTTGAGGTCGACGCCAGCGGCAACGTCATCGACGTGTCGGTGGAGAAATCCAGCCGCAACCGCGATCTCGACCGCTCGGCCGTCGCCGCCGCCCGTGGCTGGCGCTTCAACCCCGAGATGCGCAACGGCGTCCCGGTCGCAGGCCGCGTCCGCGTCCCGGTGGCCTTCGTCCTCTGACACGCGGGTGCGCCGCGGCGCACCACCGCATCACATGTATTACCCGCTGTACCCGCTCCACCCTTTTCCAACACCACAACATCTAGAAGGTAAGCGTCATGCTGCAGGAAACCACTAACGTCCCCGCCGCCGGAGGCAGCAACG
This sequence comes from Luteimonas sp. MJ250, assembly GCF_039548455.1. NCBI lineage: Bacteria > Pseudomonadati > Pseudomonadota > Gammaproteobacteria > Lysobacterales > Lysobacteraceae > Luteimonas > Luteimonas sp. MJ250. The sequence continues at coordinate 15,644 of NZ_JBCLVB010000011.1, read as the reverse complement.
CTGCAGCGCTCCAGCAGATGGGTTTCGCGGACATGGTCCAACACATGGATGCGGTCGGCTGGGTGGTGCTCATCACCCTGCTGGTCATGTCGGCCATGTCGATCTACTGGATCATCTTCAATTTCATCAAGCACATGCGCCTGCGCGGCAGCGCCGACCGCGTGATCACCACGTTCTGGGAAACCCAGAACGCGCAGGACGCGATCCGCGCCATGGAAGAAGAGTCCAGGAGCGAGCCCTTCTCGAAGGTTGCCCTTGACGCCGCCCAGGCCGCCGCGCACCACCAGCGCCACGAAGGTTCGCGCCTGGTCGAGTCGCTCAACCGCTCCGAGTTCGTCGACCGCGCGCTGCGCCAGGGCGTGACCCGCGAGTCGCTGAAGCTCGAAGCCGGCCTGACCGTGCTCGCCACCGTCGGTTCGACCGCGCCGTTCGTCGGCCTGCTCGGCACCGTGTGGGGCATCTACCGTGCGCTGATCCGCATCGGTGCCAGCGGCCAGGCCGATATCGGCGCGGTTGCCGGTCCGGTTGGCGAGGCGCTGATCATGACCGCGCTCGGCCTCGGCGTCGCGATCCCGGCGGTGCTTGGCTACAACTTCTTCGTGCGCCTGAACCGCGGCCTGAACTACAAGCTCGACACCTTCGCCCACGACCTGCACGACTTCTTCGCCACCGGTTCGCGCGTCGGCGAGCAGAAGCGCTGACGGCGCAGTACGGCCAGTAAGGGAGAACCGACATGGCTTACAGTTCAAGCGGTAATGGTGGCCATGACAAGGTCAACGCCACGATCAACATCGTGCCGCTGGTCGACGTGATGCTGGTGCTGCTGATCATCTTCATGGTCACGGCACCGCTGATGGCCCACAAGGTCGCGGTCGAGCTCCCGCAGGCCAACCTGGACGAGCGCGATGACAAGGCACCGGCCGCCCCGCCGATCACCATCGCGGTGACCGACGCCGGCGAGGTCTATCTGAACGACCAGCCGGTCACGTTGCAGCTGCTGGAAAGTTCGCTGGCGGTCGAGGCGCAGAAAACGCCGCAGCCGTCGGTGAACGTCCGGGCCGACAAGACCACGAAGTACGGGATGGTGAAGGAAGTCGTCGATCTTGCGCAGGCCGCCGGCATGCGCAAGGTGGGCTTCGTCGCCACTCGCGAGAACAACTGACCCGGAGTTTGCAACATGGCTTTTTCCTCCAATTCCGGTGACGGCCCGATGGCCGACATCAACATCATTCCGCTCTGCGACGTGATGCTGGTGCTGCTCATCATCTTCATGGTCACGGCTCCGCAGCTGTCGTATCCAATCGATATCGACCTGCCGCAGCGTTCGGTGAATCGTCCGGACAATCCGGTCGAGCCGCCGGAGCCGATCAAGCTCCGGATCGACGGCTCGGGCCAGGTGTTCTGGAACGACAGCCCGGCACCGATCACGGCGCTGCGCAGCATGATGGAGACCGAGGTCCAGCGTGACCCGGCCAACCAGCCGACGCTGCAGATCGATGTCAACGAGGATGCCGACTATGGTGTCCTGGCCAAGGTCCTGGCCGAGGCGAAGAACGCGCAGATGATGAAGATCGGCTTCGTCAAGAACTGATCCCGCACCACCCGTCGGCGGCGTCGCCTGCAGCGCGCCGCGGATAGGACAACACGTTTGCTTTCTTGCGCCGCCCCACAAGGGCGGCGTTTTTTTGGCCTGCGCTGCCGCCTACAGCAGCGCGAGATACCGCCGGACGGTCATGGCCAGGCCCTCGTACAGCGCTTCCCCGATCAGCGCATGGCCGATCGAGACTTCCTCGACGCCGGGCACGGCAGCCAGGAAGTCGACGAGGTTGGACTGGCTGAGGTCGTGGCCGGCATTGACGCCCAGTCCTGCGGCGCGGGCGCGGCGCGCGGTTTCGGCGCAGGCGGCGAGCGCGCCGGTTGCGCTGCCGGCGGCGTGCCCTTCGGCGAAGGGGCCGGTGTAGATCTCGATGCGGTTGGCTCCGGTGGCGGCGGCGGCTTCGATCGCGGCGCCACCGGCACTGGAGTCGGCATGTGCATCGGCGAACAGGCTGACCCGGCAGCCGAGCGCGCGCAGTTCGGCCACGATCGGCGCAAGGCGTGCGCGGTCGCGGACGAAGTCGAAGCCGTGGTCGGAGGTGAGCTGGCCGTCGTCGTCGGGCACCAGGGTGGCCTGGGCGGGACGGGCCTCGCGGCACAGGGCGATGAATCCCGGATAGCCGGGCCGCGGCGCCGCGAACGGGTTGCCTTCGAGATTGAGCTCAAGCCCGCGCCCGGAGGCGAGCCCCGCCAGCGCCATGACATCGTCGGCGCGGGCGTGGCGCGCGTCGGGGCGCGGATGCAGGGTCAGGCCGTGGGCGCCGGCATCAAGGCAGGCACGGGCCGCGCGCAGCATGTCGGGTTCGCCGCCGCCGCGTGAGTTGCGCAGCACGGCGATCTTGTTGAGGTTGACGCTGAGCCGGGTCATGGGGGCAGGATACCCGTCCCCGTGCGCCCGGCGGCAGGGGTTCAGCCGTGCGGGGGTTCGCCGGTCCGGGCCTGCCCGGCGATGCGGCGCGCATCCGCCTGCTCGCGCAGGCGCTTCAGCTCGACCGGATCGAGCATCATGCTGTCGTCGCGCGACTGGTTGCCCACGCGCTGCGCGAGCAGGCCCAGCACCCAGGCCACGGTGGCAGCCAGTGCCACCATCAGGCAAAGCACGGCAAGCACCATCGACGACGCGTTCAGCGCCACGGCGAACGCGGCCACGGCCAGCAGCAGGAACAACCAGGGCATCGCACGCCTCCACGGGAACTGTCCCGAAGTCTAGCCGCTGGCGGCGCGCGCGCGTGCGGCCGCCGGGCGGTGGCAGCGTGCCGCCGGTCGCAGAACCGGGCGCACGGATGCCTTACAGCAGCGGCGACATCAGACGCGCCAGGGCTTCGGGCAGGCGCGCGCGCAGCAGCGGGCGATGGCGGCCGCGCTGCACCCTCGGCGCATGTGCCAGCTCGCCTTCGATCAGCGCGGCGAGGGCCGCGGCGATGCCGGGATCGTCGAAGAGCACCGAGACCTCGAAGTTGAGGCGGAAGCTGCGGTGGTCGAAGTTGGCGCTGCCGATCACGACCAGTTCGTCATCGACCAGCAGCGATTTGCTGTGCAGCATGCGCGGGCCGTACTCGTAGATCTTCACGCCGGCGACCAGCAGCGGGCCGAAGTAGGAGCGTGCGGCCAGCGTCACCAGCTTCGAGTCGCTGTCGCGGGGCACCACCAGGCGCACGTCCAGGCCTGCCAGCGCCGCCGAGGTCAGCGCCATCATCGCGGCCTCGCCGGGCACGAAGTAGGGCGTGGTCAGCCACACGCGGTGCTTCGCGGCCTGGATCGCCGAGACGTGCAGGCGGTGGATCGCCTCCCAAGGCGAATCCGGGCCGGACACCAGCACCTGCGCGCGGACCGGGCCTGGCGCGGCTTCGCGCGGCGTGTCGCGGGCGACGTCGGACAGGAAGGCATGGTCGCCGGTGGCATAGGCCCAGTCCTCGCAGAACACCAGCTGGAGCACGCGTACCACGGCGCCCTCGAGGCGCAGGTGCAGGTCGCGGTAGGCGGAGTCGCCCAGGCGTTCGTCCTGTTCGTCGGTGACGTTCATGCCGCCGGTGTAGGCCACGCATCCGTCGATGACCACGATCTTGCGGTGGGTACGCAGGTTCGCCCACGGCCGCCGCCAGACGTGGCCGAACCGCATCGGGTGGAACCAGGCGAGCTCGCCGCCGGCCTCGATCAGCGGCTTGAAGAACCGTCGCGCGTTGGCCGACCCGATCGCATCCAGCAGCAGCCGCACCCGTACGCCGGCGCGGGCGCGCTCGACCAGGGCGTCGCGCAGCGCGGCGCCGGTGCGGTCGGCCTCGTAGATGTAGTACTCCAGGTGCACGTGCTTCGTGGCCGCGGCGATATCGGCCAGCAGCGCCTGGTACTTGGCGGCACCGTCGACCAGCAGGCGCACGTCGCGCGCGCTCGACTGCGACAGGCCGGTGGTGGCGGTGGCCAGGCGCGCGAGTTCGGCGGCGTCGGCGTGGGCGGCGTCGGCGAAGGCTTCGCCGGCCGGCGCCGACTGGCGGCTGCGTGCGCGCCGCAGCCGCTGGCGCTCGATCCTCTGCGGCCCGAAGACGTGGTAGATGAAGAGGCCCAGGTAGGGCAGCAGAGCCAGGCCCAGCAGCCAGCTGAGGGTGGCCACCGGTTCGCGCTTCTTGAGGATGATGACGCCGCCCAGCAGCACCAGGTACGCGGCCCAGGCGGCGACCAGCCAGGCGCCAAGGTGCGGTATCGAAAGCAGTGCCTGCCAGGCTTCGCGCAACGCGTCCACAGAGCGCTCCCCTGTCGCAGGAGCTGCGACAACTGCTGCGTAGGCTAGCCCGATGCGCGACGATGGCAAAGCGAAGCTTGCGGTCCTGGGTGCCCCGAAGGGCCGCGGCTCGGCGTCGTGGGAGCCGGGCCGGTTCGAGCAGCGCAGCGCCAGCCGGGCGGACGACGGCTGGGGCTCCGGCCACGACTTCTCTGACGCCAGCGGCGAAGCGCTCGAACCCGGCCCGGAGACCGTGGTCACGGCCGAGCGTGCGCGCAGCATCATCAGCCGCAACCAGTCGCCCGATGTCGGCTTCGGCCAGTCGATCAATCCCTACCGGGGGTGCGAGCATGGCTGCGTCTACTGCTTCGCGCGTCCGAGCCACGCCTACCTCGACCTGTCGCCGGGCCTGGATTTCGAAACCCGGCTGTTCGCCAAGAGCAATGCCGCCGAACTGCTGCGCGCGGAGCTGGCGCGCCCGCGCTACCGCTGCGCGGTGATCGCGCTGGGGGTGAACACCGACGCCTACCAGCCCATCGAGCGCAGCCGGCGCATCACCCGCGAGCTGCTGGAAGTGCTGTCCGAGACGCGCCATCCCGTGCACCTGATCACCAAGAACGCGCTGGTGCTGCGCGACCTGGACCTGCTCGCGCCAATGGCCGCCGATGGCCTGGTGCAGGTGGCGGTGTCGGTGACCACGCTCGACAACCGGCTGGCCGCACGCATGGAGCCCCGTGCCTCTGCGCCGCATACCCGGCTGAAGGCGATCGCCGGGCTGCACGAGGCGGGCGTGCCGGTCAGCGTGATGGTGGCGCCGGTGATCCCGGCGATCACCGACAGCGAGCTGGAGGCGATCATGGCCGCCGCGCGCGAGGCTGGTGCGTCCGACGCGTCGTACGTGCTGCTGCGCCTGCCGCATGAACTGAAAGCGATCTGGCGCGAGTGGCTGGCCCTGCACTATCCCGAGCGCGCCGCGCATGTGATGAGCCTGGTTGCGCAGATGCGCGGCGGACGCGATTACGACAGTGCCTTCGGCAGCCGCATGCGCGGCCAGGGGCCGTTTGCGCAGCTGCTGGCGGCGCGTTTCAGCCGTGCCTGGCGACGGCTCGGGTTCGCGCATCTTCCGGCGCTGGACTGCACGCGCTTCGTCGCGCCGCGGCCTGCCTCGCCGCAGGGCCAGCTGTTCTAAAGGGCGTCCAGCCAGGGTAGAGAATTCACGGATCCTATACGCCACCGCGACGGCACGGTGGTGTACGGTTCCGCGATGAAACAGGAACCAACCCATGTGCCGCCGCCCGCCGGTGGCGCGCGGGTCGATACGCACGACCCGTCCGCGGACGTGGGCGATACCACCGCCGCACGACTGAACGAATGCGAAGCGCAGCTGGCCAGCGTCCTGAAGGACCAGGCCCTGGTGTCCTACGGCATTGCCCATGACCTGCGCGCACCGCTGCGCGCGATCGAGGGTTTCGCCGCGATGCTGGCGTCCGGGTCCGGCGAGGCACTGGACGCCACCGGCCGCGACTACCTGGCCAGGATCCGCGCCGCCGCCGCGCGCATGGCCGCGCTGCTGGACGCGCTGCAAGCGCTGTCACGGGCCTCGCACGACCATCTGACTGTCGCCGACGTCGACGCCAGCCTGCTTGCCGACTGGGCGCTGATGGAACTGCGCGATGCCGATCCCGGGCGCCTGGTCGAAGCCAATGTGCAGCCCGGCATGCGCGTGCGCGCAGACGAACGCCAGCTCAAGCTCCTGTTCGACCATCTGCTCCACAACGCCTGGAAATTTTCCGGAGCTCGCGACGCGGTGCGCATCGCCATCACCGCCGAATGCCACGGCGACCGCGTGCGGATCCACGTCCGTGACCAGGGCAGCGGCTTCGACACCAGTCATGCCGGGCGCGTGTTCGAGCCCTTCCAGCGGGTTCACGGCCCCGACGAGGGCGGCGGCCATGGCCTGGGACTAGCGATCGCGCAGCGCATCGCCACGCGGCTCGGCGGCAGTCTCGGGGTCGACTCGGAGCCCGGCAGGGGCAGCGTGTTCCACGTCGAGCTTCCTGCCGCGCAGGAAGCCCGGTCGTGATGAGCACCAGGCCGATCCTGTTGGTCGAGGACAATCCGGACGATGTGGAGCTGACCCGGATCGCGTTCGCCGAAGCGAAAATCGCCAACGCGCTGCACGTCGTCGACAACGGCGTGGACGCCCTGGACTACCTGTTCGCGCGCGGCAAATATGCCAGCCGCGATCCCGGTGACCATCCTTCACTGGTGCTGCTGGACCTCAACATGCCGCGCATGGATGGCCGCGAGGTGCTGCAGGCGATCCGCGCCGAGCCCAGCCTGCGCAGCCTGCCGGTGGTGGTGATGACGACCAGCGCCGAGCCCTTCGACGTCGAGGCCTGCTATTCGCTGGGTGCCAACAGCTATATCCGCAAGCCGGTCGATTTCGGCCAGTTCATGTGGGCGGTGAAGCAAGTGGGCATGTACTGGCTGGTGCTGAACCATCCGAGCGAGGGCTAGTTGTTCGCCAACCGGGAGCCGGGGAAAGCCTCTTACGCTCCGGCAAACAACGCCTCTGCGCGCTGGAAGAGGATCCAGCTGGTGGCGATGAACTTGTCGCCGCCTTCGGGGCGGTTGCCGCGGTGGGTGTGGGTGAAGGCGGTCGGGGCGATCAGGAGGTCGCCGGTACGGGGTTTGACCTTGCGCTGCTGGAACATGAACTCGGTTTCGCCGGCGTCGAAGCCGTCGTTGAGATAGACCGTCCACAGCAGGTGGCGGTGCAGGGTCTCGGCCTGCGGGTCGCGCGGGTAGAGCTCGCAGTGCCAGTAGGGATAGCCGCCTTCGTCGGCGGTATACCACTGCAGGTTGACCGTGCCGGGGCGCAGGCAGGCCATGGCCAACTTGCCGAGTGCACGCTCGTCCATGCGCGTGATGTCGTCGGCCTCGAGCCGGCGCAGGGCACCGTCGGCCGCGGGCTGCTGCAGCATCAGCGGCGCGATCAGGACCTGGGGGTAGCGACGCAGGTAGGCGAGCAGGCCGCCATACACCGCCACGTTCAAGGTCTGTTCGACGTCGGCCCATTCGGCGCGGCCGGCCAGGCCGATGTCGCGGCTCTTCTTCAGCTCCGGGAACACGCCGCTGCCGACGCGGCCGGGCTGCAGCGCATCACTGGCGCGCATGCGTTCGACGATGGCGGCGCAGGTGGCGGCGTCGAGCGCGCCGGGCGTTACTTCGATGAAGTCTGCTGCGGATGCGTGGCTCATCGGAGTGCCTCTGATCAGGAGGCGTCGTGGTCGCGGTGGTAGCGGGTGGCGGCTTCGACCTCCGACCTCGAGCCGAGGAAGACGGGGACGCGCTGGTGCAGCTGGCCGGGCGTGATCGCCATGATGCGATCGCGGCCGTTGGTGGCGGCGCCGCCGGCCTGTTCGACCAGGAAGGACATGGGATTGGCCTCGTACATGAGGCGCAGCTTGCCGGCCCTGGATGGATCCTTTTTGTCCCAGGGATAGATGAAAATGCCGCCGCGGGTGAGGATGCGGTGCACGTCGGCGACCATCGAGGCCACCCAGCGCATGTTGAAGTCCTTGCCGCGCGGGCCCTCCTTGCCGCAGAGCAGGTCGCGCACATAGTCCTGCATCGGCGCTTCCCAGTGGCGCTGGTTGGACATGTTGATCGCGAACTCCTTCGTCTCCTCCGGGATGCGGATGGCCTCGCGGGTGAGTACGAAGACGCCCTGTTCGCGGTCGAGGGTGAAGGCGTGGGTGCCGTGGCCGAAGGTCAGCACCAGGGTCGTCTGCGGCCCGTAGACGCAGTAGCCGGCCGCGACCTGGGCGGTGCCGGGCTGCAGGAAGTCCTCGTCGCAGGCGGCGGTCACGCCCTCCGGACAGCGCAGCACGGAGAAAATGGTGCCGACCGAAACGTTGACGTCGATGTTGCTGGAGCCGTCGAGGGGATCGAACAGCAGCAGGTAGTTGCCGCGCGGGTAGGCGTCGGGGATGGGGTGGCAGTGCTCCATTTCTTCCGACGCGCAGGCCGCGAGATGCCCACCCCAGGCGTTGGCCTCGAGCAGGATGTCGTTGGAGAGGACGTCGAGCTTCTTCTGCGCCTCGCCCTGCACGTTGCCGGTGCCGGCATCGCCGAGCACGCCGCCGAGCGCGCCCTTGCCGACCGCGATCGAGATGCTGGTGCAGGCGCGCGCGACCACGGCGATCAGCTGGCGCAGGTCGGCATTGATGCGTCCGGCGCGCTGCTCCTCGATCAGGTGGCGGGTGAGGGAGACGTGGCTGGACATCGCGGACCTGCGCAGTGGCGGACGGGGCGCCATTGTCGCCCAAGGTGCGGCGGGCTGCAGGGCCCTGCGGAAGCGGCTGCGGGACGCCGTGGTGTCAGCGGCGGTCGAACTGCCACTCGAGGCCGAGGAGCCAGGTGCGGTCGGCGCCGGGTTCGTAGAAGCGGCCGTTGCCCTCGTTCACGATCACCGAGCCGATGTGGTCGCGGTCGAGCAGGTTGTCGATGCGCGCGAACAGGCGAAGCGGACCGCTGGCGGTATTCCAGCTGCGCGAGGCCTCGACGTGCAGCAGGCCGTAGCCCGGTGCGGAGGCAGTGCCGGCATCGTTGACGGCGACGTTGCCGAGGGCTTCACCCTCGAGCGCGGCGCGCCAGGGGCCGCCGTTCCACTGCAGGCGGGCGAAGACCTGGCGCTCGGGGACGCCGGGGATCCGGCGGTTGGAGTCGCCGGTGCCGCCGATGCAGGCATCCGGGGCGGTGGCCGCGCCGCCGCAACCGCGGAACTCCGCGTCCAGCTGCGTCGCCGCCAGCCGCAGGTCCCAGGCCTCGCCCAGCGGCTGCAGCCAGGACAGCTCCACGCCCTGGCGGCGCGCGCCGCCGGCATTGCGGTAGCTGCTGCGGCCGGAGACGTTGCGGGCGACCGCGATCTCGTCATCGGTATCGGCGCGGAACAGCGCGGCCTCGAGCTGGCCGCCGGCAGGCATGCGCCACTTCATGCCGAACTCGTAGTTGTCGCTGACTGCCGGCTGCAGGTCGAAGGCCAGGCCCGCGCCGCCGTCTGCGCGATAGGAAAGTTCGTTGAAGGTGGGCGTCTCGAAGCCGCGGCCGGCCGAGGCATAGACCCGCAGGTGCTCCGAAGGCGCGAAGGTGATGCCCGCCACCGGCGAGGTCTCGCTGAACTCCACGCGGCCGCTGTCGTCGGGATTGCCGGCGGCGACGTAGCGGTCGCGAGAGGTGAACTCGACCTCGCTGTGGCGCGCGCCGAGCAGCAGCGACCAGCGCGGCGCGAACTGCCACCAGGCCTGGGCGTAGACATCGTTGGCGTCGACGCGGTTGCGCTCGTCGCGGCGCAGCGCACCGCGCACGCCGAGCGCGTCGCCAACGAAATTCTCGAAGCCGCGGCGCTGCTGGCGCTGGCGCTCGCCGTTGACGCCAAGGGCGAACTCCAACGGCCGCTCCGCGAGCGAACCGCTCCAGGTCCAGCGTGCGTCGTAGCCGGCGTAACGGTTGTCGAGGTTGATCACACCGCCGGAATGCAGCGGATTGCCCTGCGGCGCCGGCGGGATCGGCAGCACCTGCGTCACCTCGCGGTCGCCGCCCCAGGCCGAGACGCGCAGCGCGTGCGCCTCGCCGAAGCCGTGCTCGTAGACCGCGCCGGCCTGCGACTGGCGCACGCTCTTGCGGGTGTCATAGATGTGCGCGTTGGCGACGGCCTGGCGCGGGTTTTCGCGCACCTGCGCGGCATTGAGGCCAAGCGGATCGCGCGCCTCGGGGATGTCGACGTGGTTGAGCACCAGCGACAGCCGTCGGCGCTTGCCCAGGTCGAAACCGAGCTTGAGGTTGGCGACGTCGCGCCGCGCCGCGGAGTGGTCGCGCCAGCCGTCGGTATCCAGGCGCGACAACGCGAAGTTGTAGCCGACGACGTCGTTGCCGCCAAGCAGCCGCGCGGCGGCCGTCCAGGTGCCGTCGCTGCCCACGGTCGCGCGCAGCGACCAGGGATCGCCGGGCTGGCCGTCGGCGCTGTGGATCGAGACCACGCCGCCGGACGAGTTGCCGTGCAGGGCCGAGTACGGCCCGCGCAGCACTTCGATGCGCTCGGCGCCGGCAAGGCTGAAGTGCGAAAGCTGGCCCTGGCCGTCGGGCATCGAGGCCGGGATGCCGTCGGCGTACAGGCGCAGGCCGCGCACGCCGAAGGTCGCGCGCGAACCGAAGCCGCGGATCGAGAGCTGGGTGTCCTGCGCGAGGTTCTGGCGGTCGCGCGCGAGCAGGCCGGGGATGCCGCGCAGGGCATCGGCGACATCGGCGTTGGCACCGGAGATGTCGCCGGCGAGGTTGATGGTGGCGGTGGAGGCGGGCGTGTCGAAGGCCGGGACCGAGCGCAGGCGGGTGGCTTCGACGACGATCGCGTCGAGGGTGGTGGAGTCGGCTGCGGCGCCGGGGGCCGTGTCCGCTGGGCCCTGGGCGAGGGCGGGCGCGGCGGCGAGGATGAGGGCGATGGCGATGGCGAAGGGCAGCATTGCCGGCGCGGAAGCGGCCGGCCGCAGAGGGGGCGTCAATGTCATGCCGACATTGTCTCCCGCGGCAGCGGGAGATGGCGTGCAAGTGCGGGAATGGAGTGTTCCCGCCAGCCGTCAGACGTCGCCCTCGGTGGACCAGCCTTCGCCGGTGCCGCGCTGGTAGGCGTGGTCGGTGTCGAGCACGGTGCCGGCCGGGATCGAGTCCTGCTCGGCCAGCCGGGCGTAGATCGGAGTGAAGTCGGGCTCGGTGGCCGCCATCAGCTGTTCGAAGCTGTCGATGACGAAGTAGGTTTTCTGGTAGGTGTCGATGCGGTAGCGCGTGCGCATGATGCGCTCGAGGTCGAAGCCGATGCGGTTGGGCGCCGGCGACTCCAGTGAATGCACCGACTCGCCGCTGGACGAGACGATGCCGCTGCCATAGATGCGCAGTTCGCCGGCCTCGCGGATCAGCCCGAACTCCACCGTGTACCAGTACAGCCGCGTCAGGTTCTGCAGCGCGTCGGCGCCGATGGCGTGCGCCTTGACCCCACCGCGCCCGTACGCAGCCATGTAATCGGCGAACACCGGGTTCATCAGCAGCGGCACGTGGCCGAACAGATCGTGGAAGAGGTCGGGCTCTTCGATGTAGTCGATCTGGTCCGGGCGCCGGATCCACCAGGTGACCGGGAATCGGCGGTTGGCGAGGTGCTCGAAGAAGTCGAGTTCAGGCAGCAGGCCCTCGACTCCGATCAGCCGCCAGCCAGTGGCCGGCTCCAGCACGGCGTTGAGATCGGTGTACCTGGGGATCCGGTCCGGCGTCATTCCCATCGCATCCTGCGCGCGCAGGAACTCAGCGCTGGCGCGCCCGACCAGCAGCTTGCGCTGGCGTTCGAACAGGGTTGCCCAGGTGGCATGGTCCTCGGCGGTGTAGCCAGCCCAGTCCTGGTCGACCACGCCGGTGGCGTACACCGGCACCTTGCCCTTGTCGGTGTGGAGGTTCTCGAGGCGACGGGGCTGGGCCGGATTGGGCGTGGACATGGAAGACTCCGAAATGGGCGCGGACGTGACCTGCAGTACCGGCGAAGGCAGCTTTGTGCGTGTCAGGACCGCTATCCATCGACTCTAGCCGCATACGGGCGCAAGATGCTTGCATTCATTGCGCCACAGGCCGCCTGCGACGCAATAATGTTGCATACAACGATGGAGAGCCGGATGGCCCCGACCGACATCCTCGACCGCATCGACATCCAGCTTTTGGGCGAACTGCAGCGACAGGGCCGCCTCAGCAACGCAGACCTTGCCGAACGCGTGCACCTGTCACCGTCCGCCTGCCTGCGGCGCGTGCAGCGGCTCGAGCGCAGCGGCGTGATCGCCGGCTACCGCGCCGAAGTGGACCCCGAGCGTCTGGGCCTGGGTCTGACCGCCTTCGTCCGCATCCGCCTCAACCACCACGACGCCGCCGCCGTGGCCGACTTCGCCCGCGGCGTGAACGAGTGGGACGAAGTCGTCGCCTGCCACGCCCTGACCGGTGACATGGACTACCTGCTGCAGGTGATGGTGACCGACCTCGAGCATTTCTCCCGCTTCCTTCTGGACCGCGTACTCGCCCGCCCGGGCGTGGGCGACGTGAACTCCAGCTTCGTGCTGCGCACCGTCAAGGCGATGCGCGGGCTGCCATTGCCGACCGCGTAAGCGGCTACTCGCGATCGAGCGGGCTGAGTACGCCGCCGGCACCACGCCCGAGCACATGCGTATAGATCTGCGTCGTGGCCACGTCCTTGTGCCCCAGGAGTTCCTGCACCGTGCGGATGTCGTGTCCCGATTCCAGCAGGTGGGTCGCGAACGAATGGCGCAGCGTGTGGCATGTTGCAGGCTTGTCGATGCCGGCCATTGCACGCGCCGACTTCACCGCGCGCTGCAACACGCCCTCGTCGACATGGTGCCGCCGCCGCACACCGCTGCGCGGGTCCACCGACAGCCGCTGCGCCGGGAAGACCCACTGCCAGCCGAACTCGCGCGCGGCCGTCGGATACTTGCGCCCGAGCGCATGCGGCAACCACACCTCCCCGAAACCGTCCTGCAGATCATGTGCGTGCAGGATGCGCACGCGTTCGACCTGCCCCTTGAGCCCGGCTTCGATCGTGCGCGGCAGCGGCACCCGGCGATCCTTGCCGCCCTTGCCATTGCGCACGATGATTTCCCGGCGCCCGAAGTCCATGTCCTTCACGCGCAGCCGCACCGCTTCCATCAAGCGCATGCCAGCACCGTAGAGCAGGGAGGCCATCAGCCCGGCCTGACCATCGACCAGCGCCAGCAGTGCACGGACCTCCGCATGCGTCAGGACCACGGGGAGCTTCTTCGGGCGCTTGGCCCGCGTGACGGACCCGACCCAGGGCAGTTCCAGGCCGAGGACCTCCTTGTAAAGGAAGAGCAGGGCTGACAGCGCCTGGTTCTGGGTACTGGCCGCGACGTCGTCGCGCACCGCGAGCATGGACAGAAAGGCTTCCACCTCCACGAGGCCAAGATCGCGCGGATGGCGCTTTGCGTTCGCCAGGATGAAGCGACGCGCCCAGCCGACATAGGCCCGCTCGGTTCGTATGCTGTAGTGCTTGGCGCGGCAGCGGATGCGCACCTGGTCGAGCAGGCGCGGAGGTTGCGTTGCAACGGTCCCCGCAGCGTCGATCACGGAGCCGATTACCGCCTCACTTTTGCCCCGGTATGCCATACCGCCTCATCCGTGAGGTATTTTCAGGAAGCATTACCGCGTGAGGCAGGCGCGGCAAGCGGACAAGTGGATGATTTCAGGTGGGATTTTCCCGACGGGAACGCGAGCGTGGGACTACAGTGCAATCTGCTACATTCCGCTTTTGGGATCTACTTAGTGTTAGGCCCTCCATGACAGTTCTATCCGCTCTCGCAATGTTCGCAGTCGGCCTCTCCCTGACGGCGGACAGTGCTAGCGCGGGCGCCACGTCACCCTGCGACACGCAGCTGTCGCCCCTTCGCACGGTGGCCCCGAAGCTCCCTTCGCGCCTGCACAACGAGTTTGTTGGGAAAGCTGTTGTGTCCTATGTTGTCGACACTGCGGGCCGGGTGCGTTCTGTCCGCATCCTCTCCTCGGACTGGACACCTAGCGGTCATTCGAACGAACAGCCGGTGGGCTATGCCGAAGCCATCTTGGCAGCCGTAGCACAATGGCAGTTCGCCCCGCAGCCGCAAGCGTGCGTCCACCAGACACCACTCCTCTTCGAGGCGGACAGCAACTTGCAGTCAGACGCTGTCAGGCCTAACCATTCATTCAAGCCGACGCCACTTCGTGGCGCGGCTTAATTCAAGTGTTAGGCCTCAGGGGGGGCTGTGTCGTGAACTGGAGAGTGATAGCTAATTACACGATCCTGCTATTTCTTGCGCGGTTCTTAGTCGGCTTTCTAGACGGCCTGCTTTCCGCGCCGGCGACAGATCCTCAGACGGCCCTATGGCACTACGCCATCGGCAATCTGGCATCTTTCCTTATGGGCGCCGCCATCTTCGCGCTTCTGGTCATTCGCCTAGCTAATCGCCCATGCCAACATGCAGCGTTCGTGCTTCTAGCATATGTTGCGATCTCTCTACCGTTCGATCGAGTAGTGGCCATGTGGCTGCCGACCCACTATCCAAGCGTCTTAGCCGCAATAGACTGGCTTGTTCTTCTCATCTCGTTCTTGTCGGGCACGTTCATTGGGCAAATCTTTCGCCGCAGGTGTCCGGTTGCGGCCTCAAGGACCGAGGCGTCAGCGTCACAGGCTGATGCCTAACAATTCATTCAAGCCGACGCCGCTTCGCGGCGCGGCTTAATTCAGGTGTTAGGCGGCTATGGCAGGACTTCTCTACACCGCAGCAGTTTTCGCCGTAGCACTCGGCGCGGCCCACTCTGTCCTCGGCGAGCGTTACATCCTCACCCGCCTATTTCACCGCAGTGATCTGCCAAAACTATTCGGCAGCTCTGAATTCACGACCCGAACGTTGCGCTTCGCCTGGCACATCACCACCGTTGCGTGGTTCGGCTTTGCTGCGCTGTTGGTGCATGCCGGTCGCGGCGACCTCACAGTGTCCGGCATGCTCCAAATCATCGGACTCACCTTCGTCGCGTCCGGGGTCCTGCCGTTGCTCCTCACCCGAGGCAAGCACTTGTCGTGGCTGGTATTGTTCGTTATCGGCGGCATTGCACTCTGGTGCGCCGCCTAACGATTCATTCAAGCCGATGCCGCTTCGCGGCACGGCTTAATTCTGGTGTTAGGCCTTGTTTCCCGCACTGCCGTAGCAGCAGTTTCGACCGCCTGATGCATCTCGCTCATCCGTCGCCGTGGGCGTTTCGCACACACGGTGTCGGCATCGGCGACCAGTCCGGACGCTCCTCGGCTTCGGACACGTGCAGCTTCGGTACAAGTACGATCGCCCCGGGTCGGCCTCGTGACGCTGGCGGTGAGGATTCTGGGCCGCGCGGGCTGGCATTCTGGCTTCGGGCGCAGCAAGGGCAAGCCCAAGCTGCCGGCCAAGACTTGTTGTACTGTTCCGCTCAGGGGTTGGGTCATCGCAGGTCTGGCACAGGTGCCAGTCAGCGGCGGCCTAACGAGTCGTTCAAGCCGAATCCGCTTCGTTACGCAAAACACATGGCAGGTAGAGCTTGCCATGTGTTTCGCTTCACTACGCTGCTCGGCTTAACTCTGGTGTTAGACGTCACAGGAGAGAACAATGCAGCCGTACAGAACATTCCTTCTCATGATCTTGGCTGCTTCTGTACTGATGTTCTGCCTCATGTACCTCAACACCTACCAGGCCGACCATGTCTG